>NZ_JABAFY010000099.1 GCF_012843875.1 Desulfovibrio piger | reverse complement strand
TCCGCTCTGACGCACATTTTGGACAGTATTGCATAAAGAACTCCTTAACTGGAGTATGTCATTATAACATTCTTTATACAATACTCTCGATGTCTTTTCATGCCGTTGTTCCTCCCATAGCAAGTTTGTTTTTCCGGTGGGAATGCCCCTCTCTGGAGGCACGGGGATGGAGCGCCGTATCTGGGTGTTTTTCTAGCACAGACGTGCCTTCCGCAGCATCATTCCGGTGATGAATTGTTTGAAAATCATCCCGAAGATGATGCCAGTGACAGGTCGCTTCAGCTACAAATGTCAGTACATGCCGTCAGCCATGCCGTGACGGAAAGGCGAAAGAATGGCCGAGCATGCGCGCTCGGACGAGTCGCGGCATTTCTGTCGGGCCATGTTGCTCCATGGCGGGGGATGAATTTTTCATGGCCGGAAAAGCCATGGTGCAACGCGGCACTTTTCTGATTCAAGGGGGATGCCTATGGCTGCGCACTGGATGAAACGACTGATGGCCGGGTGTCTGGCGTGCATGATTTTTCTGTTTTCGGCGGACGCAGGCGCTGCCGGGCAGAAAGAAAAGGTCATTCTTGATACCGATATGGTGGAAATGTTTGATGACGGTGTCGCTCTGCTTATGCTGGCAAAGTCGTCCAGGGTTGATTTGCTGGGGGTAACCTGCGTCACCGGCAACAGCTGGATGCAGGAAGGCGTTGCCTATTCCCTCCGCCAGATGGAGCTGGCCGGCCTGAAGCATATCCTGGTTCATGAGGGAATGCGCTACCCCATTCGCCCGAATCGGCATACGCTGTTCGCCCTGGAGCGCCGGCAGTTCGGCATGGGGCATGACGCGTGGCTCGGTTCACTCAATCTTCCCGAACCCGCTTCATGGGAGGCGGCCTACCGCAAGCTGTACAAGGACGAACCCGCGCTCAGGCCCGCCGCGCAGCACGCGGTCAATTTCATTATTGATACGGTCAGGGCCAATCCCAACGAAGTCACCATCGCCGCCATTGGCCCGTGCAGCAATCTGGCCGCAGCCATACGCATGGCTCCGGACATCATACCGCTCATCAAACGTGTGATCTACATGGGCGGTTCTTTCTTTCAGCAGGGCAATGTGACCCCCTCCGCCGAGTTCAACTGGTGGATCGACCCCGAAGCAGCCCAAATCATGGTGCGGGCTCCCATCAGGGAGCAGATCGTTTTTGGTCTTGATGTCTGCGAGAAAGTGGTCTTTCGCAAGGCGCATTACGACGGCCTACCCCAAAACCGCGCCTGAAGGTTGCCAAAAGGCGAGAATTGTCATGAGCGTCGATTCGGAACGCTTCTGGGATATGGTCAATGACAGGCAGTACTGGACGGTTCCCCAGAAGTAGGATCAGCAGGGCAGCGCACAATTGTTCTTTGTGCCGATGAGGGAGCTTTCCTTCCTTTTCTTCAACGGCGAATAGCCCGCCATTCATGCGGGCTATCCAAGCTCAAAGGAAAATCCGATGATCCCTGATCCTTCCCGTCTCATCAATGTGCTCAAAGGCTCGCGGGTCTTTATCCAGACGCACAATTTCCCGGATCAGGACGCTGTTGCCAGCGCCTGTGGACTGCAATGCATCCTGCGTCATTTCGGCATTGACGCCAACCTGTGCTACAAGGGAACTATTGAGAATATGGGTATTCGTCATATTATGGAAGAATATCATATCCACATGGATGAATATTCTCATATAGAGGAGATGACCTTTGCCGACAAAGTCATCCTTGTGGATGGTCAAAAATTTAATGCCAACATGACCGACTTGCCCGGCGACGAGGTAGCCTGTATTGACCACCACCCCGCCAATGACAAAGGTGAGTATGCCTATAAGAGGATGTCCGGCATGTTTTTTGATTTTAAAAGGTGTGGTAATCTCGTCCCATGAAACAAACAGATTTTCGT
>NZ_JABAFY010000098.1 GCF_012843875.1 Desulfovibrio piger | reverse complement strand
CACGAAAATCTGTTTGTTTCATGGGACGAGATTACCACACCTTTTAAAATCAAAAAACATGCCGGACATCCTCTAAGTAGGGGAGCAGGTCTCATAATCAAACCTCTTAACTTGATGCGAAGGGGATGCGCAATGATAGAAGGAAGATGCATGGTATGCAACATGGTTTGTCTATGACCTGGGGGGCAATGATGAATTGCTGGAGATGGCATGACAGCTTCCTGTCGCAGACGATCCTGTGGTCCTGGATATGTCCCGGGCGGCAGAAAGAGCAGGACGTTGCGAATAGCCTGCAATTATGTCATGTT
This sequence comes from Desulfovibrio piger, assembly GCF_012843875.1. GTDB lineage: Bacteria > Desulfobacterota > Desulfovibrionia > Desulfovibrionales > Desulfovibrionaceae > Desulfovibrio. The sequence continues at coordinate 1,662 of NZ_JABAFY010000098.1, read as the reverse complement.
TTAAAATACATCGGGAGATAGTGGCATGATGTCCCGTATCGGGCATCATGATTGGTACCTGCCTTGGTAAACAAGAGACTCTGGTATGGAACAAAAATTTCTGCACCGTAGCGTCCACTACGGGATACCGCTAGCGCTGACGGCCGTCTGTGTGATCGCCTCGCTGGCCGATTTGTATGCTTTCAGGGTAAATGACTGGGATTTCAGCTATTTCTCTGTCCTGCCCTGGAATCTCGGGAATGGTTATGGCTGGCATGTGCCTTTCCATGAGCTGGATAGCGGTATCCCTTTCTATGCCCATCACTGGCAGCCATTCGCCCTTTTTCTGGTGCCGTTTTTAACTTGGTTTGACAGCCCCTACACACTTTCAGTGTTGCATGGACTGGCGCTTGGAACGTGGTTTTTTCTGCTGCCTCTCTTTATCCGGCAGGTATATGAGGAAGATGGCAGAAGCGACTATCTAAAGACAGCCCTGTTCTGGGAACTTGTCCTTTTCGTTTATCTTCCCTTTCTGGGGGCTTGGCGTTATCAGACGCATCTTACAACGCTTGTTAGCCCTGCCATTTTTCTGGCTGTGCTTTCTCTGCACAGGCACCGTTTTGTCTGGGCCTGTTTCTGGTGTATCCTGCTGGCCTGTGGACAGGAACGGTCGTCTGTAGCGGTATTTTCGGTAGGTATATACGCCTTCCTGTTACTCAAGCAGTATAGGTTTGGATCATGTCTCTGCTTTGCATCTGCAGCCTATTTTGCAGGTGTCATAAAGATCTTGTTTCCTTTTTTGCGTGGTGGTGAAAACTATGCTTTTTCAGGGGCTATCCATCCATTTTATGAGATTTCTAAAAAAATTTATTTTCTGTTGCAGTATATACTTTGTACCTTCTGTCTTCCTCTGGCAGGAAAACGAGCTTTCTTGACGGCTTTGTGCAGCCTTCCGGTGCTGGGGATAGGACTGGTGTCGAATAGAGGACCTATGTATGCCTTTGCACATCATTACCAGGATATTTCTGCACCATTTTTTCTTATGTCTGGAGTATATGGTTTGCTTTGGATTCAGAAGTTGTCTCTATGGAGGCGATGTTCCCGGAAAATCATCTTGTTCTGCTGTGTTCTGTTGTTAGCTTTATCTTTCATCGCCGGAAGATTTTCCCATCCTCTTGTGCATCTTAGCTTTGCTGTAACGGATCCCCGGTTGGAGCAATATGCTACACTTCATGATGAACTGAAACGACTGCTGGATATTTCCCGGGACAAGACGCTTTTTGTACAATCCGGTATTGGGCCCTTGGTCTCCTTGCGCGAGAATCGCTACTCGCTTGTTGCCCATAATGACCTCAAGAGGGACTATAGTGGGTGCTATGTAGCTATTTCACAGTTGTGTGGTGTTTACAGTTTTGAGAATTATGAAGTTTTAAAAAACGGCCTTGACAAAAATGATACACTTGAACTTGTCTGCGATTTAGGCGTTCTGCGTATTTATAGAGGAAAATAAATGCGAATTATGCATGGCAGATATTATTGATATAATAATAACTTTCTGATATTATATGATATTGCTATATTTATATTATAAATATGAATTCCTTTATAAGAGAATGTCCGGCATACATCTTGCTATACCAGTTTTCTCCAAAGGATACAGGCCAAAGCAAGGTAAAGTAGTCC
>NZ_JABAFY010000097.1 GCF_012843875.1 Desulfovibrio piger | reverse complement strand
GCTGCCGCGCACAGTCTTTTTTTGTCCACATGCCTTCTTGTAACTATAAAAGCTGAAGTTTCCAAACACGCTCTGAAGAAGGGCATCAGACGCCTGCTTCATCTTCATGATGACTCCCCTTTCCCTGGCTTTTTATTCCTTTTTCATCACAAGGAGGATGCATAGCTGTCCCCTTTCAGGGTAGAACTGCTATCAACTGGTAGTGTAGTTAACGCCTGAGGAGGGAACCATGAAAGGCCTACACACACGTCTGTTGTTCGCAGCGTGTTTTTCCCTGTGTCTGAGTATTGCAGCTCCGGTTCGTGCCATCCAACCCCGACCTCCCCTGAATGTAAATTCTGAGAAAGTACACGAGCTGAACAATGTGGCCAAATTGATGAGTCGTCCAGAGAGGCTGCTTTTGCTGGACAATGTAGTCTCGTTCTGGAAACTGCGTGTCGGTATCGGCGAGGGGCAGCCTAAAGACATGTCACCACCGAGAACGAGGACCTTCGGTCTGGTGGAAAACGGACAGCTTTCTCCTTCTTTCGTTGCGCGCACAGTGCTTCAGCTCATGGTGATGGCCTCAAATGAAGGCATCATGAATTTTCCTGAAGCGTGTGACAATGAAGAGGATAAGCAGGAACTTCTGCGGCTTTTTAACGGAGTGCCAGAGCAGTACAGGCTTTATGTTCCGTTTGCAAAATTGGAGAGCGTGGCGCAGGAGTGGCTGGGCTGGTCTTTCGACAGATCGGCCCTGCCTCAGGCCGACTACTTCTTTCGGAAGGAGGAAGGGCTGTTCGTCGATGATATCCGGCTGTTCGAGTCCTGGCCTCTGTACCATGAGCATGACGCTTTCGCCCAGCCGTTTAATCTGTACCCTGAAAATGACGCATGGATCATGGAAGGCGAAGTGCGTGGCCTGTATCAAGCAGAAGGCGATATCTTGCGAGTAACCAAGCGGGATACATTCCGCCTGATCGCCAAAAAGACGGGTAAGTATTGGCGCATCCTTTCCCTCGACTTCAACGCACAGTAAGTTTCTTCAGCGAGGCGAATTATGAACAAGGTTTTGCTTTTGGTGATATTGGCCTGCCTGCTGCTCTGTCCCCTACCCACTTTCGCGCAAGGAGCATTCCCGTCTCGGGCGGAGCAGCTCGTCATGGAGGATAATTTGCTTATCCTGTGGAGCATGGGCCTGACAAAGAGTGCTCATAAATCCCAGAACGAGCTGTGCCGGGATGCGCTCTTTTTCCTCATCCTGTCTGAAGGCTCAGTCTGTGGTCTGGATCGTGATGAACATCCTAGTTTTTTCCAAGGCATATCTGAAAATTTGCGGGGGTATGTGCCGAAGGATGGGGTGGAAGAGATTGCCCGAACCATCTTTGGTCAGGAAGTGAGCAGGCACGGAGACTTCGAAGGAGTCTACTTTGATGGTAACGGTTATTTTATTGATTTTTCCGTTCTGAGCGACAAAACGGGCAATATATGCAACCTGTCCCCGGATGATTTACTGCCAGGCTATGCCAACGTGGAGATGATGGAGCCCATAGATGAAAAACACTGGGAAATGTTTGGCAGACTCCAGCGTTTCAAAGAAGTAGACGGCGGGGAAATCATATGGAAAGAGGCTACATTCCACGTCATAGTACATTATCAGGACGGACAATTGCAGCTTAAAAGCTTTGAGTTTACGGAACAGGCTATGGGCTAAGACAGCTGATAAGGTTTTTCCTGTAAAAATGTTGGCTCTTGACTGACAGAAAGAACCCTAAACTGAATGAAAAAGCTCTGTCCGATGTTTTCCATTATATCTGAAAATGGAAAACCAGAAGTATCAGTCGGGAGAATATCGTATCTATTGAATCGAAATAGGGATAAAGTATTCATTCTGGAAATGCATTGCTTTTGTTTTGCCGATTTACCCATATGCGGGAAATGTGGTGGTGAGCTCGACAACAGCCTATTCTATAACTTCTTCCACACGATTTTTTAGATTTGACTTCCTGTGACTGATCTCAAAATTGTCTCCCCTCCGTATCATAGGAGACCAGATATCGGCAAAAGATATCTTTGGAAAAGCCCATATGAGATAGACGCTATTAAAATTTTTGAGAGTATTGCATAAAGAATGTTATAATGACATACTCCAGTTAAGGAGTTCTTTATGCAATACTGTCCAAAATGTGCGTCAGAGCGGA
>NZ_JABAFY010000096.1 GCF_012843875.1 Desulfovibrio piger | reverse complement strand
TCCATGACTCAAATAGCCATGGCAAGCATACTGTTGAAACGTTTCATTATTGATAAATGAGTTTCCAAACACGCTCTTATGGCCCGTGTACGACAGGTGAAGAGGTTGCACAAAAAAACTCCAGACGCTACAACCGCCCTTCTGGAATATGTTTCAACTCGTACGGAGGATGCATGGCTTCTGCCACTCGAGATCATTTTTCTTCACGGCTGGGTGTCCTGGCGGCAACGCTGGGCTCTGCCGTCGGGCTCGGTAATATCTGGAAGTTTCCCTCACTGGTTGGCCAGAACGGCGGTGCATCGTTCCTTGTGGTCTATCTGCTGGCATCGCTCTGCATCGGGCTGCCGCTGATGATATCGGACCTCAGCCTCGGCCGGGCCGGACGCAGCAACGTCATCAGCATTTTCCAGAAGCTGGCCCCCCGCACCGGCTGGTGGCTGATAGGCCTTTCAGCCATCATCAGCTGCCTGCTGATCCTGGGCTTCTATTCCGACGTGGCAGGCTGGGTCTTTGCCTATATCTTCAAATCCGCCACGGGCGCCGTCTCGTCCACGGATCCGGCCGTGGCCCAGGCCAGTTTTTCCTCTTTGCTGAATGATGGGCCGGTGTCCCTGTTCTGGCAATGGCTCGTCCTGCTGTTGACGGGGGGCATCATCATGCGCGGTGCCTCGGCCGGTATCGAAAAAGTGACGCGTATCCTGATGCCTGTCCTTTTCCTGCTGCTGGTGGGGGTCTGCATCCGCAGCCTGACCCTGCCGGGGGCCTCCGAAGGCTTGCGCTTTCTGTTCATGCCCCAGTGGGAACGAGTGGACGCTTCCGTCATCATGATGGCCATGGGGCTGGCCTTTTTTAAAATGTCCCTCGGCATGGGCTGCATGCTGACCTACGGCAGCTACTTCAAGGAAGACGTCAATATCCCGCTCATGGCCACCCGCGTCATGATCTGCGACCTACTGGTCTCCCTGCTGGCCGGCATCGCCATCTTCCCCGCTGTGTTCAGCTTCGGCTTTCAGCCCGCGGAAGGGCCTGCCCTGCTCTTCCTGACCATACCCGCCGTCTTCGCTTCCATGCCGGGCGGGACCTTTTTTGCAACGCTCTTTTTCATCCTGTCTGCCATCGCCTCCACCGGAGCCATCCTTTCCTTGCTGGAAGTCCCGGTGGCCTGGCTCTCCGAACGCTTTTCCCTGCCGCGGACCAAGGCGGTGCCCATCCTGCTGGCCGGGCTCGTCCTGCTGGGCCTGCCGGCAACCCTTTCCACCGGTCCTGCATTGCAGGATGTGAAGCTGTTCGGCCTGACGTTCTTCGACCTGTACGATGCGTTATCATCCACCATTTTGATGCCGCTCAGCGGCATCGTGACGAGTCTGTTCGTGGGCTATTTCTGGGAAAAAGAGCATATGCTCGCGGCTCTGGGGGGCGGTATGCCGGCCAGACTGGTACGTACCCTGTGCCGCACGGTGACGCCTGTGCTCATCACCCTGGTGCTGCTGCATGGTTTGGGCATCATTTAGGGCCAAGGACAGAACAACCGGTAACCGCATAGAACAGTTGGAGCGAGCCTCCCCCTCCTGGATATGGTCTTCTTCGGTGCCCCGTGCCGACAACAGACCAGGATAAACCGCTTCTGCCCCGCCATCGAAAATAAAGAAAGCCCGGCTTTACGTCGGGCTTTCTTGTTCTCTCACCAAGTTTTTTTCTGTCTTGCCGGTGTCGATACGATCCAGCCCGGCAAGCCGAAATTTATTAAAGTATCACTTTAAAAATGGATGGATCATATTTTCCGGGAGCAGCAGTTCATCCAGTTCTTCCCGGGTAAGCAGCTGTTTTTCAAGAACAAGATCCATGACGTAACGCCCGCTTTCCAGGGCTTCCTTGGCGATGCTCGCTGACGTTTCATACCCAAGGCGGGTATTCAGCGCCGTAACGATCCCGATGCTGTTCTCCACCAGCTGCCGGCAGCGGTCGGCATTGGCCGTGATCCCTGCAACACAGCGTTCCTGCAGGGTACTGAAGGCCCGGGCCAGCCTGCGGATCCCCGTAAAAAGCGTAAAGGCGATGATGGGTTCCATCACGTTCAGCTCCAGCTGCCCGGCCTCGGCGGCCAGGGTGATGGTCACGTCCTTGCCGATGATGTCGAAAGCGACCTGATTGACAACCTCGGGGATCACGGGGTTGACCTTGCCCGGCATGATGGAGGATCCCGGCTGCATCCGCGGCAGATTTATCTCATGGAAGCCCGTACGCGGGCCGGAAGACAGTAGACGCAATTCATTACGAATCTTTGAGATCTTGACAGCTGTCCTCTTCAGGACGCCGGATGTCTGCACATAGGCGCCGGTATCCCACGTCGCTTCCACCAGATTGGTGGAGAGCCGAACGGGGATGTCACTGATCTCGGCCAGGCGCGCGCCCACGAGCTGCGCATAGCCCTGGGGAGAATTGATGCCTGTCCCGATGGCCGTGGCCCCCAGATTGACTTCCAGCAACAATTTCTGCGCCTCATGGATGCGCTGGATATCCTCCCCTATGGTCGTGGCATAGCTGCCGAATTCCTGCCCCAGGGTCATGGGCACAGCATCCTGGAGCTGTGTGCGTCCCATCTTGACGATATGGGAGAACTCCACGCTCTTGGCCGCAAAGCCCTTCTGCAAGGGGATCATATGTTCCACAAGGTAGTCCAGCAGTCGGAAAAGGGCCAGCCGCAAGGCCGTGGGATAGACGTCGTTGGTCGACTGCGAGCAATTGACGTGGTTGTTGGGATGGCAATAAGAGAATGTCCGGCATACACCTTGCTATACCAGTTTTCTCCAAAGGATACAGGCCAAAGCAAGGTAAAGTA
>NZ_JABAFY010000095.1 GCF_012843875.1 Desulfovibrio piger | reverse complement strand
ATGACTCAAATAGCCATGGCAAGCATACTGTTGAAACGTTTCATTATTGATAAATGAGTTTCCAAACGCGCTCTGAGCAACGGCGTGCCCAGCGTGAAACCATAGCGAAAGGAGAGTGGGACATCCTCCTGACCACGTTCGACATGCTCACTGACAGGAGGGCATCGCCGAAAAAACGGGTCTGCGGCATGAGCAACGACGAGCTGTGGGAGGCATGGTGGATGCTGGGGGACAAGCGGGATTTCTACCTGGAGAGCTGGCGCAAGGACGACCTGCTCGATAGCAGGGAGGAAGCCGCGCTGCGTGGTGACGCGACGAAAGCCGCCAAGCTCAAGATTCTGGCGAAGATCCCCCAAAATGCGTTCCCGCGCTCTGTCGTCCGTGAAGCCCGGGATGCCGCCAGCAACGAGATGTTCTTCAAAAGGCTGGGTTTCGACAACATCATCATCGACGAGGCCAGTCGCTGCCTCAACCCGGAATCCCTGCGCAGTCAGGCCATCGACACTCTGGCGGCACGCGCCGGGCGCGTCTACCTGCTGTCCGGTACGCTCTGTGTCGGACGTCCCACGGACTTCTTCATGCCCATGCACATCCTCGATCCGGCCATGCTCGGCATGAAGTTCGACAGGTTCAAGCAGCTGTTCTGTGTCTTCTCGGCACATAATCCGCACATGATCACCGGGTACAAAAACCTGGATATCCTCAAGCTCTACATCCAGCCGCACATCATCGAGCGGTCGAGGAGCGAATGCATCGACCTTCCCAAAAGAACCATCGTCAGACGGTATTACACGCCGTCCGACGCCGCCATCGATGTCCTGGAGCGTATCCGTACGAACGACACCATCAGGATAGGGGGGAAGGTTCTCGGCGTGGAGCAGCCTGTCGTAAAAATAGCCCGGGCGATGCAGGTGCTGAATGGTTTCCTGTACGTCGGCGAAGACAATGATGCGTGCAATTCATGCGGGCACGTCGTTTCCTGCGTCTCGGAAGGTATCCATCCGGGAGGAAAAGGTTGCACGAAGCAGGTTGCCAAAAGAACGGACAGGGAAGTCCATGTATTCAAGGAGAATTCCAAGCTGGCGCTCCTTGAGGAAGACCTGTCAGATTCGAGGCCTGAGGAGAAGATCATCATCTGGGCCTGGTATCGTCAGGACATCAAGGTCATAGCCGAAATGCTGACAAAAAAAGGCATAGGGTTCGTGACCCCGGAAACAAAGGACTGCACGCGCAAGTTCAATACTGACGACAGCATACGCGTGTTCCTTGGACAAACCGTACAGGGTATCGGTATCACGCTGAATGCCGCAACGTGCACCATTTATTACTCTCACGGCATGTCGCTTGAGCCCAGACTGCAAAGTATGGACAGAAACTATCGTATCGGACAGACGAAGCCTGTCATCGTGAAAGACTATGTCGCAAAGGGGACCGTCGAGGAGAACGTCGTCGAGCTGCTTGAACACAAGAAAGATGTGAAGGAATTCATGCAAAAGGACATCCGCTGTCCAACCTGTGAACATTGCATGCTGTGCCTGAAGGAAGGGATAGAATACCTGAAAAAAGGCTGTGTCCATTTCGGGGAAAGGAAGAACGCCGAGACGAAGAAAGGAGTGTGGCTGTAATATGAAGTACGAACTTCCTCGCGGGTACCTTTCCGCGAGCTCCATCGGCATGTTGCAGACATGCCCGAAGCAGTTCGAGTTCCGGTATGTGAAGAATATCGTCATTCCTCCGGGAAAAGCTCTTGTCCTCGGGTCATCCGTCCACAAGGTGTTCGAGACGTACTATTCCGATGCCATGTCGAGTTCATCAAGGCTCACGCCGTCACAGGTGGCCGAACTGACCGGAGACGTATTCGAAGAGTGGCTGGACGGGAATGAAAACACACTTACCGACGCTGACAAAAAGGAAGCACATGCCATCCTGCCCGGCATGACGTCCCTGTATGTGGAGAATGTGGGCAGACACATAAAACCGCTGGCAGTCGAACAGGAAGTGCGGTTCGAGACCAGCGACGGTGTCCCCCTGCTCGCGTACATCGACCTTCGGCACGAGAAGTTCGATGCGGGGACGGGAGAGGCCGGCGAAGGCATCGCGGACTACAAGGTGACCAGCAAGCGCTGGGATGCAGGGCGGCTGCGCAACTCCTTGCAGTTTAACCTCTACTCCCTTATGACGGGGATCGGGGATATCGAGATCCATAATCTGCTCAAGGAATCCGGCAGGGCCATGAAGCGCCCGAGCACGGATCCCGGCATTACCGACTACGCCACCAATCTGCGTGTGCTCAGGCACCATTTCGACGGGAGCCAGGCGGGCCACTTCGAACAGCTGGTAGAATCAGCGGCACGTTTGATCACTACTGGTGTGTTCGTACCGTGCGACCCGACATCCTGGGCGTGTACGCCCGAGTGGTGCGGTTATTGGGGGCTGTGTCGTGGCAGGAGGTAACCATGGAAAAAAGCCGGAAATGCGACCGGTGCGGGGTCGACCTGGCCCGTGTGGAGTCAGTCCGGTTCGGGGCTGGAGAGCTGTGCTTCCCCTGCGCTGAAAAGATGGAGGACGAGCCGGGAAAGTGCCCCGTATGCGGGACTGTTTTCAATGCTGACGACGCTGTGGCCATGCTCATGACGCGGGCGACGGCCACGCCGCAGGAACGGCTTGCGGCGCATTCGGCGTTGATACAGGTATGCCCGAAGTGTCATGTGCTGTTCTTCGACAACTTCCAGTACGGCTTGCTGGAAGGACTGAAAAGAGACAGCTAAACACACAGATTAAGAATAAGGCCTGCATGGATACCAACCATGCAGGCCTTTATTATGGGCTTTAGCCTGTTGAGCGCCTGACAGGCGCGAAACAAAAAACCACCCGCTATGCGGGTGGAGACAATACGT
>NZ_JABAFY010000094.1 GCF_012843875.1 Desulfovibrio piger | reverse complement strand
ACGAAAATCTGTTTGTTTCATGGGACGAGATTACCACACCTTTTAAAATCAAAAAACATGCCGGACATCCTCTAAAGGAACAAAAATGCCACGTGGCGATAAACATCAGATTATGACATATCCTATTTATATTCCAACAGAAAATGAAATTAACGCTTTCAACATGCTCGCGCTACCAATTTTGAACCAAATTGAAAATATTCGTCGTGAGAATATACGCCTATCTTCTTTACGCGCCACGTTGCTTCCCAAACTCATGTCCGGCGAGATTGACGTTTCAGATATCGCTCTTTGAGAGCGTTACAGTACTATTCTTTTTCAAAAGGAGCTCTCATGTACGAGGAATATACACAGCAGGCACTTCCAGAGAAGCAGTACAGAGAACTACTCGGAAGTGCTCTTTGTGTCTTTAACTCAAACAATTCCTTTATCATTGAAACGGTATTACGGCATAGCAATAGCTATTCTTGGTATTCTTTAATCGATCTTGAGTCAGGGAAATTAAAAAAAGTTGTTCGAGATGCTATATCAAAAGAATATGGAGATGACATTGAGAAACTTTTTTCTGATATTATAGAACAAAGAAATAGAATTGTACACAGTTTCCAAATAACAAATAAGCAAAACAAGCAAGTATTAGCAACAAAAGTATATCATGAAAGTGAACAATTTGAAATCACGGAAGAATATCTACTGAATTTTATAAAGCTGAATGAGAAGTTATCTGATATGCTGCATGATCTGAGAGGCAATTAGAAGTCTTTATAAGTACTCGTACGAGATAATAAGAGGTAGTCCGTCATGCCCTTCACCGAATCCCACTACGAAAATGCCGTAATACAGCTTTTTACGCAACATTTGGGCTATACCTGCGCCTATGGTCCGGACATTGAGCGCGACTACCATTCTTCCTTGTATGAGGAAGAGCTGCTGTCCGCCCTCCGGCACATCAACCCCACCATGCCGCAGGCCGCGCTGGACGAGGCGCTGTACAAGCTGAAAAATTTTGAATCCGGCTCTCTGTTGCAGAAAAATATGCTCTTTACCGACTATCTGCAAAACGGCGTGCCGGTGAAGTATGTGGAGAAGGGCGAGGAGCGATCCGGTCTTGTGTATCTGCTGGACTATCAACATCCGGAAAAGAATTTCTTTACGATCGTCAATCAATGGACAATTATAGAAAATACAGAAAAGCGTCCTGATATAATCCTTTTTGTGAATGGTCTGCCTCTGGTCGTTGTGGAGCTGAAATCTCCTTCGCGTGAAGAAACGGACGCTTCCGCCGCCTATCGGCAGTTACGCAACTATATGCACGAGATACCCTCGTTCTTTATCTACAATCAGATCTGCGTCATGAGCGATCTTACCACATCCAGGGCGGGCACCATTACTTCCGGTGAAGACCGCTTTATGGAATGGAAGACCAAAGACGGCAGCTACGAAAATACTCAGTACGCGCAGTTTGACACGTTCTTTGAAGGATTGTTTGAAAAACGGCGTTTCCTGGATATCCTCAAAAATTTCATTTGCTTCAATGTGGACGGATCGAGGACCTTCAAGATTCTGGCAGGGTATCACCAATATTTTGCCGTAAAAAAAGCAGTCACGTCCACACAGCATGCCGCTTGTACCGATGGCAAAGGCGGGGTGTTCTGGCATACGCAGGGCAGCGGCAAATCTCTGTCCATGGTGTTCTATGCCCATGCCGTGCAACAAACACTGAAAAATCCAACTATTGTCATCATCACCGACCGAAACGATCTGGATAATCAGCTCTACGGGCAGTTTTCCCGCTGTAAGGATTTTTTGCGCCAGACGCCCCAGCAGGCCGAAAGCCGGCAACACTTGAAAGAGCTTCTGGTCGGCCGACAGGCAAGCGGTATCATCTTCACCACCATGCAGAAGTTCGAGGAGACCGACGAAGCGCTGTCGGACCGGCGGAACATTATTGTGATGGTGGACGAAGCGCACCGGGGGCAGTATGGCCTGACAGAAAAAGTCACTACTCGGCAGAATAAAAACGGAGAACTGGAAGTCAGGACCACCATCGGCACGGCGCGCATCATTCGTGACAATCTGCCCGGGGCCACCTACATCGGATTTACCGGCACGCCCATTTCCGCCAAAGATCGCAGCACGCGAGAGGTCTTCGGCGACTATATTGACGTGTATGATATGACGCAGGCTGTGGAAGACGGCGCCACGCGTCCGGTCTACTATGAAAGCCGGGTTATCCGCCTGAATCTGGACGAAGATACGTTGCGGCTGATTGATGCCGAATATGAGGCTCTGGCGGAAAATACCGCTCCCTGCGTCATCGAAAAAAGCAAAAGGGAACTGGGGCAGCTTGAGGCGATTCTGGGAGCCGACCAGACTATTGCCTCTTTGGTGGACGACATTCTGCATCACTATGAACATTATCGGGCCGATTTACTGACCGGTAAGGCAATGATCGTCGCCTATTCCCGGCCCATTGCCCTGAAAATTTACAAGCGCATTCTTCAGCTTCGCCCGGACTGGACGGAAAAAGTGGCCGTTGTCATGACGCAGGGCAACAACGATCCGGAAGAATGGCGAAGCATTATCGGCAACAAGGCGTACAAGGAAGAGCTGGCCCGAAAATTCAAGGATAATGATTCCCCCTTGAAAATCGCCATTGTGGTGGACATGTGGCTGACCGGTTTCGACGTGCCGTCATTGGCCACCATGTATGTGTACAAGCCGATGTCCGGGCATAACCTGATGCAGGCTATCGCCCGAGTGAATCGCGTTTTTGAGGATAAGGAAGGCGGTCTGGTCGTGGACTATGTGGGCATTGCCGCCGCGCTCAAGCAGGCCATGAGCGATTACACCGCGCGGGACAAGAGGAATTACGGCGATCCTGACATCGGCAGGACTGCCTATGCCAAGTTTTTGGAAAAGCTTGAAGTTTGTCGAGACATGTTTCATGGGTTCGACTATGCCGCGTTTCTGACCGGAGATGATCTGGAAAAAGCGCGAAAAATCAGCGGCGGCGTCAACTTCCTGCTGGGCAAATCGGTTGCCGCGCATGATCTGCCCGATAAGGACAAGGTACAAAACGTCTATATCAAGGAAGCGCAACTGCTCAAGCAGTCTCTTTCCCTTTGCAGCAGTCTTGTGGACGAGAAAACACGCTTTGAAGCTGCCTACTTTGAGGCTGTGCGGACGATGCTTGTCCGTCTTGCCAGCGGCGGTACGGGAAAGGCGCTTACCTTATCGGAAATAAGAGGATGTCCGGCATGTTTTTTGATTTTAAAAGGTGTGGTAATCTCGTCCCATGAAACAAACAGATTTTCG
>NZ_JABAFY010000093.1 GCF_012843875.1 Desulfovibrio piger | reverse complement strand
ACGAAAATCTGTTTGTTTCATGGGACGAGATTACCACACCTTTTAAAATCAAAAAACATGCCGGACATCCTCTTAGGTAGATTATATGCAAACTGTTCTAACCCTTCAGCAGGAATTTCCCGGCTCTGCTGTAAAAACGATGGATGCCGCTGTGCTGGAGAGCGCTTTTGCCGGGTCAGTTCGGTTTCCGCATGGACGGGATCGGCATATATCCGCATCCGGTTCGTCCGCACCTTCATGAAGCCGCGCTTTCTCCTTTTCCGTTCCTGAAAAGCGCTGCTTCCGCTTCTCTTCTCCCATACAGGGAAAAGGACATTCCTCCCGGGTAAGGTTCTTGGCACGTGTCTTGCGTTAAACTATGATAACGGTGCGGATATATGCCAATTTTATTGGCATATACAGTGGCAGAAGGAGGACATATACTGCTGGAATCCTGGCGGGCGTCCTCCCGCCCGCCGTTCTCTGGAACAGGTTCGCGCTGCGGTCGGATGCGGGTTGTATCCCGCATGAACTCATATGAAAGGAGAATTGTTATATCGCAGATTAACCAGGTTGGCGGCTCGGGTGTCCAGCAGCCGGGTATGCAGGGGGTGCACCCCCGGGCGGAAGCGGATGCACCCGCCGAGCTGCGGGGAGCGCGGCCTTCCGCCGGAAGCGTCGCGGGGCGCGTGATTCTGGGGATTTTCACACTGGGTATTTCCGAAGGCATCCGCGCTTTGGTTCGCCATGCCCGCGCGGGCGAGGCTCCCGGGCCCAGGGTGGCGGGGGAGCATCTTCCTCCCGCGCCGCCCCGAGCCGACGCATTCAACAGAGGGCTGGCGGATGGGCTGGGCAAGGAAACGCTGCCTGCGGCCCATCAGGCGGCGGTCAGTGAAGCCCTTGCCTATCTGCGCACACGTTTCGGCGCGGATATTCTTCCCGAAGGCATGACGCTGGAAACATTGCCCGGCAGATTTGCATTGCTGGAAGGAGTGAAAGACGCCCTGCGCACTGCTGCGGAAGAGGTTTCTCCCCAGGCCTTGCGCACGCTGCTCGTGGAAAAGGGGACACCCCTGATGGCGAATCGGGTGCTGGAAGCCCGCATAGGCGCGTGTTGCGAGGAAATCGGCTACGCTGGCGCGAAACCGGCCATCATCAGGCAAAGTCTGCTGCGGGATTCTCCCGAATTGTCCGCGGCGCTGTCCGCATGCGCGGATCGCGCCGCCGTTGACGCGAGGCTGGAAGCGTTTATGCCCCGCATTGCCGACGACGTGCGGCTGCGCCATGCCGTGGCGGACGCCCAGGCCCGGGCGCAGGAGCGTGCCGTCAGCGGCCTTGCGCAGGCCACCGGGTTGAGTGAGGCGCTTGTCCGGCAGCAGGTGGACTTCACCAAGCTGAAAAATTCTTTTGCGTATCTGGCCACGGACGTTCTGAAAGGGAAAAACCCCGCTCGCGGCGATGATCTTGTCGCCGCCTTCCGCAACATTGCGGACAGGTTCGTGAACCAGAAGGCGCAGCTTTTCGCTTCGGTGGACAGGCTCGGATTATCCCCACGGCTTGCGGACGAGTGGAAAAGCAGGGCGCTGAGCGAACGCACACTGGACAAGGGGGATATGTTCACGAGTTTCCATGCCGTGGGTTCGGGTGTCGACGCCCGCAGTCTGCTGGAAGCGCTGAACGCTCCTGCCGGAGAATTCGGCGATCGGGAAATTCTTGGCCTGATGGAAAGCCTGGGGGCGAAAGTCGCGAGTGCCCTGCATGCTCACTATGGCCGGGAAGCCTGGGCGGAACTTGGCGGAGACGGACAGGGCGATGCGCGTTTTTTGCGGCGCAGGCCATGCTTGATGTGGTGCCCGGTCTGAGTGACGCACTGGCGGCGCGGCCCGACCTGGTGGACAGATTGATGAACATGCTTTCGGATGATATCGGCAAGGGAATGGAACTGAGCGGTTCCTCCAGCGAGGCTCTGCAGGATCAGGGCTTGCTGCTGATGGGGTCCGCGCTGTGCGCGCAGAGTATGCTGCTCGGTCTGCCCCGCCCTGCCGAACACAACGAAAGTCTGGCCGCTTCGCTGGGCAGGGCGGAGATGCCCCCCGCCCATGCTCTGGCGCTGGATCATGCCGTTGCGGACATGCGGGCACGCTTCGGAGCGGACTGCCTGCCTGTCGGAGATAGCGCCATGGCGCTGAACGGATGGAACTCCGGGGAACGTGATGCAGTATCCTCTCTTCTGGCAAGAGATATACGCGCTTCCGCAACGCCCGTCACATCCGGCGAACTGGCGGCGCTGTTTGAGGCTCGCGCCCATGACGCCGCCGCGAACGGCGCATTTCGCGGGCTGCTGGGAGAAATGGCGCGGCGCATGGGTCTGAATGTGGATGCGGACGGGCTTTCCTCCGTATCGTATGCCCTGCGGCAGCGGCATCCCGAGCTAGCGGACGCCATTGCCGGCGCCGGAGACAGGGCCGCCGTGGCGGCGCTTCTGGACAGCCTGCCTGAAGCGGGCGTTCTGCTGCGGGTAGAGCATGATATCCAGGCCTCTTGGAGCAGGGGAATGGACACCATATATGCTGGAATGGCAGCAGCCACTGGCCTGAGCGGGGACGAGGTGAAGGCGAGGTTGAATTTGAGTAATATAAATGAATCCGGACGATTTGCCTATTTGCGACAAGATATCCGCGAATTGTGCGGCAAGCCTGAAACAGGCACGGATACTATGCCTACAACCGAACAGATACAGGACGGTTATCAGCGTATTGTGGACAGATTCCTTACGGGGAAAACGGAATTGTACAGATCGGTAGACAGATTCGACTTTTCTCCTGAACTGTCCGTTCGTTGGAAAAGCGCGGTCCTCACAAACAGTACCCTGCGTGATGGAAACTTTCTGAGCAAATGCGTTGATATCGCGGATAGAATGAATGGTGCGGGGGTGGAGGCAGCCTTGGGTGAGTCTCATCTGACTGATATGGAGCTTTTGGAGTTATTTCACTCCATTGGCATGCAACAGAATGAATTGGCAATTGCTGAGTTTTCAGAGGAACTCAAGGGTATGGGATCCGATGAACTTTCCGCCATTAATTCTTTTTCGCGGCAGGCCTTCCTAGAGCGCAATCCCGGATTGGTGGCGGCACTGAATGCCAACGTGGAGCGTATACGGGCGCTCTACAGGCTGGGGGAAGAACAGGCGTTAGAGATCCAGCGGCGTATGAGCAGTGTACCCTACGATTCGCCGGAAATGACAGCTATTCAAGCAGAATATGGGGCAGTGATTTTAGGACTGTCGCTGATCAGTGACGTGGTGGAGATAGAATAGTCCGTATCGCACGAGAGGGAAGGAAAGCACGGATGAAGGTGGAAGCCGAAAGGTAAAATTTGGTGTTCCACCTAGATAGTGTCGTCAAATTCAAAAGTATGTTATAATCTCTTCACTTACAATGAGGAGAGACCATATGGCGGCACA
>NZ_JABAFY010000092.1 GCF_012843875.1 Desulfovibrio piger | reverse complement strand
CATGATTCAAATAGCCATGGCAAGCATACTGCTGAAACGTTTCATTATTGATAAATGAGTTTCCAAACACGCTCTGAGCCTGCCATCGGCACCCATCATGCGGCTGAGCTGTTCGGCCTCCTGCCTGGTGAGTTTTCCGAGGTCATTCTCGAGAGAAGATCTGGCCTTCGCAGCCGAGACACGATACAAACCAAGTCCGCCGAGTCCGGTGGCCAGATGGCCAAGCCCGGGTCTCTCGTCAGCATTGTCTTTCTGCTGCAGAGCAGCCGCACCGATTTTTGTGATCATAGAGTATGTCCTTTGCGTCATAGAGAAAACTGCCTGTACAGCGCTGGCACTGTAGTGCCGGGAATCTGCCTGGTTCAGAAATATTGGTGAGAACCGAACAAATATTTCTCCACGCCAGCACATCACACCGATGCAGATGGCAACAAAAAAGCGCCGGGAGTTCCGGCGCTTTTTATCGTAGGTCCGTAAGCTGGAAGAATTCCTGTCAGGAGACGTGGCTCAGAATTCCAACTTCAGGCCACAGGAGATGTTGTATTCCCTGGTGAAATGTTCGCCGTGTTCGTGCTCAGCCTGCATGTACAGACGGAGATTGTCCAGAGCCTGCCAGTCCATACCCGCGCCGTAGTAGACGCGCGTACCATCCAAATCGGAGGTCATTCGCTCGCCGTTGATGCTGGCGACCTGTTCACCCAGGAATTCATGGTCCACACCAGCCTTCACATAGGGCTGCACATAGCGTTCGCCGTTTCCGCCTTCCAGCGAAAACTTTTTACCCAGGACAAATCCGGCGCGTCCCGTGAGCGAATCCATATCTTTCTGTTCGATTTTCATCCCGTTGGAGGCATGAAAATCGCCGCCTTTCACCCAGAAATAGGAAAGCTGAAGCTGAGGTTCGAGGATCCAGTGATCGCGGCCTTCGTTGCTGAAGGCAAAATCCAGCTTGCGACCTACCTCCAGCGAGGCACCCAGTCCTAAAGCATCAGGGCCTAGAACTCGTAGCGGAAGCTGCCGAACACACCGTGGCTGGTGGTATGCTGGCCGGCCTGCAGAGTGTAGTTGACGCCGAAGCTCATGGTGTCGTTACCCAGTTCCAGACCGACGCCACCCTGCCAGGTGAGGTAGTCCATCATCTGGGTCTCCACTTCATAGGTGCCGGGCAGACCGGTGAAGGCCACGTCCTGCTTGGCCTTGATGTCGCCGGCGGCCGGGATCACGCTGAAGGCGACACTGGGCTTGAAGGTGAAGCCGTTGTCCAGGGCGATGTCCTTGCTGAAGGTCACGCCGATGGGGAAGGTCCAGATATCCTGATGGAAACCGTCGCCTTCCAGCACGGTGCCGCCGTTGCTTTCCGCATCGAAGCCCCAGGTATTGAGGCTCATGTAGCGTACGCCGATGTGCGGGATGATGTCCATCACGCTGGTCTGGAGCAGGTATTCGGCCCGCAGACCGGCGCTGATGGCCGTGGCCTGCACGTCGGCTTCCAGATCGCCCATGCCCATGCGGCCGTCCACATCCTGCTTGAGGTCGTTCCAGGTGCTGGTGTAGGAGACGTCGGCCATGAGGCCGAAGTTCTCGTAGTTCCAGCCCGCGTAAGCGCCCAGGCCCCAGAAGTTCATGCGGTTTTCGGTGCTGCTGAGGTCACCGCCGGAGGATTCGGCATAGCCGCCACCGATGTTGAAGGTGATACCGGCGCGGATGGCGTTCTCGAAGGTGTAGTCAGCGCCCAGGGAGACGCCGCCCAGGTTGCCGTTGAAGCCGTAGTCCATGTTGTCGGCTTCCATGCCCCAGCCGTGCTGGCTCTGCCACAGGGGGGCGATCCACAGGGCAAAGCCGGTGGTGTTGCGGTCCACGATCTTGCCTTCGGCGTTCATAGCCTGCGCGCCGTCGGCCGGATTGGCGAAGCCCAGACGGTTGACCACAGCATTGGTGGCCGCGTCGGAAGCCATCTTGGTCATCTGCGGCACGGCACCGGCAAAAGCGATGCGGGCCGCGCTTTCGATGGTGGAAGCGGCAGCGTCCTTGTCCGCGCCGAGGAAGCGGTTGTCCGTGGCACGGCTCAGGAAGCGCACACCCATCTGGTCGGAGTTGACGTTGTTGAGGCTGTCCCTGTACAGCTTGTTCACCGCGTTGGTCATGCCTTCGCTCAGGTCGGGGAACACGTTTTTGGCGTCCTCGACCCCGGCCGTGAACGTCATGCCGTCAGCAGAGGTGAGCGTGACCATGTCGGAGCTGGCCATCAGGTTGCCGCCCTTCCAGCCGTCGGCAGCGCTGTTGCCGTATCCCGATCCATTGAAGGCATTGGACCCATTGCCGTTGGCAATGACCCTGTACGTCTTGCCATTCTGGGCACCGGAGATGAGCAGCTTGGCGCCGTTTTGGACAGTGAACTCCGTGGAGGGGGCGCTCAAAGTAAGGGCCGCGGTGTTTCCGTTGATGTTCGTGCCGTTGACCACCAGCAGGGAGTCCTTGCCGAAGTAGGCCTGATTTACATCGGTGCCATTGACCTTGCCGTTCGACCTAACGTTGGCGTCCACCACGATCTTGCCGCTGCTGGCCAGTGCCACAGGGGCGGCCAGTGCCAGGACGGACTGGCCGGCACCCACGGTGAAGTTGGGGCCAACGCTCATGCCGGCCTTTTCCATGGCCTGACGCATATCCGCTTCCGGCATGCCGCCGATGTTGACCGTGGAGCCGCTGCTTACCAGCAGCTGCGTGCCGAACGTGGAGCTGGCCACGCTGTCGATCTTCACATAGGCCGGATCCACAAACATGGTGCCGCCATTGGCCGTGAGTGCGCCGATCTGCATGGTGCTGTTCAGCACTTTGACTGTGCCAGTGTTAGCCATGATCAGACCGCTGCCCAGCGTGGTGGTACCGCCTTCCACGGTGATGGTGCCGGCATTGTAGATGTCGTTGGGCTTATCGGCAGCCGTGTTGTTGGTAAAGGTATTGGTACCTGTGAGGAACAGAACACCGTCATTGTAGATGGCGCCGCCATTTTCTCCGGCAGTGTTGCCGGTGAATTTGCCGCCGTTGACGGTCAGCGTGCCGGAATTGTAGATGGCACCGCCTTCGTGACCTGCCGTGTTGCCGTCAAAGGTGGCATTGGTGATGGTAGCCGCGCCCCTGTTCCAAATGGCGCCGCCGTCGAAGGCATTGGCCTTATTGTTTTTGAAGATGGTATTTTTAACGACCAGCGTACTGTCCTGCACGTTGAAAATGGCACCGCCGTATCTATTGGCCGTGTTGTCATCAAATCTGCCGTCTGTGACGGTCAGTTTGCCATTGGCGTTATTGTAGATGGCGCCGCCGTCCTTGGCCGTGTTGCTCTTAAAGCTGCCGCCGTTGACGGTCAGCGTGCCGGAATTGTGGATGGCACCGCCGTTGTCCCCGACCTCGTTGCTATTAAAGGTGGCATCAGTGATGGTCGCCATGGAGTTGTTCCAAATGGCGCCGCCGTTCTTGGCCATGTTGCTCTTAAAGCTGCCGCCGTTGACGGTCAGCGTGTCGGTATTGTAGATGGCGCCGCCGTTGTAAGAGCGTGTTTGGAAACTTCAGCTTTTATAGTTACAAGAAGGCATGTGGACAAAAAAAGACTGTGCGCGGCAGCA
>NZ_JABAFY010000091.1 GCF_012843875.1 Desulfovibrio piger | reverse complement strand
GAAGCTATTATAGCTTGCTTTATAACCTGAGTGGAACTATTATCACTGAAAACGTGGCGAAAAAGTCTACTTTATCGGCTGTCTGTCCTTAAGGATGCTATGGCGAAAAAGTCTACTTTTTCGCCATACCGTTTTGGATTACTCAACATCGTGTTTTCTTTAAAAAAAGCCCGGCACATATTTTATGTGCCGGGCTTTTCCCGTATGCCGGGAGAACGGATTGTTTGAGACTAGTTGAGCGAGCCGTAGCTGCCGATGACGGCGTCCAGAGCGCCCTTGTCCAGGGTATCGTAAGAGGTCCAGGGAACAAGACGGTCGGCCATGAAACTGACCTGTTCCATGATCATGGCCTGGCCTGACTGGATGGCCGTGTTGCGGTTGAGCAGCGTGCAGACTTCCAGATACTGGGCCCCGGCGACGACGGAACCGTCAGCGAGGGTGGCGGGCGCGTTGTACACGATGCCCATGCCGAACGGCACGCGGAAGATGTCTTCTTCCAGGTTGTCGTTCCAGATGCCGTCGTCGGAGATGGCCGAGCCGTTGTACTTGCTGTTGCGGTCCGTGATGCCGGGGCCGAAGTCGGCGTTGGCATAGAGGGCGTTGAGCATGTTGCGGCCCAGGAAGAGCAGGCGGCCGATGGAGCCCTGGACAGGGGCGTTGGTGGCCGCGAAGATGTGCCGGCGTGAGCCGATGGCCTTCATGGGCTGCACGTTGCGGGTCTCGGAGATGTTGATGCTGTTCAGGAAACCCACAGGGTAGAAGGAGTTCTCGCTGCTGGCGTGGGACAGACGCGGCGGGCCCACGACCACCAGACAGTCGTCAGGCAGGATGAGGGTGAGCTGCGAGGTGTCGTGCTGATGCTCGACGAACGCTTCTTTATATTGATCGACCCAGGAGGATTCGTCCCTGACCGGCGCTGTGGATTCGATCTTGTCGATGGGAGAGAATGACATGGTGATTCACCTACCTAGTTGCTCGCCACACGCATGTGGACCGCCGTAAGGTGCAGACCGATGGTGTTCAGCGGATACGGGAACGCCACTTCCGCGACCATCTCCACGCGGTCGCGGACGTCCTCCATCTGGGCGACGGACGTGATGGTGTAGTCCAGGACACGGCTGCCGATCTTGGGGCTGGTATCCAGACGCAGCGTCTCAAGAGCGCCGCGCAGCGCCGTGCGCAATGTCGCCAACGTGGACTGGGTGATGTTGTACCGCCCGATGAAGGCATTCATGGTGTCCCGGCAGATATACGATACGTAGTCGAAGTTCTTGACGAAGGAGAGTTCCTGCATCTCAAGCGTCGAGCGGTCGGTCGTGAGCTGGTGCCGGATGTGGGGCGGGGCCGAAGACGACGCCTGAACGAAGATGAATGTGCCGCCACCCGCCATGACATCGAGCTGGTCGTTGTTGAAGTGGCTGTTGCTGTTCTTCAGGCCGTCGATACCGGCGATGGACAGGCGGGTGAAGCCGTAGTGCGACGGCAGGCCGCCGATGCCGCCGGCGACGGCGCAGGCGAGGTAGTACCCTGGCAGCTCGCGCCCGCCCACGACACAGATATCCGGCCAGATGTTGATGAACCGGCTGGAGCCGTACGCACGCGAGGTGGCGGCGATCTCTTTCGCCTGATCCAGCTTGTCGAGCCGGTGCAGGACACGGAACCGGTATTCCCCGGCCTCGGTGAAGAATTCCCCGTCAAAGGGCGCGGACTGGGTGACGGTGAGCAGGTCTTCCGCCACGACGGAAGAGACCGTGTATTCGTGTTCGGCGCCATCACCGTCCGTCATGACCAGGGTGTCGCCCGCATCCACGGAACCGGAAAGGAAGGCAGCTTCCGGTGACAGCAGGCGTACCAGGTCGCCATCACCATCCTTGCCGACCTTGCCGGTGCCGGAGGCGATCTCCTTCTCCGTCACCAGCCGCGTGCAGCCAAGGGCGATACGCCACATGCCGCGTTCCGGCTGCGACATCTGTTCGGCGTGGAGCTTGAACATGGAAAGCACCGCCGGGTCGAACGTCAACGGCACGAGGGCGTAGACGGGATCGTGCGTCTCCAGACGATCCTTGGCCGCCGTGTAGCCGGCAAGGTCTTCCGAGTCGACACCGACGCATTTGATGCCGACAGCCGCATTGGCCATGGCGATGCTGACGCCGAAGGCCAGGGGGTTCTCCGGCACGATCTTGCCGAGCTTGCCACTGATCTCATCGACGGAGTACAGCGTGAGGATGTCCGAAAGATCCTGGCGAAGGGCCCTGTAGCCGACGTACAGCTCGGCTGAACTGATCCGGCAAGCCTTGGGGGCGTCTTCCAGGCCTTCGACAGGGGTCGTGACGCCGACCATGCTGAAGCGTTCTGAGGTGACATCCAGCAGGATGCCGTCACTGCCGGCGGGCAGGATGACGTCCTCGACGATGCGCAGGATCTCGACGGCAAGCGTCTTGCCTTCCGGCAGGGTACGGTTCAGGAACAGCGCTTTGGCGATGTCGTCGACCGTGGTGACACGGTATTCCGTCCCGATCTCCTTCGGAGTATCGGGCGCGGTCGTGTCCGTGAGCCGGACGATGTCGCCGACAAGGATGCCCTTCGGGTAGCCTTCATCGAACAGGAGGCAGTTTCCCGTGCTGCGCGCGCCTGCCGCAAGATCGGCATACAGGCGCACACGGGCATTTTTCAGACGAAAAGAGACTGACTTTTCGTCGATGAGCGCGCCGGGAGCGTTGTTGGGGAAGAAGCCGTTTTCGATACCGGCTTCGGTGTAGTGGCCGTAGAGGGAGTTGCCTTCATCTTCCACGGCATCGACGATGTGGTAGCAGGGGCCGATGATACAGGGAGGGAGCGACGCGGAGGGCGTCGTCGTGGAAGTATCAGCGTACTCCTGGAAGACCATCACCATGGGTCTTGTATAAGCCATAGCCAGTCACCTGTATATTTCTGGAGTTGTTTTTTGCGTAAAACGCCTTGCAGAAATATTGGTGACGGGTGGGGGTGGGGTTCAGGGGCAGGAGTGTGTATACTTTGTATTGATAAAAATATAATTTTGCTATCTTCTTGAGCAAGAAGAAGTCAGAAAGGAGGAGTTGGATATGAGCCAGGCTACCGAAGTCATCAACGTACGCATTCCCGCTGCGCAGAAGGCACTCATTGACAGCGCCGCCAGGCTGCTTGGCAAGTCGCGCACGGCCTTTATCCTGGAGCTGGCCGTACGGCATGCCGAAGACGTTCTGGCGGAAAAGATGCATTTCCAGCTTTCCCAGGAGCAGTGGGATGCCTTCACGCAAGCGCTGGACGCACCCGTACAGCCTGATCCAGCTCTCGTTCGCTTGCTGAATACGCCTGCACCTTGGGAGAAATAGCGTGAAAATATCCGCGCCTTGCCATCTGGAAGAGCAGCACAATCTGGAGCCATTCAGTTGCGGCGAGGACGGAACGGATTATTCTTCACACAAGCGTCAAAAGAGCAGGTCTGGAGACGGAAGTTTCCATGCCTGCTCTTTTTAAACCTAATGAGCCTCGCCGTTAACACAAGAGCCACCAGCGTGCAGCGCCAAGCTGGTCTGTAACTGGAAAGGACTTCAAACGGCTCTCAGTGCCTCCATCACCTGCCCGATCATATCTTTGACCTTCCGCCGGCAGACTCCTCCCACGGAGGCGGCTTTGATAAGGTCCGCGTCCGTGATGTCCCGACCTTTTCCGTTCACCATGGAGCAGTGCTCACCGTTGATGCCGGGGCAGGGGGCTTAAACTGATTACTTGAAATGTGTCAAAAAATATGTAAATATACTCTTTATGAGCAGATTATGCACAATAGGT
>NZ_JABAFY010000090.1 GCF_012843875.1 Desulfovibrio piger | reverse complement strand
TTACCGCCTTTGTTCATTTGGCATTTTCCATGATTTTACTCAGAAGAGTCATCAAGGAATTATGAAATGACTTCTAGTCCTCTGAGATCGTTTTCATAGGATTATTTTTTAATGGGGAATTTCTGATAATGTTTCTGATAACAAATTTTTCCCCGATGTTACATCAAATTGAATCGCTTTGTGCATTTTTATAAAGAAATTATTATCATCTACTTTGAGCTCATCTCCCTTGTGATCGATTGAAATATTCGAATTCATTCCTCTGCAATATTTTTGCATCTGATTCATAAATAGCTGATATCGATTCATCGGAAGACCAATATACTTAAAAAGTTCTGTCCCCAAGTATGCGTGAGATAATGTCATTAAAAGTTTATGTTCTTTTTTATAATTTGACCAAATAAAAAATGTTGTCGTATTCTTGTCTAGCAAGGTACTCTTGGGATCTTTATCTCCGGCATGGGTATTATGATCTCCATAAAATAAGAAAATAAAGGGTTCGTTTAGTTTTTTTAACTCGCTTATTAGGAAGAATATTGCATCGTTTGATGATTGTATTCCATGAGCATATACAGATAAGCCTTCATCATACTTCCCATTAATAAAAGCCTTATTTGGTTGGCTGTTCAAGTTTGATAAGGCGTGCGGTGTATGATTTTGATCCGTTTGAACAAATAGGGCAAACGGAACTTTATTTGGTAAGTAGTAATTTTTTATAATAGATAAGGCCTCATGGGCGTAGTTTAAGCTGCTGATATAAGGACTATTTTCATATCGCTGGGAGGAGTTTTTTAATTTAAAAGAATCTGTTACGCCCCAAAAGGACTCACCATTTTTTGCCATTGAGTTGAATGTTGATGGAAAATATTTATGGAGGCTACCCGTGGAATACCCATTTTTTTGTAAGGCATATCCAATTGAGAATTTGAGTGGATATCTATTCTGTGTATATATGGCCATCTCTGGGTAAAAATATTTATAAAATAATCCAGACATAAATTCAAATTGTGAATTTATGGTATAATATTGAGGGTTAAGAGCGTACCCATATATTGATTCGTGAGTAATCGTATCGTACTTTGTATATACTGCTTGTGGAATGTTAAATGAAGGATACTTTCGAAGATCATCATAAGATTCTTCTTGCCAAATGATGATATTCGGCCTTACTCCTTGATAAGGTTCTTGCTGCAGGCTTAATAAATATTCTTTAGCGCTTTTAATATCTTCATTTGTGGCGTATAGCCGCGTAGTTTTTATTGAAAAAAGAACATTATTGAAAAATCCTGTAAGAAATCCAGTTTCATTGTAGTACCAAGAATATCCAACAACAAAGAAATTTTTTTCTTTTTTGTCGAATATGAAAATATAATTCAAACATGTGGTAATTATGAATATAACGATGACAGTCAGAGAGGTGATTCTTTTGGGGGGATAAGGGGAGGGGAGACTATTTTTAAAACAAAATATGGTAAATAAAATAATTAAAAATATAAGTGTAAAATCTGCATATTCTTTTGTGAATGGAATGATTACTTCAAGAAAATCTTTATTGATTAGGTAAAAGTCGTTGATATAAAGATGATCATTGAAAAAACACCGTTTCCCATAGTCGATAAAGGATATTGCCAGGGCAATACCTGTGGTTAAAAGACGTGCATATTTTTTTAAATATAGTAAAATGATGGAATATGCACTAGAAATTACAACAAACTGAATACCGGTAAAATGTGAATTTATGATCTGTAGAAATAAACGCTCTGCTGTTTGTGCTATACTGCCATTATATACTGTTACAAAATTAAAAGAAATAAAGATAATAGAAGAGAATGTTATAACTTCTGATATAAAGTCTTTATATATGCTTTTACAAAAGATGAGGCAAAAAATGAATATGGTACAAATAAATAAAATGGGGAAGAGTAATGCAAAAAAACCGTCATACTGTAGAAGGTAATCTGGATTCTTATCTGGATTTATAAAAAATGAATATATGGTTATACATATGATAAAAAAAGATATTAAATAGGTAGTATGTTCTTTTATTCTTTGCATTAGATTTTCCTAATTTCTAGAGTATACTTAACCTTTCTTAAAAATTTTTTTGATTTTGTTTTTCAGACGTTCTGAAAAGGATAGCCTCGGACTGTTGAAACGAGAACGGTAGATTTCGTGGATTCGGGGATCGACCCGAACATCATCGAGAAAGCGTGGATGTTTAACTGCCTTGGTCAGATCACTATCCCAATATGTTGTAGCTGTTGTCGTATGCGTTCCACTTCCTATTCCAATATTGAATATATAAGAGTGTACTGGATTAATGCCGACCATATTCTTTTTGAAGCGGGCATAATCGGCGCGGATATCCCAAGCATTAAGCTTGCCTTCCATCTGAGCATCCAGCATGGGACTCATATCCTCGCCGCCTGCATTGAAGGCCTTGCGCAACTGCGGTGAATTTTTGAAGTCCTGGTAATCCTTAACGTCCCAGTCGATATCCTGGAAGCGGTCACGCCATGATGCCCAGCCCCAGCAGTTGAAACGCGGGATGGCATAGACATCATAGGGATAGCCGACAGGCGCTCTTTGGGCGATATGCGGCGGCGTCCAAGCAGAGATATTAAAGACCTGTTCATTGTCCGCATAGCGGGCCAGCCCTTCAGAAAGGAATCGCAGCGTATGGGGGGAAGTCACGATATCGTCTTCAATAACGATCAATCGTTTATGCAGACGAAACATCTCCGTCAGGCCATCAATGATAGAGGCCGCGCACCCCATATTCTTTGGGCGTTCCACCACTTCTACGGTGGCAAAGCCCTGGACTGTTTTGGCCAGTTCGCGCACAGCCTGGGTACCCGGCTCGTCCATTTCGTGGCGGGGACCATCACAGAAGAAGGTCACGGAGGCTTTATTTGCCAGGTCATTTGCTACCAGAGCGGTGAGGGTACGCTGGAGCAGGTCGGGACGGTTGAAGGCGAAGATAGCGATTTGCATTTAACAATCTCGCTTATGGATGAGATTTATAATACTTTTTCTAGAAAAACGGCATTTAGCATTTTTCCAATGACAGAATACCCGTTATCTATAACATAATTAATAGCGTCATCATTAGTAATGGAGAAAATATTATTGTTTGCTGTTGTCAGGGATTCCATAATAATTAATTGTGGTCTATATTTCTCCTAATCGTTAGAACTTAAAATGTCAAGCTCAAATCCTTCGACATCTATTGTTAGAAGGTCGATAGGACAATTGATATGGTGATTAAAAATATTTTTCAATGAGTTTATGCTAATTTCTATTTTTCTTTTCAAAGTTGAGTATCTATTTTTTATAACGTCACAGGCCCTTTCCTCATTCACTGTATTATATGCTGGCTCTGCAAAACTATAATATGTATAATGTCCAGGAATTTTCCCGATTCCCATTTCAAGATTGATGTCTAATGGACGTTTTCTATTGAATTCCGCCATGCAGCCTGGAAGAGGGTCGATATTGATACCACGCCATCCTTTTTGATACAATTGATAGGTATTAGAAAAACGTATAGGATGATGTGCACCAATATCGACATAAAATCCTTTTTGTTTATTTTTAAAATAAGCAGAGAGGAATATATCTTCTGCATTTTGACCATAGCATGGAACTGCATGATTTAGAGAAAGATATTTGTTGGAAATTTTTTTAAAAACAATAGAGTCTATTATATAATTTTTAATAAGTGTTCTCATCTGTTAAGTTCCTATAGATTGAGAGTATACTATGGGCGTTTCCCCGCTGTACTAGAAGTCATTTCATAATTCCAGAAAAAGTCATAAAAATCGTGTAATCGAATTTCATGAGCAAATACCAAAGATTAA
>NZ_JABAFY010000009.1 GCF_012843875.1 Desulfovibrio piger | reverse complement strand
CTACTGTTGTTACCTCGTCAATTTTATGGGACTACTTTACCTTGCTTTGGCCTGTA
Source organism: Desulfovibrio piger (assembly GCF_012843875.1). GTDB lineage: Bacteria > Desulfobacterota > Desulfovibrionia > Desulfovibrionales > Desulfovibrionaceae > Desulfovibrio. The sequence continues at coordinate 74,461 of NZ_JABAFY010000009.1, read as the reverse complement.
TCCTTTGGAGAAAACTGGTATGGCAATATGTATGCCGGACATTCTCCTAATCATACTTGCTCGCAGCAGGCAACCCATTATCGGTTGCAATCGGGCAACTTTGGGTTGCTTTTCGAAAAATCAAGGGTTGCGGGAGGTTGAAATAGATATTGCGCGATGTGCGAGGTGAGTTTTCCGCCTTTGCGGAAAGAGGGGGATCGGCAAAAGAAGCGCCTGGGGTTCGCGGCATTCGGGAGCCGGATGTTTTCTTTTTGCCTGTAGAGCGGGGAGACAGCATGCCCTTGACGACGGGCGGCACTTACATCTAAAAAAATGGCCTACTGACCAAGTCAGGAATGTCTTGCGAGTGGCCAGGAGGCCGCTCCCGGTTTTTTGCCAAAGGAATGCATATGAAAAAGTTTACTCTCGCCGTCCACAGTCTCGGCAATATCGGTACCCGTGTGGTGGAAGCGGCCCTTGCCGCCCCTGATTGCCAGTGCCTCGGCGTGATCCGCCGTGCCGAATCCCTGGGCACGCAGAGCCATGCCCTGCGTGGCCTGCCCGAATTTGCCGATCTGGCCAGCCTGGAAGCTGCCCAGGGCCGCCCCGACGTCATCGCCCTGTGCGGGCCTTCGCGCAGCATCCCGGAAACGGCGGAAGCTTTTCTGAAGCAGGGTTACAATTGTGTGGACAGCTTCGACATCCACACCGAGATCCCCGCCACCGTGGCCCGTCTGGATGCCGCCGCCAAGGCCGGTAACAGCGTCAGCATCACGGCCGCCGGCTGGGACCCCGGCACGGACTCCGTGCTGCGCGCCCTGTTCGAAGCCATGGTGCCCCGCGGCACCACCTTCACCAACTTCGGCCGTGGCCGTTCCATGGGCCATTCCGTGGCTGCCCGCGCCATCAAGGGCGTGGCCGATGCCGTGTCCATCACCATCCCCGTGGGTGGCGGTCGCCATTCGCGCCTGGTCTATGTGGTGCTGGAAGAAGGTGAAAATCTGGCTGACGTGACGGCCCGCATCAAGGCCGACGATTACTTCGCCCACGATCCGCTGGACGTGCGCCAGTGCCGTGACCGCGAAGAACTGGCTTTCGTGGCCGACCAGTCCCACGGCGTGCTCATGGAGCGCACCGGTGCCTCCGGCATGACCGACAACCAGATCCTCAAGTTCGACATGCGCATCAACAACCCGGCCCTGACCGCTCAGGTGCTGGTCTCCTGCGCTCGCGCCACGACCCGCCTGCAGGCCGGCTGCCATACGCTCATCGAAGTGCCGCCCATCGCCATGCTGCGCGGTGAACGCATGGACATCATCTCCCGCATGGTCTAACGGGCCATAAGCGGTTCGACTCTTTGTCCCCTGTCGCTCTTGAGCGGCAGGGGATTTTTTTGTTTCAGGCAAGGCGGATGCCGCATGGCACCGGAGGCAGCGGAAGCTTTTTGGATGGCTGACGCGCCCTGTTGCAGGGGAGGGAGTGCTGAAAACAGAGCGGGGGAACAGCAGAGTCAGGAGGAAAGAGTCCCTAAGCTGGAGATATGAAAAAGGCCTCCGCGCAGGCAGAGGCCCTGGGAAAAGGCACAGGAGAGGACAATAGAGTTGCGGAAGGGACTCGGCGGGGCCGGGAGCGGATCGCATCCCGCAGAAGGTTCGCTGACAGCCCGGATCGGGCCGGGAGCGGACTTCCAAGGGCATGATTATGACGCAGGCTGTGCCGGTCTTGGGCAGGACAGACACGCATTTTTTCAGACCTCACGGCCCGGAGGCTGCCTATTCTCCGGCGATCTGTCCCAGCAGCAGGGCTTGTTTGCGAGTCTCTCCGGTCAAAAAGCTCATGGAATTCAGACGGGCCATGCTGCCGCCTTCGTTGGGCAGCTGCACCAGATCGGTGAAAGCTTCCTTGTACTGGACCCAGGCCCGCTGGCCTTTGAGCAGCTTGTCCGAGCAGGCCTTGGGATCACTGGAGCTTTTGCAGGCCTGCCGGGCCTTTTTGTAATTGGTATTGAGCCGGGCGTCCCAGTACTCGTAGGCCTGCTGCAGACAACTCAGCATCTCTGTGGTGACGCCGCCGCTCTGTTCCATGCAGCGATCGAAGCCCGGGGCCAGCTCATTTTCTTCGGCCATGGCCGGGGCCGCCAGAAAGAGCAGGGCCAGACAGCAAAGCAGAAGACGCAGTTTCGGCATGGATGACCTCCCATGATGTTTGCCGCCAGCATAGACGGCTTTTCCGGCCGGAGCAACGCTCCTGCGGCATTGGCTGTCCCTGCCCGGGAGAATGGAAGCGAGGGGGCTATGGTCACGGAGGAAAGGGAGGTATGGCCGGGGCGGGCCAGGGGACGTGCGCGCTCCACAAGGCGGGGAGCGGGAAAGAAAGTCCTCTTTTTGTGACTGCCGGCCCCAGACGTGAGGACGGAGATCTGTCCGGGGGGCGGAGAGAGAGGCAGGCCGGGCATGGGCTCAGGTTGAAGGCAGGAAGGGCGTCCGCCACACGGCTCGGTATCTTGGCATGGTTGCAGCACAGGTCGCGCAGACCAGACATCGCCAGTACTGCGCGACCGTCATTTCCCGTGGTATGGCGTGACCGCCGAAAGGCTAGGCGCCGAGCCAGCCCCGAACTTCTTCCGCACTGGGGACGCGCCCCGTGCACATGATGCCGCCATCGATGACCACCGCAGGGGTGGCCAGCACGCCCAGGGCCATGATCTCCCGCAGGTCGGTGATTTTTTCCACCGTGGCGTCGCTGCCGGAAGCGGCCACCGCCTTGCTGACGATCTCGTACGCTTCGGCACATTTGGAGCAACCGGGACCAAGGACTTTGATGATCATGATGCTGCCTCCTTTGGCAGGATATTGAGAGGAAGCGGCAGGGCGGGATGGGGGGGCCGCCCTCCGCCACGATGCGGGGAGGACGTGTACGCCCCCTGCTTTGCCCCTGCCGTGACCGTTGTGAGACCGGAGCAAAGGCCCGTGCGGCATGAGGCACGGGCCCGCTTTATGCTAGAACAGCGTGAGCTGCAGGCTGTTGAACAGCCAGCCCACCAGGGTGAAGATGACCAGCAACAGGCCCAGGAAAAGGGCCAGCAGCTGCCAGCGCATGACCTGCTTGAGCATGAGCATCTCGGGCAGGCTGGCGGCCACCGTGCTCATGCAGAAGGCCAGGGTGGTGCCCACGGGCAGGCCCTTGAGCAGCAGGCTCTCCATGATGGGCACCACGCCCGTGACATTGCTGTACAGGGGGATGCCCACCAGGACGGCCACCGGGACGGACCACCACTGCCCCTGGCCCAGATGGGCGGCGAACCAGTCCTGCGGCACGAAGCCGTGCAGGAGCGCCCCCAGACCCACACCGATGATGACCCAGCGCCAGACGCGGCGGAAGATGCCGGTCATCTCGTCCCAGGCGAAACGGTGCCGCTCTTCCAGCCCCAGACGGGTGTTGCGTTCATCCCGCGCCGCCTGGCCGGAGACCCCCAGCATGCCGCGCAGGAAGGGCTGCAACCAGCGTTCGGCGCGGAGCAGATCCAGCAGCCAGCCGCCCAGCATACCGGCCGCCATGCCGACGACCACATAGACCACGGTGAACTTCCAGCCCAGCAGGCCCCAGAGCAGGACCACGGCGATCTCGTTGATGAGCGGCGAGGTGATGAGGAAGGCCATGGTGATGCCCAGCGGGATGCGGGCCATGGTGAAGCCCAGGAAGAGCGGGATGCTGGAGCAGGAACAGAAGGGCGTGATGGCGCCGAACGTGGCCCCCAGCAGATAGCCGATGCCCCGGCCCTTGCCGGAAAGATAGTCGCGTACCCGCTCCACATGCAGCCCGGCCCGCAGCCAGCCGATGCAATAGACCATCAGCACCAGCAGGAGCAGGATCTTGGCGCTGTCATAGAGGAAGAATTCCAGAGCCAGGCCCGGGGCCCCGCCGGGCGTCAGGGAGAGCAGGTCGAAGGTCAGCCAGGTGGCCAGCGGCTGGATGGATACGTACAGGCCCGTCCAGGCCAGCAGCACGGCCAGCAGGGTCAGGGCGTAACGCGGGGCGGAAAAAGGACGCGGCGAGGAAGGGCTCTTGTCCATAAATATTCCTTATTGGCAAAATTGCCAAATTTGAGGGTAAAAAAATCCCGCCGCAGCGGGCCTGCCTATTTGTTCCGCAGCATGTCCATCTGGCTCAGGATGCGCTTTTCCAGCAGCTGGCCGGTACAGGCCAGGAACTGGTCCAGGCAGCAGAGGGCAAGGCTGTAATAGATGTTCACGCCCTGCTTGCGCCGGGTGACCACACCGGCATCACGCAGGACAGCCAGATGCTTGGAGATGGTGGACATGTCGTCCCCCACCAGGGCCTGCAGGTCACAGACGCATTTTTCACCGTCGCGCAGGGCATCGACCATCAGCAGACGGCTGGGATGGCCCAGGGCTTTGAAGATCCGGGCCTGTGCCTCGATGAATTCCTTGTTGTGCTGCATGTTGTCCCTTTATTTGATCATTTGGCAAAATATTCCTGAAAGGCCTTCCTGTCAAGATGGTGCAGGAAAGCCGTGCCCAGGTCAACGCCGCCGGGGGGCCCGGCGCCGACAGACCGGCGGCAAGGCGGCAAAAAAAGGCGGCCATGCGGGAAGGCCCGCATGCCGCCGTCCGTCATCACCGGGCGGAGAGGCATCCCCCTCCGCCCCGGCGGGATGAAAAAAGCGTTACTTCCACTGGATGCGGTGCACCGTGGCCGGACCGTATTCCACCGTACGCGCATAGCGGATGGCAGGCTCGCCCAGCAGCATGGCGTACTGGAAGCTGTGGGTCTCGGGCAGGCCCAGTTCGGGCAGGAGTTCGGGCAGCATGAGCTGCAGACACCAGTAGAGCAGGCCGCACCAGGTGGTGCCCAGCCCCAGGCTCTGGGCGTAGAGCTCCATGTACGAAAGATAGATGAGCGGATCCTGCTCCTGGCAGGGAGCGTCCTTGGCATTGCCCGCCAGCACGAAGTGGGGCGCGCCGCGGAAGATGCCGTCGATGCCCTGTTCCTTCCACAGGCGCGGTGCCGCGGCGAAGAAAGCCGTGCGGCGGCACTGGGGCAGGGCATTGTGAAGGGCCTTGTCCGCCAGGCGGGCATAGACGTCCTCACGGAAGGCCTGCATACGGTCCATGTCGTCCATGACGCCCACCCAGAGCTTGCGGGCATTGACGCCGGTGGGGGCGTGGGCGCTCACGTCCAGCACCTGCTGCAGCAGGGCCGGGTCCACGTTTTCCGGCCGGTACTGGCGCACGGAGCGGCGGCCCTTGATGAGGTTCTCCAGCTGTTCGGGCTGGGGCCAGGCATTGAGGATGCGACGGGAGGCGTCAGGATTGTGCCCGTCCACGCTGATGGCGCCCGTGGGGCAGAGGGCCAGGCAGTGGTGGCAGTGCATGCACAGGCGTTCGTCCTTGATGTAGGGGTGGCCTTCCTCGTCTATGCCCAGCGCGCGGGGCAGACAGTCGGAAAGGCACAGGCCGCAGGAGACACAGCGGTCGGTATCCACGGAAAACTGCATGATGATGTCCTTTGAAAAAAAAGAACCTGCCGCAGGGGCAGGCAGGGGAGGCCGCCGGTGCCGGGGCCCGCCGGGGCAAAAGAAAGAAGGGAGGGGCTGCCGCCCCTCCCCGCAGGTTCGCCGGAAAAACTAGCCGCGATAGATGATGTGCTCGCGCACGTCGGCCAGGGAAGCGCAGCCGGTGAGCAGCATGGCCTGCACCAGCTGGCCCTGCATCTGCTGCCAGTACTTGGTCACGCCTTCCACACCGCCGCCGATGGCCGCGATGCAGAGCGGGCGGCCCACCAGCACGGCGTCGGCGCCCAGGGCCAGCATCTTGAGCACGTCCACGCCGTCACGCACGGCGCCGTCGGCCAGGATGGTGATCTTGCCGCGCACGGCATCGGCGATGGCGGGCAGCACGGTGGCGGTGCCGGGGCAGTGGTCCAGCACGCGGCCGCCGTGGTTGGAGACCACGATGGCGTCGCAGCCGGCGTCGATGGCGCGATGGGCGTCGTCGGGGGTCATGATGCCCTTGACGATGAACTTGCGGCCCATGTCATGCACATAGCGCACCACGGTCTCCAGTTCCGTCACGGACATGGGCATGACCGGGCGGCCCATCTTGCGCAGGGTGATGAGACCGGCGGCGTCCACGTCCACGCCCAGGATGGGGCTGCCGTCGGCCAGCACGCGGTCGATCTTTTCGAACAGTTCCTTGCCTTCCCAGGGCTTGATGAAGGGGATGCCGTGGCCGTTGCAGGCCTTCAGGGCCTTGACGGCGGCGTCGATGATGAAGGGCGGCACGCCGTCACCGGTACAGCCGATGACACCGGCGGCGCGGCTGCCTTCCAGGATGGCGAAGATGTAGTCGTCTTCGCTCATGGCATCGCTCATGTTGAAAGAGACGCCGCCGATGGGGGCCGCCATGACGGGGAAGCTCAGGTCGATGCCCAGGATGGTGCAGTTGGTGCGGGGCTCGCGGGCGTCGTGCAGGGCCGTCATGTTGAGTTTGCAGGCATTGAGGGCTTCGCGGTTGTTGCGGAAGCTGGCACCGGTGCCCAGGCCGCCCATGCCGGGCACTTCACCGGAGCAGGCCTTGCCATCGCAAACGGGGCAGACGCGGCAGTGACCCTTCATGCGCTCGCGCGCGGCAGCTCTGATCTCTTTCATGGGATGACTCCTTTATGACAGGAATGGTTGTGTTCGGAGCAGGCGCTCCTGGATACGGAGCGCAGCATGGGCAGTATAGGTCAGGGCAGGGGACTTGTCATCCGTTGGAGGATGACATATGTTGTGAAAAAAATAACATGATGGCGGGACCTGCCATATTTTCCTGTACAGCGGCCATTTTCCGTGCTAGTTGCGACAGCAACAAAAGTTTGGCGAAAAAATAAATTCGGGCCCCCTGCAGGAAATTCGGGGAATTTGGGCAAAAAAATATGCAAATCCAGCGTATTGCATTGCCATTTTTGAATTTGTTTTTTCCTCAAAAAAAAGATGGATTTTTCATAAAAAATTTCATAAAAAATAACCAGCCCAACGGATGGCCCCATTCCAAGATCCATGGAGAAAAATCTTCGTGAATTTTGGAGCAAACACTTGACGGCAGAGCAGGCTCTGCGTAATCTCGTTTCGTGCGTGGCTGTTTGTTTGGTCAAACAGTATTTTCTCCAGTGCGGCACGGCCCGCCAGACTCCGTGCCGCATTTTTCACCTCTGGCGACGCATACTTCTAGAGCGCACCACGCAGCCGTGGCCCTTCCTCCTCATGGCCCGGCGCTCCCCCGCCCGGTTCCGGGCGGGTTTTTTTATGCCATCCGTCTGCCGTTCCCTTCTTCGGGGCCTGCTTGCGCCCCGTGCTACCTCGCGCTATGCTGACCGGGCCTTTCGGCATAACCCAAGCCCGGCGGCGGCAAGCCGTTTCCTATGGATATTCATGATATTCGCGCCAAACTGGCAAAGGATGAACCCACCATCGGCACCTGGCTGCAACTGCCTTCCGCCGATGTGGCGGAGCTGATGGCCCGTGCCGGCTATGACTGGGTGGCGATGGACATGGAGCATGGGTCCTTCGGCCGCACCGGCCTGCCCGACATCTTCCGTGCCATCCAGTGCGGCGGGGCTGCGCCCTTTGCCCGTTTGCCCATCGCTTCCAAGACCGCCATCAAGGCCGCGCTGGAGGCGGGCGCACAGGGCCTGATCTTTCCCATGATAGAGAGCCGGGAACAGCTGGACCAGGCCATCAGCTGGGCCACGTACCCCGGCCACGACGACGGCCGTCGGGACGGAGAGCCCCTGCGCGAGAACCGCGGCGTGGGCTTTTGCCGGGCCAATGCCTTCGGCAGGGATTTCGATGCCTACATGCGGGACACGGCGCCCCGGATCTTCCTGGTGGCCCAGATCGAGCACATCCGCGCCGTGGAAGAGCTGGACGCCATCCTTTCCCAGCCGCGTCTGGACGCCATCATGGTGGGCCCCTATGACCTTTCTGGCTCCATGGGCCTGACGGGGCAGTTCGACCATCCTGATTTCAAGGCCGTCATGGCCCGCATCCATGAGGCCTGCCGGCGGCATCATGCCCGCATGGGCCTGCATGTGGTGCAGCCCGACCCCGGGGAGTTGCGCCGTCAGGTGGCGGCGGGCTGCCGCTTCATCGCCTACGGCATCGATTCGGTCTTCCTCTGGCAGGCGGCCGCACGGCCCGCCGGAGCGTAGGGCAGGGCATCGGGAGGAAGGCCGTGAAGGTGACTGTTTTCGGCGGTTCCGGTTTTTTGGGATCGCATATCTGTGACAAGCTCTCCGATGCCGGGCACGACGTGACCATCGTGGACGTGCGTCCTTCTCCCTGGCTGCGTGACGACCAGAAGATGGTGGTGGGCAGCATCCTGGACGAGGACTGCGTGCAGGCCGCCGTGGAAGGGGCCGAGGTGGTCTTCAATTACGCGGGCATCGCCGACATCGGCGAAGCCAACGAGCGCCCCGTGGATACGGCCCGCCTCAACGTGGTGGGCAACGTCATGGTCCTGGAGGCCTGCCGCCGGGCCGGTACCGGGCGCTACATCTTTGCCAGCTCGCTCTATGTCTACGGCAAGTCCGGCGGCTTCTACCGGTGCAGCAAGCAGGCCTGCGAGATCTATATCGAGAATTACCAGGCCATGTACGGCCTGCCGTATACCATCCTGCGCTACGGTTCCCTGTACGGCCCCCGTGCCGACATGCGCAATGCCATCCACCGCTTCGTGCACGAGGCCCTGACCACGGGCAGCATCACCTATTACGGGACGCCCACGGCCCTGCGCGAGTACGTGCACGTGGACGATGCCTCCTCCGCCACCCTCCATGTCCTGGGGCCGGAGTTCGCCAACCAGAACATCATCATCTCCGGCAACCAGCCCATGCGCGTGGCCGATCTGTTCAGGATGATCGGCGAGATGCTGGGCAGGGAGCTGGAGATCAGATACCAGAACGACCCCAACAGCGGGCATTATCAGGTGACGCCCTATGCCTTCATGCCCCGGATGGGCCGCAAGCTGGTGCCGCCGCTGACCGTCGACCTGGGGCAGGGCATCCTGCGCGTCATGGAAGAGGAACACCGCCAGATCCACCCGGAATTGCAGAGCCAGGGCGGCTATCTGGTATCCACCGACGACTGAGGCCGCACGTTTTCCGGCGGCCTGCCTGCCGGTGCCACCGGCGTGTGCCCGGCTCCGGGCTTTTCCCATGCGGCGCCAGGCCTGTCCCGGTCATGAAACGTCCGCCGGGGGCCGCGCCCGTCTTCCCGTCATCCCCTTGCCGGGCAGTCCCTGCCCAGGGAGAAATTATGAACATCATCGCCATCATCCCCGCCCGCATGGGCTCCAGCCGCTTTCCCGGCAAACCTCTGGCCCTGATCCACGGTGTGCCCATGGTGGGCCATGTGGCCTTCCGCACGGCCATGAGCCGCTGCCTTTCCGCCACCTATATGGCCACCTGCGACACGGTCATCGAAGACTACTGCAAGGAGGCTGGCCTTGCGTGCGTCATGACCGGCGACCATCATGTGCGCTGTTCCACCCGCACGGCCGAGGCCCTGCTCAAGATCGAGGCGGCCACGGGCCGGAAGGCGGACATCGTGGTCATGGTGCAGGGGGACGAGCCCATGGTGCTGCCCGGCATGATCGACGCCGCTGTGGAACCCATGCTCAAGGATCCTACCATCAATGTGGTCAACCTCATGGCCGATATGGACACCCTGGAAGAGTTCGAGGACCCCAATGAGGTGAAGGTCGTGGTGGACCGCAACAACGATGCCCTCTACTTCTCGCGCGAGCCCATCCCCTCCCGCAAAAAGGGGGCCGACAAGGTGCCCATGCGCAAGCAGGTCTGCATCATCCCCTTCCGTCGTGACTACCTGATCCGCTTCAACGAGATGGAGGAAAGCCCGCTGGAGATCTGCGAGTCCGTGGACATGATGCGCATCCTCGAACATGGGGAAAAAGTCCGCATGGTGCCCACCGATGCCCGCACCTGGAGCGTGGATACCCCTGAAGACCTGGCCCGCGTGACGCGGCTCATGGAAGGGGATGCCCTCATGCGGGAGTACGCGAAGTAGATGGATCTGCCGTCCCGCCTCCGGGCTGCCTGGGAAGAGCTCTGGATAGCCTGTTTCGCCTGGATACCCACGCCGCTGGGCCTGGCCCTGCGCTGGCTGGCCTGGCGCTGGCTCTTTGCCGGCTGCGGTTCGGTACGCTTCGGCACGGGCCTGAGCTTCGTGGGCTGTCGCCACATGCGGCTGGGCGATGCCGTCCGTCTGGGTAGGGGCTGCATCATCACGGCCGGGGACGGCGAACTTGTCCTGGGCGACCGCGTGTCCATCTCGCCCTATGCCCATGTGGCGGCCGACGGCGGGCGCATCGTCATGGGCAGGCATGTGGCCGTGGGCCCCGGCACGGTGCTGCGGGCCGCCAACCACTGTTTTTCCCGGCATGATGTGCCCATCCTGCAACAGGGGCACCATCCGGGCGAGATCGTCATCGGGGACGATGTCTGGATCGGGGCCAACTGCGTCATCACGCCCGACGTGCATATCGGCCAGGGGGCTGTGGTGGGCGCGGGCGCCGTGGTCACCCGTGATGTGGCTCCCTTCACCATCGTGGGCGGTGTCCCGGCACGTACCATCGGTCACCGCGACCGCAGCGGATGCCCGGAGCGGTCGTAGCCCCGGGGCGGGAGTGCCCGGCGTCCCCGCATCCCCGGTATTTTTCCTGACCGGCAGGCGGTGTGTGCCGTCTTCCGGCTCCGGCCCGCAAGGCTCGGCCGCTTTGGCGGCGGGGCGCGGGCCTGTCCCCGTATCCTTCCTGTACGGCGTCGTCCCCGGCGGCGCGAACAAGGAGTCTGCATGGCCCTGAAATGTCTTGTTTTCGACTGTGACGGCGTGATCCTCGACAGCGTGCCGGTCAAGACGCGCGCCTTTGCCCGTCTGGCCGAGCCCTACGGCGAGGAGGCCCGCGACCGCTTCGTCATGTACCATACCGTGCACGGCGGCGTGAGCCGTTACAAAAAATTCGAATGGTTCTTCCGCGAGATCCTGGACAGGGAGATCACGCCCGCCGAGTCCGAGGAGTGGGGCAGGCGCTTTGCCGAGTATGCCCTGGACGAAGTGCGCCGCTGCGAGCTCATCCCCGGCATCGCCCGGGTGCTGGAACACTGGCAGGGCAAACTGCCGCTCTATGTCTGCTCCGGCGCACCGCACGAAGAACTGAACTTCATCCTCAAGGAACGCGGCCTGGACAGCTGCTTTACGGGCATCTACGGCTCGCCGCCGTCCAAGGCCAAACTGCTGGCCATGATCGTGGACAAGGCCTGCGTCCTGCCTGACGAGGTGCTCATGGTGGGCGACGCCTCCACGGACCGCAATGCCGCCGAAGAGGTGGGCACCCTGTTCTACGGCACCGGGCCTGATCTCAGGGGCGGGGATTTCCCCTGGGGGCCTGATCTGACCGGGCTCGATGCCTGGATCGCGGAGCATGTGGAATGATGCGGCGTCCCGTTCGTTTTCTGTGGCTGGTGTGCCTCATGGCACTGGCTTTCGGCCTGTGTGGCTGTCAGGAAGAGAGCGCCCCCAAAGCGGCGCTGGACAAGGAGACCGCGTCCGCCGTGGTGGCGAAGGCCGCCGCCGGTCTGCAGGCGCCGGAGGCTCCGGCCCCGGCAGAGGAAGCGGCCGCGGCCGCCAGGGTGCTGGATGCCGGTAATGCCGTCTGGCGCTGGGCCGATGTGGCGGGCATCCATGCCGGTCATCTGCTGCGGCAGGCCGAGGACTATATGCGTACTTGGCTGCTGGGCAAGGAGCCGCAGCGCCCTGCGGAGCTGGACGACAGGCCCGCTGTGGAAAAATCCGTGTGGGGCGAGGCCGATGCCGCCCGTTTGCGGGATCTGATGGCCACCATGCGGCGGACGCTGACCAGCATGGAAAAGCTGGGCACGGCGTTCCGCAAGTACGCCCTGGACGACAGCATCGTGGACGACGGCGCGCAGGGCAAGAAGCTGCTGCGTCGCCTGCAGGACGCGCATGCCGAGTTTTCCAGGGCCCGGGATGCCCTGCTGGTGCTGGTGCGTGATCGCAGCCGCCAGGCCGAGGACGTGCTGCTTCAGGGCAATCCGCTGAAAGAAGCCATCAGCTCGGCCCGCTTCCTGTTCAGCCGTTTCCTGCTGGGCGGCATCCTGCTGCGCGAGGGCAATCCCGACACCGTGGCCGTGGCGGGCTGGCGCAAGGAGATGGAAGAGGCCCTGGCCGTGGCCCGTAGCCACACCCGGGGCATGACGGAAGAAGAGCGGCGTCTCTGGCAGGCTTTTCTGGACAAGGCCGATCTCTTCCCCCGCACCGTGGCCCAGGGACAGGAGGATGCGTTCAGCAATGCGACGCGCCGCCAGCTCAATCTGGTGCTGCAGGAAGCCCAGGAAGCCTATAATGCGTTCGTGGAAGCCCATAACAGGCGGGATGCCGCATCCCGGTAGATACTGACGATGACCCCAAGGACATCCCCCTGCCGGGAGGATGGCTACAGAAGGACGCTCTGCTACTGCGGGGCGTCCTTTTTTGCTGGTGCGGAGGCTCCGGCCCTTACCGGCGTAGAGCGATGGAGACAGGCTGCGGGAAACGTGGCAGGCAAAGGGGCGGCCGGTCTCCGGGGAACGGCCGCTGCCCGCTATCGGGACCGTCGGGCATGAAGAACGGCAGGATGCCGTTTTCAGGATACCGGCATATCATTCCAGATAGTGGAAAATAAGGAAGCTCTTTTCCGGAAAAGGGCAGGGCATTCGCCTGCCAGCCTGCCGGGAGCGGCAGGACAAAACAAAAGACCACCCGCCGGCGGGTGGTCTTTCTATGTTCAGGGAGGCAGACAGGGCTTAGTCCGGGTACTCCACATGGGCCAGGGCCAGGCCCTGCGGCGGGGCCGTGGGGCTGGGCAGGGCGCGGCGGTCGGCGGCCTCAAGGATGGCGGGGATCTGGTCGGGGCGCAGCTTGTGGCGGCCGCAGGCGGCCAGCAGTCCGGCCATGTTGCGGACCATCTGCTTCAAAAAACCGTTGGCCGTGACGGTCAGGCGCAGGCAGGGCAGGTAGGGCGGCATGAACTCCACGGGCGGCAGTTCCGTCAGTGTGGCGGCCTGGAGCTCGCGCACCGTGCTTTCCATCTCGGTGCCCGCGTTCTGGAAGCTGGCGAAGTCATGCCTGCCCAGCAAAAAGGGCAGGGCCGCGCGCATGGCCCCGGCGTCCAGGGGGCCGCTGCGCCAGACGAAGGGCGCCAGCCGGGGCGGCACGAAGCCTTTCTCCTGCCAGAAGTCATACACATAGGTCTTGCGCAGGGCGCTGATGCGGGCATGGAAGTCGGGGGCGGCCTCCTGCCAGTGCAGGACGCGCACGTCCGCAGGCAGCAGGGCATTGAGGGCGTGACGCCAGTCCAGACCGGGGCGGCGGGGCACATCGCAATGGGCCACCTGACCGTGGGCATGGACGCCCGCATCGGTGCGACCGGAGCCGAACACGCGCACGGGTCGCCCGGCGATGCGGCCCACGGCGGCTTCCACGGCGGCCTGCACGGTGGGCGGCGGGGTGGGGATGTCCTGGATCTGCCAGCCGCAGTAACGGCTGCCGTCATAGGCCAGCAACAGCCTGAGACGCATGGTGGAAGAAATGTCCGGCATGGAGGCTTTGGGGTTGATGTGGAAGGAAAGAAGGGCGGCGGGGCCGCAGCCCGGCCTGGTGACGGTCAGGTGCCTGCCCGGAAGCCTTTTCCCGCAGGGAAGGAACCGGCATCCGCAACTCTTGGGCTTGATGCCGGGGAAGGGCGTTTTCCCATCCCCTGCCGAGGTGGAAGGGCATTGCCTGCCGGGCTCTCACCGGGGCGCGTTTTTGAGGGGCAGGGCGCATCCGGAGAGGGACAGGGGCCGGGGAAAGGGCCCTTCTTGCGTCATGCACAGGAGGTCCCTTTCCCGCAGCCCTTTTCCCCGGTCAGTTTTGCAATGATGCCTGGCGGCGGGCGGCGTGGTTGACGGGCCCGCAGCCCTTGCCGGGCGCGTAGCTCTTGCGCAGGGCAAGGTTGAGGAATTCCTGGGCGCGGGTCACGGCCACCTGCAGGGGCAGGCCGTGGCCAAGGCCGGTGGCGATGGCGGCCGACAGGGTGCAGCCGGTGCCGTGGTTGTTGTTGGTCTCCACCTTGGGCTGGGGCAGGAACTTGGGCGCCTGTCCGGCCTGGCAGAGGCAGTCCGTGACCACGATGGAGCTTTCCATATGGCCGCCCTTGATGAGAACGGCCTTGGCGCCCATCCCGATGAGCGCCTCACCGGCGGCAGCGGCGTCATCGGCGCAGCTGATGGTCATGCCGGTGAGCATCTCGGCTTCGGGGCGGTTGGGGGTCAGCAGGTCGCAGCCGGGGATCATGCGTTCCTTGAGGGCCTCCACGGCATCCTCACGCAGCAGGCGGCTGCCGCTCTGGCTCACGGAAACAGGGTCCACCACCAGCGGGAAGCTGCGGTCGCGCAGGGCGTCGGCCAGGGCGTTGATGATGCCGGCCGAGAACAGCATGCCGGTCTTGGCGGCGTGCACGGGAAAACCGTCCAGCACGGCGCGCAGCTGCAGCACGACGAATTCGGGCTCGGGCGCGTGGATGCCGGTGACGCCCAGGCCGTTCTGGGCGGTCAGGGCCGTGATGACGCTCATGCCGTAGCCGTCCAGGGCCATGATGGTCTTGAGGTCGGCCTGGATGCCGGCACCGCCGCCGGAATCGGAACCGGCAATGGTCAGGATGTTGGGGGTGCGCATGGATATCTCCTGTTCTGTGATGGCGGTCTGACGGCCGTAGGACACAAGCGGCCGGACAGCAGGGTTATACGCTGCCTCAGGGCACGGCGCAATGCCGGGCGGTCAGGCCGGGCGCGCCGTACCGTCGGCACGAAAAAAGGGCAGGGAAGATCCCTGCCCTTGTGCGTGGCTGTGGAGCGGTGAGCGCTACACTTCGTCGATGCTGGGAGCACCGGCGATGGGCTTGCGGCCCAGAGCCAGGAAGGCGACCAGGCTGACGACGGCCACGATCACGCCGATGATGTCGGCGATCTCGATGCCCATGCCAAAGCCCATCTTGGGCTCATAGCAGATGTAGGAGATACACACGGCCGTCATGAAGGTGGCGGGCACGGTGCAGATCCAGTGCAGACGATGCTTGCGGTACAGGTAGGCGCCGGAGGCCCAGAGCATGATGGCGGCCAGGGCCTGGTTGGCGAAGCCGAAGTAGCGCCAGATCACATTGAAGTCCACGAAGTTCAGCACCACGCCGATGGCGAAGATCGGGATGGCGATGGCCAGACGGGCCGGGATGGCGGACTGCTTGAAGTTGAACATTTCGGCGATGGTCAGGCGGGCGGCACGGAAGGCCGTGTCACCGGAGGTGACGGGCAGGGCCACCACGCCCAGGATGGCCAGCACGCCGCCGACGGGGCCCATGAGGGCGCGGGCGGTCTCGTTGACCACGTTGGCGGGACCGCCGGCAGCGGCCAGGGCTTCGGGGCTGGTGTAGAAGGTCATGCCCACGGTGGCCCACACGAGGCCGATGAAGCCTTCGGCCACCATGCCGCCGTAGAACACGGCCTTGCCCTGCTTTTCATTGGACAGGCAGCGGGACATCAGGGGCGACTGGGTGGCGTGGAAGCCGGACAGGGCGCCGCAGGCGATGGTGATGAACACCAGCGGGAAGATGGGCAGCTGCTGGGGATGGTTATTGGGGAAGGAGGCCCAGTTGTAGAACTCGCAACCGTTGGTGAACATGGTCACGGTCATGCCCACGGCCATGATGATCAGCACGGCGCCGAACAGGGGGTAGAGGCGGCCGATGATCTTGTCGATGGGCAGGATGGTGGCCAGGAAGTAGTAGGCGAAGATGACGGCGACCCAGAACATCTGGTCCATGTAGTCGGGAGTCAGCTTGGCCAGCAGGCCGGCGGGAGCGGCCACGAAGACCACGCCCACGAGCAGCAGGAGGATGACGGCGAACACGCGCATCACCTGCTTGGCCACGTTGCCCAGGTTGTAACCCACGATGGTGGGCACGTTGGCGCCCTTGTAACGCACGGAGAGCATGCCGGAGAAGTAGTCATGCACGGCACCGGCGAAGATGGTGCCGATAACGATCCACAGCAGGGCGCTGGGGCCGTACAGGGCGCCCAGGATGGGGCCGAAGACGGGGCCCACACCGGCGATGTTCAGCAGCTGGATGAGCCAGACCTTCCACATGGGCATTTCGACGTAGTCGACGCCGTCGGCCATGGTCTTGGCGGGGGTGGGGCGGTTTTCGTCCGCACCGAAGATTTTGGCGACGATGGAACCGTAGATGATGTAGCCCACGATGAGGCCGGCTACGGCAAGAAGAAAGTAAACGTAATTCGGCATAGTATCCGCTCCCTCTGCGGCTATTCCGGTTAAAAGGTGAAAGCGGCAGCCGTGCCTTTGGCGTCCGGCTGCCCATTGTTAGTAGGGGTTCGTGATTAGCATGGCGAAAGGGGGGCGTCAACAGAGGGAAATGCTTTTTTCCCGCTGCCGGTGCGGCTGCCGGGGCGTCCATGCCCGCCGGGGAAGAGAGGGGTTTTTCGGAAAAACAGGCAGTTGGCACGATTTTTGTTTCAGGCTGTCCCCCGGGGCGGCTGGAGCGCATTCTCCAGGAACAAAAACTTCGGGCCATGCAGGGGCCCAAGGCGCATCGGGCCCGCCGGGCAGCGGCGGGGAGGGCAGCGCAAAATGCCTTCACAGCCGTGTGCCGGGATGCTAGCATGCCCACAGCCTGCCGTACCGTCGGCAGCGAGTTTTTATGGGCGTGCCTTCCCGCCGCCCGGAGGTCCTGCATGAAACTGGAAACCAAGGCACCGGTACAAAGCCGGTTCGCTACCCCCGCCTCCGCGTCCCCGTCCGGCGGACGGCTGGATGACCTGCCCGCCCCCAGGACGTCACGCGGCGGACACAAGCTGGGCTGTCTGGCCCTGCTGGCCCTTTTGCTGGTGGCCGGGGCCGCCGTGTGGCTGACCCGTGACGATGCCACCCGCGATGCCTGGCGCAAGGACGCCGTGACCTGGCTGGATGCGAAGCTGGAAGGCACGGCCCTGGCGCCCCTCATGAACCTGCTGCGCGAGACGCCTCCCCCGCCCCCGCCGTCGGTGGCCACGCCCGCCACGGAGCCGGGCACGCTGGCCGGTCCCACGGTGCAGGGGACGGTCAGTGCCCTGGTCAGGACGGACTTCGTGTCGCCCGGGGCCGTCGCGCCCGTCCCCGCAGGGCAGGAAGCCCAAAAGCGCCAGTATCCTGCGGACAGCCGTGTGCAGCCCGCTTTCGTGGATGACCTTGCCGGACATGTGCTGGAGCGCTTCCAGGGCAGCGGTCTCGATCTGAGCCTGCCGTCCCTCAACCAGCGCTATGGCGTCAAGCTGACGGGCCTGGCCGGCGGCAGCCGTGCCGCGGTGCTGCGCTATGCCTTCCATCCCGACATGCTGCGCAGCCTGTACACCATCTATGCCGACCGCTTCCTGGACAGCCTTGACCGCCAGTGCACGGAACGCAACTGGAGCGACCTGCAAAAGCGGCAGCTGCACATGGCCCTTGCCGGGCGTCTGAACGCCTGGGCCGCTGCCCTGGACGGCGTGGCCGCCGTACCGGACCTGAGCGCACGGCTGGCCGAGAGCGAGCGCCTGTTGCAGGAATCGCTGGACATCTACGGTCGCATGGCCGGCACGGTGTTCGAGCTGGACGAGGCCCGGCAGCGCAACGATGCCGCCGCCATCGCCACGGCGCAGCTGCGGGTGGACGACATCACGGGCCGTTACCGTCAGGCCATGGATGCCCGCACGGCGGCCCAGCATGCTCTGGTGGGCGACATCCGCCGTCATGCCGGTGCCGCCCTGGATGACGACAGCCTGCTGTTCGTGGCCCAGTGGGTGGGCCGCCGCCTGCAGCAGGACAGCAAGGCTCTGGCCACCGTCCGCGCCGGTTCCGCCGCGTTGCGTGACATGGCGGGCCGTTGCACCCGGATCGCCAGCGGCAAGGCGGCGGCGGAACAGCCTGCGGCCCCTGCCGTCAATGATGTTCCCCTGCGGCCCGGCCCCAAGCAGGCCCGGCCCCGTCCGGCGGCAGCTCCGGCACTTCCGGCTGCGGCCGGCGGGAGCGCGCCTGTTGCCCCGGCTGTTCCGGTAGCGGCACCGGCGGTCGCTCCGCAAGGGACTGCTCCGGCGGCCCTGCCCGCGCAGGGGCCTGCCGTCGGCGGGACGGTCACGCCTCCGGCCCTCGCGGCCCCGCAAACACCTGCGGCGCCCGCGTCCGTGCCCATGCCTGCGGCCCAGCCCCCGGCAACGGGAGGCGCTTCGGCCGGCGGTCCCGTACTGCCCGCACCGGCCCCGTCCCGTTAGGGAGACGACGTCCGGCCCGTTCCCGCAAGCAGGGGAACGGAAAGGGCGGAGGCAGGGCGGTATGGCAGCCGTCTCCGGTCATACGGCCATGCGGGAAGGATGTCCTTTCGCGGCAGGCCGGATCCGGCCGGAGTTCCGGCAGTTTCACGATTCTCACATTTCAAGGCAAAGAGGGGGAGTGCCTTCGGGCGGCTCCCCTTTTTCACACGCCGGGCAAGGGAGCCTTGGCGGCCCCTCCCGGTCCGCCGGGATGTCCCGGTTCTAACGGCGGGCCCGTGCCCGCAAGGAGGCGTGCCATGCGCGCTGTAGTCATCAATGACATGTTTTGCCGCGGCAGCATCCTGTGCTGTGCGCTGCTTTTGTGCTGCCTGTGCCTTTGGCCTGCCGGGGCCCGCGCCCTTTCGTCCGATGCGGCCCGGGCCTGCGTGGTGGAGGCGGGCGGGGCCGTGGACAATGCGGATGCGGCCTGCTTCGAGCAGCTCGTGGATATGGATGCCATCCTCAATGAGGCCGTGGACCTGTTCATGAAGGAGGCCGCCAAGCCGGAGAACTCTTCCTTGCTGCCGCCCATGCTGGCCCTGATGTTCTCCGGGGCCGCCATGGCCGAGGACAACGGCCTGGGCGTGCGCAAGCTGCTGGTCTCCGAAGCCCGGGCCTTCGTGCACAATGGCATCGCTTCCGGTGCCTTTGCCGGAAAGAGCGTGCAGGACTACCGGACGGAAGGCTGGGTGGCGCCCCTGTTCGAGTCCGTGTCCATGGGCCGCAAGGAGATCCGCAATGTGGGCACGCCCGTGCGCCAGGGCAAGGACTGGATCGTGCCCTTCGTGCTGCGTGACCACGGCAACGGCAACAGCTATGCCGTGCGTGCGCGGGTGAGCGATGCCGGGGGCAACCCGCGCGTGGTGGCCGTGGAGAACCTGCGCCAGCTGTTCGTCATTCTGGGCAAGGAGGCCCAGGCGCTGGAAAGCTAGGCGCTTCGGGCGGCGTCGGTCCCGGTCTGGAAGGCAGCGGCGCCCGCGAGGCGCAAGCGGGACAGAGCCCGTCCTGCGGCGCAGGGCAAGCCCGTGCTCCATCCCGGACGGCCCGCCGGGGACTGGCCTCCCTCCCTTTTTTAAAGGCAAAATAGAAAACCACCCGTTCTATCGGGTGGTTTTCTGCGTTTTGGCGGGAAAACGCACTGGCAAGCCTCCCTTCCGGCAGGCAGGCGGGGCGGCGGGGGATCAGTGCTTCCGCTGTTCCCTGCGGTCCCAAAGGGCCAGACGCAGGCGGTCGAGGACCATGAAGCCGCCGCTGCACAGCACCATGAAGGCCGCCGCCATGAAGACGCCCCGGTAGCCGAAACCGGCATGGATCACGGCGCCGCCCAGCAGGGGGCCCAGCATGCCGCTGGCATCGAAGGTGAGCATCATCACGTTGGAGTTGATGGAGCGCGTGGCGTCCGTGGAGCGGTCGTAGATGGTGGCCGCCAGCAAAGGATAGAGCAGGCCCAGGCTGATGCCGTACAGGATTGTCAGGGGCAGGAAGGCCCAGAGGGGGCCCCAGGCCAGACCGGTCATGCTGATGGCCAGGGCCACGGCGCAGAGGGGCACGATACGGTAGCGGGGCAGGGTATCCAGCACATGGCCGCCGAACAAACGCACCAGGATGATGGTGGTGGTGTAGCCCATGAAGAACATGGCCGGGGTGGCGCCGGTGGTCACGCACAGGCCCTTCATGAAGTAGATGGCCAGGGCCGTCATGATGCTGAAGGAAAGGCAGGCCAGATAGATGCAGCCCAGGCCGGAGTGGGTCATGGAATAGAGGATGGCGCGCGGCGTCATCTGGTTCTTGGCCGTATCGGCGGAGATCTCGGGCTTGCGCAGCTTGGGGGCCAGGGGCACGAGCATGCACAGTGCGGGGATGGCCAGCACGGCCATGAGGGCGAACAAACGGGGCTCACCGCCCAGCAGGGGCAGGATCTGTTCGCCTACGGCCGGGATGATGGAATAGGGCAGCAGGGTGGTCAGGGAGAAGATGGCGAAGCCCCGGGCGCTCTGGCCCTTGGGGATGCAACTGACCAGCACGGCCACCACACAGCTGGAGTAGACCGCCAGCGAGATGCCCTGGGCGATGCGCAGGCCCAGGATCAGCCAGATGCTGTCGGGCCCGTGGATGAAGGGATAGGCCAGCATGATGCAGCTGGAAAGGCAGATGGTGACCAGCAGGGCAGGCAGCTTGCTGCGCGAGAGCAGCACGATGCTGGCCAGGGGCCGCCAGAGCAGGACCATGGCGAACAGGGCCGAGAGCAGGATGCCGCGCCAGTTGGGGCTGACCTGCAAGCCTTCCAGCCATTGTTCGAAACAGTAGAAGACGGCCATATAGCTGTTGTTGCACATGGCCATGCAGAAAAGCAGGATGAAGTCGCGACTGAAGAGGGTCTGTTTTTTTTCGTTTTCGGGCAGCGTAGGGAGCATGGGAGACCGCCTTGCTGAAAAGGGAGAGGGAGACGAGACAATCTAAGGCTATTTGGTTGCGTCCGCAACCCGATCCGCACAAAAAAGTGGCTACTCTGCCGAAAGAGAGGAACAGGAAAGCCCCTCCGCAGGGGAGGGGCTTCCGTGACAGAATACGATCCTCCGCCGGGGATCAGTGATATTCGCCGTTGAGGAATTTCATGGCATAGCCGTGTACGGCCGCATCGGAGGTCATGAGCATGTCCATCTGGCGGGTCATGATGAGCAGGCGGCCCAGCTGGTCCAGGCGCGAGAGGACATCCAGCCGGGGGTACTTCTGGTAGCGGGCGCGGATACGGTCGCCTACTATTTCTACAGTAAAGCCCAGCTCCGTCAGGATGACCCCGATGCAGCGCACGCGCCGTTCGCGCTGCACGCTGCCGGCCGCACCGCCGGCGAATTCGAAGCGGATGTAGTTCTTGCTCAGGGTCTCGCCGCACCAGCTGTCCAGGATGGCGTAGTGGTAGCCCACGCGCGAGGAGAAGTTCACGTAACGGTCCGAGACGATGGCGTAGCTGCGGTCGCCGAAACGCTGGCCGCCCTGCTGGTTGCCGCCGCTCATGTTCTGGCTCATGACGGACAGGAAGCCGCGCATGTTGATGGGGCGGGGCCCACGGGCCTGGACGGCAGGATTGAGCATGCCGGACAGCACTTCGGCGAAGGGCTCGCTGATGACGTCCTCGGGCGTGACGCGGCGGGACTCGGGATTCTTGAGGCCGCCGCCGAGGTCGATGACGTACAGGTCCAGCGGCACCGGACAGACCAGCTGGCTGGCCGCGCCCATGCTGCCCTCGGTGACGCTGTCGGAGATGAGGAACATCTCGCTGTAGCTTTTTTCATGGGCATAACGCATGACGTCGTGCAGCGAGGTGCAGTTGGCCGGGCTGAAGAGCTCCGAATGCGGGTCCACCAGATGCAGGGGCATGATGTAGCTGGCGATGCGGCGCAGCAGGATCAGGGCCTGGGTATCCGCGGCGGGACGGCGGGGTTGCAGGCGCAGGGCCAGCAGCTCGGGGATCTCGCCCTTGAACACGCGCCCGCCGATGGCATCCACGGTGACGACCTCGCCTTCTTCCAGCAAACTGGTGGCACCGGGCAGGTTGATGACCGTGGGCATGCCGAATTCACGGCAGACAGACGCCATGTGACCGGTAAGGCTGCCCGTCTCGGCGATGATGGCCGAGGCCCGCTGCATGGCCACCATGGCGTCGGGCGAGGTGTGCTGCAGGAGCATGACCGCGCCTTCGGGGAAGTGGGTGAGGTCATGCGAAGGATGCACATGGATGACGGGGCCGCAGCCCACGCCCTTGGCCGCCACTTCGCCGCCGCTGAGCAGGGGACGCAGGTGCGAGAGCGCCGGGGCCGTCACTTCGCTGACCGAGGCGTCCAGACCCATGGGCCGGGTCTGGAGCAGGATGATCTGGTCGTCTTCGTCCACGGCCCATTCCACGTCCTGCGGGTACTGGTAGTGGCGTTCCAGTTCCAGCGCCATGGAGGCCAGCTGCTGCGCCTGCTCATGCGACAGGCTGGGCACGTTGCGCAGGCTTTCGGGCACGTCCTCTTCCTTGCTCTCCACGCCGTGGCGTCCGGGAGCCAGCACGAGGCGGACCTCCTTGTGGGCGATGGTCTCCTGCTGGATGCGCAGGTTGGCGCGCGAGACCAGCCAGTTGTCCGGGGTGGCCGTGCCGTCCACCACCATCTCGCCCAGGCCCCAGGTGCCCTGGATCATGACGCAGTTGGAGCGCAGGTCCACGGGATGCCGGGAGAAGGCCACGCCGGCCGCCTTGGCCTGCACCATCTTGAGACAGCACATGCCCATGCTGGTGGCGTCCAGCGGATAGCCGTTGCGGGCGCGGTAGGCCAGGGCACGGGGCGAGAACAGACTGGCCAGCACGCGCTTGAAGGCCGTGGGCAGGCTCTCGCGCGTGACGCCGAGGATGCTCAGGTACTGGCCGGCAAAGGACTGCACCCCGTCCTCGTCCACGGCACTGGAGCGCAGGGCGGCCTGTACCTGGCTGTCCTTGCCGAAAGCTTCGTCCCAGCCGTCGAGCAGGGCTTTTTCCACTTCTTCGGGCAGAGGGGCTTCCAGGATCAGGTTCTGCACGGTACGGGCAGCGTCCTGCAGGCTGTGAGGCACGTCGGCGTCCACCTTGCACAAGGTGGAATGGATCTTCTTGAACAGGCCGCTGGGACGCAGCAGGGCCAGGCTGCTGGCCTGGATGGTGACCGCGAAGCCGGGGGGAACGGGCATGTCCAGCATGTTGCTCAGTTCGCCCAGGTTGGCGTTCTTGCCGCCCACGCTGTAGCCCATGCTGGCGTCCACTTCCGTCAGGGGCAGGATGAGCGCATTGACGTCGCCGCGGGTATGCTTCTCCAGCTCGTTCTCGATGTGCCGCCCGATGGCAGCCACGCTTTTTTCCAGATCCTTGTAGCGGTTGCGCGACATGTCGTTGAGGCAGGCCGCCATGCGTTCGCAGTGGAAGACCGCCTTGCGGGCGATGCGCCGTACCTGATGGGTCTCCAGATGCTTGTCGCCGCGCTGGGCCACGTCCAGCTTGGCCAGGATGGCGGCCAGGTCCGCATTGGACTGGAGCAGCTCGTTGAAGGAGGCGTAGCGACGGCCAAAAGCGGCCATGGCCTGCTCGCGGCTGATGCGCGGCTCCAGGCCAAACAGGCGTTTGAGAGTCTTGATGGTCGTGGTCATGGAACTTCCTTTTGCTTCCCCCGGCAGGGCATGGAAGGCAGACGGCGCAGGTACGCCCGGCCTGTTCCTGGAGGCCGCGGCCGCCCGGGGCAGACCGTCCGGCATCCGGCAGGCGGCCTACCGCCGTGCCGTCATGCCACGGAAGGGCTGCCTCAGGCGCGGAACCCGCGTGCTGCCGGCAACACTATATAGCGTTGGGCCGGGCCGCGCCCTTCCCTGCGGACAAGGCCCAGACGGACCAGGATCTGCAGGTCGTACTGGGCGGTACGCATGGAGATGTCCTTGCCTGCCATGTCCTGATATTCCTGCCGGCTGATGCTGCCGAGCTCCACTATCTGGGGCAGCAGACGGGCAAGACGGGCATTGAGGCGCGGCTGGGCATCTTCCGCAGCGGGCATCGCGCCCTGATCCTCGCTTTCGGCCGGAACGGGCTGGGCAACAGGACTTTCTGCCGTTTCCGCAGCCTCGCCGTGGGGCTGCCTGCTGTCGGCCCGTGCGGGCGGGCAGGAGAGCTTGCCGCGTTCCGGTCGCGCAATGTCTCCGGGAAGGGTATCCGGTCCCAACTGGATGTTTTCTGCAAAAATGAGGCCATTTTCGCAAAAAGCCAGGGCCCGGGTCAGGCAGTTCTGCAGCTCGCGCACGTTGCCCGGCCAGTGGTATTCCTGGAGCTTGCGCAGGGCGCCGCGGCTGAGGCGCGGCGTGGGCAGGCCCTGGGATTCCGCGGCCCGGGTCAGGAAAAAGACGGCCAGCAGGGGCAGGTCGGACTTGCGGCGGCGCAGGGGGGGCGTGCGGATGGTGATGACGGCCAGACGGTAATAGAGGTCCTCGCGGAAGGAACCTTCCTGGGCGTCCTGCAACAGCTCCGCGTTGGTGGCGGCGATGATGCGGGTATCGAAAGGCACGTCCTCGTCGCTGCCCAGCGGGCGGATCATGCGGGTGGAGAGCGCCCGCAGCAGGGCCTGCTGGACCTTGGGGGCCGCGTTGCCGATCTCGTCCAGCATCAGGGTGCCGCCCTCGGCCGTGAGGAAGGCGCCCTTGCGGGGCTGGCGCGCCTCGGTGAAGGCGCCCTTGACGTGGCCGAACAGGGTATCCATGAGCAGGTTCTCGTCCAGGGCACCGCAGTTGATGGTGATGAAGGGGCCGTTGGCCCGGGGGCTGGCCTGGTGGATGGCCGCCGAGACAAGCTCCTTGCCGGTGCCCGTCTCGCCGATGACGAGGACGTCGGCCATGGTGGGCGC
Organism: Desulfovibrio piger; assembly: GCF_012843875.1. GTDB lineage: Bacteria > Desulfobacterota > Desulfovibrionia > Desulfovibrionales > Desulfovibrionaceae > Desulfovibrio. The sequence continues at coordinate 49,631 of NZ_JABAFY010000009.1, read as the reverse complement.
GGCCTTGAGGAAGTTGGCGCGCAGGTCCTGCATGGCGGCGGAGGTGCCCACAAGGCCGTTTTCGGGGATGTCGTCCAGCTCCGGCATGTTCTCGGCTGGTTCGCGGGCCCAGCGGGCGTCCTGCATGAGCTGCTGGTTGAGCTGTTCCTCCTCGCTGCGGCGCAGGCGGTGGAGCAGGGCGTTGATGGCATCCTTGAGCTGTTCGAGCTCCCGGGGCATGGGCGGCAGCACCAGCGGGTTGGAGCTGTGGCTGTCGATGCGCATGTTCACTTCATTGGACAGGCGGCGCAGGCGCTTGGTGGTGCCGCGTGCCAGCCAGGCCAGGCCCAGGCCCAGCAGGCAGATGCCGGCCAGCAGGCAGATGCCGTAGATGCCGATGATCTGGATGCCGGTGCGGGTGGCGGTGAAGCTGGTGTCCAGCACGGCCAGGCCGCCTACGATGGTGTGCGGGCTGTCCGGGTTGGCGGTAAAGGTGACGGGCGCGAAGCTGACGCCTTCCACGGCGTTGTCCCCATGGCCCCAGGCATCGCCGTTGTCCAGGAAGATCTGGCCGGAATGCCCGCTCTGGACGTTGGAGACCATGGACCAGTAATTGACGTGGTTGGAGCCTGGCCGGAAGGCGGTGCTGAAGCCGGCGCGGCCGAACTCGCCCTGGAAGCCGGCGCGCAGCGAGTCGCTGTTGAGGCGGCCGCTGGCATCGTCCGCCTCCAGATTCTCGGACTGGAAGAGCATCCAGCCCTGGTTGTCGAAAAAGATGCTGCGGATGCGGGTCTCGTCGTCGGCGGTGCGCAGGGGAGCGGACGACGACGAGAACATGCTGATGGCGTCGCGCAGGACGGTCAGGTCCAGAGAAAGGATGAGCATGCCCTGAAAGACGCCCTGGCTGTCGTAGATGGGCGTGGAGAAGCGGATGACGTAAAGGGGGATGCTTTGCACGGAATCGTTGAGCGGGACCATGGAATAGACCACTTCCAGGGGCTGGCTGACCTGCACATGGCCGGGCCGCTGGGCCGCGCTCAGGCTGGTGAAGGGGTTGCCCACGGTGGCGGAGGCGATATCGGGAGGGATGGAGATGATCTCGCCCCCGTAGCTGAGCAGCAGATAGCGCTGGGAGGGATCCGTGCCCATGAAGGCCACCTCGCGATAGCGCAGGCCCTCGGCACGCACGCGGAACTGGAGACGCCGTACCATGTCCTTGGGCTCCATGGAACCCGCGGCCAGGATGAGGAGCTGGTTTCGGGTCTCTGTGAGAATTTGCTCAAGCGAAAGGCTCATGGCCTGGGCATGCAACTGGGCATTGCGGGCTATTGCGCGATTGACCATGGCTTCGATACTGCGTCCCGTTGCGAGGAAAACAAGTAATAAAACCAGCGTCAAAAGCGGTAAACCGAGCAAAAGCACCCGGCTTGTCATGCTGCGGTTGACGAAGAACCGGGTGGTTTCCAGCGAATTTCCCAGGACGGGTCTGGTCCAGATGCGCATACGTCCTCCCGATAACGCAAAAAACGTGCAACTTTCCTGAAAATCTATCCGCAATGCGCAGTTTGCGCAAGAGGAAAAACGCTTGGCAGTGTTGGTAATCAAGGATTCCCGGGTTTTTTAGCGAAATTGGCACGGGTGTTGCTTAAAACGAGCATGTGAAGTTTGGGACGAATGGTCCTGCCGTGGGACGCAGGATCTGGATGTAACAACCCCAAGACCCGGAGGAGAACATGAAAATGATGCGCAAGCTCTGGACAGCTATTGCGGGCAGCTTCGTCATGCTGCTGGTCATGATGCCTTCCCTGGCCCTGGCAGCCAAGAAGGCGGCGGCAAACGTGGTCATCGTGGCCGATACCCGCCGCCTGGACGGTATCATGCTGTGGTGGGCGCAGATGTACAATGACAGTCATCTGTACTTCACCATCCTGACCATCATCATCATCCCGACGGTCGGCTGCATCTTCGGCTTCCTGGCCGACGTTGTGATGTCGCACATCGGTATCGACCTCAAGCACCGCGAGCTGGCTGAACACTAGGCCGGAAGGGAGGAAAACATGGATTGGTTGTATGTTTTGATGCCCATCTCCGGCGTGACGATTTTCTGGCCCGGTCTGATCATTCTGGGTCTCGGCGTCGGCATCATCGGTGGTTTCTTTGGTATGGGCGGTGCCTGGATGGTTACCCCCGGTCTGAACATCCTCGGCTTCCCCATGGCCTTCGCCGTGGGCACGGACGTTGCCCACATGGCCGGCAAATCCCTGATCTCGACCCTGCGGCACGGCAAGTTCGGCAACGTTGACTACAAGCTCGGCCTGACCATGCTGGTCGGTACCATCGTGGGCGTGGAACTGGGCGCCCAGATGCTGATGTGGCTGGAACGCCTGGGTTCCGTCGACAAGGTCGTGCGCTGGCTGTACGTCGTGCTGCTGATCTGCATGGCCTGGATGGTCTTCCATGACGTGGCCCTGCGCAAGAAGAAGGAACGCGAAGCCGCCGCCCGCGGTGAAGAGCTCTCCGCTACCGCCACCGGTATCGACTGGGCCTCCAAGCTGCACGCCATCCGCATTCCCCCCATGGTGCACTTCCACGGCGCCGGTATCTACTGCTCCGCCTGGCTGCCCATCGCGGTCTCCCTGTTCACTGGCTGGCTGGCCGGTATCCTCGGCATCGGCGGCGGTCTGATCCGCATGCCCGCCCTGGTGTACCTGGTCGGTTGCCCCACCCACGTGGCCGTGGGTACGGACCTCTTCGAAGTGGCCATCTCCGGCCTGTACGGCGCCGCTTCCTTCACCTTCAAGGGGCGTACTGAACTCGTGGCCGCCCTCATCATGCTGGTCGGTGCCGCCATCGGTGCCCAGATCGGTGCTGTTGCCACCAAGTACATCAAGGGTTACGGCATCCGTATCGCCTTCGGCTGCGCCGTCATCGGCTGCCTCGCTTCCGTGGTCCTGAAGCTCATCCAGCCCTACTTCCCCGCCTATGCCGGCTTCATCAACGGCGTGGCTACCGTGGTGGTTCTGGGCTTCGTGAGCGCCATCTCCCTCTACATCACCGTCCGTATGGTTCAGGGCGCCAAGGCTGAACTGGCCGCCAAGAAGCGCCAGGCGTAAGGAGGCAGCACATGAGAATGCGTAACGTAATTCTGACTCTGGTACTGGCTCTCAGCCTCGGTCTGACCGCGTGCGAATTTGGCCAGGTGGAACAGGGCCGCTGCGTGGCCTTCAATCCGGAAACCAAAACTCTTCTGGTGGTGCTGGACGTCAATCATGACCAGCGCAACCCCCACTACTCCGGCGGCGTCCATGAGTACACCCTGCCTGCCGATCCGTCTGAAATCGGTCCCCTGCCCGTTCCCGGCGGCCGCGTGATGTTCGACCTGGAAAAGTCCACCGTCACCATCTTCAACCCCGAGACCAAGGCTCTGGAAGTCCTGAACGTGCAGTTCACCGATGTTGAGAAGGGCATCAAGCGCACCCATCCCAAGGTGCACGGCAAGACCTTCCCCATCATCGACAAGGACAAGATGTCTGTGACCGAATACTCGGCCCGCCTGCAGGCCCTGGTGACCTTCACCATCCCCGCTGACAAGATCGACCTGCCCCCGGCCACCTGGGAAGCCGGTGACGAAGTCCGCATGTACTACAAGGAAAATGCCAAGCATCAGGCCCTGCGGTTCATGAACATCACCCGCACCAACATCTTCAAGAAGTAAACAACAGCAGCATCCACAACCCGGGGGGCGGCCCTCCGCCCCCCACCCCCTCCTGCTAGACGAGACTGCCGTGAAAAGCCTTTCCCGGCAGTCTTTTGATAACAGACCTTCTTCCCGCCAAGGAGCCCGTCATGACCAGCAGCTACAAGCGTTCCCTGTATTCCAGCATCGTCCGCATTGTTGCCAATGTGGTGATGATAGGCGCTGTCTTCCTGGGCATGTACATGGCCTCCCGTTTGCCCATGTCCTCCATGAGCACGTTCTGCCTCTGGTTCTTTGGCATCTCCATTCCTGTCTGGATGGGGGCGTTCGCCCTGATCCGCAAGATCCGCCAGGTCTACGCCGATGAAGGCGCCACCTACATCGAACTGCCCCGGCAGGGCGCCAGTCTGGTCTACTGGCGGGTCCTGGAACAGCCCCAGCACCACCTGGGGATCGTTCGCTGACATTCGCCTCCGGAAAAGCCCGCTGCCCTCCGTCCCCGCCGCTTTGGGCCGGGGCCCGAAGCGGAGGCGGCGGGCTTGCCGGAAGGCCGCTCTTCCTCTAGACTGCCCGTATGAGCGATTCCTCCAATTCCTTCTGGCAGGCACTGCCAGCCCTCAAAGAACGCCAGCGCCGCACAGGTCTGCTGGCCGCTCTTGTGCTGGGGCTGGCTGTCCTCGTTCTTGTGGACGGTCTGCAGGCCCTCATGCGTGCCGGGTCCTACCATCTGGACATCGTTGCCGGGCAGGGGACCATGCTTTCCGGCCCCATCGGCATCGACAAGCCGCGCGACAGCGACCTGCTGGTCTCCGTGACCCCGGAAGGCGCGCCGCTGAGCTTCCGTCTGGACGGCTTTTTTGCCAGCTACTGGTTCGGCAACGGCATGTGGCGCGGCGAGATCGTGGCGGAGCAGGGGGCCACTCCCGGCACCTATGCCCTGAGCGTCCGGGTGCGCGGCACACCGGCCAGCGCCACGCAGCGCTATGAGGTCACCGTCTGGAGCGACGCCGCCAGCCTGCGTCAGGGGGCCTACTCCCTGACCGTGTCCCTGCTGGGCTTCAATCCCTTCTGGCTGTCCGGCATCCTGGCCTGTATCGGCGTCGTGCCGGGCCTGCTCTCCTTCCTGTCCGGGCGGCGCATCGTCAGGCTGCTCTGGTACGCCGGGTTCAGCGAAGTGTTCCGCACGGAGGCCCGGAAGGACGGCAGCCTGATGCTCTGGTGCTCGGGCTCCAAGAAGGAAGGCCCCGCCGAAGGGGCCCTGTGCGAGGTGGTGGATGCCGGTGGGCAACTGCTGGGCCGGGCCAGGCTGGAGAAAAAGGCCGCCACCTGCATGGAATTGCGGATGGCTGCCGGGGAACTGCCCGACGGCGAAATCCCGGAAAGCTGCTACGTGCGTCTGTCCGCACCGCGCAACTGAGTCTTTTGCCCAAAAAGATCGCATGGAGGGCTTCCCGGCAGGGAGGCCCTTTTTCATCGTCTGTGGAGCTCCGGCCGCGCGCCGGGCTTTTCGGCATGTCCCGTCCCGGAAGGGAAGGGGGGCCGGTGTCCGGCTGTCTCCCGGAAGAGGGGCCGCCGGGGCGGGAACAGCGTCATGCCCCGCAACGCGCCCCGTTCCGCCGTCCCCCGCCTGTCCTGCTTGCCGCCGGGGCGGCCATGGGCTACACTTGCAAAGCGCCGTGGCTCTGCCATGGCAGCTGTCATAACAAGGATGTAACTGCAAGATGTCTGAACTGTGTCCCTGCGGCAGTGGCCGCCCTCTGGACGAATGTTGTGGTCCCTACCTGGAAGGCAAGGCCTGGCCCGGTGATGCCGACACCATGGTGCGCTCGCGCTTCAGCGCCTATTGCCTCGGCAAATTCGATTATCTGGTGGAGACCACCCATCCCGCCTATCGCGAAGATCTGACCGCCCAGATGCTGGAAGAGCAGACCCGTGACGTCCACTGGCTGCGTCTGGACATGGGCCCCTGTGAAAAGGACCAGCCCGAAGGCGAGAACGGCGAGCTCTTCGATACGGCCGAATTTTATGCCTACTACGAACTGGAAGGTTCCGTGCGCCAGATCGGCGAACGCAGCTTTTTCCAGCGCAAGGACGGCAAGCTGTACTATGTGGACGGCGTGGCCCGTCGCCCCAAGGCTTACCGTCGTCCCGAGCCCAAGGTGGGCCGTAACGATCCCTGTCCCTGCGGCAGCGGCAAAAAGTACAAGAAGTGCTGCGGCCGGGAATCGGCCTAGGCGGGGGGATCCATGGCCAATCCTGGCCCTGTTGCCGCCATCCGGCAATTTTGTCTTGAATGTCAGGGCAATTCCTCCCGTTCCGTGCGTCAGTGCGCGGATGAGGACTGCCCCCTGTGGGGCTGGCGCATGGCCGCCATCGAGGCGGACAGCCGTCCGGAATGGCATGGCCCGGATGCGCCGCGCCGTGCCCTGCGCGTCATCCGCGGGCAGTGCATGATGTGCGCCGGCAGCCGTGCCGACGTGCGCCAGTGTGCCGCCCGTGAGGACTGCGTGCTATGGCGCTACCGTTTCGGCGTGCGACCGCAGACCTACAAAGAGGTGCGGCGGCGCTTTTTTGCCCCCAAGCCCCTGAAACTGTTTTGATCTCACGGAGCGGTATCATCGTGGTGCCGCTCCGGGCCTCTTTCCGGCCCTGCCGGTCCTTTTGGCTTCCCTTGCGGAAGACGCCCCATCCAGGGGGAGGACACCATGATGCATACGCTTGAATGGTCCCGCGCCTATACCGGTCGTCTGCAGCGGGACGCTGCCGCCGTTTTCGCCGCGCGTGCGCCGGAGCTGTCGCGCCGTCTGGAGACGGAATGCGCGCAAGGCTCGCTGCCTTTCCTGACCATGCCGTACCGGGAACGCCTGGAGCGGGAACTGCCGCCCCTGCTGCCCCGGGTCCGTGCGCGGCGCCATATGCTGGTGCTGGGCATCGGCGGCTCCGCACTGGGGGCCCGCGCCCTGCAGCGCGCCTTTGCGCCCGGGCAGGACGGTCCCTGCCATGACGGCCCCTGCCTCTGGATCGCGGACAACGTCTGCGCCGCCACCTTCGAGAGCTGGCTGGCCAAGCTGCCGCCCCACGAGACTACGGTGGTCTGCATCAGCAAGTCCGGCGGCACCATCGAGACCCTTGCCCAGTACTTCCTTTGCCGGGACTGGCTGCGCAAGGCCCTGGGCGAGCGCTGGCACGAGCACATGATCGTGGTCACGGACCTGCACCAGGGTTTCCTGCGCGAGGAGGCCTCCCGCTACGCTCTGGATTCGCTGGAAGTGCCGGACAATCTGGGCGGCCGCTATTCGGCCCTTTCGGCCGTGGGCCTGCTGCCCGCCGCCTTTTTGGGTATCGACTGGCAGGCCCTGCTGGACGGGGCGGCCGCTGTGGCCCGTCCGCTGGCCCAGGATCCGTCCTGCCTTGCCGGGCATCCCGCCTTCCATCTGGCCTGCTGGGCCAACGCCCTGGAGAGCCACGGCTACAGCCAGCTGGTGTTTTTCTGCTATGTGCCGCAATGGGCCACCTATGGCCCCTGGTTCGCCCAGCTTTGGGCCGAGAGCCTGGGCAAGGACGGCAAGGGCATCATGCCCGTGCCCGCCACCGGGGTCACGGACCAGCATTCCGTCAACCAGATGTTCCTGGACGGGCAGCGTGACAAGGGCTGCATCTTCGTGACCGCCAAGGGACTGGAGCAGGGGCGGCATTTCGGCCGGGACCTGCCTGACCACTGGAGCTGGCTGCGCGGCAAGCCCTTCGGGGCCCTGCTGGAAGCCGAAGGCCTGGGCACGCGCATGGCCCTGTGCAAGAGCGGCGTGCCCCTGCTGCACATGGAGATGGGCGAATGCACGCCCCGCGCCGCGGGTAGCATGATGCTGCTGCTGGAAGCGGCCACGGTCTTCACCGGCTGGCTCATGGGCATCAATCCGCTGGACCAGCCCGCGGTGGAACTGGGCAAGCGGCTGGCCAACACCCGTCTGGGGGCGTCCGGTTATCCCCGGGAGGCTGCCGACCTGGCCGAATTTCTGGCTGTGGCGCAGGAGCCCGAGAGCTTCTAGGGAGCCCGTTTTTCCCTGCCGCGCCTCCGGCCTGCCCTGTTGCGGGCCGTGGGCGGCAGACTGGAGCATCGCATGTTCAAAGGTGGTACCGCCGCAGCGGGAGCGACGGCAGAGCAGGATCTGCCGCTGAGCTATGCCCGCACGCTGTCCTGGCTCTCGTTGCTGGTCATCATGGCCACCAGTCTGGTGCTGTCGTTCTTCATCGCCAATTCGGCGCGCGAGGCCCTGCTGACACGGCAGGAGAACTTCTCCCGCCTGCTGGCCGAGAACCTCAACCACCAGATCTACCGGCGTTTCGCCCTGCCCACGCTGCTGGCCCACGGGCGCATCGCCCTGCGCCAGCCCAGCCAGTACGACAGGCTGGATCAGGTGGTGCAGTCCGTGGTCCACGGGCTGCCCATGGAACGCCTGCGCATCTATGACTTCACGCGGGTGGTGGCCTATTCCACCAGCAAGGAAGAGCTGGGCCGCATGGGCGTGGGCCCGGAAAGCCTGGACAGCACCCTGCGCGGCGGCGTGCCCAAGCCGGAGCTGATCTCCAATATCCCGGACTGGCGGGCCATCTTCCACCTGCCCCTGCCGTCGGGGACCTTCGTCCTGCGGACCCTCTATCCCCTGCGCGGAGAACCCCTCCAGCCGGGGGCGGAGCCGCCCATCATGGGGGCGCTGGAGCTGACGCAGGACATCACCAGCGATTACGAGCAGATCTTGCTTTTCCAGGGCGTGGTGGTGGTGACCTGCCTGCTGTCGTCGGTCATCATGTTCGCCTTGCTCCTGATGCTCATCCAGCGGGCGGAACGCGTCCTGGCCGACCGCATGGCCAAGAACCGCCAGCTGGAGAACGAGCTGCACAGCAACGAGAAGCTGGTCAGCATGGGCCGCGTCATCGCCAGCATCGCCCACGAGATACGCAACCCGCTGGGCATCATCCGCTCCAGCGCGGAGCTGCTGCAACGCCGTATGGGCAAGGCCGATGCCGGGACCTCGCGCATCCTGCAGGCCATCTATGACGAGTCCGTCCGTCTGTCGCAGACGGTCAACGATTTTCTGGACTATGCCCGTCCCCGCCAGCCGCGGCAGGATCTGGTGGATCTGGATCTTGTGCTGAGCCAGGTGCTGGCCTTCCTGGAAGGTGAGCTGGGCCGTGTGGGGGTGGCCATCGAGCGGGCCACCTCGCCCGGTCTGTGGGTGCGCGGTGACAAGGACCTGCTCTACCGGGCCATCTACAACATCCTGGTCAACGGCCAGCAGGCCATGGACGGGCCGGGCATCATCCGCATCAGCAGCCGCCGGAGCGACGACGGGCGCGTGGTGCTGGAGGCCCTGGACTCGGGACCGGGTTTCGATCCGGCCCTGCTGGACAGCGTGCTGGATCCCTTCTTCACCACCAAGGACGGCGGTACGGGCCTGGGCCTGCCCATCGTCAGTTCCATCATCAACAGCCATGGCGGCGAGATCCGGCTGGCCAACGGCCCCGAAGGCGGGGCCCTGGTGCGCATCCTGCTGCCTGCGGCGGAGCCGGAAAAGCCTGAAGAGCCTGAGATCCCCGCTGCTGCCGCGGAAGCCCAGTCCGCCCCCGCGGAAAGCGGGGAAGCCGCAGCCCGGCCCGCCGACGACAGAGAAAACGGGACGCCGGAGCCCGGCAAAGAGAGCTAGACGTGCCCGCACGCCAGGCCGCCTCCCGCCTGCGGGCAGCCTGGGCAGGAACGATGTCGCAGGCTGGCCGCAGCGTCCTTCATCGGCGGGGCTGCTGGCAGAAAATCAGTTTTTTGCGGGCAATACGGTCCTGGGCCTGATCGGAGCCGCCTCACGCCTGTACCGGGAGAAACACCATGAGTGACAAATCGCATATTCTGGTCATCGACGACGAAAAAAACTACCTGCTGGTGTTGCAGACCCTGCTTGAGGATGAGGGCTACACCGTCACCGCCATCAGCGACCCCGAGACGGCCCTGGCCTTCCTGGCCGAGAGCGAGGTGGACGTGGTGGTGACGGACATGAAGATGCCCAAGGTCTCCGGGCGTGAGGTGCTCCAGCATGTGAAGAAGAGCTGGCCCTACATCCCGGTGCTCATCATGACGGCCTTCGGCTCCATCGAAAGCGCCGTGGAGGCCATGAAATACGGGGCCTTCGACTACATCACCAAGCCGTTCTCCAACGACGAGCTGCTGCTCTCCATCCACAACGCCACGGAGCTGGCCCGCGCCCACCGGCAGTACCGCCTGCTGCAGGAAGCCATGGAAGAGCGCTACAGCGTGCACCAGATCGTGGGCCGCAGCCGCGCCATCCGCGATGTGCTGGTCATGGTGGACCGTGCCGCGCCCAGCCGCTCCACGGTGCTCATCACCGGCGAGTCGGGCACGGGCAAGGAACTGGTGGCCCGCGCCATCCATTACGCCAGCCCGCGCAAGGAAAAGCCCTTCGTCTCGGTCAACTGCATGGCCCTCAACCCCGGCGTGCTGGAGAGCGAGCTCTTCGGCCATGAAAAAGGCTCCTTCACCGGTGCCGTGGCCATGCGGCGCGGCCGTTTCGAGCAGGCCGACGGCGGTACGCTCTTTTTGGATGAGATCGCCGAACTGACGCCCGATCTGCAGGTCAAGCTGCTGCGTGTGCTGCAGGAGCGCCGTTTCGAGCGCGTGGGCGGCGGTGAGGAGATCGAGGTGGACATCCGCGTGGTGGCCGCCACCAACAAGGATCTGGCCGCCATGGTGGAGAAGGGCACCTTCCGCGATGACCTCTACTACCGCCTGAATGTGGTGCAGATCCCTCTGCCGGCCTTGCGCGAGCGCCGGGAGGACATCCCGCTGCTGGTGGCCCACTTCATGGACAAGGTGGCGCGCGAGAACGACATGCCGGCCAAAAAGTTCACCACCGAGGCCCTCAACTACCTGAGCGGCTACGAGTGGCCCGGCAATATCCGCCAGCTGGAGAACGTGGTGGAGTCCTGCATGGTGCTGGTGCCCGGTACGGTCATCGACGTGGACAACCTGCCCGCCGAGATCCGGGACGAGGATTCGCAGTTCAAGAGCGCCGTGGACCTGTTGCCCGTACAGCTGGACCTGGCCGATACCCTGGAGAAGATCGAGGCCGCCCTCATTCGCCGCGCGCTGGTACGCGCCGATCTGGTGCAGGTCAAGGCCGCCGAGCTGCTGGGCATCTCCAAGAGCCTTTTGCAGTACAAGCTCAAGAAATACGCCATCACCGGGCATTAGGGTGGGGAAGGATGTTTGCGGGGGGGGGGAAACCTTTTCGGGGAAAAGGTTTCCCTCCCCCCGATCCCCCCACCTTTCCAAAACCTTTTATTCAGGTCCCCGACGGCTGTCGTGACATGAAGATCTTGCTGGCCTTGCCGGTCCTCCGGCAGGGCCTTTTTGTTTTTGGGGGAGGCCGTTCGGGGTGGTATTTTGTGAGGACAGGCTGTTTCCCTTCGTGCGGGCTCTTGGGAGGCTGTTCCCGTGAATTGGCGGGCGGCTTGAAGCGTGTGCCAGGGCAGGGGACCGGGGCCTGGAGAGGGCGGGAGCCTGACGTGGCGCTTCGGGCCTGATGCCGCTCGGTAGAGGCCACCACGCCGTATCTCGTGACGCACCGGCGCCGGCGTTCCTATAAAGCGCGCCGGGAAGGGGATGGGGGGGAGGGGGCCCTCTCGCGCGAGTAGCGACCGAATGGCGGCCCGAAGGGCCGTGCCCGTTAGCGACGAAGGAGCTTTACGGGCATCGACAGCAGAGATGAGGGGGCTCCCTTCCCCCAAAAAGCGCCTTGCCAAATCGCTTGCTGCAAACGCAAAAAGCCGCGAACGTTTCCACGCTCGCGGCTTTTGTGGGCCGGACACCCGGCAGCGGCTGTTACCGCTGCTTTCTTTCGAACCTGACGGGGTTGGCAGTGCTGCCGCCGTCCGGCTTGAAGGCAAGCTAGCCGTAAAAGGGGGCTGCTGTCAAGCCCCGATCCCCAGCAGGCGGCCCGCATTGCTGAGGATGCGTTCTATGGCGTCCTCGCTCAGGCCGCTCATGGTACGCAGACGCTCTAGCTCGTGGGCGGGATCATAGAGCGGCCAGTCCGTGCCGAACAGCAGCCTGTCCGGGGAGTGACGGGCCAGCAGCCGCTGCAGGAGCGAGGGCGTCACATAGGGCGTGGTGCTGGAGGTGTCTATCCAGAGGTTCTCAAAGTCGCCCAGGGCCTCCAGGCTGTAATCCCACATCTGATAGCCGCCGAAGTGGGCACCGATGACCCGCAGGCGCGGGAAGGAGCGCATGAGGTCGGCCAGCATGAAGGGGCTGGAAGGGGCCTTGTCCAGGGGATCGTCGCTGCCGATATGGATCTCGAAGACGAAGTCGTCCTGGGCGCTCTCGAAGATGGGCAGCAGGCGGCGGTCGTTGAGCGCGAAACCCTGGAAATCGGGATGGAGCTTGATGCCGCGCAGGCCGCCCGCCTTCATGCGTTCCAGTTCGTCTTCCCAGTCCACATAGGCCGGGTGCAGGGTGCCGAAGCCGATGACTTCCTCATGTTCCCGCTGCAGCTTCATGGCGTAGTTGTTGGCCGGGATGACCTGCGCGGGGGCCGTGGCCGCACAGAGGACGATGCATCTGTCGATGCCGGCGGCCTTCTCACGCTCTAGAAGGTGTTCGATGGTGCCGTCACCGCGACAGTCCAGGTGATAGACCGTGTTGAGATGGTCCACGGCCTTGTGGGCGATCTTGGGATGGAAGGCGTGGGTGTGGATGTCGAAAAACATGATGGGCTCGGATGTCTTGTGGAAGATGCGTCCCTGAGCCCCTGCCGCTTCCTTTCGGGGAAAGGGCCGGTGGGGAAAGGACAGGGAGGCTGGTACTTTTGCCGTTCCGTGACCGGAGGCGCAGCACTGGCCGCGCCCGCGCCTTCCGGTGTTGGTTCGTTGGTTATTCCTTCACGCCGTTGACCACGTTGACCGGGGTGCCCTGCTGCCAGCGGAGGATGTTCTCGGCCGTGAGGTTGATGATGTTCTGCCGCGAACGGGCCGTGGCCCAGGCCATGTGGGGCGTGATGAGGGTGTTGGGCGTGTGCAGCAGGGGAGTGTCCGCCGCCGGGGGCTCCTTGGCCAGCACGTCCACGCCCAGGCCGCCCAGTTTGCCGCTGTGCAGGGCCTCGGCCACGGCGGCCTCATCCAGCAGAGGGCCGCGGGCCGTGTTGATGAGGATGGCGCCGGGCTTCATGCGGGCCAGGGCCTTGGCGTTGATGAGGGCCCGGGTGGCATCGGTCAGCGGGCAGTGCAGGGAGATGACGTCGGCCTGCTGGAAGATCTGGTCCGTGGAGGCGAAGGCGAATGGGCTGTAGGACGGAGGGTTGCGGGGGGTGCGGCAGTTGGCCAGGACGGACATGCCGAAGGCGTGCCCCAGCTCGCCCACACGGCGGCCGATGGAACCGAAGCCGATGACGCCCAGCGTCCGCCCGCGCAGGCAGACGGGCGTGGTCTTCCAGTAGCACCAGGTGTCTTTCCATTCACCGGCGCAGACGCTGGCCGTATGCTCGCCGGTACGGCGGCACAGCTCCAGCAGCAGGGCCCAGGCGTGCTGGGCCACGTCGTCCACGCCATAGGCCACCACGTTGCAGACAGGGATGCCGTGTGCGGCGGCGTCGGCAGTATCGATGATGTCGTAACCTGTGGCCAGGACGGCCACCATGCGCAGGTCGGGCAGGCGGGACAGCGTGCCCGACCGCAGGGGGACCTTGTTGGTGATCAGCACTTCCGCGCCGGCGGCCCGTTCCACGATCAGGTCTTCGGGCGTATCGCCGTAGATGGCCACCTCGCCCAGTTTTTCCAGGGGCGCCCAGCTGATGTCGCCGGGGTTGATGACGTCGCCGTCAAGCACAACTATCTTCATTTTGATCCTTGCTGCGCGCACTGCAAAACGGGCAGGCAGTGTCTGCATGGCCTGTTGCCCGGACAGGCAGGGGAAGAAAAAGGGGCTGTCGCCGCTTTTTCGGGAGCAGTGTAGCCTTAGGCGTACACCCCCGCAAGGGGCGGCCCTTGGACGGGGGGCGAAAAAAAAGGGTCGCCCCGAAGGGCGACCCTTAAAAGCCGGATGGCTGACGACTAGTGAGCGATCACGCAGAAGTCGTCGCGGCGGTTCTGGGCCCACACGCTTTCGCCGGAACCCTGCACCACGGGCTTTTCCTTGCCGTAGCTGATCATTTCCAGCTGGCCGGGGTTCACGCCCAGGCGAACCATGTAGTCATAAGCGGCGCGGGCGCGGCGTTCGCCCAGGGCCAGGTTGTATTCCTGGGTACCGCGTTCGTCGCAGTTACCTTCGATGCGCACGCGGATGCTGGGGTACTTCTTCATCAGTTCAGCCTTGGCGGTCAGCATGTCTTTGTACTGGGGCTGAATGTCGAACTTGTCGAAAGCAAACAGCACGCGACCGTCAGTGATCTGCTGGATGGCAGCACGCATTTCGGGGCTCATGTCATCGACATCGCCGGTGGCGTCCTGGGTCTTCTTGGCGCAGCCGAAACCGGCGGCGAGGGCCATAACCAGAGCAAGGATAAGAGCGTAGCGTTTCATTGTGTGTCCTCCTGAACAGCTCTAACTCCAAAAAGGTACCTTTCCTTTCTGTACACAGCGGATGGCGGTATCCCATCCGCAGAACGGATGGTATATGTGAACCAAGTTTTGTCAAGTCAGGATAGGGGGGATTCCCCTATTTTTTCCAGAAATCTGCCCGGTTTTTCCGAAAAAACCGGGCAGGACCTCCGGATTTTACAAAATCTGCCAAAAACTACTTGCCGTCAGGCATGCCCCAGCGGGGGAAGGAGGCCGCACCGCCACCGGTGGGCACCTTCTTGGCATCGCCGCCATGACGGGTGGTCAGATAGATGCCGCGGGAGCCGCCGCGGCTGGAGGCGAAGGCGATGAAGTAGCTGTCGCCGCAGAAGGAGGGCTGCTCGTCGCTGCCGGGGCCGAAGGTGATCTGGCGTTCCAGGCCGGTGACCATGTCCTGCACGAAGATGCGGTGGCCGTATTCGGTCATGCGGCTGTAGGTCACCAGGGTGCCGTCAGGCGAGAGGTTGGCTTCGGTATTGTAGCCGCCGTTCTTGCTGACGCGGGTGATGCTGCCGGAGCTCAGGTCCTTCATGAAGATCTGGGGACCGCCCAGGCGCGAGGAGGTGAAGACCATCTTGGTGCCGGTCCTGTCGAAGGTGGGCGACACGTTGATGGAGTTGCCGCCTTCGAGGATGCGTTCCTTCTGGAAGCCGTGGTTCAGCAGGAAGATGACGGGGTAGCGGCCGTTGGAAAGGGCCACGGCCACCTTGTTGTCAGGCGTGAACGAAGGCCCGATGACCACGTTGCCGGGGAAGCGCACGCGCTGCACGCTGCCCTTTTTGCGGTCCCACACGCCCAGGGAGTGGGACTTTTCGTCGATATGGGTGAAGACGATGAAGCGGCCGTCCGGGGACCAGGCCGGGGACATGGCTTCGCCCTTGATGTTGGTGATCTGGCGCAGGTCGCGGCCCGTGGGCTTGACCAGCCACACGTTGGCGGACAGGCGGCCGGACTTCTTGACGAAGGCCAGGGTGGAGCGGAAGAAGGCGCCGCTGCCAGTCAGCACTTCGAGCAGGTCGGCACAGAAGCGGTCGGCCACTTCGGGCAGGTCGCTGGCGCGCACCTGGGGGTATTCCTTGCCGAACAGGCGGCCGCCGGTGTTGGTCTCAAAGGCGCGGATCTGCACGGAGCTGGTGCCGCTGTCGCCGTTGGGCCAGTAGGTGGTGACCACGATGTCCGAACCGGCCAGCTGGAAGCGCTTGAAGTCCAGGCTCGGGGGCTCGTAGCCGGGCAGCAGGGTACCGCCCAGCACGGAGGAGGCGGGCGTCAGGCGCATGAAGGGCAGGAAGCTGAGGTTCTCTTCCACCAGTTTCTGCAGTTTGGCGCCCATGCCGTTGGCCTGCTTCTGGGGGCCGGTGAGGGGGGCTGCCAGGGCAAGGTTCACGATATTCTGGCCGGGGCCGTAGATATCGACACGCATGGCGGCCTGGGCGGCGCTGCCCAGGGACAGCGTGACGGCCAGGGCCAAAAGGATGGCAAGACGTTTCATGGCGTAATGGTCCTTGTGGTGGTGTCTAGCGCACCAGAGTTAGGGTGACGTTCACAAATCTGCCCACAGCCGCGGGCGGGGGGCTGACCTTTCCTGCCCGGCGTATGCCCTGCCGGACGTATCTGTCAAGCAGCTCGCTGCCGCTGCTTTGCAGGATGCTGTAATTGAGGATCTTTCCCGAGGCGTCCGTCTCCAGGCGCACCGTGGCATAATAGGTGCCCTTGGCCAGTTCCGCGGGGATGAAGGTGGCGTTGCGCAGCTCCATGACCAGCTTGCGGAAATAGGCCGCGTGCTTGGGGCCGTAAGCGTCCTGGGCCTTCAGCGGCGTGGTCAGGGTGGCGGGCTTGGTGTCCAGCGTGACGGGCTCGCTCTTGGCCTCCGGCGCGGGGGCAGCGGCGGCAGGTGCGGCCGTGCCCGCGGCGGGCTTTGCG
The DNA here is from genome assembly GCF_012843875.1 of Desulfovibrio piger. Taxonomy (GTDB): domain Bacteria; phylum Desulfobacterota; class Desulfovibrionia; order Desulfovibrionales; family Desulfovibrionaceae; genus Desulfovibrio. The sequence goes on along the minus strand of NZ_JABAFY010000009.1, from coordinate 33,415 downwards.
GCGGCTTTGCGGCGGCTGATGCCGGAAAGGTCGGCCATGTTGCCCTGCCAGAAGGTCAGGTAGACGTCCTGGCTCATGCCGTAGGGGGGCTTGCCTAGGTCGGCGGTCTTCATGACCGCGCTGCACACGGAATCATTGAGGGCCTGGCTGGCGGATTTTTCCAGATAGCCGCAGCGCTCCACCTTGCCTTCCGCGTCCACGCGCACCACGATGCGCACCTTGCCGCGGTCGGCCGGGGCGGCCCAGTTGGCCAGGATCTTTTCCATGGCCTCACCGGCGTAGCCGTTGGCCACGTCCGCCGCAGCGGCGCCTGCGGCCCGTGCGTGCAGGGGCGCCAGGCACAGCATGAGCACCGGCAGCAGGCCCAGGAGGGCCGTCGGGCGGGAAAGGATTCGTTTCATGTGACCTCCACGAAGGCATATGTGCATGCCGATGCGGCTTTTATGCAGCAATGCCGTTCTAGAATGGCGCATCTTTGGGGAAGGATGGGGCCTTCTCCAAAAACAGCGGGATCTCGAGACAGCAAGGCGGCCGCACCACCGGGCACGACCGCCTTGACGGACCGGTTAGCGGCCCATGAGTTCATTGAGGGTGAAGACAAGGTCCAGCTCGGTGTACTGTTCCGACGGCGGCGGCGGGAACGCCCCCGCCCGGCTGGTGCGCCAGATGGCGTTGGCCGCCGAGGAGTCGTACTGCGCGTTGCCGGAGCTTTGCGTCACGTCGACTTTTTCCACTTCGCCCTGCAGGTTGACCTTGACCCGGACCACGCAGACCAGGTTCAGGCGCGTGGCGGAAGTGAAGCTCCAGTTGGGACGCACGGCAAGCATGACCTGACCCATGTAGACGTCGTTGAGGCCACCGCCGCCGGGGCCGTCGCCTTCGCCGCCACCGCCGCCGCCATCGCCGCCGGCATTGCGGCGGGCCTGGGCCAGGGCCTGTTCCACGCTGCTGCCCTTGTCCCCGGATTCGACGCGGGACGTGGCTTCGCGGCGGGCCTGGTTCATGGCTGCGGCCACGGGGTCGCCCTTGGACGGTTTGTCGGCCTTTTTGTCGGTCTTCTTGTCGTCCTTGGGCGTGGACTTTTTATCGTCCTTCTTTTTGTCGTCCTTCTTGGGCTTTTCGGGCTTCTTGTCGTCGTCCTTTTTCTTGTCCTCTTTCTTTTTCTTGTCTTTTTTCTCGGCCACGGGAGTGGCGTCCTTGGGTTCGGGCTTGGGCTTGACCTCATGCTTGGGATCAGGCTTGCGCTCGACCTTGGGTTCGGGCTTGGCCTCCACCGGACGGGCTTTGTCCGCCGTGGGGTCGGCCTTGACCTCCGGCCGTTCGGGCGCGGCCGCGTCGGCCTTCTTGGCCGGGGGCGAGACGTCCTTGGGGCCGTCCGTGGGCTTGCCCATCTTGCCCAGGATGCTCGAGGGCGTGCGGTTGCCGCCCGGAGCGCCGTCCACCAGGCTGATCATCACCGGCGGCGTCTCCAGGTTCACCGGAGGCGAGCTGGGCCAGAACATGATCAGCAGGAAGACCGCCAGATGCAGGCAGAGGGAAAGAAGATACGAGGCCCAGTTCATCGCTGACTACTTCCCGCCTTTGGCGGCTGCCGCGGCGGCAGCGGGCGACAGGCTCTCGGAGGAATCGGCCACCACGCCGAGCTTTTCGATGCCCACGGCCTTGATGCGGCCCATGACATCCACCACCACGCCGTAGGGGACTTCCTTGTCGGCACGCAGGAAAAGGGTCTTGTTCTTTTCCTTGACCAGGGTCTGGAGGTAACCTTCCAGATCGTCCATGGTCTGGACCTCGTATTCGTCCAGGAAGATCTTGCCGTCGTGGCGGACGGTCAGCATCATGTTGTCGTTTTCGGTCGGCAGCACTTCCACCTGTTTGGTCTGGGGCAGGTCCACTTCCAGCCCCTGGCTCATCATGGGAGTGGCCACCATGAAGATGATCAGCAGCACGAGCATGACGTCCACGAAAGGCGTCACGTTGATCTCGGAGACAAAGCGGTTGTTGCCGCCCACGCTGGCGCCCATCTTACATCTCCGTGGCGCCCGTGCGCTGCACGGAGCGGTGGGCATTGAGTTCGCGCTGCACGCGGTTGAGGAACACGCCGGCAAAGTTCACCAGCAGGGTGTCCACCTGCGAGAGCTTGCCCATAAAGATGTTGAAACCGATGGTGGCGGGCACGGCCACGCCCAGACCGATGGCCGTGGCCACCAGGGCTTCGGAGATGCCGGGGGCCACCGTGGCCAGGGAGGCGGACTTGAGCATGCCGATGGAGTGGAAGGAGTGCATGATGCCCCACACCGTACCGAACAGGCCGATGAAGGGGGCCGTGTTGGCGGCGGTGGCCAGCAGGGAGAGGGAGCGCTCCAGACGGGCCATCTCGCTGGCCACGCCCTGGCGCAGGGAGCGGCGCACGTTGTCCACCACGATCTCGCTGCTGTTGCCGGCTTCCTTGGAGCGGTTGAACTCCATCACGCCCTGATGGGCCACGAAATAGAGCGGGGACGCACGGTCGGAGCCCAGGGAGAGCACGGCCTCACGCAGGCTGGGGGCCTTCTCGAACAGGTCGGTGCCCTGCAGGGCCTTGCGGTAGGCGGCATTGAGGGCCAGGGTTTTCTGGATCATCATGCCCCAGCTGCCCACGGACATGAGCACCAGGATGCACAGCACGATCTTGGCCACGAGACTGGCCTGGCTGATCATCGAAAAGAAACTGAACTCCATGTATCACTCCTGGAGATGGAAAATGGTGTGCCTGGTTGGATCCTGTGCCCTGCCGGACACAGCACGTATGCAGCGGAAAAAAGAAAACGCCAAAGAGCCCCTGCCATCCGGGGGCCCGGAAGGCAACGGCTGTACGCGGCTTTGAACCGCCCGGAGAATGCAACGTTCGCCGCCTTTTTTCAAGCGTTTTTTCTGTGACGGCGCCGGAAGGCCGCCCGGGCGCGAAGACTTTTCACTGCCTTAGTCGGCAGCGTACATCTTGCGCCAGAGGGTATTGAGGCTGATGCCCAGGGATTTGGCCGTGCTTTTTTTGCTGTACTGCTGGCGGGCCAGTTCCTGGCGGATGATCTTTTTTTCCATCAGCCGCAGGCGCTGGCGCAAGCTGCCGCTCTCGGGCAGATCCTGCTCCTTATGGGCCTCGGTCGTCCTGGGGGGGGCTGCCAGGATGCCCTGGGTCTGGCGCATGTCGAGCAGGAGTTCCCGCAGCAGGGGGATCTGGCAGGCATCGCTGGTGGACATCAGGCAGTAGCGGCGCAGCAGCGCATCCAGTTCGCGCACGTTGCCGGGCCAGGGATAGCTGCAAAGGAGCTCGATGGCTTCCGGGGTCATTTTCTTGTGGATCATGCCCATGCGGCGCAGGATATGCCGGACCAGCAGGGTCATGTCCTGGAGGCGCTCGCGCAGGGGCGGCATCTCCAGGCGCAGCAGCGTCAGGCGGTAGTAAAGGTCGGCACGGAAGCGTCCCTCCCTGACCTCGCACACGAGGTCTTTCCAGGATGAGCAGACCACTCGCGCGTTGACGGTCACGGGCCTGTCCCCGCCAAGGCGGAAGATCTCGCCGCTTTCCAGGACGCGCAGGAGCCTGACCTGTACGGCGGCGCTGATGTCCGCGATCTCGTCCAGGAAGATGGTGCCGTCCTGTGCCAGTTCGAACAGGCCCTGCTTGCCGCCGCGGCGGGCGCCGGTGAACGCCCCTTCGGCATAGCCGAACAGTTCGCTTTCCAGCAGGCTTTCCGGCAGGGCACCGCAGTTGACGGCCACGAAGGCCGCGTGGCGCCTGGGACTGGCGTTGTGGATGGCGTGGGCCAGCAGTTCCTTGCCTGTCCCGCTTTCCCCGTGGATGTAGATCCCTGCGTCTGAGTCGGCGAAACGCTGCGCGTGTACCCGCAGGGTCCGCATGGAAGGGCTTTCGCCCAGCAGGTCGTTCAGCGTGAACCTGGCCCGCAAGCCTGCCTGACGGGAGTGCTTGAGCCGCCGCTGCAGGTCCGTGAGGACCACGTCGGGCGTCAGGACGCTCAGGGCCCCTTTCTGGACTCCGTCGACCACTACGGCGCTGCTGGTGAAAACAAGATCCTGGCCGTTCTCCCCTTTCAGGGTACCTTCCGTGGGCCTGCCCGTTTCCAGGCTTTCGGTAAGGCCAAGGTGCTGCAGTGCCCATCCGTCCTGGAGGCGCTTTTGTCCCAGGGCCTGCCGGGCCACGGGATTGCTGATGGCCAGCTTGCCTGTGGGATCTATGCCTATGACGCCTTCATGGAGGGCATCGACCACGTCCTGGAGCCAGGCCGCGTGTTCGCGGTCACGGCGGCGGGCCTGGGCGATGTTGGACGCTTCCTCGAAGGCCCGTTCCAGGGCCTCGTTGCCCGGACAGACCACGATGCCCGGGCAGTGGTGGGCCTGCGCGATGGAGACGCAGACGCCGCCCCCCACGACGCAGCCGGCGCCCTGGGCGATGGCCTGGGTGATGCCCAGGGTCAGTTCCCGGGAGTTGGTGAAACGGATAGGCTGCAGGCGGATGTGCAGCAGGCGGGAGAACAGTTCCGACCAGGGGGGGGTGGCGTTATAGCATGTCACGGCCACATTGTCCGTATATTCGCGGGCTTCCATCAGGGCCTGCAAGATGGACATATGGCTCCGGGAGATGGTGACGACGGGTTCGTTCAGATGACGGCGCAGGAGCTTCCCGGTTCCGCCGCCGCCCAGGATCACATCCACACCCTGGTCGAACAATTGTTTGGCCACGGGCAGCGCCTCTTCCATGGTAGCCAGACGGACTTCTTCCAGCGGCCACCCATGCTCCTGGGCATAGGTCTGGACCTTTTCTGCCACCACAGCGGAGTTCGAAACGAAGGCGAAGGAAAAGGAAGTAGACAACATAATGTCTCCTGCTCCGATGGGATATGGTGCGGGCCGTCGGAATGACACCGGGCATACGGCTTCAAGAGGCAGGGGGCCCGCAAAGACAGGCGACGGACGACATCTTTCAGTATCGTCTATGCATTAGCTAGTTTTCTCATCTTTATCCATAAAATTGTCTTGGGATGTCGCGGCTGTCAATGCAGGTCCGGGACTGTCGCTCGGTACGACAGCCCCGGAGCGGCGGGGGGAGGTGTGGTGTACCCCGCCGCGGGCGGGATCGGAAGGGCGGCACGGCCGCCTTGCCGAATATCTGCCGCCATGCCGGGCCCGGAAGCGAGGGAACAGGCCGGACATGGCGGGAAACATGGTCGCTACACCGGCGGCATGATGTAGAAGTCCAGACCGAGGACCACGACGGTGAACCAGAAGTAGAGGATCGTCAGCAGCACGGAGATGAGCGCCGCGATCATGCCCCAGACGAACATGGTGCGGAGGTTGGCGCCATAACCGGCCACGATGCCTTGGGCACCGGTGGCGGAAGCCACTGCGTACGACCAGCTGATGGCCGAGCCCGTCACCCAGACCCAGGGCACGGCCCCAAAGGCCAGCCCGCGCCAGTTGGCCATGGATTCGATGGCCAGGGGCACCATGACACCGGCGGCCGCGGTATCGCTGGTCACCTGGGACAGGGCGTTGGAGGCCACGCTCCAGGCCACGATGGACAGGGTGTCATTGATGCCGACCAGGGGCGTGATCCAGCTCCCGAACACCGTACCGGCGCCCGTGGTGGCCAAGATCTTGCTCAGGGCCACAGAGGCGGGCCACATGAAGAGGATGGTGATGGGGAAATGCTCGCGCAGGGCCTTGACGGACAGGATGGTCTCATCCTTGGCGTTGCGGGCGGGCCAGAACAGCATGAGCAGCGGGATGATGCAGAACAGCTGGGTCGGCTTGAGCCAGGCCCATTGGGGCCCCTTGGTGTACGGAGCGTACAGGGGCTGAAGGACGGCCAGGAGGATGGCCAGGGCGAAACCGTAGAGGGAGACCTTTTCCTCATAGGTCATGGGGCCGAGCTTTTCCAGCTCCTGCCGGTAAAACTCCTTGCTGCCGCTGAAGCGCTCCATATCCGTGTGCATGAAGTACATCATAAGGCCCACACCGGCGATGACCAGCAGGGAGACGGGCACCATGCGCAGGGTCCAGTCGATGAAATAGATGTCGTGCCCCAGGTACTTGTTGAGCAGGCCATAGGTCACCACGGACTGGCCGCCGCCCAGCGGGGTGGCCATGCCGCCCACGCTGGCGCCCCAGGCCACAGCGATGAGGATGTTCGACGCGGCCTTGGAATGCCAGCGCTGCTCATTGGTATTGAAGCCGGAGTACATCAGCGAAGCCACGGCCACGGGCGCGAACATGGCGGCCACCGTGGTGTTGCCCACCACGAAGGACGTGACGCCGCACAGGAGGAACCAGCCGGCGGTCTGGGCACGCACGCTGCCGTTGACGCGCATGAGGAAGTTCAGGGCCAGACGGCGGGCAAAGCCCCAGCGTACCCAGGCGCAGGTGATGGCAGTGGCGCCGACGATGAGGACGGCTTCACGATGCACATAGGCCTGCAGTACCTTGCCCAGCGGCATGTAGCTGTACACGCAGGCCACAAAGATGGGCACCAGGCAGGTCAGTTTGATGTCAACGACGCAGGTGATCCACCAGAAGACCATCCAGAACAGGATGCCGAAGCCGAAGCGGGATTCGATGGGGCCGAAAATGGGCATGGCCAAGGCAAGCAGCAACAGGGCCGGCCCTCCTAGGAGGTACAGCAGACGGGAAGAAGACGACGATTCAGACATGACGGGCTCCAGTCCTTTTCCGGGCGGGCCTTGCGGCCCGCCCCTCGATATCATGCCGCCCGCGGGGATTCGGGCAGACTACAGGTGGTCGGATCTGTTAAAGGACGACATCACCAACATAGCGACGCTTGATGGAGAAATGCTTCTTCCACTTGTCGGCCGCACGCTGACCGATGATGTATTCTTCGTCAGGATCACCGGCAGGGAAGACCTTGGGCGCCGTGGCGAGATCCCACAGGCCCTTCTTGCGGCGTTCTTCACGCTGGTCGATGAGCCAGTCATTGTAGCTTTCATATACGATATGTCCTTCAAAGCCATCCAGGGTGGCGGCACGGATGCGGCCGTCGAATTCGAGGTATTTTTCGATCATGCGTTCGCTGGGCATTTCGGGCTCCACCGTATTGGTGTAGCCGGCCTCTTCCAGTTCCTTGCCGGCTACGGCGGCGAAGATGCGCTGGTCGCGCAGGGAGAGCAGGTCCTTGTGGATACCCACGTACTTGTCGCTGATGGGCTTGCCCAGGGGAGCGTGGTCGCGGGAAGCCCCGCGGGCCTTGCACATGTCGGTCTTGTAGAACTCGAACATGCCTTCTTCAAAGTCTTCACCCAGGAATTCGCAGACGCCGCGCATGACCTTTTCCGGCTCGCGCACCAGTTCTTCATAGCGCACATCCAGCCACAGGCCCTTTTCACGCAGGGGCTCGCGCCATTCCTTGACGGCGTTCCAGCAACGTTTCCAGGACTGGGCGGCGCAATAGATGTTAGTGGGGCCGAAGGAGGATTCCATGTAGTCCACGCTGGCGTCGCGGCCATCGCGGGTGATGTAGATGAACTGGGCGTTGGGGAAGTCGTGGTGCATGGGGCCCACGAAGTAGAGGTTGTGCGGCGTCTTCTCGCCCCAGCGGGGTTTGTTTACATACTGGGCGAAGCGCAGATGCATGCCCGCATACAGACCGGCAAAGCTGCGTTCGGGTGCCAGCTCGATGACTTCGTCCACGATGGTGCGGGGATTGACCTTCATGCCCCAGAAAGGCGTCTTGAGGCCAAAGACCATCTCCTGGGCCAGGGTGCGGAAGTTGGCTTCGACAGACAGGTCGCCGTAGGTGTGCAGGTAGGGATAGAAGCGGGGATAGTACCAGACCACTTCCGGGACGGCGATGCGGGAGTGGCAGCCCAGCAGGGCCATGACCAAGGTGGTGCCGGAGCGTTCGGCACCGATCATGAAGATGGGACGTTCCTGGAGGTTGAGAGGCATGGGGGTCTCCTTGTTGGGGATTTGGGGAATGTTGGGGATGTTTTCGATCAGGCCTGCAGAAGCGCACGGACGAAAATGAAGGCACCTACGATGATGCAGACGACTGAAACCATTTTTTTCAGGACGCCGGACGAGACGCTGTGGGCCAGCTTGGCGCCGGCCACGACGCCGACAAGTTCGGCGACCGTGACCAGAAGGGCCATGTGCAGGTCGACGAAACCGTTGGCGAAGTTACTGATGGAACCGGAAGTGGCAGCCGTGATCTGGATGACCTGGCTGGTGGCGATGGACGTGAGGGGCGTAAAGCCCAGGATGACCATGAGGGGCACGGAAAGCACGGGGCCGCCAACACCTGTCAGGCCCGAGCCAAAGCCTACGGTAGCGCCGATGAGAAGCAGCTGCAGACGCTGCCGTCCGTCACCGGGACGGTAGGTGATGGTGCCGCCCTTGGCAGGGAACAGGGCATAGATGCCCGCAAAGATGATGATGCACCCCAGGATGAGATTGAGGATCCAGGCCGGGGCGATGGCATTGGCCAGGGCACCGGGATAACCGCCTATAAGGCCGCCGATACAGACCGGGATGGTGATGCCCCAGTTGATGCTGCCGTGCTTGCAGTACAGCCAGGTCCCCAAGATGCCGGTAAAGATGAAGCTGAACAGGGACGTGGCCATGGCCGCATGGGTGGTCAGGCCACCGAAGGCGCTCAGGGCGGGGATCAGCAGGATGCCACCCACGCCGACAGTTCCAATAAGCCCGCCGACGATCAGGGCGACGATGAGAAGAAGGATGATCATGATTTGCTCCGATGTGATGTTGTTCACAAGTTAAGCAAACAGCGTGCCAAGGATAAAATTTTTTATAATATATTGTTTTTATTTTATTTTATTTAAAAACATGTCAATTGTGACATGATGCGTTTTTTGCAAAATAGAGATGAAACTTTCGATATCTGATACATATCGATGTGAAAGGCACAAGGCTCGCTCCAGCCCCCGGGGAACATAGAAAGCGCATTGCAAGCCCGCGGGTGAGGGTGTATGCTGCGCCCTATGTTGATGGAAAGCTTTTCTTCCTTCCGGGGGCGCTGTGTCCGGCATCTGGGCACGGCGGTCTTGTGCGTGGTCCTGCTGGGGTCTTCCCAGACTTCTTTTGCCGCGTCCGCCGGCCGGCAGGATGCCGTTGCCCGGCAGCCCGTCTATACCGGCCAGCGCTCGGCCGAGACGGCGGACAGGCCCGTGGCGGGCAAGAGCATCGGCATGTCCGATGCCGTGGAGCATGCCCTGCGCTTCAACCCCGGCCTGGGGGCGCAGGAAGCCGAGAGCCGTTCCTCCGAAGAAGGGCGAAAATCCGCGCGCGGTGCCTTCGGGCCGCGTCTGGGGGTGAGCTATTCCGCCACCAAGACCGAGAGCAAGCGCGATCCTTCCGCCACCATGGGCACCAAGAACCCCAAGATGGGCGTCTACAGCTGGGGCGTCGAAGTGACCCAGCCCATCTTCCAGGGCTTCCGCCTGCTCTCCACCTACCAGAAGGCCGCCCTGCAGGCCGACAGCGACAAGGCCTCGCTGCGCAAGGCCGAGCTGGACATGACCGAGCAGGTGCAGACGGCGTTCCTGGAATACCTGAAAGCCGGTGAGAACACCCGCAGCATGCGCGACAGCCTGACCCGCCTGCGCGAACAGCTGCGCATCGCCCAGGCCTATTTCGAAGTGGGCCTGAGCCCCCGTCTGGACGTGCTCCAGGCCGAGGTGGACGTGAGCGAGGCCGAGAGCCTGCTCATCGAGGCCGAGAACACCCAGGCCACCGCCCTGGCCAGGCTCAATACCCTGCTGGGCTTCGACGCCACGGCCGTCAATACCTATACCGGTACGCTCAAGGAAGTGGGCTTCCGCTATACGCTGGAGCAGTGTCTGGAGCTGGCCTACCGCCAGCGTCCCGACCTGTATGTGGCCCAGAAGGCCGTGGAGATCGCCCGCAAGAGCCAGAAGGAAGTGCAGAGCGACTACTATCCCCAGATCGAGGGCTATTACAGCATGACGCAGAGCGGCAATACGCCCGGCATGCAGCGTTCCGGCGAGAACGGCTCACACGTCACCAACTGGGAAGTGGGGGCGCAGGCCACCTGGAACGTGTTCGAATGGGGCACCACCTACTATGCCGACAAGCAGGCCGGCTGGCAGGTGACCAAGATGCGTTACGAGCAGGAGAACCTCAAGCTGGAAGTGGGCTACGACATCAAGTCCAAGTATCTGGCCGTGCAGGAGGCCCGCAAGCGCATCGCCGTGGCCCAGAACAGCGTTGCGCAGGCCACGGAGGCCTATAACGTGGCCCTGGCCCGTTACCACGAACATGTGGGCACCAACTTCGACGTACTGGACGCTTCGGCCAACCTCACTTCGGCCCAGTCCTCTTTGACCGGTGCCAAGGCCGACTACCTGACGGCCCTTTCCCAGATCTATGTAGCCATGGGCGAATATCATCCCGACCTGCTGCGGGAAGGTGGCGCCGCCAGAAGAAAATAGACGGTCCCGTATGAGTGATTCTGAACAATTTTTGACAGTGACCCCCCTGGGTGGTCTGGGGGAGATCGGTCTCAACTGCCAGCTGTGGGAGACTTCCGCAGGCGTGGTCATGGTGGACTGCGGCCTGATGTTCCCGGATGATTTCCATTTGGGCGTGGACGTGGTCATCCCGCATTTCGGTGCGGTGAGCGCCGTGCGCGACAAATTGCTGGGCATCGTCCTGACCCACGGCCACGAAGACCACATCGGCGCCCTGCCGTGGCTGGTGCCCCAGCTGCGCGGCACGCGCATCTACGGCTCCTATTTCACCCTGGCCCTGGTGGAGCACAAGCTCAGGGAGCACGAGCTGCTGGACTGGGTGGAGCTGTGCCCGGTGGAGCCCGGTGACCAGGTGGCCCTGGGCGACATGACCTTCCATTTCTTCCCCGTGTGCCATTCCATCCCCGAAGGTTTCGGCCTGGGCGTGGAGACGCCCGTGGGCCGCATCGTCCACAGCGGGGACTTCAAGATCGATCCCCAGCCCCTGGCCGGCAGCGGCACGGATCTGGCGACCTTTCGCGACTTCGCCGGGCCGGAGGGCGCGCGCCTGCTGTTCTCCGATTCCACCAATGTGGAGCGCGACGGCCGTTCCCTCACCGAACGGGCCGTCATGGAGTCCCTGGGCAAGGTCTTCGACGAGGCCCCGGGCCGCATCGTGGTGACGCTGTTCTCCAGCCACATCCAGCGCATCCAGGAAGTCTTCGACCTGGCGCGCGAGCGCGGGCGCACCGTGGTCATCAGCGGCAAGTCCCTGGCCAACAATATCGAGATGGCCCGCGATCTGGGCATCGCCAAGCTGCCGCCCAGCTTTTTCAACGCCCATAACGGCGTGCCCGACCTGCCCGACGAGCAGCTGGTGCTGGTGGTGACCGGCGCCCAGGGCGAACCGTTGTCCGCGCTGTCGCGCATGGTGCTGGGCGGCCACCGCCAGCTCAGCATCCGCAAGGGCGACACCGTGGTCATGAGCTCGCGCATGATCCCCGGCAACGTCAAGGCCGTGTCGCGCCTCATCAACGAGATGTATCGCCTGGGGGCCACGGTCCTGTACGAGAGCGTGCGGGCCATCCATGCCTCGGGCCACGCCCACCGTGACGAGTTGCGCGAACTGCTGGGCGCGGTGCGGCCTGAATATTTCGTGCCCGTGCACGGGGAGTACCGCCATCTGTTCAAGCACGGGCAGCTGGCGCGCGAGTGCGGCGTCAAGCCCGACAACGTGGTCCTGCTGGAGGACGGCTGTCCCCTGACCCTGCTGCCGGACGGCATCCGTCTGGAGCCGCCCGTGCCGGTGGAATGCACGCTGGTGGACGGCAAGGGCGTGGGCGACGTGGGCTCGGCCGTGCTGCGCGAGCGCCGCATCCTCGGCGACGAGGGCATGGTCATCGTGGTGCTGGTGCTGGATGCCGAGACCGGCAGCGTGCTGCACGGGCCGGAGATGTTCTCCAAGGGCTTCGTGTTCGAGCAGCACTACAGCCATGTGCTGGAAGATGCCAAATGCCTGGTGCTGGACGAGATCGAATCCGTCCGCCCCGGGCAGCTCACCCGTCTGCAGGAAGGCATCCGGGCCTCGTTGCGAAGCTTTTTCCGCCGGGTCCTGGAACGGGATCCGGTGGTCGTCCCCATCGTCAGCGAGGTGTAACTCTTTTGTATCTTTACAGGAATGAACAGGGTCGTGGTGCCGCCGCGGCCCTGTTTTACTTTTTTTTACATGATGCGGAAAGGCGGGCACGTTGACAGAGGACAGGTATTTCTTACTATAATGCTCGTATTTTGTGTCCGGTCGTCAGGAAAGACCGTTCGCCTTGACCACAGTGACGTATCAACTTAATATTTGTAGTCTTTATCTTGCTCGTCAGGCATGTCCCGCAGGATGAGCGGGCTTCCGGCAGGATGGTTCCTGCCACGGGCAACGGCGTACGGGCCGGGCACTCCGGCTGTGATCGCCGGTCCTAAGGCGTTCTTTAACCCCATTCAGCAAAAGGGATGTCCTCCACATGACTTGGGATTGGGATAAATTGCAGGAAAAACGGCAACGGCAGCAGGGGCAGCGCCCCTCCCGTCCGCTCTTCGGTGATGATAACGACACTCAGGACGAACAGCCCCGGCGCGCCCGGCGTTCGCCTTCCGGCAACGGGGGCGACGGTAACGGCTTCGACGGCAGGAATGCCCTGAAAAAGCTTTCCGGCATGAAGATGCCGGGCGGCATGGTGATCTGGCTGGTGCTGGGCCTGGTGGGCCTGTGGCTCTTGTCGGGCATCTATATCGTCAACCCTGACGAGGAGGGCGTGGTGCTGCGCTTCGGCAAGTACGACCGCACCGAAGGCCCCGGCCCCCATTACGCGCTGCCCGCTCCCATCGAGACCGTCTACAAGCCCCAGGTGACCCAGGTGCTGCGCTGCGAGGTGGGCTTCCGCTCCACCGGGCAGGCCACCACCTTCCGTCAGGGCGAGCTGCGCAGCGTGCCCAAGGAAGCCTCCATGCTCACCGGTGACGAGAACATCGTCAACGTCCAGTTCAGCGTGCAGTACAAGATCAGCGACGCGGTCAAGTACCTGTTCAACATCAGCGACCCCACCAACCTGGTGCGTAACGCCGCCGAGGCCGCCATGCGCGAGGTCATCGGCAACAGCCTCATCGATTCGGCCATCACCGACGGCAAGCTGAAGATCCAGAGCGACGCCACGGTGCTGCTCCAGGAGGTCCTGGACCGCTACGAGGCCGGTATCCAGGTGCTGGCCGTACAGATGCAGGACGTGCATCCGCCGCAGGAAGTGAGCGATGCCTTCAAGGACGTGGCCAGTGCCCGCGAAGACAAGAGCCGCATCATCAACGAGGCGGAGGCCTACCGCAACGCACTGCTGCCGCAGGCTCGCGGTGAGGCCGCGGCCATCCTCAACAAGGCCGAGGCCTACCGGGTGGCGCGCCTACAGCAGGCCGAAGGTGAGTCCCGCCGTTTCGATGCCCTGCGTCAGGAATACGAAAAGGCTCCCGACGTGACCCGCCAGCGCCTGTATTATGAGGCCATGGAAGAGATCCTGGCCGCTTCCAAGGATAAGACCCTGCTGGACAGCGGCGTCTCCGGCAAGGTGCTGCCGCATATGCCTCTTCCGGGTACGCCCGCTTTCGGCGTCCTGCCCTCGGAGAAGAAATAATGACCAAGAATCCCCTTCTTTACGGTGTGTTGCTGCTGGTACTGGCCGTTTTTGTAACCCAGTGCTGCTTCACCGTGCACCAGACCCAGCAGGCCTTGGTGCTCCAGCTGGGTGACCCCCTGCCCGAGATCTACCGGCCCGGCCTGCACTTCAAGCTGCCCTTCATCCAGAAGGTCGTTTATTTTGATGCCCGCGTGCTCGATTACGCCGCCAGCTCGCGCGAGGCCTTCACCGTGGACAAAAAGACCATCGTGCTGGACAACTACGCCCGCTGGCGCATCAGTGATCCCCTACAGTTCTACCGCACCATGCGTACCATCCCCGGTGCGCAGGCCCGTCTGGACGACGTGGTCTATTCGCAGCTGCGGGCCCTGGTGGGCGCCTACACCCTGACCGAGGTGGTCTCCAAGGAGCGCGCCACCATTATGACCCGCGTGACGGAAAAGGTCTCCGACCTCATGAAGCCCTACGGGGTGGAGGTGCTGGATGTGCGCATCAAGCGCACCGACCTGCCCACGGAAAACCAGCGCTCCATCTTCGACCGCATGCGGGCCGAGCGTGAACGCCAGGCCAAGCAGTACCGTTCCGAAGGCCAGGAAGAGGCCACGCGCATCCGTTCCGATGCTGACCGGCAGAAGGCCCTCATCCTTGCCGAGGCCAACCGCGAGGCCCAGGTGCTCTATGGTCAGGGCGATGCCCAGGCGGCCGCCGTCTACGCCGCGGCCTACGGCAAGTCGCCGGAATTCTATTCCTATCAGCGCTGGCTCGACGCCCTGCGCAAGTCCTTTAAGGAGAACAGCAAGATGGTGCTGGGCAGTCAGGTGCCCTTGCTGGATTTGCAGAAGTAGGTGGACCATGGGCTTTACGGAAATCTACGAACGCATCAAGCTGGCCGCCAATTGTCGTACCCAGGTGGAGCTGGCGGAGTTGCTCAATATCCGCCAGTCCAGCATCTCGGACGCCAAGCGCCGTGATTCTGTGCCGGGCGACTGGTACATGAAGCTCTTCGAGCGTTTCGGCCTCAACCCCGACTGGCTCAAGTACGGGGTGGGCCCCCTCTATCTGCGTACGGAAAAAGGCTACTGTCCCCAGGAGGCCCCCCAGGCCCTGGCCGAGACCGTGGCCTGCTACGGGGACGACTTCACCCGGTCTACTGTGGTGGACGTCTACGATATGGCCTGTGTCTATACGGACGAGGTCCCCAGGCCCGCTCTGTCTGTTTCCGGCAGGGTCCCCCTGCCGCAGGCCTTCTTGCGGCCCTCGCTGCAAGTGCTGCGCCTGCGCGGCCAGGCCATGGAGCCTTTGCTGCGCGAAGGGGCCTACATCGGGGTAGACGTCGAGGATCTGGCCCCTGTCTCCGGCAGGACCTACGCCCTGTTCGCCCCGCTGGAAGGGGTGGTTGTCCGCCAGGTGTTTCTGGACGGCCCGCAGCAGGGCTATGTTCTGAGGGCCCAGTCCCCGGATTATCCCGAAACATCCCTGGATGCCGCCCTGTTGCAGCGCCGTATGCTGGGGCGTGTGGTCTGGACTTTCCAGGAGGTATAGCATGAGCATCTCCACCAGGGGCGGACGCAGAGCCCTGCGTCTCGTCCTGTGTGCCCTGTGTTGTCTGCTGCTGGCCGCTTGCGGCGGCAAAGAACCCGTGGATGACGTAGTGGCCAGCGGCACCGTGATCCTGGAGCCGCCGTCCGCGTCGGGCGGCAGCGATGACGGCATCAAGGAACGCTCCCTCGGGCCTTCTCCCGCGGCCCCGGCTGTGGTGACGCCTGTGGCGTCCCCCGCGCCCAAGACCGTACGCCCGTCCTCTCCGGCCGTGGCCTCTGCCTGGAAGGATTTGTCGCGCCGTCTGGCTGCCGACGGCATCTCCGGGCCCAAGGTGGACGCCTTGCTGGCGGGCCTGCCTGCCACGCCCACCCAGTCGCCCATGGGCCGCAAGATCAAGGCTCTGTACAATCGCAAGTTCTTTCCCGCGCCGCCTTCGGACAAGCCGCAGGCGCAGTATTACAAGGGCGTGGTCACGGACGCCAACGCGCGTTTGTGCCGCCAGTTCATCTCGGCCAACAGCAAGACCTTCCGCCAGGCGGAGCAGCGTTACGGCGTGCCTTCGTCCATCGCGGCGGCCCTGTTGTTTGTGGAGACCCGCCTCGGCAAGGTGCTGGGCGATACCTCGGAGAACGCCTTCTACACCCTGGCCAGCATGGCCGTGAGCCGGACGCCGGAGAGCATCAGCGACTGGCTGCCGCAGCTGCGCGACCATGAGCGGCACATGGACTGGATCGCCGAGACCATGCCCAAGCGTGCGGACTGGGCCTACAAGGAGACCAGGGCCCTGGTGGAGCACATGCTGCGCGACCGCGTGCCGCCGGAACATCTGCCCGGTTCCATCTACGGCGCCGTGGGCCTGTGCCAGTTCATGCCGTCCAATATCGCCACCTACGGTGCGGACGGCGACGGCGACGGCCGTGTGGACCTGTTCACCGTGCCCGATGCCGTGGCCAGCCTTTCCCACTATCTTGCCCGGCACGGCTGGAAGGCCGGGCTTTCCCGCGAGCGCCAGCATGCCCTGCTGATGCGCTACAACCACTCCACGGTCTACGCCAACACCATCATGGCTCTGGCTGACCGTGTCGCCGCTCTGAAGTGAGTCACGGGACGGCAGGTCCGCCTGCCGTCCTTTTTTGACAGGTCGCGCCCCTGGCCACGGATCGTTCCGGCGGC
This sequence comes from Desulfovibrio piger, assembly GCF_012843875.1. Taxonomy (GTDB): domain Bacteria; phylum Desulfobacterota; class Desulfovibrionia; order Desulfovibrionales; family Desulfovibrionaceae; genus Desulfovibrio. Next base: position 17,028 of record NZ_JABAFY010000009.1, on the reverse strand, counting down.
CCTGCCGGGAGTGCACGCGTCTGCGCCTTCCTTCCTCCTTTCCGGGGCCTTCGGTGCTCCGCAGATCCCTATCCCCCGTTCCTGACATCCTGCTGACGCGCCCCGTGTTGAGTTGTGAACGGTTCCGTCGCGCGGCAGAGCCGCTCCGGCAGGCCCGTGCCTGCTCTCGTGACTGTTCTTCGCGGGCGGGGCCCCTCATCCTTCCTTCGTACAGGGAGCTGACATGACGTTTATCTCGACTTTGCTGAAAGCGGCTGCGGCCCTTTTCATGCTCGTTATCCTGATGTTGCTGGTCCAGCTGGACCTGACGGCCTTCCAGACGGTGGAAGTGCTGGCTCCCGGCTGGGGCTGGCTGGCCTTCGTGTCCCTGCTGGCGCTGGAGACAGGCGCCGTGCTCTGGCTGGGCCTGGCCTGGTTTGCCCGTGCGCCCCGCCTGGTCTTGCGTGACGATCCCACGGAGGCGGAACGTCAGGCCTTTGCCCGTGAACTGGAACGTCGTCTGAAGAAGAATCCCCATGTCCGTGCCGCAGGCCTCCGCGCCACGGATGAGCATTTTCTGGAAAAGGCCCTCGACGTGCTGGACGCCCGTGCCGGGGAAGAGATCCGCAACAGTGCCAAACGGGTGTTCCTGGGCACGGCCCTGTCCCAGAACGGCCGTCTGGATGCGCTCATCATGTTCGTCTCGCTGGCTCGCATGGTCTGGCGGGTCTCCGGCATCTACAACCAGCGTCCCACCCCGGCGGAGCTGTGGAGCGTCTACAGCACGGTCTCCTCGGCCACGTTCATTTCCTTTTCCATCGAGGCCCTGGACATCCCCCGGACCATCACCGAGAGCATGAACGAGCTGCTGCCCGCGGTCACGCCCGCCATGGCGGCCTCCAGCGTGCCGCTCATGGGGCCCATGATGCAGCAGTGTACGACCGCCGTCATCGACGGGGCGGCCAACTGCCTGCTGGCCATCCGGGCCGGTGTGGTGACGCGCAGTGCCTTCCGTTTTGCTGCCCTGGGCAGGGAAGAGGCCCGGCAGCAGGCCTGCGTCCGGGAGGCGGGCACCATGCTGGCGGAGATCTCCCGGGAGACCGTGGGGGCCATCGTGGAGGCCTTCCGCAAGCAGCTGGTGAACTTGCCTGCCTCCATGGGGCAGAAGATCTCGGAGACCGTGGGCACCGTGGCCGACAGCGCCCTGGAAAAGACCCGGGGCGCCGCCCAGAGCGTGGCGCGCGGCGGTACGGCCGTGGCCGAGGCTGTGAGTTCTGGTGCCGGTGCCGTCATTGGTGCCGGGCAGGCCGTGGCCGGGGCTGTCAGTACGGGAGCCGGTGCTGTGGCGGATGCCTTGGGCAACGGGACCAGCGCCGTCATCCATGCCGTGGGCGACTGTGCCACCAGTGCGGAAAAAGTCGTGCTGCGCGGCGGCAGCGCGGTTATGGAAAGTGTCGGCAGCGGAGCGGGGGCTGTGGCGGACATGGTGAGTAGCGGGACCAGCGCGGTCATCGGTGTAGTAAGCGATGGTGCTGCCACTGCCGGGCAGGCCGTGGCGCGCGGCGGTACGGCCGTCGTGGGGGCCGTGAGTTCTGGTGCCGGTGCCGTTATCGGTGCGGGACAGGCCGTGGCCGGAGCCGTCAGCAGCGGCACCACTGCCGTCCTGGGCGCCGTGCGGGGCATACTGCCCGGCAACCGGCGGCGGGAGGCCACGGCGGACGAGCGTTTCGTCCTGCATCTGGCCCTGGTCTGGTCGCAGGGGCGTCCGGGCTGGAAGCGCCGTCGCCAGCTGGCCCGGCTGTGCGATGCGGAAGGTGTGAGCGCCGGGCTGCGTACGCTGGTGGACAGGCATCCCGACCTCGACCTGCTGGAGCCGCAGCTGTCGTTCTGGCGGGGCAGAGTGGAGGACGTGCTGTCCTGCCACCGCTCCCTGGAGCTGGAACACGGCGCGGCGGCCGCGGCGTGGCTGGCGGAACTGGATCACCGGCTGGGGCTGGGCGGCAGTTTGCAGAGCGGCCGTGAGGAGCCCGCCTCCGGCTGGAAACGCTTCTGGAAGTGAGCGCACGGGGCGGGAGCTCCCGCACATCGTCCGGCAGTCCGGCGGATCTGTGAAAAGATTCCTTGTTTTGTGACGATGGTCACAGTTGTAGCCGGGGAGATGTGTTCTAGTGTCATGGACAGACACCCATCCCCCTCAGCACAAGGAGCCCCCCATGTTTTGCAACCAGTGTGAACAGACCTCCAAGGGCAAGGCCTGTACCCGCCTTGGCATCTGCGGCAAGAACGAGGCCGTGGCCATCCAGCAGGACAAGCTGGTCTGGCAGCTGCGCGAACTGGCGGCCGTGGCCCTGATGGCCCGTGACGCCGGCATCGTGGACACCGCCACCGACGACTTCGCTTTCAAGGCCCTGTTCTCCACCCTGACCAATGTGAATTTCGATCCCGTCTCCCTGCGCGCCGTGCAGGAAGAATGCCTGAAGCGCACCACGGCCCTGGCCGCCCGTGTGCCCGGTGCCCCGGCCCCCACGCCTCTGGCTGCCCTGGATCTGCGGGAAACCGCCATCGACCGCCTGTCCGACGACGAGGACGTGCGCTCCGCCATGCAGATCCTGCTCTACGGCCTCAAGGGCGTGGCCGCCTATGCCGACCATGCCGCCGAGCTGGGCCAGCGTGATCCCGACGTGGCCGCCTTCCTGTATCGCGGCCTGCGTGCCGGCACCGAACTGGATCCCGAGAGCCACGACCTCAACGGCTGGCTGGGGCTGGTGCTGGAATGCGGCAAGGCCAACCTGCGCGCCATGGAGCTGCTGGAAGCGGGCAATACCGGTACGTTCGGCACGCCCGTGCCCACGCCCGTCTCCCTGGGCCGGCGCAAGGGCAAGGCCATCCTCATCTCCGGCCACGACCTGCCCGACCTGCTGGCCCTGCTGGAGCAGACTCGCGACACGGGCATCAACGTGTACACCCACGGCGAGATGCTGCCCGCCCACGCCTATCCGCTGCTGCATGCCTTCCCGCATCTGGCCGGGCATTACGGCACGGCCTGGCAGAACCAGCAGAAGGAGCTGCCCGCCTTTCCCGGCGCGGTGCTCTTCACCACCAACTGCATCCAGGACCCCAAAGACTACGCCGACAAGGTCTTCACCTCCGGCAACGTGTCCTGGCCCGGCCTGGTCCATTGCAAGGGGCGTGACTTCTCGGCCGTCATCCGGAAGGCTCTGGAACTGCCCGGCTTCGCCGAAGACGTGCCCGGAAAGGAAGTGCTGACCGGCTTTGGCCGCGAGACCCTGCTGGGTGCCGCGCCCGCCGTGCTGGATGCCGTGGCCCAGGGCAAGCTGCGCCACATCTTTTTGGTGGGCGGTTGCGACGGCGCCCGTCCCGGCCGCAACTACTACACCGAACTGGTGGAGAAGATCCCGGCCGACTGCCTGATCCTGACCCTGGCCTGCGGCAAGTTCCGCTTCTTCGACAAGGAGCTGGGCAGCCTGGGCGACATCCCTCGCCTGCTGGACGTGGGCCAGTGCAACGACGCCTACGCCGCCGTGCGTGTGGCCCTGGCCCTGGCCGATGCCCTGAAGTGCGGCGTCAATGACCTGCCGCTGTCGCTGGTGCTTTCGTGGTACGAGCAGAAGGCCGTGAGCATCCTGCTGACCCTGCTGGCCCTGGGCGTGAAGAACATCCGCCTCGGACCCACGCTGCCTGCCTTCGTGTCCCCCAACATCCTCAAGGTGCTGGTGGAACAGTGGAACATCATGCCCGTGACCACGCCCGACGAAGACCTCAAGGCGATCCTGGGCTAAGATTCTTTTGCAGGGGAAGGCCGTGACCGCGGTCTTCCCCTGTGTTTTTGGCCGGCGGGGCTGCTTTCCCGTCCGGCTTTTTTTCCTGCCCCTGTGTCCGCGGGGGCAAAGCTTTCATGGAGGTCGCGCATGGACCAGAAAAAAGGGAACCGCCCCCCCGATCCCCAGAGCCTGCGGGATGCCCTGCGCCACAGCCCGCTGGGCCGCTGGCTGGACGAGAGGGAGACCGGTCTTGTGCTGGGCACGGGCCGTCTGGCCGAGATGCGGGCGGGCGATGTCCTGTTCCGTGAAGGGGACGAGATACGTCATGTGCCCTTCGTCTTGTCCGGCGAGGTGAAACTGGTCAAAATGGGCCCGCAGGGCAGGGAGTACGTCCTGCACCTGACCCGCGGCGGGGCCTTCCCCGATCCGGGGGCCCTGTTCTACGAGGCCCCTCTGCCTGCTACGGCCGTGGCCCTGGGGCCGGGGCGCCTGCTCTGGCTGGAGCGGGCCACCATGGACAGGCTGCTGGACGGGAATCCCCGGCTGGCCCGCTGGCTTTTGCAGGTGCTGGCGGCGCGGCAGCGTTTGTTCGTCAACAAGGTGGCCGGCTCGCAGGGGATGATTTCGGTCTCCCGGCGGGTGGCCGGATGGCTGCTGCACCGCTCCCGCATGGAGGAAGGGCGCCGTCAGCTGGAACTGCCCGGTACCCGGGAGCTCATGGCCCGTCTGCTGGGCCTGAGCCGCGAGAGCCTGAGCCGGGAACTCAACGAGCTGGCCCGGGAAGGCGCCATCCGCCTGGAGCGGCGGCGGGTGGAGCTGCTGGACATGGCGGTCCTGGAACGCCGGGCCCAGGACTAACGGGCTTTCGGACGTATTTTTCCGCTCCGGCCTTGCAAGGCCCGTCACCGTGCGGCCGGATGATGGCCGCAGGCAGGCCCCGGCGCCGGTCGTATTTTTTTGCATGTCGCTCCCGCCTCTGTGCGCCGCGCTCCGCTGATACCGTGATGCTGGCCTGGCGGCGGGCGGCAGCCCACACCATCATGACAGCCATGACAGACATCATCCCTCAGCTTTCCCTGCCGCCGTGCATCCTTTGCTCCAGCATCACCGGCAATACGCGTTTTCTGGCCGATGCCCTGGCCGGAGCCACCGGGGCCCCCGTATTCCCCACGGGGCATCCGCCCCTGCTCGACCATGCCGGGACGCTGCTTCTGGGTTTCTGGGTGCGCCGGGGCCTGCCCGACAGCCGCAGCCTGCGCCTGTGGCAGGGCATACGCGGCAAGCGCGTCTTTTTTTTCGGTACCCACGGCACGCGCCCCGGTTCGGACCATTCCCGCCAGTGTCTTGCGGCGGCCCGCCGCCTGTTGCAGGACAACGGCAACGAGGTGCTGGGCGGCTTTTTTTGCCAGGGGCGGGTCAATCCGCGTCTGGTGGCGCTGGCGGGCAAACCGGGCCACCATCCCATGACGCCTGCCCGTGCGGCCCGTCTGGCCGAGGCCGCCCGCCATCCCGACGGGGCGGACCGTCAGGCGCTGGTGCGCTGCTGGGACCGCTGCCGTCAGGGCCTGCCCCTGCCCGGGGCCGATGCCGCCGGAGAACTGGACGGCGGCCACTTTTTTGCCTGGTCCGCCGGGACGGGACGCTTGTCCTGAGCCCGCGGGCCCGTTATCCTGCAAGGGGAGGAGAGAACATCATGGAAAAGATCGTCAGCCGCGTGGAACTGAGCGAGGATCCGGCCCTGCCCGGCGAGATCCTCAACAAGGCGGAATCGCTGTTCGTGGCTTTTCAGACCGGGGATTTCCCCTATGTGCTGCCCTTCAACCATGTCTGGCTGGACGGGCGCATCTACATCCATTGCGCCCTGGAAGGACGCAAGATCGACGTGTTGCGCCGGGATGGCCGGGTGGGCTTTTCCACGGCGGTGGACGTGTGCATCATCCGCGAAAAATCCACCACCCACTTCCGCAGCCTTTGCGGTACCGGCCGGGTGAGCGAAGTGACCGATACGGAAGAGAAGCGCCGTGCCCTGGACGCCATCAGCCTGCGCTTTGACGCGCGCTGCCCGCGCCCCACGCCCGATGCCGCCCTGGCCCGCGTGAATATCCTGCGCATCGATGTGGAGAGCCTGACCTGCCGCCACAAGAACGGGCCGCGCCGCAAGGACAAGGAATAGGAAGAAAGTTTGTGCTTTTTGGCACAAATTGGAGAAAAGGCCTTGTCTTGTGCGGGGAAAGTCCTTACATTAAGGTTGTAAGGGAAAAAAAGGCTGCGCCGGCTCTGGAGCCGACGAGGAAAGGGCCATCCCCCCTTTCCTGATGGAACCGGATTTTCAACATTTTACTTCTGTCCGTCTGGGCGGTAATGGAGCGTACCATGAAGGAAATCAAGAAGATTCTTTGCGCGGTTGACCTTTCCGAACACAGCGCGGCCGTGGCAGAGTACGCCACCATGCTGGCCAAGGGCCTGGGGGCCAGCATCATCGTCGTCTACACGGCTCCCTCGCTGAGCCAGTATGTGGGCTTCCATGTGCCGCCCAACACCATCGAAAACTTCGTGGGCGAGATTGTCTCCGGCGCTGAAAAGTCCATGGACGCTTTCGTGGCCGAGAACTTCCCCGGCGTGGAAGCCAAGGGCCAGGTGCTCATCGGCTACGCCGCTGAAGAGATCCTGGCCCGTGCCAATGACGAAGGCGTCGACCTCATCGTCATGGGTACTCACGGCCGCAAGGGCATCGACCGCATCCTCTTCGGCTCCGTGGCTGAAAAGGTCGTCAAGAACGCGTCCATGCCTGTGCTGACCGTTCGCCCCAACAAGTAAGTCCCGGCCGGACCGGGAACTGACAACGGTTCCTCGGGCCGCCGCACTTGCGGCGGCCCTTTTTTCTTTGCATCTGGAGTCTGTATGTACACCTGCGCCGTGCGCCCGGAAATAGCCGCCCTGAGCGCCTATGTTCCCGGCATGTCCATTGCCGAAATTCAGGAGAAATACGGCCTGTCCAAGGTCGTCAAAATGGCCAGCAACGAGAACCCCCTGGGCGTTTCGCCCCTGGTGAAGGAGGCCCTGGGCCTGCACGCCGGGACAGCCTTCCGCTATCCCCAGGGCGGCAACCCCCGCCTGGTGGCGGCCCTGGCCCGCACGCACGGCGTCAGCCCCGATCAGGTGGTGGTGGGCAACGGCTCGGACGAGATCATCGACATGCTGATCCGTATGCTCCTGGTGCCGGGCAAGCATTCCGTGGTCTGTTTCGAGCCCTGCTTCAGCATCTATCCCATCCAGGCGCAGGTCTGCGGCGTGGAAGTGCGCCGCCACCCCCTCAACCCGGATTTCAGCTTCGATCTCGACGCGCTCTTCGCCCTGGTGGACGATGACACCCGTCTGGTCTTCGTGACCACGCCGGACAATCCCTCCGGCTACTGCCCGCCGCTGGCCGACGTGCGCCGCCTGGCGCAGCGCCTTGGCGAGCGCTTCCCCCACTGCCTGCTGGTGGTGGACGAGGCCTACATGGACTTTGCGGGCGACAGCCCCGAGGACGAGGCCCGCTTCTCCCTGCTGGCCTCCGGTGACATCCCGGACAACGTGGCCATCATGCGCACCTTCTCCAAAAGCTACGGTCTGGCCGGGCTGCGCCTGGGCTACGGCATCCTGCCGGCCGAGCTGGCCCAGTATTACTGGCGGGCCCGCCTGCCGTTCTCGGTCAACATCCTGGCCGAAGAAGCCGGTATCGCCGTGCTGCAGGACAGCACCTTCCGGGCCGCCACGCTGGAATGCGTGCGCGCCGGTCGCCGTCGCCTGACCGAAGGCCTGCGCGCCCTGGGATGCACGGTGTGGCCCAGCGCCGCCAACTTCATCATGATGCAGCTGCCCGAAGGCTGCGGTACGGCGGCGGCCTGCTTTGAGGCCCTGCTGCAGCGCGGTATCATCATCCGGCCGCTCAAAAGCTACAGCCTGCCCGATCACCTGCGCGTGAGCGTGGGCAGCGACGAAGAGAACACGGCCTTCCTTGAGGCCATGAAACAGTGGATGCAGGAGGTGCGGGGATGAAGACGACCCTGCCTGTGGTGACCCTGGACGGCCCCGCCGGTGTGGGCAAGACCACGCTGGCCCAGCAGCTGGCCGAAAGCCTGCACGTGGCCTATCTGGATACCGGCGCCATGTTCCGTTGCCTGGCCCTCAAGCTGGGGCCCGGTGCGGAGACCCTGCCCGAAGAGGAATTGCGCGAAAAGTGCCGCCAGTGGACCTTCAGCCTGTCCGGCAAGGGACGGGCCTCCACGGTGTGCTGCAACGGCGTGCCCATCCGCGGCGAAGTGCGCACCGAGCAGGTGGGCATGCTGGCCGCCCGCATCGCCACGGTGCCCGTGGTGCGCGAGGTGCTGCGCGAGGCCCAGCGGGCCATGGGCGAAGCCACGCCGCTGGTGGTGGAAGGCCGTGACATGGGTACGGTGGTCTTTCCTGACGCCCGCTTCAAATTCTTCCTGGATGCATCGCCCGAAGTGCGCGCCCTGCGCCGTCTGCGCGACCTGGCCGCCCGCGGGGGGGAAGCCGATCTGGTGACGCTGACCGAGCAGATCCGCCAGCGTGACTCCCTGGACCGCAACCGGGCCGTGGCGCCTCTGCGCCCCGCTGCCGATGCCGTCATCGTGGATACCTCGGAACTGGACATCGCCGGTGTGCTGGGCGTGCTGGTGCATCGCATCAGCGTGCATGAAGGCAGCGTGACCCTGTTGCCGTAGCCGGGGACGGTAAACATCATATGGCAAGATGACGGGCCGGAAGGGATCTCCCTTCCGGCCCGTTTGCGTTTTTGGTGTGACCGGAGAGAACGCGGGAGGCGGAAGAGGACATCTTCCCGGATGGGGATCGCTCAGGCCGGGGTGCAAGAGGGGGCCGCACGGCAGGGACCGGGGGAGGCTGGGCAGACTTCCGATCTTTCTTATCGCCGTCGGAGCATCTGGTGAGGCGGTGTGCCGGGAAAGGCCCCCTGCGCGGCTCCGCGGCCTGCGGAAGACGTGTGTTGTGGCAGGGGGGAAACGGAAAAGGGGACCTCTCTGCCGGAGCAGGAAGTCCCCCAAAAATCAGCCTGTGGCGGATGGCGTCTAGGCGTGGTGGCGGCGCTGCAGGTGGTCGCGCAGGATGATGGCCAGCAGGTTCATGCCCAGCACCAGCAGGATGAGGACCAGGCCCGTGCCGTACTGGAGCGGGCGGGTCTTCTCGATGTCCGTGCCGGCGGTGGCCAGCACGTACATGTGATAGGGCAGGGCCATGACTGAGCTGAAGATGGAGTCCGGGTTCTTGGGCGTATAGAAGACGGCGGCGGTGAACATGATGGCGGCCGTTTCACCGGCGGCGCGGGCCACGCCCAGGATGGCGCCGGTGAGCATGCCCGGCATGGCGCAGGGCAGGACCACGCGGGTGATGGTCTGGGCCTTGCCGGCGCCCAGGGCCAGGGAGGCCTGGCGGTAGGTGTCGGGCACGGAGCGCAGGCTCTCCTCGGCGGTGCTGATGATCACGGGCAGGGTCAGCACCGCCAGGGTCAGGATGCCGGACAGGATGCTGACGCCCATGCCGCAGAAGGTCACGAAGAACGAAAGCCCGAACAGGCCGAAGACCACCGAGGGCACCCCGGCCAGGTTGTTGACCCCCAGGCGCACCATGCGGGCGAAGGGAGTGTTGCCCGCGTATTCATGCAGGTAGACGGCCGTGGCCACCCCCAGGGGGAAGGCCAGCATCAGGGAGCCCAGGGCCAGGATGGCCGTGCCCACGATACAGGGCAGGATGCCGCCGGCGGTCATCATCTCGCGGGGCGGCGTGGAGAGGAATTCCCAGCTGAGGGCGGGCAGGCCCTGCACCAGCAGGAAAAGGCAGATGGCCACCAGCAGGATGACGTTGAAGGCGGCCACCAGCCGCAGGGTGCCGAGCATGGCGCCCTGGACGAAAAGACGGCGGCGCGGATCGGGTGTGGCAAGAGGCATGGAAGGGCTCCTTAAAGGCTGGCCGAGCCCACCTGGCGGTGTTTTTCGGCGATGCGGGAAGCGATCATGTTGAATGCCAGCGTCATCAGGAACAGGACGATACCTGTGGCGAACAGGGCGTAATAATGGTCGCTGCGGAAGGGGGCTTCAGCCATTTCGGCGGCGATGGAGGCGGGCATGGGCCGCACGGGATCCAGCAGGGACTGGGGCAGCATGGCCGCGCCGCCGGCCGCCATGAGCACCACCATGGTCTCGCCCATGGCGCGGGACATGCCCAGCATGATGGCCGTGCCGATGCCGGACAGGGCCGCGGGCACCACCACGCGCACGATGGTCTCCCAGCGGGTGGCGCCCAGCGCCAGGGAGGCCTCACGCAGGGAGCGGGGCACGGCGCGCAGGGCGTCCTCGGAGACGGAGCAGATGGTGGGCAGGCTCATGATGGCCAGCACCAGCGAGGCATTGAGCAGGTTGAGGCCCGTGGCGGCGCCCAGCACGTCCTGGAGGATGGGCGCCAGCACCACCATGCCCAGAAAGCCCAGCACCACCGAAGGCAGGGCCGCCAGCAGTTCCACGAAGGGCTTGATGACGCGGCGGGCGAAGGGCGGGGCGATCTCGGCCAGGTACACGGCCGTCATGACGCCCAGAGGCACGGCCAGCAGCGAGGAGAGCACGGTGACGGCCACGGAACCCACCAGCAACGGGAAAATGCCGAACAGGCCGGGATCTTCCGTGGGGTACCAGAGGTCGCCCAGCAAAAAGTCCAGCGGGCTCACATGCCGGAACAGGGGCAGGCCTTCGGTGAACAGGAAGATGACGATACCTGCCAGCGCCAGCAGGGACGAGGCCGCGATGGCGGTGAGGCAGATGCGGATGGCCCGCTCGTGGGAAGAGCTGAACATGGTTTTCTCCGAAGGTTTCCTTGCGGGACGCGCCCGCTGGAGGAAGCGGGAAAAAAGCGGAAAAACGGGGGAAAGGGGGACGTACGCCGGTATGATCCCTCAGACCGGCACGGGCCCTTTCCCCTTGCGGGGGACCGGGCAGAGGCCCCCGGAAGGAGAGGGGGAGCGTCTGCCCGGTGCTGCGGGCTTAATGCTGCAGGGGAACGTAACCCACGGCCAGGACGTCCTTCTGGCCCTTGTCGGCGGCCAGCAGGTAGTCCACCAGCTTCTTCACGCCGCCCTTGGGATCGCCGTTGGTGAAGATGTAGAGTTCGCGGGCGATGGGCCATTCGCCGTCCAGAGCGGTCTTGGCGCTGGCGGCCACCTTGCTCACGGTCAGGCCCTTGACGCTCTTGTCAAGATAGCCCAGGCCGATGTAGCCGATGGCGTTCTTGTTCTTGGCCACGGCCTGCACCACGGTGCCGTTGGAGGCCTGCATCAGGGCGGCGGGGGTGACGCGTTCCTTCTTCATGACCAGTTCCTGCCAGGATTCAAAGGTACCGGAAGAGGTATCGCGGGAGATGACCACGATGGGGGCATCCTGGCCGCCCAGTTCCTTCCAGTTGCGCACCTTGCCGGCGTAGATGGAGGACAGCTGTTCCAGGGGCAGGTCCTTCACGAGGTTCTCGGGGTTGACCACGGGCACGATGGCGTCCACGGCCACGGCGATGCGCACGGGCTTCACGCCCTTCTTTTCAGCGGCGGCGCGTTCCTTGTCCTTGATGTCGCGGGAGCTCATGGCCACGTCGCACTGCTTTTCGCCCAGGGCCTTGATGCCGTTGCCGGAACCGCCGCCGGAGATCACCAGCTTGATGTCGGGGTTGGCGGCCATGAAGGATTCGGCGGCCTTCTGCATGACGGGCAGCACGGTGGTGGAGCCGTTGACGACGATATCCTGGGCGTGGGCGGCCACGCTCAGACCCAGGGCGGCACAGGTAAGGACCAGAGTTTTGGCGAAATTCATGATAGTGCTCCTTTAAAAGGAAAAAAGTCTTTGCTTCGGCTCGATCCCGAAGCACCTCCCTTTTCCTCAGGCATTGTTACAGAAATGTGACGCCTCGGCGAAGATGTGGAGACACTTTGAAAACCGTGGTTTTTACGGGCCTGTCACACAATTGTAACCTTTCAGGCGCATTGCTGGCGCATGGGAAAGGCACTACTTCTCCAAGGCAAAGGAAGACTCCATGCAACGCATACTTGTTATTGAAGACGAAAACGATATCCGCCAGTTGCTGCGCTTCAACCTTGAGCGCGAAGGCTTTGCGGTACTGGAAGCGGCCGACGGGCTGGGGGGGCTGCACATGGCGACCTCCGAGCTGCCCGACCTGGTGGTGCTGGACCTCATGCTGCCCGGCATGGACGGCTGCGATGTCTGCCGCAGGCTCAAGGCCCAGCCGGTCACGGCGGCCATCCCCGTGCTCATGCTCACGGCCCGCGGCGAAGAAGTGGACCGCATTGTGGGCCTGACCCTGGGGGCCGATGATTATGTGGTCAAACCCTTCAGCGTCCGGGAACTGGTGCTGCGCATCCGGGCCATCCTGCGCCGCGGCAACCGCCCCGGCATGGGCACGGCCCTGTGCCGCGGGGCCCTGCTGCTGGATGTGGAGGCCCACCGCGTGACCCTGGACGGGCAGGAAGTGGCCCTGACGGCCACGGAGTTCCGTCTGCTGGAAGACCTCATGCGGCATGCGGGCGCCGTGCGCACCCGCGAACAGCTGCTCAACGCGGTCTGGGGATATTCGTTCGAAGGCTATGCCCGTACGGTGGACACGCATGTCCGGCGTCTGCGGGCCAAACTGGGTGAAGAAGCCGCCGCGCTCGAGACCGTGCGCGGCGTCGGTTACCGTTTGAGAGGCTGAGATGACGGGGATGTTCCGTTCTTTTAGGGCCCGGATCTTCTGGGCCATCCTGCTGGTGGCCGCGGTGGCTGCGGGGCTTTCCCTGTGGCTGACGCGCGAATGGCTGGAAGAGCGCCAGCTCGATGAAGCTCGTACCGGTCTGCTGCGCGAGGCGCGCGTGGCGGGCGAACTGCTGCTGCGTGGCGAAAACGATCTGGAGGTCCTGGCCCGGGTGCTCGACCTGCCCGACCTGCGGCTTTCACTGCTGGATGCCGACGGCAAAGTGCTGGCGGAGACCGGCGGCGTTTCGCCCGAAGGCATGGACAACCACGGCGACCGGCCCGAAGTGGTGCAGGCCCGCAGCGAGGGGCAGGGCTACTCCCTGCGCGCCAGCGGCACCTTGCACAAGAATTTTGCCTACGCGGCCCGCAACCTGCCTGACGGGCGCATCCTGCGTCTGGCCCTGCCGCTGGACAGCGTCAACCTGCTCATCCAGAAGCGCCTGCACGTCTTCGCGCCCATGATCCTGCTGGCCGTGGTGCTGGCCGTGGTGCTGGCCGCCTTCATCTCCGGCGCCATGCGGCGGTCCCTGGGCCAGATGGTGGACGTGGTCTCGGCCATTTCCCGCGGCCGCCTGCAACGCCGCCTGCGCCGTCTGCCGGGCACGGAGTTCGCCCCCCTGGCCGAGGCCGTGAACCGCATGGCCGACAGCATCGGCGAGCAGGTGCGCATCGCCTCGGACAAGACCGCCCAGCTGGAGAGCGTGCTCAACACCATGAGCGACGGCGTGCTGGTGCTGGGGCCGCAGGGCCGCATCCGCCGCTGCAACGGTGCCTTTGCCCGCCTCTTCCCCCAGGTGACCGACATGGCGGGCAGCCCGGTCATCGAGGTGATCCCCTCGCCCGAACTGCAGGATGCCGTGGATGCCATGCTGCGCTCCGCCCAGGTGGCCCGCTCGTCCTCCGGCAACGGTGACGAGGATCTGGATGTGCCCCGTTCCCTGCGCCAGGTGCAGCTGCATCTGGGCGGCCGGGTCTTCTCGGTGCTCATCTCCCTGCCCGTACTGGCCGATGCCCGTCTGGGCGCGGTGCTGGTCTTCCGCGACATCAGCGACCTGATGCAGCTGGAGCGCATCCGCAGCGATTTCGTGGCCAATGTCTCCCATGAGCTGCGTACGCCGCTGACCGCCATCCAGGGCTATGCCGAGACCCTGCTCAGCATGGATTCCTCGGAACAGGCGCAGCACTTTGCAGCCATCATCTACCGTCACAGCTGTTCCCTGGCCCGCATGCTGGAGGATCTGCTGGTGCTGGCCCGTCTGGAAGGGCAGGGAGGCGCCCTGGAGCTCTGCCCCACGGAATGCGCCGCCACCCTCGATGAGGCGGGCAGCCTGTGCCAGACCCGCCTGCAGGAACGCAAGCTGCGTCTGGAAGGCCATCTGGAAAAACTGCCCCCCGTACTGGCCGACGACCGTCTGCTGACGCTGGTGTTCCGCAACCTGCTGGAGAACGCCTGCCGTTATGCCGAAGAAGAAACGGCCATCCGCGTCACGGGCCGGGTGGAAGGCGACGACGTGGTCATCCGTGTGGTGGACGACGGCGTGCTCATCCCGGCGGACGATCTGCCGCGCATCTTCGAGCGCTTCTATCAGGTGGAGCGCCACCGCGGGCAGAATTCCACGGGCCTGGGCCTGGCCATTTGCAAACATGTGATCGAACGGCACGGCGGCCGCATCTGGGCGGAAAGCCCGGCGGAAGACGGCAGCACGGCCATCATCTTTACCTTGAGGCGCGCGGACGCCCCCCGGACGCCCGTGCAGGAGTAGTTATGGCAACAGCACTTTCGGCGCAGAAGATCAACGTCTATTACGGCGCTTCCCACGCCCTGCAGGATGTCAGCCTGGATTTCGAGGCCGGCGGCGTCACGGCCCTCATCGGCCCTTCCGGCTGCGGCAAATCCACCTTCCTGCGTTGTCTCAACCGCATGAACGACCTGATCCCCGGCTGCCGGGTGGAAGGCCGCATCATGCTGGACGGCGAGGACGTCAACCAGCCCCGCACCAACGTGGTGCGCCTGCGGCAGAAGGTGGGCATGGTCTTCCAGAAGCCCAACCCCTTCCCCAAGAGCATCTTCGAGAACGTGGCCTACGGCCTGCGCGTCAACGGCGTCAAGGACGAGAACCTCATCACCGAGAAGGTGGAGCTGGCCTTGCGCCGCGCCGCCCTCTGGAACGAAGTGGAGGACCGCCTTTCCTCCTCGGCCCTGGGCCTTTCCGGCGGCCAGCAGCAGCGCCTGTGCATCGCCCGTGCCCTGGCCGTGGAACCGCAGGTGCTGCTCATGGACGAGCCCGCCAGCGCCCTGGACCCCATCGCCACCCGCAAGGTGGAAGAGAGCATCGTGGAGCTCAAGGAAGGCCTGACCATCATCATCGTGACCCACAGCATGCAGCAGGCGGCCCGCATCTCCGACCGGACGGCCTTCTTCTACATGGGCCGTCTGGTGGAAAGCGACAGCACGGACGTCATATTCACCCGTCCGTCCCAGAAAGAGACGGAAGACTACATCACAGGCAGGTTCGGTTAATGGTTCTTCAGGATTACACGCCCCAGCACATGCTGGCCACGCTGCGCACGCGCCTGCTGGTCATGTATGCGCAAGTGGACATCGCTTTGGAAGAGGCTGCGCGTTCCTATGAAAAAGGCGAGGCCGTGCGCGCCATCGCCGTCTGTGACGGTGATACGGCCATCGACGCCCTGGAAAACGAGATCGACGAGCTGTGCCTGCGCCTCATGGCCCGCATCAAGCCCGTGGCCGGTGATCTGCGCTTCGTGGTGGCCGCCCTGCGCATGGTGGTGGATCTGGAGCGCATCGGTGACGAGGCCGTGACCGTGGCCGAGCAGACCGTGCTCATGGAAGACGTGCCCGGGCGGCGTATCCTAGCGGACGAGGTCTGCGGCATGATGCAGCGTGCCCGCGAGGCCTTCATGCGCGCCATGGACTGCTTCCGCGAAGGCAACGGAGAGGAAGCCCTGGCCCTGCGCAACTGCGAGGACGAGGCCCTGCAGAACGAGATGCGCATCGTGCAGCGCCTGCTGGAGCTGCTGCGTCAGGAAGAAGGCAAGCGTCCCGATCCCCAGCTTGTCATGCATACCTTGCTGGTGGTGCGAGCCCTGACCCGCATCTGGCGGCGTTCCGTCAATCTGGCCGAACAGGTCTACTTCATGCAGCACGGCCAGAGCCTCAAGCATAGCGGCGAAAAGAAGTAACACATCCACGTTCCTTTGTTTTTCCGGTAAAAGCGGGTGCAGGTGACTGCCCCGCTTTTTTGGTGCCTCGAAAATGCAGGTTTTCCGGCATGCTTTGAATGCAGAAGGGCTGCAGAAGCTCAGCAACCCAGCAGAGGGACATGTAATGGGGAATGTTCCGGTGAGGGAATAGATCATCTCCAGGAAGAGCCAAGAAAAAGAGGGCCTCCAGGGACAGCTAAAGCTCCTTTTCTATGATATACCGGGGGCGGTGGCGGACCTCAGTAAATATTTTTGCAAGATATTCTCCCATAAGTGACAGGCACAGCAGTTGGACCGAACCGAGGAAAAGAACGATGATGATCAGGGATGTCCAGCCAGGGACGGTCTCGCCGCATGCGTACTTCCACAAGGAGAGCAAACTGTAACTCAGGGCGATAAGCATGCAGCCCAGGCTCATGATACCGGCAAGACGCAGCGGTGCCACGCTGCAGGAGGTAATGCCTTTCCAGGCGAAGGACAGCATTTTGCATAATGGGTATTTCGTCTCGCCAGCCGTACGAGCTAGACGTTTGTACCCTACCTGGGCTGTGCGGAAGCCCATGGTAGGGAACAACCCCCGCAAAAAAAGGTCCTGCTCGTGGTAGTGCTGGAGCGCCTCCAGAACAGGGCGGGCCACGAGGCGGTAGTCAGCATGGTCAGGGATCATGCTGATGCCCATCCAGCCCATGATCCGATAGAAAAGATGGGCTGTCCCCCGTTTGAAGCCGGTATCCGAGCTGCGGTCATTGCGCACACCATACACAATATCACACCCTTGCCCATAGTGCTCCAGCATTTGCGGGATGACGGAAATATCATCCTGCAAGTCAGCATCCAGGCTGATGATGCAATCTGCTCCCCGGCGGTAGGCAGTCTCCATCCCTGCCCAGACAGCATTTTGATGGCCGGCATTACCGGCAAAACTGATGCCACAGCAGCAAGCATCCTGTTGATGACGGCGCTCAATAATATCCCATGTGGCATCACGGCTGCCATCATTGACATACAGGATAAGGCTGCTTTCCTGGATAAGACCTTTTTGTTTGCACTCCTTCAGGAGATCAGCCAGGGCATCCTGGGTACTCGGCAGCGTAGCCTCTTCATTGTAGCAGGGAACGACCAGAATAAGAGAATGTCCGGCATACATATTGCTATACTAGTTTTCTCCAAAGGATACAGGCCAAAGCAAGGTAAAGTAGTCCCATAAAATTGACGAGGTAACAACAGTAGCGAGT
>NZ_JABAFY010000089.1 GCF_012843875.1 Desulfovibrio piger | reverse complement strand
CTGCCGCGCACAGTCTTTTTTTGTCCACATGCCTTCTTGTAACTATAAAAGCTGAAGTTTCCAAACACGCTCTGAATTATGAAGATCATTCGCCCAAAAACGTGTTTTTGGGCTCATTCACGGCGCTTTTCGCGCCGCGCCAGACTTTCGTCTGGCGGTAGAAGCCATTTCATACGAATTATGAAATGACTTCTAACCACTAGTACGGCTTAAGGAACCGCTGATTTATTCACAGAATAAATCAGCTCCATGCCCAAAGAGGCAAAAGCCTCTTTGGGAAAGACACGCCAAGTCGTTAATTTAACGGGAAACGTACATTTTCCCTCTTCACGACTTGCGGGCGGTCTTGCTCTGCAAGACCGCGGGAAACGCTTTAATCAGCGTTTCCTTAACACAATACGCTTCGTATCCTGTTGCCAGGCTCATTCGCCGAAAGACACGGTGTTCGGCTCATCCACGGCGGATATGCCGCCCGCACCCCAACGGAACGCATCCCCCCTTCTTCACCTAGAGGTACATGGACGCCGCCGCTCCGGGAACCAAAGCAAGCACGATTTGAAAAAATTTACCTCATCCCGAGAATGAGTTTTCCCGTTTTTCCATCCCAGATCAGGAAAATCATCACAGGGATGACGCCTTATTCCGGCTTTTTCGCTACAGATGGGCAACCGGGGATGTGGCATGTTTGCGCCGCGCCTCCTGTTTGCTGTGCCAAACTTCGCCCCATGCGACCGCATAGCGGGGAATGCCCCGTGCGGCGTATAAGCAACCTCAACGACAGAAGAAAGAATATGAAAAAATTCTGGCTTTCCCCCTGTTGCGTCCTGGGCCTGCTCTTGTGCGCTGGCACGTCCCACGCCGCTTTTTGGCAGGTTATCCATGATACTCCCGTGCGCGCGGAGCCTGACACTGGTTCCAAAGTGCTGGATATGGCCCGAAAAGGCTGGATTGTGAAAAACGACGTGACTCAAAGGAATTCTGGCCTGCAATGGCTCAAGGTGTGGGAGCTTGAGCGACATGCCGGAGAAGGCATGGCCTATGCCCATCTCATTTACCAAACCCCCGGCGAACCGGTGTACATCAGCGCCGCAGACGCGGTGGAAGTGGCGGATGAGAATGGAACGCCCATGAAGAAGGACAAGGTCGCCTCTGCCACGGATGCCGCAACGGCACGGGGCGTAAGCGTGAACCCTCTGCCCGCGCCAAAGGCGGCGGATCTGGCCTGCAATGGAGCCGTGGATGAAGCCGCGCTGAAAACGGCTCTGGAGTCCTGGATACAAAAATGCAATGCCGTTATCAGCAGCTATGAAGGCATGGATACCGACAAGGCGGCAGAAGAGCTACTCGCCTGGACGAACCATGGCATCGAAGGCAGCAGCCTTGAAGACGTCATCAACGATGTGGAATCCGTAGAAAACACGGTACGTTCCCTCCTGGAACGCTGGCTGGAAACCCAGTATCGCGGGTCCATGACCGTATTAAGTGCCGATGACCGGAAGATTCTGGATGTGCTGGCCACCTATGGCCTGAAGACAGAAATAACCGAGGGCTGCCCCTTCCTCATGGCGGATTTGACCACGTTGCGCAAAAGGATCAGCTTTAATCCTCCTGTTGCCGCCTATACCGCCTATATCGCCTTGCTGGAAACACAGCCGCAGATACTATTCTCGGATGGCGGCTGCCGCCATTCGGTGAAAGAAATGGGAACATGGGCCGTGCAATGGGAACAGTACCTGAAAACCGTACATGCCGACAGTTTTTATTTCATCAAAGGCAATGAACGCTACCTTGAATTTGCAACCTATATTCTGTTCAGCGATTTGCCCAACACTCCCGCCTTCCCCGAATACAACCAGGGCAAAATGGACGATGCATGGATGCAAGACCTGGAGCGTGTGGCCGCGGAAAACCCAGGCACGAAAACAGCCGGCCTGATCACGGAATTTCTTGAAAAGGTAAAAGCCAACGGCAACAAGCTGGCCCCCTCAACCCAAAAGGCGCTTTCGGGCAAACTGAATAAGCTCCTTGTCCCCAAGTCAACGGCAGCCTCCAGGCCGAGTGCGGCGGAAGAAAAGCTGCTGGGCAAACACATGTTTTCCCTGCAATGGATAGAAGGGCCCATGGGAGAGGCTACGGTGTCCCGCACGGAAAACGGCGGTATGCGTATTAATGCAAAGCAGGAACACAACGGGGACTACGTAACTCTGAACGGTGATGTGTGTGTTCTTGATGGCAAAACTTTTCTGGTTAAGGGAGATATGGCCACGCGTGTGAGTTTTATTGCTGGCGGCATGCGCTGCGCCCGCACGGGAGAATTTGTATTTGAGGTGAAGGGAAACCGCAAATACTGGCGGCTTCAACAGATGCTCAACCCCTGTGAATCCGTGACCGATTATGTGGATGTGTATTTCAAGGGTATATAAGAAGGACTGACGCTTGTCGTTGATATCGGATTTGGTCCTATCGAAAAATATACGTCCAAGTAGCCGGGCGGCGGTCAAGCGGGTGGATGCCCTGCGCTGTGAGCCGCCGCCCGATTTATTTGGGCTCCATGTTCCGATGACAGCCATCGCAAAGGGCGGCACAAGCCGCCCTTTGCGATTTTACTCATGCACCGTCTTTTTGATGAACAAGCCTTCCGCAGTTGCCCCGTTTCCGACAAGATGCTGGCAATATCTGCCCTCAAGATATCGGGAAACAAGAAAATCGCTGTACAGCGACAGTTCTATGGCGCAGTTTTCGTCTTCTTCAATGAGAATTCTGTTGCCATGCAGGGTTACCGCGGCGGTTTCACCGGACAGAGCATCCTCGGGAAAACAGGCTGTTCTGTATGATGGGGCTCCGGTGAGCCCTATTATGCGGTATCTGACGCTTCCATCCTCCTGAATCTGCAAGGCAACCGTGCCGTCATCGCAATTGTCGCCAGTGCTGTAAGCATAGGTTCCAGAAGCGTTCTTCGCGTCAAATGTCCACTTATAGGGCGCATGTGTTCTGTCAACAGCGTTGACCCTGATGGGAAACTCTTTGCCTTCTTTAAATTCGTACCTGCCTTCGCTTTGCTCTATCATCCGCGGGCGGCCCACCCATGTTCCCGACAAAACGCCATGGACAAGAAAGCCTGTAATGGTACCGGAAATATCTCCATTGGGCAGCACTTCATACAGACGATACGAACCGTCCTTCTCTTTTCGACCCAGAAGCCGGATGGGAGTCTGGGTTTTCGTTTTGGTATAGACGACTTCCCCGGAGACAAGCCCATCTTTGCTGTCAAACCAGACGGCAACAGGAATTCTGTTGTTGATGACCCCTTTGCCTTCATAATATTGAACTTTCTCGGCCTCGTTCTGTTCTGCTGCCGCCTCTTCGGTCTTCCCCGGCGCAAATTCGGCATCAATGCGGGCTGAAAGCCGCCGCTCCAGATCCTTGGGCACTTTCTGGCCATTGGCGTCAATACTGACCATAAATTCCTCGACCAGAGTTCCCGTCAGCGTGCCCTGATGTTTTTTTGCGATATTTCCCAGCATCTCCGTCTTCCACCAATTCCATCGTTCCATGACCCCATCCTGGCCACGAGGGGGAATATCCTGGAATAACATAAGGTTTATGATGGCCTGATAGCGTTTCAAGGCATCAGGAGCATACGGATTTCCCGCATTGTCGCGCAGGAAATTCTCCAGTTGGGCGGCCCAGTCAGCCATATCGTTCTGCGACCAGAACACAAGGCCATCCTCACCGCCCAGTTCTTCTTTGCAAAGCGGCTGGGAAACCAGCACATCCACAAAAGCCCTGCCCTCCGGGCTGAAGTGAACGCGCTTGTAAAAAAAGGCATAATTCAACCGCGGAAATACCGCCCCTTCCTCTCTGGCGGGGATGAGCCCCAGTGAGTCAAGCATGGCCAGAATCTTTTGGTCTGAGGAACTCAGCGATTCTTTATTTGCCATGACGCGATCCCAACGCTCAAGCACAGGCTCAACAAGCCCCGCTATTTCCTCTTTGACATTGGAGTTCCAAAGCGCGCTTAGAGAATGTCCGGCATACATCTTGCTATACAAGTTTTCTCCAAAGGATACAGGCCAAAGCAAGGTAAAGTAGTCCCA
>NZ_JABAFY010000088.1 GCF_012843875.1 Desulfovibrio piger | reverse complement strand
TGCCGCCATATGGTCTCTCCTCATTGTAAGTGAAGAGATTATAACATACTTTTGAATTTGACGACACTATCTAGGGGGCGCCACCGGGGCGTTGCCAGGTGCCATGCCATTCCAGACAGCGTTCTTCTGTTGCGCTGCCGTCCACGAAGTGCAGACTGTTCAGATAGGGGGAACTGGCAGGGCCGCCATGACACGGAAGCTGAGGTCGCGGTCCAGAGTCGGCGTGTAGACATGGAAGTCTATGTCCCTGTGCCGGACCAGCAGGCCCGTCCTGAACGAGCCCACGGCATGGACCACGGCGCCTGCCCGGCGCCAGTGTCCTTCTATGTCCAGTTCCGCCACGATATCCCGGGCTTCTGCCTGCGTGGCGCGGGCCATCGCTTGCCAGGGGGATGCGTTGTCCATGCGGGTCTCCTTGTGTGGTGCCGGTCTGTCGTCAAGAAAAGAAAGCCTTTCTCTTTGACATGTTGGGCACCTTTTTTTATGGAAAAAAACGACAAAATTTTCCACTCCAAAGCTGGAAAAAAGGCTCATGCCGGAGTGTGGCGGACAAAGGCGTGCCGTCCCGGCCCGGACATGATGTGATATCGCGGAGAGACTTATGGATATTCGTCACACGGCGACAACCTGCCCGTATTGCGGCTGCGGTTGCGGCCTGACCCTGGAAACTGCGGAAGGCCGCATTCAGCGTTCCGTGCCCACGCCCGACAGCCCGGTCAACCGGGGCAAGCTGTGCGTCAAGGGCTGGAACGTGCATGAATTCATACAGCACCCTGACCGTCTGAAAACGCCCCTGCTGCGGACGGAGCAGGGCTGGCAGTCCCTGGACTGGGAAAGCGCCCTCGATCATGCCGCCGGGGAGCTGGCCCGCATCCGTGACCAGTACGGCCCTGACAGCATCGGCGTGCTGACCTCCGCCCGCTGCACCAACGAAGAGAACTATCTGCTGCAAAAGCTCACCCGTTGCGCGCTGGGGACCAACAATATCGATCACTGCGCCCGTCTCTGACACGGCCCCACTGTGGCAGGTCTTGCCACTTCGTTCGGCAGCGGCGCCATGACCAACTCTTTCGACGAGCTGGAGCAGGCGAGCTGTCTGTTTGTGATCGGTTCCAATACCACGGTCGCCCATCCCATGGTGGGCATGCGGCTCATGCATTGCCATCGTGAGGGCGGCAAACTCATCGTGGCCGACCCCCGTCGGACGGACCTTGCCCGCCTGGCGGACGTGCACCTGCGCCTGCGTCCGGGAACGGACGTGCCGCTGGTCAACGGCCTGATGCACATCATTTATGAAAATGGCTGGCACGATGCGGCCTTCATCGCGGAACGCACGGAGAACTTCGACGAGCTGCGCGAAAGCCTGCGTGAATGGACGCCCGAGCGGACCGAGGAAGTCACCGGCGTGCCGCGTGAGCTCCTGTTCCGTGCGGCGGAGCTCTATGCCCGCTCGGAGACCAGCGCCATCGTCTATTGCCTGGGCATCACCCAGCACCGCTGCGGCGTGAACAATGTCCGTTCCCTGGCCAACCTGTCCATGCTCTGCGGTCAGATCGGTCGTCCCTGTACCGGCGTGAACCCGCTGCGCGGCCAGAACAACGTGCAGGGCGCCTGCGATATGGGCGGATTGCCCAACTATTATCCCGGCTACCAGTTCGTGGATGACGAGAAGGCCCGCCTGAAGTTCGAGGCGGCCTGGGGACGCTCCCTGTCGCCTTTCCGCGGCCTGACGGCCATGGAGATGATGCACGGCCTGCAGGAGGGCAAGCTCAAGGCCATGATCATCATGGGCGAGAATCCCGTGGTCAGCGACCCGGATTCCGGCCATGTGGTGAAGGCCCTGTCGTCGGCGGAGTTCCTGCTCTGCCTCGACATCTTCCCCACGCCGACCACGGAACTGGCGCACATGGTCCTGCCCGGTGCGTCGTTCGCGGAGACCGACGGTACTTTCACCAACTCCGAGCGCCGCGTGCAGCGCGTGCGTCAGGCCATCCCGCCCATGGCGGGGCGGACCAACGGCCAGATCATCCAGGCTTTGTCCCGGCGCCTGGGCTATGACATGCATTACGCCTCGGCTTCGGAGGTCTTTGACGAGATCTGCTCCCTGGCCCCCAACATGGGCGGCATGAGCTATGCCCGTCTGGAAGGGAAGAGCCTGTGCTGGCCTTGTCCCACGCCTGACCATCCCGGTACGCCCATCCTGCATCAGGGGCGCTTCACCCGCGGCAAGGGGCTTTTTGCCGCCATCCCGCATGTGCCTCCGGCGGAACTGCCGGACGAGGAGTATCCCTTCCTGCTCAGCACCGGCATGCGCCATGCCCATTATCTGACCGGGACCATGACGCGCCGTTGTGCCATGCTGGAGCGTGAGCTGCCCGAGCTGGTGACGGACATCAATCCCGCTGACGCCAAAAAGCTGGAGATCCGCGAAGGCGCCCGCCTGCGCATGGTCAGCCGTCGTGGAGCTGTGGTCTCGCGCATGCATATCACGGACGATGTGCCCGAGGGCGTGGTCTTCGCTCCCCTGCATTTTGCCGAAGCCATGGTCAACCTGCTGACCTGCACCGCTCTGGATCCGGTCAGCAAAACCCCTGAATACAAAATCAGCGCCGTCAGGCTGGAGAGGGTCTAAGCCATGTCCGCATACTATACCATGAATCCGGCGGACCTGCCCGCCCTGCTGACCGCCTGGCAGTCAGGCTCCCGTGTGCTGTGCCCCTGCAAGGAACAGGACGGGACCACGCGTCTGGAGAGCTTTGTCCCGGCAAAGGGCCTGTGCCTCGACTATACCAACCTTGCCATGCCGCCGGTGGACGTCTTGAACGGCTATCAAGATGTGCTGTTCCGCTGGGAAGGCAACGAACGTACGTATGTGGCCGAGCCCGGTGCGGAAGCCATGGCCCCGACGGTCATCTTCGGCATGCGCCCCTGTGATGTGTCCGCTCTGGAATATCTGGATGATTTCTACCTGGGCGAATACCGGGACATCAATTATTCCATGCGGCGCGAGGCCGTCACCATCGTGGGCATGAACTGCCGTACGCCCGGGAAAAGCTGCTTTTGCGCGGCCACGGGCACAGGCCCCTTTGCCCGCAGCGGCTTTGACCTGATGCTGACGCTGGACGGCGATCTGTGCTGGGTGGAATGCGCCACGGACAAGGGCGAGAGCCTTGTGGGGCAGGCCATGGTCTTTTTCCGTCCCGTGACCGAAGCCGCTCTGCGTGCCCGGCTGGGCGAGCTGGAAAAGGATTGCCGGGACTCTTTCCAGAAGCTGCCCGACCTTTCCCAGATCCGTACGGCCTTGCTGCAGGGCTTCGACCATCCGGTGTGGGAAGAGATCACGCCCACCTGCATCCGCTGCACGGGCTGCACGGCCGTTTGCCCGACCTGCACCTGTTTCCAGTTCAACGAGGAACGTCTGGATGCCCAGTCGGGCCGCCGCGTCCGCGTCAAGGACTCCTGCCAGACGGCTGGCTTTACGCGTAATGCCGGCTGGCACAATCCGCGCAGCAAGGCTGCCGCCGTGCGCCACCGCATCATGGACAAACTGGTCTACATCCAGGACCGCTTCGGTAAAAAAGGCTGCGTGGGCTGCGGGCGCTGCATCGACGTCTGCCCCGCAGGTATCGACATCCGCAAGATAGCCGATACCGTGGTGAAGGACTGCCCGCCCGAGGGACAGCGCAAGCCCATGCCGGTCTCCATCCCGGAACGGGCGTCCACCCGCATCGACCCCCAGCTGTTCACGCCCTATCCTGCGCGTATCGTGGCCATCCATGACGAGACCCCGGACATCCGTCGCTATGTGGTCCGTTACATGGATGAACGCCTTGCCGAGACCTTCCGTCTGACGGGCCAGTTCTTCATGGTCACGGTCTTCGGCGTGGGGGAAGTGGCCCTGTCCATCCCCTTCGGCGATCAGCACGACGGCCAGTTCGAGTTCTGCGTCAAGAAAGTGGGCAAGGTGACGTCGGCCCTGGCCAAGCTTGGCGTGGGGGATGTTATCGGCCTGCGCGGACCTTACGGCAAGGGCTTCCCCTACCGTTCCTTTGCCGGACGGGACGTGCTGGTGGTGGGGTCCGGCGTGGGCCTTGCCCCTGTGCGGACCATCATCGTGCGCTTGCTCCAGGAGCGGGAACGCTACGGCCGCATCGCCATCATCGCCAGCGCCACGCGCTATGAGGGCCTGGTCTACAAGCAGGATCTGAAGGACTGGAGCAAGATCCCCGGTGTGACCGTGCAGTATGCCCTGGCCAAGCCGACGGATGCCGTCCAGGCCCATGTGGGCTATATCAACGACCTGCTGCCGGAACTGGATTTCGACTGGGCCAATGCCCGGGCCATCCTGTGTGCCTCGCCGCGCCGCATCAAGCTGGTGGCCCGCGACCTGCTGGGCCTCGGCATGAACGGCAAGGACATCTTCACCTCGCTGGAGACCCACATGCGCTGCGGTGTGGGCAAGTGTGGCCACTGCAAGGTGGGGGCGCACTATATGTGCCTGGACGGGCCCGTGTTCACCTATGAGGAAATGCTGCAGTTGCCGGAAGAGTTCTAGGATCTGCCAATATGTATGAAAAGGGCGGGGACGCGATGTGTCCCCGCCCTTTTTTTATTTTATGGGCTTTAGAGGATGTCCGGCATGTTTTTTGATTTTAAAAGGTGTGGTAATCTCGTCCCATGAAACAAACAGATTTTCG
>NZ_JABAFY010000087.1 GCF_012843875.1 Desulfovibrio piger | reverse complement strand
GGGCTACTTTACCTTGTTTTGGCCTGTATCCTTTGGAGAAAACTGGTATAGCAAGGTGTATGCCGGACATTCTCTTAGGACGGGCAGGAATAGCAGGCGGGTCCCGGAAGAGGAACCGGCTCTCAGCTCCGGATGGAAAGGAAGAGACCGGCGTCGAGGAAGCGCGCTTAGGTGTCTTCCGGTGTAGTTTCCGGAGGAATGCCCGAAAAGGTATTCCTCCCCACCAGATGCAGGACTCGTCCGGAAAAGGCACCGGCCTTATCTTGCCGAACGGGAATTTCAGACAAACATGTCGAAATTGTTGAGTAAATTGGAATCTATTGGCTTTTCTTCACTACGGGAGGCGTTTTTTGGGCCAAGGCGTGCCTTCCATTGAATGGCCTGCGTGAGAAAGGCATTGAGAGCCTGTTCCAAGAAGGGAAGGGAATCAAAGCTTTCATCGTGGCGTTTCCAGAGGACAATAACGTCGAGTCTACTGTCTACAGACAGGGCCGCTCCGCCTGTTTCCGCTCCGAGCAGGGAAGCCTGCATGAGTTCACGGCAGATATCATCGGCCTGTGCGGAGAGTTTGCCCAATTCACAATACATGATCAGGGCATGGTCTTCCTGGTTATGCAGGAAGGTTACTTCATGTTCGCCGTCGAAAAGCAGGGAGCATTGCCCATCGGCATCGAAGGTCAGGCGGTCGATGCCCATGGATGTTCCAAGCTCTTCAAACAGTGCGGTCAATTCCATTGTGGACTCCTTTTTTATTGCTGATTCTTTCACCGGCGGGAAGGCCGTTCTGCACGGCCTTCTCTGTTTCAGCGGTAGTATTTCGAGAGAATGGGGAATTCGTCACTGTGGGTTTGTATGATTTTTTCTATGTTCTCTACAAACCCATTGGCATTCATGTACGCCTCGAGCTGGTTGGCATCCATGCCTGTGGCGAACAGCGCGTTATCCGCCATGTTTGCAGACTGAACGGCATCTTTGGCCGCGGCCTGGCCGTCAGCCCCCGTGTCTTCGGAGACCTGAGCGGTTTCCTTAGGCCAGGATGCTTCGTAGAGCTCGGCGATTTTTTTGAGCAGTGCTTCTTTTTGCTCTATAAGCTGTTCGTATAACGGGGACTCTGGGGCGGTCGTTGTTATATCCATAATCAGCTTGTTCAGTTCTTCCCTGTGCTGGCACATCGGGTCGGTGAAGCGCTGGAGCAGATCGGCTTCCTTAGCCAGGCCTTCACGCAGCTTTTTCACTTCGTCGGGTACGTCTTCCCCTTCCTTGCCGCGCAGGAAAGGCATGCGGTTGAGGTCGAAGGTTTTGGTACGGCCTATGTCCAGGCCATCGGCTGCCTTTAAAACCATACCTTCTACGGTGGTACTGTGTTTGGTTATAGTGCCAATAACTTCCTGTTCGTAGTCCTGCCCCATGGTATTCTGCCCGAAGTCGGACTTCATAAGTTTCACGGTTGTCTGGGCACTGTCCTTTTCCCATTTGTCGACACCTGGGCCTTGGCGGCCGACGTCGTAGCCTGTAATACCACAGAGTACAGCATTACGGTCTACGGGAATACCTTGTTCTTCCAGGATGGAGCACATGACCGAGGCAAAGATGAAGGCGCGGGTGATGTGGCCTCGTCCATGGGTGGAAGAGCCTCTGTCAAAGCCCTTTTCATGGGAAAGATACTCATTGATATGACGGACAAGGAAATCGCGCCTTGCCGTGTGAGTAGTGGGCATACTGCCTGGTACGGCAGCAGCAGGGAAGGGCGAGTATGCCGGATATGCCTTATCGAAGGTGGCCATGGTTTGCGGGGCAACCTCGCGGAATAAGGCACGGTTTTTTTCAGGCACAAGGGCGAGATTGGCGTTAAATTCGATATCGACTTCCTTTTCTCCGACTTCTTTTTCCGCATTTTGAAGGTGGAATATGCTCATTGTGGAGAGGGTATTGAGCAAGCCGTAGTCGTTGACCTCCGCCATGATGGCTTCGTTGGTGACAATTCCTCTCAGCTGCCTTATCATTGAGAGCATTTCGGGAGAATGCAGCCGGTCGTAAAGGCCACGCATCTGTTCCTGGCTCAAAGGCGGTATCCCGTTCTTTATCAAGGAATAGGCCATGAAGGAGGCGCGATTCTTGGCGGCAAACTTTTGTTCGGCACTATAATCTTTGCCTTTGGCATAGGTGTCAGTACGTTCGTCGGTGAGCTGTGCCGCTTTGGCCAGAGTGCGGAAGGTTTCTTCCGCAGAGAGCGGAGGATCTGCTTTGGCAATGGTTTGTAATGCTGCAGCCTGTATCTGGGCGTTATCGAAGGTAAGCTGCAGTTCTTCTGGATCCGTGATATCAGAGCTGCGTATCCAGTGGGAGAAGGCGGCTCTCTGTTCGGAAGTCATGGGGAGGTTATTCAGCTTGTTGAGCAGATCAGCCTTTTTCCGAAGAACAGGCTGTGCCGCTCGTTCGATGATGTCAGCAGCAATCTTCTCAGGGCTTGTGTTCTCGTTACTGGGGGTCGCCATGTACGTTTGAACCTGCCTGGGGATGGCTTTCGCGATGAGAGTCAGTGCACTTCTTCTTAAAATTTCTCCTTCCTGGGGGAAGAGATGGGTAAGATCCATATTATTGAGCGCGGAGCGTATATGGTTCTGAATATTATGGTTCAGGCCTTCCTCTATAGCATCGTTTACTTCCTGGCGGACATGATCGGTAAAGTATCGGACACCGCTTTCAAAGGTATTGTCAATGCGCTCCTCCTCGTTCTGATCGGTGAGTTCAAACGTTCCCAAAGACTGGCTTGTTTCCCATTCGTTGAGCTCATCGGTGATGTAGGTAACCTTAACGCCCGTAGAGTGGCTGAAGGTATCCATGCGGGCTATGAGCTGCATCCTTTCTCCTGCAGGAGCTTCGCCCAGGTCCACACGGATCTCCTGAATATCGCGGCTGGGGATAATTGGCCCGTGTATCTGGGCTTCTATGTAGTTCATGGACAGACGTACGGAAGGGTCTTCGCCGCGGGCGCGTTTTTCTGCCCCCTGGGCCAGCATAGCTCCATTCAGGTCATTGAGATTGGGGAGCAGGGATTCCAGGTTGTCGTACGAGGCTACTTTGGAACGCGTGGCGGCCTTGTCGCCAAAAGCCTGGAGAGCAACAGCCGCGAACAGATCCTTATTCACAGTGCCACTAATGCCCGTTTCCGTAGGAGGATCCTTAAAGAAGGTAGCCGTCACGTCTTTGACATTAAGCCCCCCATCTAAATAGGTTTCCATAGCACGGTGTTCCGCACTCTCAGGGTCTTTGAGGGCAACGACTGTTTCTATAGGGAGGCCGGAGCCGTCGAGCAGTTTGTAGAACTCCTCCTTGCGCTCAGGCGTGATGCTGATAGCGGGGGAGTAGAACGTATCTTCCGCTATGAAGGTGGCGCGCCTGGCTACTTCTGGTTTAAGGACGATAACACAGTGCCCATAGTCGCGCTGTGCGGGGCCTTTTTGGGCTCTTTGCGTATTGAGGGCACCGTACACGGGGCGTTCATCGGCAATAACATCGTGCCCTTTCAGTTCGGGGAAGAGGAGTTTTTCCGTCTCGTTGCGCCGGGGCATGTAGCTTGCCCCTTTATTGATCGTGCCCTGCTGCTGTATGTGGAAGGCATTGGGCATGGGCTGGTCGGGGTTAAGGATAAAGGAATTATCGCGCAGGAGGCGGCGTGCAGGAAGATTGATGGTCAGAGGGCTTTCGCGCAGAAGATCGCCCATTTCCTTGGGTGTGGCAGAGATCCCGCGTGAAGACAGCTTCTGTGTTTCTGCGGTGGCCGTGTTTTCGCGCCGGGTGGCACTTTCTGCCGCTACGTTGGCCAGAGTATGCAGGTTGGCGGCGGTGATGTCATGGGTATGCGCTGTGGGAAGAACGTCTTTCTGGGCGTATTGGCGGCTCAGGGAGGCGGGCCTCATGTTCTCATATTTGGCGGCATTTTCCGGTTCCTTGGCAGAAAGGTCGTCAAGCATACCATTGGAAACGCGGTTGCTCATTTCCTTAAGAACAAGGGCCTGAAGGTCGAAGAGCTGAGAGGCCGCATGGCGTGCGTCGTTAGCCTTGGGGTTGTTCAGGCCTTCGTGGCGGAGGGCTGTCTGCAAAAGATCCATCTCCGCAGAGGTGAAGTTCTGGTACACGGCAGCCAGTTCGGTATTGCTCAGCTTTTCCACGGCGGGGGCAAACGACCAGAGCGAGTTGCCTTTCTGCGCTTCCGTGAGCTGCCCGAGCTTATCCAGGCGTTCCATAAAGTTTCCATTGGTTTTGAGCGCGGCAAGCAGCTTGCGTGCATCGAGCGTGCCGGGGGCGGCCAGAATATTCAGCGTATTGCTGGAGGATTTTTCGAGTCCTTCGTGTCCTCTGGCAATTTTGGTGGCAGTACGGAACCCTTGATAGGGAACAGAGTTGCCTTTAATCTTATCGAGTCGAATGGGAGAACCTGTTCCCAGCTGTACCTTGTGCTGTCCGAAAACACCGGTTTTTTCCGTAATACCGCGTGATGCCAGCTGTTGCTGGATGGTAGGGGCGGCTTGGATACGTGAGGGCATAGTATTTTCCTTTTTTTGTTAGGATTCTTTTTCCTTCCATTGCAGAAATTGTGCCAAAATATAAAGAGGGCTGATGAGAGCGTGTTTGGAAACTTCAGAGCGTGTTTGGAAACTCATTTATCAATAATGAAACGTTTCAGCAGTATGCTTGCCATGGCTATTTGAATCATG
>NZ_JABAFY010000086.1 GCF_012843875.1 Desulfovibrio piger | reverse complement strand
CTTGTCGAGAATGCTTTTCTCCATCTCAAGCGCTGGCGGGGAATTGCCACACGATATGCCAAAAGATGTGCATCTTTCCTTGCCGCCGTTCAAATCAGATGCATATCTTTGTGGGCAAACATAATTTGACGACACTATCTAGTGTGATTTCTGCAAAGGCAAGGCTTTCTTTTCACTTCAAGGAGAAAGATCATGACCAAAAGAAAACAGCCCCCCATCGAATGCCGCTTGCGCCCCAATTATACGAAAAAATGCATCGCCTGTGGGCACGGTCCTGTGGTCGATGTCTATACGAGAGACGGCCATTTCGTGAACAGCACATCCATGTGCGGTGCATGCAGCTTCGGCAAGGAAAAATACGCCGATCCTGAAAACTGGTAGCTGATTCTGCCGGAATTCCCAAATTCCTTCCTTCCCCTCAGAATGAAAGATGCCATGGCATATGCTGCCATGGCATCTTTCGTTTGTTCCTAAAAAAGAAAATTCAATAATTATAGCATATTACTATGCGACGGATGAGCTGTGGAAAGTGCCTCAGGCCAGCATCTCCAGGAAGGCTTCCAGCCGGACCTTGAGCTGCTCCGTATCCGTACCTGAATAATCCGTCACCACCTGCAGGAAAGGCAAGCCCAGCTCTTCGCGCACGAATTTTTTGACGCTCCAGGACTCGACATCATACGGCTGGCAGCCCTGCCATGTCAGATCGACCACGGCATCCACGGCAAAATCCCGGGCCAGATCCTTCAGGATGCTATAGCGGTGGGGGTTGGGAGACATGACGGCGCAGTGCATGTCCAGATAGCGGCGGGCCAAGATGTCCAGGGCATCCCCCTCTTCTTCCATGTTCAGCAGGACTTTCTTGTAACAGGTGCAGTTATCGATACAGACCACGCTGGCACCGCATTCTTCCAGCAATTGCACGACTTTGTGCGACCCCATACCCGTGGGGACGCCTGTCAGCAGGATACGGGGAGCATCTGGAGCCACAGCCGCCGGGGCGTCCTGCAATTCCGCGTGGATGGCCTCCAGCAAGCGGATGGCCTGTTCATAGTCCGGCATGAACGAGGCCCGAAAACAGATGTCCAGCAGATCGAGACCCCGCAGGGGCGACGGACGCCGGCGGGCCAGATCCAGCACCTTTTTCAGGGCCTGACGCAAGCGGGACGTCAGATCCATGGCAGCCCGCAGCTTCTCTTCCGTTATCCGGACGCCAAAGTCCTGTTCCAGACGGGCCACCAACAAGGCGTACTGCTCCCGCCAGTAGGCATGAGCGCGTTCATCCTGGATCTGCGGAAGCTGCAGGACCATCACGGGCTTGTAGGCAGCCAGCAGTTCATACATTTTTTTCTTGCCGTCACAGGTGGCATCCGCCACCACGATGTCAGAAGCCGCCAGATAGGGGCAGCTGTCCTGCAGGGCAAAGCCGAAGCTGCTCTTGATCAGGGGACACAGACAGCGCGGCAGCACCTCTTCCGCCACAGGGATGGAGTCCTGCTTCGTACCGCACAACGAGACCGGCACGGCACCCGCCGCAAGGGCGATCTCCAGCGGGGAATAGATGCAGAACTGCCCCACCACCTTGCGACCTTTTTCCCTGGCTTCCTGCAGGGCCAGCACGTTACGGCTGGTCACATCCCGAAAATGTTCAAGACTTGCGTATGTCATCTTTATTCTCCCATGCGCTCCGGAGCGTGCCGGTGGCGTCGTTGCGTTATCAGCGGGCCGCCACGAGGGCCGCACCCAAAGCTCCCACGGTCTGGGGATCGTCAGGGACATTGACCGGTACTCCCAGCTCCGCCGCAAGCAGTCCGCTGAATGCCGGACTGGTAGCCAGCCCACCGGTAAAGGTGCACTCTCCCTTCAGCGGGATACGTGCTGCCAGCCCCCGCATACGGCGTGCGATGGACAGGTATACCCCCGCAGCGATGTCGGCCGGGGCCGTCCCCTGCGCCAGCAGCCCGATGATCTC
Organism: Desulfovibrio piger; assembly: GCF_012843875.1. GTDB lineage: Bacteria > Desulfobacterota > Desulfovibrionia > Desulfovibrionales > Desulfovibrionaceae > Desulfovibrio. Next base: position 2,906 of record NZ_JABAFY010000086.1, on the reverse strand, counting down.
TGTCTCCGCAAATACAGCGCACATGCTGGAGATGGATACGGGTTTGCCGGTGGCGGCGGCCTGCCCCAGCTCCGGCAGCTCCATGCCCAGGATACCGGACAAGACCTGCAAAAAACGTCCTGTCCCGGCCGCGCATTTGTCATTCATGACAAAATCCTGCACAGCACCGTCTTCCACCGCGATGACCTTGCTGTCCTGTCCGCCTATGTCCAGCACCACGCCTGTGGCAGGAAACAGCCAGGAGGCACCGCGCGCATGGCAGGAGATCTCGGTCACGACCTTGTCGGCAAAGGGCAAGGCCACGCGGCCATAACCCGTGCCGACCACACGCCGCAGGCCCGCCGGCTCCACTCCCGCGGCACGGCAGGCGGCCTGCAGCACCTGTTCCCCGGCTTCACGGCTGTTCCAGCCAGTGGGCAGAACGGCCCGCCCAAGAACGATCTTTTTTTCCTCGTCCAGCACTACGGCCTTGGCGGCCACAGACCCCACATCCACTCCAGCTACCGGCATGGACAGCCTCCCGCATCATTTTTCCGCTCATCGCGCCCGGTCCCGGCACTTGTATCCAGCATTTCCAGGATGGAAGCCGTCAGGCGCGCATATTCAGGATCCCCACGGTGGCGAGGCCGGGGAATGTCCACCGGCACGACAGCGCGGACCGTTCCCGGGCGCGCCGACATGACCACGACCCTGTCAGCCAGATATACGGCCTCGTCCACCCCGTAGGTCACGAAAAGGATGGTGGTCTTGTGATGCTGCCAGATGCGCAGCAGCTCCCGTTGCAACAGGATACGGGTATGCGCATCCAGCGCCCCGAACGGTTCATCCATCAGCAGCACGTCAGGCCTGTTGGCCAAGGCCCGCGCTATGGCCACGCGCTGCCGCATGCCGCCGGAAAGTTCATGGGGCATGGCCCGGGCAAAAGCGGCCAGATCCACCAGCTCCAGATATTCGCGCGCCACCTTGCGACGCTCTTCGCGGCCTTTCCCGGCAAATTCAAGGCCCAGAGCCACATTGTCTTCCACCGTGCGCCAGGGCAGCAGGGAATATTCCTGGAACACCATGCCCACCTCACGGCGCGGTGTCTTCACCGGCTGGCCCCGGTACAGGATCTCGCCTTCACTGACAGGTTCAAGCCCGGCAGCCATGCGCAAAAACGTCGATTTACCGCAACCGCTGGGCCCCACGATGCAGATGAATTCATTCTCCCGCACATCCAGATCCAGTCCCTTCAGGGCCAGCACTTCACCTTCACGCAGGCGAAAGCGCTTGCGCACCTTTCGGGCAGAAAGCACACTCTCCGTCATACGCGCCTACCGGGAAAACTGTTTCCACGCATACTTGCGTCGCTCTATCCACTGAAAAGCCATATCCAGCAAGGCTCCCACCACACTGATGCTGATCATGCCGGCAATGACCACGTCCGTGCGTCCCACGGTATAGGCATGTGTGATCAGATAGCCCACCCCGGAAAGGCTGCCGGGCAGCATCTCCGCGGAGACCAAACACATCCACGCCACCCCGAGACCTATGCGCAGGCCATTGACGATGGACGGAGCCGCGGCGGGCAGCAGGATCTTGGTGAAGATGTCCCGCTCGGACGCCCCCAGAACCCGGGCCGAATCCACCAGCGTGCGGTTGACCGTCTGCACACCATGCACGGCGCTGGTCAGGATAGGGAACAGCGCGCCGATGAAGATGATGAACAGCATGGATATCTTCAAGTTATTAAGATAATAATATAATTCGCTTCGCGGCAGGCCCATGGCCGTTGCCAGGCTTCTGACGCCGAACCAGGCCAGCACCAGCGGTACCCAGGCCAGAGGCGGGATGGGGCGGAACATGCCCAGAAAAAGATTGAGCAGGCGATGCAGACCGGCATAATAGCCCATGGCCACTCCCAAAGGCACTCCCAGCAGCACGGCTGCCGCATACCCGCAGAGGACGCGCTCCAGACTGATGCCGATATTGCTGCCAGCGTGCCCATGGCGATGACATTGTCCAGCGGGTGCGCCAGCAAGGCCCCGATCTCCTCCAGCGGAGGAAGGATCAGGCTGTTGCCCACCAGTGTCGCCATGGATTCCCATACGATAAAGAAGAGCACAGGCACCAGAAGAGGCGCCGCCCAAAAGATGATTCGTCCCGGCATAGTCGACCTGCAAGCAATGAGTGGCCTGCGGCAGAGGCTCATCCCTGCCGCAGGAAAAGGAACGGCGGTTACAAAGAGATCCGGCTATTTTCCGGTATCAAGGAACGAATCGTTGATCAGCAGGGGGCGGGCCTGCTCCATGGTCTTGTGGCGCAGGCTGCCGCTGAACTTGTTCATGCTGTCCAAGATACGCAGATAGGTATCCGCGCCGCGCAGCCAGCTGTCATTGAAGCTTCCCAGGAACACAAGGCTGGACTTGCGCCCGGCCTCGGGCGGCAGACCGATCCACTGGGCGGCGACCTCACCGGCCTGCTGGGGATGGGCATTGCACCAGGCCCCCACGCGGGAGATCAGGGCTACGAAAGCCCGGACCACTTCAGGATGCTTGGCGATCATTTCTTCAGAGGCCACCCCCACACAAAGGCGACGGAAAACAGGCGTCAGCAAACTGTCTGCGGCGACAAGGACATACAGCCCCACCATAGACAGCGTCAGGTCAGACCAGACAGAAGCATGCGCCAACTATCCATATTCTCTCCAGAAATACTACACCAGATATATTTTGAGCATACGAAGGAAGGAATACAAAGTAAAGTACCCTCCCTGTTCTCTTGAAAGTTTTTCCAAAACAACCAGCTATGAGACCTTTCCCTATCGCCGGAAGGATCAAGACAGTCCTGAAATCAGAACCACCCGCAAAGCGGGTGGTTTGCTCTGGCCCTGTAAGGGCCTGTTACCGGCTGCGCCTAAAGACGCT
>NZ_JABAFY010000085.1 GCF_012843875.1 Desulfovibrio piger | reverse complement strand
TCACGAAAATCTGTTTGTTTCATGGGACGAGATTACCACACCTTTTAAAATCAAAAAACATGCCGGACATCCTCTTACTGCCCCCTGTCTTGCGGGATGGCATTGTAGAGGAAAAGCCCGCTTCCGGAATCCATGTCCCTGTCATAATGACATGTACCATAGGTTATGGTCAGCATGTTGTTCCTGTTGTTTTCCAGCCAGTCAAGCCAGCCTCTGCCCAACGTAAGTATAATCAGCCGTCTTCCGTTCTGCGTCTCAAAAAACAGCCGACAGGTAGTGTTGTCTACGATGTCTCCACCTGCATACTTCGCTGTCACAGCACGCAGTTCACTCCAGTCAAACGTTGTTTCCAGCCCTTCCACATCCCGGAGACGTATGGAGTTTTTCCCGACTAGGGCATCATGCGAATATTCCTTGCCCTGGCCCGATTCTTCCTTGTATGCCGATGTCCATTGCAAAAAAAGGCCATCTTTTTCGTTGTCGATTGTGATAACGCGCACCCGACTGTCGTCAAAGATGTTCAAGACAAGTCCATCCGGAGAAACCAGCGACATGGCGCTCCTCTCCATGCCGGATTCGTTCCGCCGCGATTCCACGCTGTACCAGTCCACCTGGCCGATGCGTTTTGTGGCGATACGGCATTGATCACCGTAAACGCGTACTCCGGCAACAGGACGATCTCGCTTAAAAAGATACAGATAGGTATCCGCAAAAAAATAACGTCGCGTCGGGGAGCGGGCATCCTTTCCCTGGATGTGAGCATGCAGATCCGGAACGTTACAGACGACAGGGACGGCCAAGGCCGCGCCCCACATGAGCAGACAGCAAACAAAACTGCCCAGAACGGCGATAACTGCTCTGCAATCATGATATATAGACATCCCATCGCCTCATATGCCTGTTTCAGGCAGGGCCCCCCTACAATTCAACTGTGGCGCAACCATAATCGGCATCATGGCCGCGCTGTCCGTACCTGCCGATCGGTTCGCGTACCCTTCCCAGGCATTCATGTTCTTGATGAGGCGCCGAGCATCCGCGAATTTTCTGCCAGACATCTGACCGGCCCTGTTATCTCCAACATGCATTGTAGGGATTGACGAACAGATTCTGCCGCGACAACCAGCCGGAGATTCGCCTGCCTTGGGGATCCACATATTCCACCCTGGCCCAGCCGGGTTCCGTTGCCAAATCGACCCCCGTGAGGACAAGCCTTGCTTCATCGGGCACAGACGCCACAACGCGGCCGGCTTTCAGCAGGGAATGCGGAGCGGCTTTCAGCTTCGCCTTGCCGTCTTCCGTGGAGGCGGCGCAAAAGCCCAGTACGCTGCCGTGCATCCAGCCTTTTTTATCGCCGTCATACTCCACCAGAAACCACTTGCCTTCCTGGCCGACAATGGTCACCACGCGCCGCTCCAGCAGCTCGTCAGTGGCATCGGGAGGAGCGAAGGGAATGACGTTGATAACTCGTCCGGAAGGGCCATTGCGTACATTGGCGCCTTTCACATCCCTGTCGATAACCAGCGCCTGCAGCCCTTCGGCGTGAGCGGGGAGGGAAAAGGCAAGAAGCTGGGCAACGAGGATGAGCATGGAGAAATGTTTCATGATCACTCCGGCATATCGATTTCAGGGAGGATAACGAACACCATGCCCCAATTTTTGTCTTAAAAGAAAGGAGAACGCATCATCTTCAGGATGAGGCGGGGAAATTTTCTTCAAATTCCGGAAATTTCATCGACGGGATGAGGGCAAAATCAGCGTGCCGCCCATAGCGGAGACCGGGGCGGAAAGGCCAGCCAGGAATGCCCGCGTCAAGCAAAGGTTTCCCTGTCTTCAGCGGTCATCATGCGTATATAGACCATCAATTCCTTATAGGAAGAAACATTGAGTTTGGCATAAATATTTCTGTTGTGCGTGCGTATGGTATTGATGGACAGATGAAGATTGGCGGCAATTTCACTGGATTTCTGTCCCTTGATATAGAGCGCGAAAACCAGGCGTTCCGCCTTGGACAAGGTGGAAATTTGCTCTATGAAGGTGCGGTAGGCGGTAATATCCGCCTGTAACTCATTGTTTTCCTGTGTATTGACAACAGACCGGACGTTTTCCGCCTGCTGGCGCAGGAGCGATTGCTCTTTTGCTTCCAGAAATTCAAGAAGTTCATCCAGTTCCCGAACATTGGTGGCGGCAACGCCGTTTACGCGGGCATTTTTTATACCCAGAAGCACGGGAGCCGCATAACGCCGCGTCAGAAAGAGAGAAGCCCCCAGGGCAATACCCAGAAACAGGGCGAGAAAAAGAGCAAGAAAAATATATTGTTTCAGGCAGAAATATTGAGCTTTTTCCCGGGGCAGCAAGGCTGTCACAACCCATTTGACATTCTGGCCCGGCAGAGAGAACGGCGCAATATGCAGCGCTCGTTCACTACCGGCAAACTCCAGCGTCCCGTTTTGATAGCGGTTATAATACGTTCCGTCCGTAGCGGTGATGGCGACGGGGTTGGCAAACAGATTGGCACCGGGGCCGTTCATAAGCCCTGTGCCCATGTGCAGGGTTGCATTGGCCCCCTGCCCGTTTTGCTGCGCGAACCCTATCAGCATGTCCGGCAAATCGTGCTGCGGCATCCTGTAGATCAGACGATACAGTATGTCGCTTATTTCCAGACCGCACAGCCCATACACCGTACCGTCGCTACCGCGAAGCGGCACGCAAAGCAGCACAACCTTGTCGGAAGTGCCGCGAATAAAAAACGATTTTGTCAGAAAGAATTGTCCGGATTCCGTCGATTCGCTTGCAGCCTTCAAAAACGCGGCATAGTCCGGAAGCTCCGCCATCTCATATTCCATATCCCATTTATTATGAAATTCAAACTGATGTTCCAGCGCCAGTTCGGACAGACCGCGCATATAGAAAATTTGCGGCGATACGGGGTTGGACGCGGTGATATTGCTGGCTTTCAGATAAACGCCGCAGCGTGATTCCCTGGATTGCCGCAGAGCGCTATTCATTGTAGCTTCAAAAACGATAAAACTGCCGCTGCATCGTGAGCGCAGCAGAGCGTCTTTCAAAAAATAAACAGATTCGTTTTCCAGTTCCCTGATCAGGGCGGCATTGTCGGAAACAGCGCTGAAAGAACAATTTTTCGCATTCAAAGTACGTTCAATCATGTCCGTCAGCGCTGAAGCAAGATGAATACCCTGCGCGGCGGTATGGCTTATATGCTCGGAAAGCTTGCGCTCATAATTGATAAGATAGTCATCAAAAATTCTGCCAAGCGAACTTTGCGGGGAGAAAATAAACCCAAACCAGAACAGCAACAACACCATTGAGGTAAAAAGAATCACGCTCAATGAGGCAAAATACAAAAAAAGACGTCCTCGTAAAGGGAGTCTGCGGTTTCTGCTCCGGGATAAGAAGAGAGGCGCGCCGTGCAAAAACACTTTTACTTATCCTGCAAGGCTGCGACACGCCGGAGCAGTTCCTCACGCGTCTGGTCGATGGCTTCCTGCGAAACGGGGTTTCCGTCAACCACGCGGGGCTTTTTGAACATGTCGCGCACAACGGCGGAAAAACCACGTTCCATGGGGTCATAGGTTTTGAAAACAGGGGGAACATAGAAGGTGGAATCCGCATAAACTTTCTGGAGAACCTGGTACTGCTCGCGGTATCTGTCATCAGGGTATGGGAGATTTTTTCCCTCCATAATCCGTGCAAAAGAATCCTTTCTGACTGGCATGTATCCCCCCTGGATGGCAAAGGGCAGATTGACTTCGGAAGAAGTCAGCCATTTGCAGAATACCGCCGCGGCGTATTCCCTCTCCGGCGTAGATTTGAGCGCGCCCAGGCCTGAACCGCGCTGAAGAACCACAGGTTTTGCCCCCTCAAACAGGGGCACAGGCAGGATGGCAAGGCGCAAGGGCATGACGGTGTTGTCCGGCAGCGTAACCGTATCGGCGAAATACAGGATGGACGCCGAGGATTCGAAGCCGCACACAGCCTCGCCCATCATCATGGCGGTTGTGGCGTAGCCCGGCATGGGGCACAATTCGCCCTTGAGCCCGGCCCGCGCCAGGGGCTCCCAGACCTTCAGGAAGGCAGGGCTGTCCCCGCGGATGCGTTCACCGCTGAAAAACGGTTCCCCCAGGGATTCCACATTGAGCATGGCGTAGTGCAGCCATTCATCATACATGAAAAACGCCTTGCCCCCGGACCACTGGTAATAGCGCTCCGATGCGCGGAACATGCCTTCCCAGGTGCTCAAATCGGCGCAGGTAATGCCGGTTTCCTTGCTGAACTGGTCGAATATGGTGGCGTTGACATAAAGAAGATTGGTTGATTTGAGCAGAGGAAAAAGGCGTAACGCGCCATCCACATAACCTTCTTCCAGAAACTGGGGGGCAAAGGCCTTGAGTTCCTCCTCGGTAAACCATTTTCCCCAGTCAAGAACTCTCTCGCTGCCCATGGCGATCAGCGTTTTCGGATAACAGGTAAAGAGATCCGGCAAATCGCCTGCTCCGGGCTGCAAGCGCGTGGCGGCCACCAGGGCTTCGTGTATGGCGCTGGTATTGGATACCGCGGTCACTTCAATAACAATGCCACGCTCTTTCCCTACCGTCCGGTTGAATCTATCCACCAGCTCGTTCATGGGAGAATAGGTTTGCGCCCCATAAACATGCCACAGGGTCAAGGTGACGGGGTGAGCGGGATCCAACGGCGAATCGGAACAGGCGGACAAGGACAGAAAAACCACCACAGGAAGCAAGCTCCATATTCTCCGCAGGGAGGAAAGAGTGAAGCCCAGGGTCGCCTTCGCTGTGACAAAACGGGTACGCAATGAGGACATGGCAGACTTCCGGAAAATAAAATAGGTGGTGTGCTTGCATAGCATACGCAAACGGTGTCAAAAATCAAACACTATTCAAAAAAAGAGAGTATTGCATAAAGAATGTTATAATGACATACTCCAGTTAAGAGAATGTCCGGCATACACCTTGCTATACCAGTTTTCTCCAAAGGATACAGGCCAAAGCAAGGTAAAGTAGCC
>NZ_JABAFY010000084.1 GCF_012843875.1 Desulfovibrio piger | reverse complement strand
CTACTTTACCTTGCTTTGGCCTGTATCCTTTGGAGAAAACTGGTATAGCAAGGTGTATGCCGGACATTCTCTAAATGTATGGATCATCCGGATGCGCCTTGCCCCAGCTACCAGAAGCCTTCCGGAAATGCTCACTGTGGCTCCCCGGCTAAAAATCTTCCTGCCAGGCCGATCCAGACCTTTGTCCTGCGCCGGCGATGACGCATCCACGGGCTTCGGACTTGCAAGAATCTGCCGCACTGCGTACAAGAATGACACGCCTCCTGGCGCATATCACAGAAAGGAGCCAGTATGGGTTTTTGTAATGCTTCGTGCAGCTTTACCCGTTTCAGGATCATCGACCCCATCCCTTCGGAACTTTGGACGCAGATCCCCGACAAGCTGCGCCAGTTCGCCTTCCGGGACATCGACGACCTGCCCGAGATGCAGGCCTATGGCTGGGTATGCTTCGAGGATATGCTGGACTCCGAATGGCGGACGGCCCCGCCGCACAAAGGTGCCTATCTGCTCTTCTCCCTGCGTCTGGATACCCGGCGCATCCCGGTCGCTGTCATCAAAAAGCATCTGACCCTGGCACTGAAGGCCGAAAAGGAAAAAATGCAGGAACAGGGCAAAAAGTTCATTTCCCGTGAGCGCAAGAAGGAACTCAAGGAACAGGTCCTGCTTCGCCTGCGGCAGCGCTTCCTGCCCATCCCGGCCGAGTTCAATGTCATCTGGGCAACGGATCGTAATGAGGTCTGGTTTGCCTCCACCCAGGGGAAGATGATCGATCTGTTCATGGAGGCATTCCTCAACTCCTTCGAACTGCATCTTGAGCAGATCACCCCGTACAGCCTGGCCGAGACCATGCTCGACGAAGCGACCATGAGCCGTCTGGATCGTATCGAAGCCACACAGTTCGCCGCCCTTTCCTGATTCACGAGGTCATCCCATGAGTGATACACCCTGTCTGGATTCTACGGACAACATTCTTGGCCAGGAGTTCCTTACCTGGCTGTGGTACCAGAGCGATGTGGCGCCCGGGGCCTTTGTGGACAAGGAAGGCCAGCCCTTCTCTGTCTCCATGGAACAGCGTATCGTCGTCCAGGGCGGCGAAGGGGACGCCAAAGAAACGGCGACCGTTGCCGGGACCCTCTCCCCTCTTCGCGAGGCCCGTTTCGGCCTTGGCACGGGGAAAAAAGTCACCCGCGCCCTCATCCGACTTGAAAAGGAAGAACTGGCCTTCCAGTTCACCCTCAAGGCCGAAGACTTCACCCTGGGCAGCCTGAAGACTCCCAAGGTGGAAAAGCCTGAAGAGGATGACGACCCGGACGCCATGCTGCTGGAAAAGATCTACCTGATGGAAGTCTGCCTCGGCCTGCTGGACAGCCTGTATGCCCGCTTCCTCCAGCTGCGCCTTTCGCCGCAATGGCAGCAGGAGGTGGCCGACATGCGGCAGTGGATGACCCGGACGGAATAATAACGGAGGATATGCGTGCAGGCGGTCTGTTCATCCCGCAATGCGGCCCTGCTGCAGCTGACGTTGCGCATCGTGCGCAAACTGCTGTGGATGCTGCTGGTCTTATGGGGGATCACCCTCATCAGCTTTTGGGTCATCCATCTCGCGCCCGGTTCGCCCACCGATATGGAAACGACCCTCAATCCTCTGGCCGGTGAGGCGGCCCGCCAGCGGCTGGAGGCCCTGTACGGCCTGGACAAACCCCTGCATGTACAATATCTGGACTGGCTCTCACGCCTGGTACGTCTGGATTTCGGCCTGTCCATGTCAGCGGACGGGCGGCCCGTGCTGGACAAGATTATGGAGCGCCTGCCCCTGACCGTGGGCATGAACGTCATCTCCCTGATCCTGACGCTCATCATCGCCATCCCCATCGGCATCCTTTCGGCCTGCCGCCAGAATTCCCTTCTGGATCGGGGCGTGACGGTCTTCGTCTACCTCGGTTTTGCCATGCCCTCGTTCTGGCTGGCATTGCTGCTGATGCTGTTTTTCGGTATCCATCTGCAATGGCTGCCTATTTCCGGCCTGACGTCCATGAATTTCGACAGTCTCGGCCCTGTGGACAAGGTGCTTGATCTGGCGCAGCATCTGGCTTTGCCGATCCTGGTCTATACCATCGGCAGCCTGGCGGGCATGTCCCGCTACATGCGGGCCTGCATACTCGAGGTCCTGCGACAGGACTACATCCTGACAGCCCAGGCCAAAGGCTTGTCCCCCCGCACGATCATCTGGCGCCATGCCCTGCGCAATGCCCTGCTCCCGGTCATCACCCTGCTGGGCCTCTCTGTACCCGGGCTCATCGGCGGCAGCGTCATCATCGAGTCCATCTTCGCCCTGCCGGGGCTGGGGCAATTGTTCTATGCGGCGGTCATGGCCCGTGACTACACCATGATCATGGGCAACCTGGTCCTGGGGGCCGTGCTGACCCTGCTGGGGAACCTGCTGGCGGATGTCTGCTACGGCCTGGCCGATCCGCGTATCCGCAGCAGCCGGGAGGTTCGCTGATATGTGTGGTCCCTTGCTGCGTCGCTTTCTCGGCCGTCATCTCATGCTCTGCCTGGGGCTGGGCATCGTACTGGTCATGTCTCTGGCAGCGCTGTGTGCTCCCCTGCTCGCGCCCTATGATCCCAATGCCCTGCATCTGGATCACATTCTGGAGCCGCCGTCCTCCATGTTCTGGCTGGGTACGGACCGTCTGGGGCGGGACGTTTTTTCCCGGCTGCTCTACGGCGGACAGATCTCGTTGTGGGTCGGCTTTGTCGCTGTGGGCATTTCCGTCAGCATCGGGACGGGACTGGGCCTGATCAGCGGCTATTTCGGCGGTCTGGTGGATGAAGGGATCATGCGCGGTGTGGACATCATGCTCTGCTTTCCCTCGTTTTTCCTGATCCTTTCGGTCATCGCCTTTCTGGAACCGAGCCTGACCAACATCATGATCGTCATCGGCCTGACCTCATGGATGGGGGTCGCCCGTCTGGTCCGTGCCGAGACCCTGAGCCTGCGCCAGCGGGATTTCGTATCGGCGGCGCGTTTGTCCGGCTGCTCTACCTGCCGGATATTGCTGCGCCACATCCTGCCCAACACGCTGGCCCCGGTGCTCATTTCCGCCACGCTGGGCGTGGCCGGCGCCATCCTGGTGGAATCGGGGCTCAGTTTCCTCGGGCTTGGTGTCCAGCCGCCCACGGCCAGCTGGGGGAACATGCTCATGGAAGGCAAGACCGTCCTGGAAGATGCCCCCTGGCTTTCCTTTTATCCGGGTGTCGCCATCCTGGTGACCGTGCTGGGCTACAACCTGCTGGGCGAAAGCCTGCGTGACCTCCTTGATCCCCGTCTCAAAAAATAGGTCCTATCCATGCTGGAATATTTGCGTATTCGCAACCTCGCTCTCATCGAAGACGCCGAACTCGACTTTGCCCCGGGCATGAACGTGCTCACCGGCGAAACAGGGGCAGGCAAAAGCTTTATCCTCAAAGCCCTGGGCTTTCTGCTGGGCGACAGGCTGGGCGCCGATATGGTACGGCAGGGAGCGGAAAAGGCCCAGGTCGAAGCACAGTTCCAGATGGACGGACGGGAGATCGTCATCCGGCGCAGCCTGTTGGCCGAGAGCGGCCGCAGCCGCCTGTACGTTGATGATGCCCTGCGCTCCCAGGAATGCGTGCGTTCCCTGCGGGAGCAGCTGCTGGCCCATGCCAGCCAGCACGGACAGCAGCAGTTGCTGCAGCCTGCCTTCCAGGCCCGGCTCATGGAAAGCACCTTGAAGGATCCCGACCTGTTGCGCCGGCGTGACGAGCTGCTGGAGCAGCTGCGCTCCGTAGAGGCCCGCCGCAAGGAGCTGCGGGCCCGGGAGGCCCACCTTCTGGAGCGCCGGGACATTCTGGAGATGCAACAGCAGGAGATCGACAGGGTCGCCCCTGAAGCCGGGGAAGAAGAACGCCTTGAAGAGCAGCGGGCCATCGTCCGTGCCGCCGAACAGACCCGCGAGCAGTATGAGCTGGCGCTGGGCCTGCTTCACGGTGAGGAAGAACCCGGCCTGCTCGATATGCTGGGACGGCTGGAGCGCTGCCTGCACCAGATGGCGCGGACAGACGACTCCGTCAGCGAAGATGCCGATGCCGTCACGGCCCTGCGTCAGCAGCTTTCCCATCTGAGCGGCCGTTTGCGCCGTCCTCCCCTGCCGGAAGACATGCCCGATGTGGAACAGATGGAGGAGCGGCTCTACGCTTTGGCCCAGCTCAAGCGCAAACTGCACCGTTCGCTGGACGAGATCCTGGAGCTGCGCGAAGAGATCCGTGAAAACATCTCCTTCCTCGATGCCTGCGCGCTGGACATCACTCTGCTGGACAAGGAAGAAAAGCAGCTGGCCGCCCAGCTGCAGGAGGTGCTTTCCGCCCTGCTCCCCCAGCGCCGCGAAGCTGCCGCGGACTTCGCCCGTCAGCTGGAAGAAGAACTGCGCCAGCTGGGATTCTCCGAACAGGTCCGGGTCATCCCCGATTTCATGCCGCAGGAAGTCTGGCCCGGCCTGATGGATGAGAAGGTGCGTATCCTCTGGGCCCCCAACCCCGGCCAAGCTCCCCAGCCGCTGGACCGGATCGCTTCGGGCGGCGAGCTTTCCCGTTTCTTGCTCGCCCTCATGAGCGTCCGCCCCAAAGCGGAAAGTGCGACCTATATCTTTGACGAAGTGGATGCCGGCGTGGGCGGTCTTACATTAAACAAGCTTGCGGAAAAGCTGGAAAATCTTGCTAAGCAGCGGCAAATGCTGGTCATCACGCACTGGCCGCAGCTGGCAGCCCGGGCACAAAAGCATTTCCAGATCAGCAAGACCATTCGGGACAATGCCACGTTCACGACCTGCGTCCCGCTCGATGCCCGCCAGCGCCATGCGGAACTGGTGCGCATGGCAGGGGGAGGCCAGCAGGGCGAAGCCCTGGCGGCCAGCCTTGAAGGGCGCAGTTATCAGCTGACGATGTTCTAAGAGAATGTCCGGCATACACCTTGCTATACCAGTTTTCTCCAAAGGATACAGGCCAAAGCAAGGTAAAGTAGTCC
>NZ_JABAFY010000083.1 GCF_012843875.1 Desulfovibrio piger | reverse complement strand
TGCTGCCGCGCACAGTCTTTTTTTGTCCACATGCCTTCTTGTAACTATAAAAGCTGAAGTTTCCAAACACGCTCTGAATCCGAAGAAAGTCACAAGGACGCAAACGTGCATGCGCGATATACTTCTATCATTGCACGTTATCCTTAAAGGTCCGATCTTAAACTGTTGGCAGCAACAGTATTTTTAACGTATAGGAAGAATAAACGCCCTTTTCACCCAAGTCCAACAGCTTTGGACCGCAGTTGACTCTTTCGACACCCCTGCGATGCAACCCAATCCGGCTGACGGGGAGCCAGCAACGCTGAAAATTTACCCTCCTCTTTCCCACTAGCGGCTCCTTTTCCGACAACCAGCACGGCGGATCCCTGCCGCGGCGCTGTGAACGCAGCATTTTGATTGGTATCGTTGGCCTTCAGGCTCGTCAGTCAAACAGACCCAGGAGCAGCTCAGCCGGTGGCGCCCGGCTTTCGGGTAACGCCCTGGTCCCGCTGGTTTCGGCTTTGTGCTTCAGGTGATCAAGGATCTGCTTGATCACTATAGGGTCTTCAATGCAGGCGATGACTTTCATGGCGCCGCCGCAGCCGCTGCAGGTCTCGATGTCGATATTGAAAACACGCTTGAGCCGTTGCGCCCATGTCATCGACGCTCGCCGTTGTGCTGGTGTTGCCGGTTCATCAGCCACCCTGACCTTGTTGCCCCTGCCCCGTTTTGCCGGCGTGACCAACGCCCGGTGCCGACTGTTGGGTGCGAACACCCCGTGGAAGCGGGTTAGGTTGACTCTGGGCTTCGGTACCAGGGCGGCCAGCCTTGCAATGAAATCCAATGGTTCGAAAATGACGTGCGTGGTGCCGTCCCGGTACGGCGTCTTGAGCTGGTAGCGCACGTTGCCGCCTCGTGTTAACGACAGCCGCTTCTCGGATACCGCCGGGCGGCTGATGTACCGGCACAGCCGTTCGAGCTTCTTGCGTTCATCGGCCCTGGCCGCCACGCCGGCGTGCAGGCTGGACCCGGCTACCTTGCCAATCCCGTCACCGAACGGATCACCACTGGTCGGCAGAGTTTGCAAAGTGAACACCTTTCGCCCCGCCTGTGAACCGACAGCGATACGGTAAGTGATCGAGTGCCCCAGCAGGGGTGTCATCGGGTCGTCATCCACCGCATCCGAGGCCAGATAGCTGTTTTCGACATCCCGTTCCAGCAGGCCTTGCCGTTCCAGATAGCGACCCACCCGGTGGGCGATGGTGTGCGTCAGCTGGGTGAGCTCTGGGCTGGTCGGCGCCTTGACCCAGCGGAAACGCGCTGAGCCGTGGGATTGCTCGACATACACACCGTCGAGAAACAGCATGTGGAAGTGAACATTCAGATTGAGCGCCGATCCAAAACGCTGGATCAGGGTGACCGCGCCCGTCTTGGCCACTTGGTGGGTATGGCCCGCTTTCTTGACCAGGTGCGTGGCAATGACGCGGTAAACGATGCCCAGCACCCACCCCATGATCTCGGGCCGGCTGGCAAACAGGAAACGCAGCTGAAACGGGAAGCTCAACACCCACTGACGCATGGGTTGTTCAGGCAGTACTTCATCAACCAGCAAGGCGGCACTTTCGGCCATCCGCCGCGCCCCACAGCTCGGGCAGAAACCGCGACGCTTACAGCTGAAAGCGACCAGGTGCTCGGCGTGGCAAGACTCGCAGCGAACCCGTAGAAAGCCATGCTCCAGCCGCCCGCATTGGAGAAATTCTTCAAATTCCCGTTGCACATAGCCCGGCAATTCCTTTCCCTGCTCTGCCATAAGCGCAGCGAATGCCGGGTAATACTCGTCAACGATCTGATAGAGAAGGGTTTGCTCGGGTCGGTGGCTCTGGTAACGACCAGTATCCCGATCCCGGCTGGCCGTCCTGGCCGCCACATGAGGCATGTTCCGCGTCCTTGCAATACTGTGTTTACATACAGTCTATCGCTTAGCGGAAAGTTCTTTTACCCTCAGCCGAAATGCCTGCCGTTGCTAGACATTGCCAGCCAGTGCCCGTCACTCCCACTCAAATGTTAATAGGCCGCCTCTATGAAGGGGGCTGTTTTCGGGGTCGATTTCCAGGGGTTCATTGACACTTGAGGGGCGGGCTATGCCTTCCCTCTTGGCGTCCAATCCGCCCCTTGGGGCGTCAAATCAAGTCCGCTTTGTTCGGGCTGGGGTTGAAGTTGAAGCTGGGAATCTCCCCCGGCTTATGGCTGGCTGATGGTACTGGTTTGGGTGTCGCTGGGGTGGCTTTCTTGGGGGCCGGTTGGGAGGATGCCGGCGGTCTTGCGGTGGCCTTTTCAGGCTCGCCTGGCGACCGAATCAGACTGTTCACATAGATTATTTTATTTTTTGCGGGTGAGTTATTAGCTAAAGTGAGAATCTCAGTCAATGAAACACCTTCATCTCCTCGACTAGAGTCAGTTGCCAATAGGTACCCACCGGTCGCCTCAATATGGCCATGCCCAGCAAAGTAAAACAACGCAATATCTGCATCCGTTTTAAAAAGCTGCTCGATTTGATCTTTTAATTCGCCGCGATTAACGCGGTCTGTTGGTCCTGTACCAGTCAACAAACGACAATCGAAATTTACTGCACCTCCATCATGTCTCTCTAGCACAGCTTTAACTTCGTGAGCATCGTTCACGCAACCATGAAGAGAGCCTCCGTGCTCATAATAATTTATTCCAACAATGAGAGCGATGCGCATTTGAGTCACTCCCTTATAAGCTGTCGATGAAATCTTCGATAGCCTTCCATGTCCATACAACAGTTCGAACACCTTGGACATTAGTTCTATCGTCGGTATAAGCCCATATCCCTAAAACTTTCTTCCCTTCTTCTTTGGCGCAAGCGATCTCCCATTTCTGCCCGCTTGAGGTAAGGGAGTCGCTACTAATTAGCGCGATAACACCATCAGATCGTTTAATTCTTGTTCTAACTTTGTTTTTCCAGTCGGTGTCATATGCTTCCTTTACTGACATATCTACATATTCAAAAGGAGAATTTGTATTTAGTGATTGCCCCTTAAGAAAATCCCGTTGCCTTTCATCTTCAATTGCAAACGCAACAAATATCGTCTTTTTTGTAGCCATTTTACTCTCCGTTGTAGTTTATGGTTGATTCTCGATTGGTTGCCTAACGCTTGAGTTAAGCCGCGCCGCGAAGCGGCGTCGGCTTGAACGAATTGTTAGACATTATTTGCCGACTACCTTGGTGATCTCGCCTTTCACGTAGTGAACAAATTCTTCCAACTGATCTGCGCGCGAGGCCAAGCGATCTTCTTCTTGTCCAAGATAAGCCTGTCTAGCTTCAAGTATGACGGGCTGATACTGGGCCGGCAGGCGCTCCATTGCCCAGTCGGCAGCGACATCCTTCGGCGCGATTTTGCCGGTTACTGCGCTGTACCAAATGCGGGACAACGTAAGCACTACATTTCGCTCATCGCCAGCCCAGTCGGGCGGCGAGTTCCATAGCGTTAAGGTTTCATTTAGCGCCTCAAATAGATCCTGTTCAGGAACCGGATCAAAGAGTTCCTCCGCCGCTGGACCTACCAAGGCAACGCTATGTTCTCTTGCTTTTGTCAGCAAGATAGCCAGATCAATGTCGATCGTGGCTGGCTCGAAGATACCTGCAAGAATGTCATTGCGCTGCCATTCTCCAAATTGCAGTTCGCGCTTAGCTGGATAACGCCACGGAATGATGTCGTCGTGCACAACAATGGTGACTTCTACAGCGCGGAGAATCTCGCTCTCTCCAGGGGAAGCCGAAGTTTCCAAAAGGTCGTTGATCAAAGCTCGCCGCGTTGTTTCATCAAGCCTTACGGTCACCGTAACCAGCAAATCAATATCACTGTGTGGCTTCAGGCCGCCATCCACTGCGGAGCCGTACAAATGTACGGCCAGCAACGTCGGTTCGAGATGGCGCTCGATGACGCCAACTACCTCTGATAGTTGAGTCGATACTTCGGCGATCACCGCTTCCCTCATGATGTTTAACGCCTTGCTCACCGGAAAATTGCGAGCGCAGCGAGTAATTTTTACGGTGCAGCAACTTGTTGTACGGTGCAACCGATAGCTATGACGTTTGCCCCTTAATCGCCTGGATAATCCTCGGCCAGTCTTCATGATGCAACTCATGTCCCGTGCCTTCGAGTGTCAGCATTTTTGAACCACGAATCGCATCTTTCAGTGCCAACCCATGCACATAAGGAAGTACAGGATCCTCCGTGCCGTGAATGATCAAAGTTGGTACAGCTATCTCATTTAATCTCCCGAGCCATCTCTCGCCACCACCTAAAGTAGTGTGGTTGAATGTTGTCAGGATATTCGGAGTGCGATCAAAATTTAACTCAGCGATATTTTGTATCTTCTCAGCGTCAAAAGCATGCGCAGTACCTGAGTTGATTCGCCACGCTCCGACCTGATACGCGACGACAGCATCTCTATCAGACCAATCCAGCGATTCCGCCCGTTGGTGATACTCAATGATGGCAGGATCAAAAGCGGGCATATCAGGATCTGCATCTGCAAGCCGTTCTGAAGCAATCAGCGTCAAGCTCTTCACACGTTTCGGATACTTGAGAGCTACAAGCTGGGAAAGAAATCCCCCCAAAGACATGCCGACTAAATGAGCAGCTTCCAGACCATAACCATCAATGACGCGAACCACATCATCTGCTAATTCTTCAACGGAATATGGAGCTTGACCTGGCTCATAGCTTGTTGATTTCCCGGTATCACGGTGGTCGTACCGGATCACATAGCGACCCATTTTGGCTAGTTGGGAGCAAAACTCATCAGGCCACCACACCGCAGACGACATTGCCCCCATGATCAGGATAATGGGTTCATGGGCCGGGTCGCCGAATGATTCGGTATAGAGTGAAATCGCTTTATCAACAACTACCTTTTCTTTCATACTAAAATTGCCTTCGAGTTTTACGTACAACATTTGAATATCGCGCATGCGCGTTTTCCGCCTCATATTTCCCATCAAGATGTATTCGTAATTAATTAATATCCTTAGTGAAATTCCTGAGAGCGTGTTTGGAAACTCATTTATCAATAATGAAACGTTTCAACAGTATGCTTGCCATGGCTATTTGAATCATG
>NZ_JABAFY010000082.1 GCF_012843875.1 Desulfovibrio piger | reverse complement strand
GTCTGAGTCCATGACTCAAATAGCCATGGCAAGCATACTGTTGAAACGTTTCATTATTGATAAATGAGTTTCCAAACGCGCTCTGAGATCCGCAGGCTCTATGGTGTCTGGATCATCAGCAGATCTCCGTATCCTTTTTCTCTGCGGTGATTGGAAAGCGCCGACCGTGAAAGCTTCTGCCTCATGGTTTTTAAGCCCCGCTTCGGCGGGGCTTTTGTCGTTCAATAGGTTAGCTTTTTTTATTTTTTCGAGGGATCCATGCTTAAGAAACTGGTTCGTGAGAAAATTATATCTAAAAAACGATATAGATAATATGATTTAAGTTGTTGTTTTTTTTAAAGAAACGTTGACAATGTCAAGAAAGGGGTATAAAAATTTTTACAAGTTCGACGGACAAGCAGATCGCTGCCGCGAGCTTTCAAAAACGAGCTTTCAGCTCCGGCCGTATTGGCCGGGATTCCTGTCCCGCTCCGCACAGGCCAGGAATGGGGTCCCGCAAGGGAAAAAGATCCCGTAGTGGATGGGATCGAAAGATGCGGAAGTAATGAAGGAAGGTATTATTATGAAGAAGCTTATGACTCTCGCTCTGGCTGCCGCTATGATGCTGGGTGCCGCTACCGGCGCCAGCGCTATCGACTTCAAGGCCAAGGGCCAGTGGATCATGTCTTTCGACTACGGCATGCACGGCAACTTTGGTGAAAGCAAGGCCAAGAACAACTCCGGCTTCAAGAACGAAGACGAATTCGAAGCCCGCCAGCGCGTTCGCCTGCAGTTGGACGCCGTGGCTTCCGAAGCTCTGTCCGGCACCGTGTTCTTCGAAATCGGTGACCAGGTGTGGGGCGACAACGACAACGGCGGCGCTATGGGCGCTGACGGCAAGGTCGTGGAACTGAAGCGCGCCTACATCGACTGGATGGTGCCCCAGACCGACCTCAAGGTCCGCATGGGTATCCAGGGCATCGCTCTGCCCAGCTTCACCACCAATGCCTCCCAGATCATGGATGATGACGTGGCCGCCGTCAGCCTGAACTACCAGTTCAACGAAAACGTTGGCCTGACCGCTTTCTGGGCTCGCCCCTACAACGACAATAGCGGTTACAAGTGGAACGGTGATAAGGCCGGTTACCAGAACTACATGGACAACATGGACATGTTCGCCGTGCTGCTGCCCCTGACCTTCGACGGTGTGAAGGTGACCCCCTGGGTCATGTACGCTGCCATGGGCCCCGGTATGTTCAATGAGTGGGAGAACACCGCCAAGAAGACTAAGTTCAATGGCGGTAATGCGTGGGATCGCGCCAGCGCTGGCATGGTCTCCGGCTTCACCGGCACCGATCCTCTGGATAGCTACGGCAATGCCTTCTGGGCTGGCGTGACCGGCGAAGTGACCTACTGGGATCCCTTCCGCATCGCTTGGGATGTGAACTACGGTTCCGCCTCTTACGAAGACCAGAAGAGGAACCGCGAAGGCTGGTTGGCCAGCCTGCTGCTGGAATACAAGCTGGATTGGGGTACTCCCGGTCTGTACGGCTGGTACGGTTCCGGTGACGACAGCAACCCGAAGAACGGTTCCGAGCGCATGCCTGTGGTGAGCGCCAACGGCAACAACGGCTTCTCCAACTTCGCCTTCAACGGCAACCCCTACATCGCCCGTGAAGGCGTGCTGGGCACCAATATGACCGGTACCTGGGGCATCGGCGCCCGCCTGAAGGACGTGAGCTTCCTGGAAGACCTGAAGCACACCCTGCGCGTGAACTTCATGGGCGGCACCAACGCTCCCAAGATGGCCAAGTACGTGAGCCATACTTCCTTCAAGGCTCCCGCGAGCGTGACCCAGTACGGTACCTCCTACGATCCCATGTACCTGACCACCGGCGACACCGCTCTGGAAATCGGTCTGACCAACACCTACAAGATGTACGACAACTTCACCGTCATGCTGGACGCTGCCTACATCGCCCTGTGGCTGGACGACAGCCGCAGCACCTGGGGCAAGAATCCCATGGCTAACTTCGCCAAGGGCGGCGACGGCGTGTACGACGCCTGGAACGTGAACCTGTCCTTCGTGTACTCCTTCTAAGCTTCGGCTTGAGAAGTTCGACCGTGGGGGCTTCGGCCCCCCGGTTTTCAAGCCCCGCTCCGGCGGGGCTTTTTGTATTTTGGGATAATGGAAATGGGAATAATGATAGGTCGGTACGCTGTTTGAGGACCGCCTATCTTTTAGTAATAGCCATAACGATTTTTGTTGGAAGACTGGTTGCAAGAATCGGTACCGCAAGGCTGGCAGCAGGATCTTGCGTTAGGCAGGATTGCCTGATCCTGCTGCGCATAGCGTGGTTCAAAAAATTGACCTTTCCCCCTTGACGGAGAGAAGGGGCATGCGTATGCTGGCGTAACAAAATTTGTACTCAAACAGAAAAGCGTACATTTTTTGTCCAGAGCTGGCCAATGGGACGCCCCTGGGGAGGAGCGTTCCATGGTGAAGCCAGAAAATTTCTCTCAGGAAGGAAGGTTTTTATCATGAAAAAGCTGATGACCCTCGCTCTTGCTGCGGGCATGCTGCTGGGCGCCGCTACCGGCGCCAGCGCTATTGATTTCAAGGCCAAAGGCCAGTGGCTGATGGGCTTCTCCGCCGGTGACGGCTCCCTGGTGAGCCATGTCAAGGACAACAAGGCCAGCAACCACAACAAGGCCGCTGATACCGATGATATCTTCGGTGCTTCCCAGCGTGTCCGCCTGCAGTTGGACGCCGTGGCTTCCGAAGCCCTGTCCGGTACCGTGTACTTCGAAATCGGTGACACCCACTGGGGCAAGAACGACGATGGCGGTGCAATGGGGGCTGACCAGAGGATCGTGGAACTGAAGAACGCCTACATCGACTGGATGGTGCCCAACACCGATCTCAAGTTCCGCATGGGTATCCAGGGCATCCAGCTGCCTAACGTGGCCGGTGGTTCCGCCATCCTGGATGACGACGTGGCTGCCATCACCGCCAGCTACCAGTTCAACGAAAACGTGGCCCTGACCGCCATGTGGGCCCGTCCTTACAACGACAACTACTCTTCTCGCGCGGATCGCGTGAACTACCATGACAACATGGACCTGTTCGCCCTGATGGTGCCCCTGACCTTCGACGGCGTGAAGGTGACCCCCTGGGCCATGTACGGCATGGCTGGTGCCAACACCAATACCCTGACCTCCACCGCTCCCTATGCCCGTTACGCCAACGGCGGTGATGCGTTCGCTTTTGATCCGTCCTCTACCGGCAAGGCTTACGGTTCCATGTTCTGGGCCGGTCTGCCCATCTCCCTGACCCTGTGGGATCCGCTGAACGTCGAGCTGGACATCAACTACGGTTATGTGGAATCCATGGGTCGCTACGCTGCTGAGCGCGCTGACAACAGCTTTACCCGCATGGGCGATACCAAGCGTGAAGGCTGGCTGGTCAAGGCCCTGGTGGAATACAAGATGGATTGGGGTACCCCCGGCATCTTCGGCTGGTATGCTTCCGGTGACGACGGCAACGTGAAGAACGGTTCCGAGCGTATGCCCAGCATCTCCGCCTGTGGCAATTTCATGTCCTTCATGGGCGACGGCAACTACGGCTGGTCCACTTCCGACAGCCTGTATGACCGCAACATGAGCTACGCCGGTACCTGGGGTATCGGTCTGCGCGTCCACGACCTGAGCTTCGTGGAAGACCTGAAGCACTCCTTCCGCGTGGCCTACTGGGGCGGCACCAACAGCCCGTCCATGGCCAAGTACGTGAACAGCTCCTACGGCTGGCAGAACTTCAACAACGCCCTCAACCTCGGCGAAAAGGACGGTCCTTACCTGACCACCAATGACGGTCTGCTGGAATTCAACCTGGTCAACAGCTACCAGATCTACGAAAACCTGGAAGCCAACCTGGAACTGGGTTACATCGTGAACATGATGGACGACGACACCTGGAAGCGCAGCTACCGCAACGATTCCTACAAGAAGCAGGACGCCTGGAAGGCCCAGCTGATCTTCGCTTACAGCTTCTAGTCTTTACGACAGCGATGCTTTCAAGGGGGGCGCAAGCCCCCCTTTTTTATTGGATAAGACGATCTTTCGCCTGGCGGAGGTCGTCTTTTCTTTTGTCCGGAGGAGGGGAGAGCGGATGGAGCAAAGGCCATGCCTGGTGCAGCAGGCGTTTCATGCAGATGTTTGGGGACAGGATGTCTTGCAGGGAACAGTTTTTTGTATGGCTTTTTCCACACAAGTCCCTGGCGTTTTTTTTAGGGGGACAGCCTCCTTTTTCTTCCTCGCTCCTTCTTTTTTTCACGACGCTGTCGAGTGATTCAATAAATTGACCAATCGCCTTGACCCACCCATATGCCCATGCTAACGCAACAAGATAATAGACTCTTTTGATGAGTCCTATAAGGTCGATGGCCTGCCGGAGATGTCTCGGTGAAGGACTTGGAGTTCTCAGGCCTGGAAATTTTTCATTTAGGGAGGAAGGTTTTATCATGAAGAAGCTGATGACTCTTGCGCTCGCTGCGGGCATGTTGTTGGGGGCTGCCAGTGGTGCTCACGCTATCGATTTCAAAGCCCAGGGGATGTGGCTGATGGGCGTGGGGGCCGGGGCCAGGCCGGTGCGACGTCGAATAAGGCCCGGGATACCGATGACGCCTTCAGTGCCATGCAGCTCGTGCGTTTGCAGTTGGATGCGGTGGCTTCCGAGTCGCTGTCCGGTACGGTCTACTTCGAAATCGGCGACACCATGTGGGGCCAGGCATCTTCCGGCGGCGCCCTGGGCGCTGACAAGACCATCGTGGAATTGAGAAACGCCTATATCGACTGGACGGTTCCCAACACCGACCTCAAGTTCCGTATGGGTATCCAGGGGCTCTCCATGCCCAATGTGGCCGGTGGCTCCGCGGTGCTGTTTGACGATGCCGCCGCTGTCGTAGCCAACTACCAGTTCAACGAAAATGTTGGCCTGACAGCTTTCTGGGCCCGTCTGTTCAACGACAACTGGAACGAGAGCAGTGCCGCCAACCGCTGGTCTCCTGACGATGATGCCAACTACCAGGATAACGTGGACCTGTTCGCCCTCATGCTGCCGCTGACCTTCGAAGGTGTGAAGCTGACCCCCTGGGCCATGTACGGCATGATCGGCGTCAACTCCTGGGATGCCATGGATAACGGGCTGCATATGGGCAGCTATCCTCCCTACAGCCTGCGTCCTTATCCGCTGGCCTACAACGGCGGGACGCTGGATACCGACAAATCCTATGGCTCTGCGTTCTGGGCCGGTCTGCCCATTGCCGTCACGGCCTTTGATCCGCTGAACATCGAAGTCGATATCAACTACGGTTATGTGGAATCCATGGGGCGCTATGATGTGCAGCAGCTGAACAGCGGTGCCTGGCGTCGTGGTGATACCCAGCGCGAGGGCTGGCTGGTCAAGGCCCTGGTGGAATACAAGCTGGATTGGGGTACTCCCGGCATCTTCGGCTGGTATTCCTCCGGTGATGACGGCAACGTGAAGAACGGTTCGGAGCGTATGCCCACCATGTCCGGTTGCGCTAATTTCATGTCCTTCATGGGCGACGGCAACTATGGCTGGGGCGACCCGCGTCTGTATGACCGCAACCTGACCTATGCCGGTACCTGGGGCGTGGGTCTGCGCATCCACGACATGAGCTTTGTGGAAGATCTGAAGCACTCCTTCCGTGTGGCTTACTGGGGTGGTACCAACAGCCCTGCCATGGCCAAGTATGTGAAGGACGCCTATGGCTGGGACAACGGTACCCCCGAAGGTCCGTACCTGACCACCAATGACGGCCTGCTGGAATTCAACCTGGTGAACAGCTACCAGATCTATGAGAATCTGGAAGCCAACCTGGAGTTGAGCTATATCGTGAACATGGTGGATGACGACACCTGGAAGCGCAGCTACCGCAACGACTCCTACAAGAAGCAGGATGCCTGGAAGGCCCAGCTGATCATTGCCTACACGTTCTAGATAGTGTCGTCAAATTATGTTTGCCCACAAAGATATGCATCTGATTTGAACGGCGGCAAGAAAAGATGC
>NZ_JABAFY010000081.1 GCF_012843875.1 Desulfovibrio piger | reverse complement strand
TGTCAACAAGTTTTTTTCATTTTCGCGAAAGTTTTTTTCGCGGCCCCGTCGGGGCAACTCGTTGGCGCGAGGGAGACCTATGTCTCATTTTCAAACCTGCGTCAAGAACTTTTTTTTGCCATCCGGGAAATTTTCTTTTCCCGTCGTCCTTTCGGACGTGGCCAGCTCGTTGGCGCGAACGGCTTTATGCGCCTTTTCGACCCCATCGTCAAGCATTTTTCCGCAAAAAAATTTGCGGATTTGCGTCTTGCTGACTGATTATTCAATCAACATGCTGAAAAGACACAAAAAAATGTTTGGATTTTTCTTTGCCATTTTCCATTTTCTTCTCCCCTTTCTGCCCGGCAAGAGCCACACATTCCCTGCTAGAGAAAGCATCCTTTTCTCTCCAAGAAGCGATGCGCCTCTTTCGCCCTGCTTCGGATTTTCTCTGTCACGGCACCAAAGGACACACGAAAAGGAGAAAAATACACCGGACACAGCGCCCCGGATGCGACATTGAAAGCACGGCCTGCTGTCCCTTTCCTCAGGAAAGAAGAAAGGCAAAAGCAGATAGTCCTCCTCTACTTGCGCTATCCACAGCAAGAACCGGCGGTCCCCGCAAAAAATGCAAAGGGGATCCTTCCCGGGCGGCAGCCCGACAAAGGATCCCCTGCTATCAGCTCAACAGGTCTCTATCCTGCGAGGCCTTCCAGAGCCGTCATCATCTTTTCCACGTCCTGGACCGTAAAGTCCACGGGCAGGGACATCAGCATGCCGAGCCCTTCCATCTTGTCGTGGAATTCCGCCGCCGTCATGGGGCTGACAGCAGCCGTATGGATCATGGCATTGACCATGAGGATGTCGATGACAGCCTTGCGCAGCTCCTCAGGCTCCAGCCCCAGGTCGAGCACGGCCAGAGCGGGGGCCTGCTGGCGCACCAGCTCCATGCCCTGTTCCAGGGAACCCGCCTGCCGGACAGCCGCACCGCGCCCTTCCATGACCGGAAGGACCGGGGCCCACTGTTCGGGGCGCGAGGTAACGATCAGGATATCCATAGCGGACCCCACGGCCTAGTGATGGCCGCCGCCACCGCAGGTGAAGTCCATGGTGAAGGGAGGCAGCTTGCCTTCCAGGAAGGCCTGCACGGCAGCGCCCACGGTGGGGTACTGACCGGCGAAGAAGACGTTGACGCCCACCTGCTGGAAGCCCATCAGCGGACGCATGCCCATGCCGCCGGCCAGCAGGGCTTTCACGCCGTGGCTGGCCAGGTGCTGCACGGGAGCCATGCAGCCGCCCTGCTGGTGAGGCACGTTTTCCAGCGTGCCCACGGCCTTGATGGCGTTGTCTTCGATTTCAACGATGGTGTAGATGTCGCAATGGCCGAAGTGCATGCCCATCTGGGCATCGAGACCGCCAGGCATGCAGGAAGGCACGGCAAGAAGAAAGCTCATGATAAACGCTCCATTTCTGGTCGAAGGTGCGCGGCCTAGCGGCCGGTGCGCATATCCTGAAGGGCCGACCACATGTCCTTCAGGCTGTTGCCAAGAGGATTGTCGAATTCTGTCAGGGCGCGACGCTGCACCATGGCCCGGGTCACCACCGGATCGAAGGGCAGGCGCCCCAGCAGGGTATGGCCGTGTTCGGCGCATTCCGCGGCGATGGCATCGGCCTCGTTCACATTGAGATCAGCCTTGTTGATGATGATGGCCAGCGGGATGCGGAAATGCCGGCACAAATCGGCCACGCGGCTGAAATCGTGGCGACCTGACGGCGTGGGCTCCACGACGCCCACGGCCAGACTGGCCCCCGACAGGGAACTGATGACGGGACAGCCCACGCCCGGCGAACCGTCGCACAGGATGGTCTCCAGCCCCAGCGCTCTGGCACGCTCCCTGGCCTGGGCCTTGAGCAGGCTCACCAGACGTCCGGAGTTCTCCTGCCCGGGAAAGAGCTGGGCATGGACCATCAGCCCGAAGCGGCTGTCGCTCACGTACCAGTCACCACAGTGATTGTCGGGAAAATCGATGGCCTGCTGCGGACAGAGCTTCACGCAGACGCCGCAGCCTTCGCAATGGTCATCGATAAGGAAGCCCCCGTCATGAGGACGTACCGCTTCGAAACGGCACAGATCGGCACACTGGCCGCAACGGATGCAGTCATCCTGACGGATCCGGGCGCTGTGTCCCGAGATGAACGGCGTGCGTTCCTTGACCTCCGGCTGCAGCAGGATGTGCAGGTCGGGCGCATCCACGTCCAGGTCACAGATGACCTTGCTTTCGGCCAGATGGGCAAAGGAGGCGCAAACCGTGGTTTTGCCCGTCCCGCCCTTGCCGCTGATGACGACGATCTCACGCATGGCACACCTCCCCGCCCAGACGGCGCAGGGCATCGCGCAAGTGTTCGAAACGCTGTTTCCATTCCGGGGACAGCGCGGCCAGCAGACGGCCATTGGCATATTGCTCGGCGGCGGCCCGTTCAAAAGGCAGCTCCGCCAGCAGGGGCAGACCGTGTTTGCGACAGTAGTCACGCACCGCGGCGTCACCATCGGCATTACCCTCGGCCCCGGCCCGGTTGATGACCACGGCCATGGCCTTGTTCAGGGGCAGGAAGGCCTGATGCGCCAATCTGAAATCATGGAAACCGAAGGGCGTGGGGTCGGCCACCAGCAGGATCAGATCCACATCACGGGTGACCGTGACCGCCGGACAGCTGACCCCGGGAGGCGCATCGAGAATGGCATCGGCCGGGATCTCAGCCAGCATGGCGTCCAGACGGGCCCGCAGCTGGCGCAGCAGGGGCGGCGTCATGGATTCGCCGATACGGGTACGCCCCATGAGGAAGCGGACAGTACCGTCCAGCACCGCGCCGTGTTCCAGTTCGCCCAGCTCCCGGCCCACGGGCTTGAGGGCCTTGTCCGCACAGACGGCGAAACAGCCGCCGCAGCCGTGGCACATGTCGGGAAAGATGCTGATATTGCCGGCAAAGGAGGCGATGGCCTTGAAGCTGCAGATCTCGCGGCATTTGCCGCACTTGCTGCACGCGGCCAGATCGAGGGAAGGAACTTCCAGCCAGGCCTTGCTGCTCCCCTCCACCTGCGGCGGCAGGAAGAGGTGGAGGTTGGGCGCTTCCACGTCCGTGTCCACGGCCACCAGGGGGCTGTCCCAGACGCTGGCCAGGGAGGCCGCCACGCTGGTCTTGCCTGCCCCGCCCTTGCCGCTGGCAATGGCGATACGCATACGGGTCCTCTACTTGTTGGGCGCGTCAGCAAAGGGGAATTCGCCCTTCTGGAAACGTTCCACCGCTTCCCGGACGGTACCGCTCACATCCTGGCAGACCTTGATGCCCGCAGCTTTCAGTGCGTCGAAAGCCTTGGGGCCCACATAGCCGCTCAGCACCACCTGCACGCCTGCGTTGGCCACACGTTCGGCGGTCTCGATGCCGGCGCCCATGCTCATGGTCTGGGAAGCGCCGTTGTCGATATAGCTCACGCTCATGTCCGGCAGATCCACCACCACGAAACCGCCCGCGCGACCGAAACGGGGATCGACGAGATCGTCAAGGGTGGGGCCTTCACTGGAAATGGCAATCTTCTGCATGGTATTCTCCTTTGCGTCCGCAGTCCGCTGATCCGGTTCGGCCAGGGCATAATGACCGCCCTCGATGCGCAGGGCCCGGCCCGTGACCAGGGCCAGCGCCACCGTGCGCCGGGCAGCAGCCAGAGTACGGCCGAACGTATGCCGGGACACACGCATGCGGCAGGCGGCCTCGGAACCGGTCAGGCCTTCCAGATCCGCCAGACGCAGGGCTTCGAGTTCTTCCACGCCCAGGCAGACTTCCTCCAGGGCCGTCATGGGGATGCCCCGCGGCTTGAAGTAGGTGACACTGGGAGTGGTGGCCACATAGCGGCACTGTCTGGGACGCGGCATGATTTCTCCAATATCTGGCAAAACGGGCACGCATCCGGAAAGGATGGCAGGCTTGCGGACGTTTTGCACAATTGAGCATAATCCTTGCGGCGGCCATGTCAAGCCCCTTTCCCGGATCCCGCCGCTTTTTCCTGCTTCCGCGCAGCGCGTTGACGCTTTTCTTGGCCGCATGGTACAAGTCCCGGACCTGCCCTGTGCAGCCATCCCGAGGTTCCCATGTCCCAAAATCGTGCCAGCATGCTGGACCGCCCCGTGGCCCAGACCTTTTTCCGCTATGGCCTGCCCTGGTCCGCGGCCTTCCTCCTGCTTTCGTCCGCCGGTCTGGTGGATACCATTTTCATCGGTCGCTATGTCGGGGCCCAGGCTCTGGCAGCCGTCAATATCATCAGCCCTGTCTTCAGCATTTTTTTCGGCATGGGCGTCATGCTTTCCGTGGGCGGCACGGTCCGCAGTGCCCACCACGTGGGGCGCGGCGATCTGCGGGCCGCTTCGGCGGTCTTTGGCCGCACCATGCTGCTCATCCTGCTGGCCGGTCTGGTACTGGCCCTGCTCTCGCTGCTGTTCCGGCCGCTGCTGCTGGCCTTGCTGGGGGCGGACGGTGATGTGATGCGGCCCGCGTACCAGTATCTGACCACCATCCTGCTTTTCAGCCCTGTGCTGCCCGCCTCCTACGCCCTTTCGCAGTTCGCCCGGGTGGACCAGCATCCCACCCTGGCCTCTCTGGGGCTCATCCTGAGCGCTGCCGTCAATATCTTCCTGGACTACCTGTTCATCGCCCGCTTCGGCTGGGGCGTGCAGGGGGCGGCCCTGGCCACGGGCCTGGGCTTCAGCTGTACCCTGCTCCTGTTCCTGGTCCACTTCCTTTCCCGCCGAGCCCTGCTGCGTCTGACCCTGAAGGGCTGCGGCTGGCGGGAGATACTGCGGGCCAGCCTCAACGGCAGTGCGGAGAGCATCAACGAGATCTCCGTGGGCAGCATCATCCTGCTCATCAATCATCTGATGATGGCCCGCTTCGGCTCCTCCGGCGTGGCCGCCTTCACCGTGATCAGCTACGGTTCGTGGTTCGGCCTGACCCTGGCTTACGGCCTCAGCGACACCCTGTCGCCCCTGGTCAGTGCCAACCATGCTGCCGGGTTGCGCCAGCGGACGCACAGATTCCTGCACGTCGCCCTGCTGAGCCTGCTGGCACTGGGCGTGATCATGTTCCTTGTCTTCAGCCTCTACCCGCAGGAGCTTGCCCGCCTTTTCCTGCCCGACAACGCTGCTGTGGGCAGCCTGGCCTGTGACTTCATCGCCGACTTCCGCTGGAGCTTTTTCTTCAGCGGCCTGAACATGGGCATCGCCTGTTACCTGACCGGGCTCAACCGCTCCCTGCAGGCTGTGGGCATGGCGCTGAGCCGCAGTCTGGTCTTTCCCGCCCTATTCCTGAGCCTGTTCGCCCTCTGGCTGGAAGACGAGCATATCTTCTGGGCCATCCCCCTAGCCGAGGCCCTGACCCTGCTGCTGGGCATCGGCCTGCTGGTCCACGGTCGACGGCGTACCGGCTGGTAGACCTGCTGACAGGAACCACCGCATACCGTATGCTGGCAGTACATGACACAAGGAGATCCTATGTCCACGAAACGCTTTTTGCCCGCTCTGCTGGCCGCCCTGCTGCTGGCCGCTCCCGCCATGGCAGCCGAACACGCTCCGGGGTTCGAAGCCTGCATCAAAAAAAATCCCAAGAGCTCGGATCAGAAACAGTGCCTGGATATGGAGCGTGATTACTGGCAGAAAAAGCTGGATACCCGTTATAAGGCCATGCAGGGCATCTGCAAAAAATTCTCCGGCCCCGAAGCGGAAAAACGCAGTGCCGCCTGCCTGGAAGCCCTGGAAGGGAGCCAGCACAGCTGGCTGGCGTACAAGGCCAGCATGCGTCCTGTGGCCGAGAACTATCCCAACAGCCAAAGCGCTATGGAGAACCTGGCCTGGTTCGAGATCGACCAGCTGCGCAAGCGCATCCACGATCTGGAGACCCTCGACCCCTCGCTGGCAGAAAAGCCGGCCCGCCGCTCCAATACCATGGATGACATCGAGAAGGGCCTGTCGGATTTCGGCAACAGCATGGAATCCCTGTTCAATTCCGGCATGAAGAAAATGGGCCTGGAGTAGGTCCCTTTGGGGCTTTTGCCAAAAACAGGAACGGAGCAGCATCCCTGTCCCGTTCCTGCCCCTTCGAAGGCCTCCTGCCCGCTCCCGGGCCGCAAGAGGACGGCCTTTCCGTCATGTCCCCTTCGGGGTATCCTTTTGCCGGGCTGGCCGAACGGCCTGCCGCCTGTCATCGTATCTTGCGGAGGCATCATGGATTCTTTGCTCACGCTGCCGGAGGCCATCCATCTTCCCGGCATGCCGGAACATTTCACGGCTCTGCTCACCTCAGACAGCGGGCTGCTGGTGGAGCGCATCGTTTCCTGGGGCCATGTGACGCCGGAAGGCCAGTGGTACGATCAGAAAAAAGACGAATGGGTCCTGCTGCTGGAAGGCGCCGCTCGACTGGGCTTTGACGATGGCCGTGAAGTATCCCTGGAACGCGGCCAGTGTCTGCTATTGCCTAAGAGAATGTCCGGCATACACCTTGCTATACCAGTTTTCTCCAAAGGATACAGGCCAAAGCAAGGTAAAGTAGCC
>NZ_JABAFY010000080.1 GCF_012843875.1 Desulfovibrio piger | reverse complement strand
GCGTCTTTAGGCGCAGCCGGTAACAGGCCCTTACAGGGCCAGAGCAAACCACCCGCTTTGCGGGTGGTTCTGATTTGTCATGATTCTAGTAAAAAAAATTTTTGCTGGACTAATGATTGGTTGTACGTTATGTTCTTTTAACAGTGGAAAAGATTACCTGAATCTTTTCCACATTTGCTATTTTTCTTCGCGTTTGGCGCGGGCACTTCAACCCTTGGACGGAAATGTTTACATCCGAACAGCTTGTAGTGTACCCAGCTCAAGGAGTGGGCCAGATAGAGCGCATCGACAGCCAGAATATTGGTGGTTCGGCGTGCGATTTCTACATCGTGCGCATCCGGGCCAACAGTATCACCCTCATGGTACCTGTCAAAAATGCCTCTAATGTTGGTCTGCGCACTTTGGTCAGCACCAAGGAAGCAGAACACATCTGGGAAGCGCTGCGCAACAACCCCCAGCAGACCGTCCACACAGGCCAGAACTGGAACCGACGCTTCCGCGAGTATTCCGAACGCCTCAAGAGTCCTGACCTTTCCATCGTCGCCAACGTCCTGCGCGAACTCCTCCTCATCGGCCGTACCAAGGATCTTTCCTTTGGTGAACGGCGTCTCTTGGAACAGGCCATGAGCCTTGTGACCGGTGAACTGGGCGAAGTCCTCAAGACGGAACAGCGGGACTTGCAGTCCGAGCTCATCTCTCTTTATTCCCCGCCTGCCAAGCAGCCTGCGACCACTGCGCATTAACTATTTTTTACTTGCTTCCGGCCACAAGATAGGCTACACGCTTTTCACACGCCTTTTTTCTTCCAATCCCATAACATCTTTTTGCATCGCATTGCCGTTTTTCGGTGATGCGTGCTTTCTACGCCCATGGAAAAAGCACCCCGTAAATACGTCCGTAAAAAAAAGGCTGCACCCGCCTTACTTTCAGATAGCGGCCTGAGCCTGACAGAACTGAAAACCCGCAGCATGCAGGCCCTGATGGAACTGGCTGAGCAGTACGAGATCGAAAATGCCAGCTCCATGCGCAAGCAAGAACTCATCTTCGCCCTCCTGCAGGCCTGTGCCTCCCAAAACGGTGCCATCTACGGGGATGGCGTCCTGGAGATCCTGCCCGACGGCTTCGGCTTCCTGCGCTCTCCCCTGTGCAGCTACATGCCCGGCCCGGACGACATCTATGTTTCTCCCTCCCAGATCCGCCGCTTTTCCCTGCGTAAAGGCGATATCGTTTCCGGCCAGATCCGCCCCCCAAAAGAAGGCGAACGCTACTTTGCCCTGCTCAAAGTGACGGAGATCGGCTTCGAACCGCCGGAAAATGCCAAAAATCTCGTTCTGTTCGACAACCTGACGCCCATCTATCCTGATCACCAGCTGATCATGGAAAATGGCGAGAAAAATCTTTCCAACCGCGTCATCGACATCATGTCGCCCATCGGCTGTGGTCAGCGCGGTCTCATCGTGGCCCCGCCGCGTACCGGCAAGACTGTTCTGCTGCAGTCTTTGGCCAACGCCATCAATGCCAACAATCCCGACGTCTATCTGATCGTCCTGCTCATCGACGAACGCCCCGAAGAAGTCACGGACATGGAACGTACCGTGAAAAAGGCCGAAGTCATCAGCTCCACCTTTGACGAACCGCCGCAGCGCCACGTGCAGGTCTGTGAAATGGTACTGGAAAAAGCCAAGCGTCTGGTGGAACGCAAGCGGGACGTGGTCATCCTTATGGACTCCATCACCCGTCTGGGCCGCGCTTATAACGCCGTGACCCCTTCATCTGGCCGCGTGCTTTCCGGTGGTCTGGACGCCAACGCCCTGCAGCGCCCCAAGCGTATCTTTGGTGCCGCGCGCAATATCGAAGAAGGCGGCAGCCTGACCATCATCGCCACGGCTCTGATCGACACCGGCTCCCGCATGGACGAAGTCATCTTCGAAGAATTCAAGGGTACCGGAAACATGGAGATCTATCTGGACCGCCACCTGGCGGAAAAGCGCATCTTCCCGGCCATCGACATCAACCGCACCGGCACCCGCAAGGAAGACCTGCTGCTTTCCGACGATATCCTCAACCGCGTCTGGATCCTGCGCAAGATCCTGGCTCCCATGTCCTCCATCGACAGCATGGAATTCCTGCTGGACAAGATGCGCGGGACCAAGTCCAACAAGGACTTCATGGACGCCATGGGCAAATAGCAACAACGTATCCGCTTTTCAGAAAGGCGCTCTTTGGAGCGCCTTTTTTGTTATTTTGTCCTACCGAACGCCATAGAGCGAAATGAAAAGACACGCGTTGGGTGTCTTTTGATGGGCGGTTTTGATTTGTGGCTCGTACATCCGCTCTGCCCTGCTCCGTTTTTTTCCACGAGTCATCCAGAAAAACTCGTGACGCGGCACACTTCCCTTGGAGCATTTGCCAGTCCGTATACTGAAGGACATTGCCGTCTTGTGCCACTCCATCAGCATCTCTATGATTTGCAAGGGACAGTGCTCCCTGGCCTGCATCCGCAGGGAGAACGACAAAGACAGGAAGGACTCCGGTGGACGACGACACAAAAAAAGGACTCCCCGAAGGGAGCCCGGAAGCATCAGAGCAATGGATGGGACCGGTTAGGCCAGCTTCTTCACCGCTTCCAGAACGGCGTCGTAGTCAGGCTCGTTGGTCACTTCGGGCACCAGCTGGCTGTAAGCCAGCGTACCGTCGGGAGCCACCACGAAGATGGCGCGGGCCAGCAGACGCAGTTCCTGGATCAGCACGCCGTAGTTCTTGCCGAAATCCACGTCCTTGTAGTCGGACAGGCTTTCCACGGCCTGCACGCCGGCGGCACCGCACCAGCGGGCCTGAGCGAAGGGCAGGTCGCAGCTCAGGGCCAGGATCTGCACTTTGTCGGACAGGGCAGCGGCTTCCTTGTTGAAGCGACGCACTTCCATATCACACACGGGCGTATCCAGAGAAGGCACGCTCACCAGGACCACGATCTTGCCCGCGTAGTCTTTCAGGCTGCGGGGTTCGAGGCCGTTGTTGCACACCGTGAATTCAGGGGCCTTCTGGCCAATGACGGGCAGGTTGCCTTCGAGGTGGAGAGGATTACCCATGAAAGTGACAGTATTCATAAAAAGCTCCTTGCGGCTTTTGCGTTCAAGATGCCCTTATGTAGCAGGATGCCCTGTCCTTGTCAAGAACATTTCCTATTTAACGGAATCCCAGACCAGGGCGGCCCATTCGCCGTCGATGATACGGCGCGGTTCGGGCAGTCCCTGGGCCTTGTAAGCCGCGGTCACGCCGTCAGCCTGGATCTCCAAGAGCCCGGAAAGGACGAGGCAACCGCCGGGGCGGCAGACGCGCACGATATCGGCCGCCATCTCGGTCAGCGGACGGGCCAGGATGTTGGCCAGCACCAAGTCGAACTGCTTGCCAGTCACGGCACCGATGCTGCCCTCGGCCACGGTGAAGTTTTCAGGCGCGATGGCGTTGAGGGCACGATTCTCGACCGCGTTGTCCACGGCCAGCGGATCGATGTCCAGACCTTCGCCCGTAAGGCCGAACTTGCAGCAGCCGATGCCCAGCACCCCGGAACCGGTGCCCAGATCGAGGAAATGCTGCCCTTCCTGTAGGCGTCCGGCTTCCAGCAGATCGCTGACCACACGCAGACACAGGGCCGTAGTGGCATGATGGCCGGTGCCAAAGGCACTCTTGGGCTCGATGAGGATGGGCGTCCGGCCGGGGAAGTCCTGCGTATCCGCCAGCCACGGCGGCAGGACCACAAAATGGTTACCGCAACACACAGGCGTGAAGAACTGACGCCAAGCCGCCAGCCAGTCGGTCTCCTCCAGCTCGGAAAGAGCGCTTTCCGCAGCCGGGACGGTCTGCTTCAGCAGCTGCTGCAGCCGTTCCAGAAAATCCTTCTGCTCGCAGTGGACCCGGAAGCGCGTCTCGCCGGTGGGCAGGCTCTGCTCTTCCCAGCCAAAGGGCACTTCCAGGGCCAGCAGGCCGGTGGCGCAGTCGTAATCACTTTCCGCAACAACAATTTCGAGGCGATGGATGGTTTTCATGCATTCTGCCTAGCCCGCACACCGGGCCCTGTCAAGCCGGCATGTTGATTTGCGGCGCAAATGCCTGTATGGATTGTCGGCATCGGCCTTTTGCCGTCTGCTTCGTGAGTGCGTCCCCGGGCGGGGCGCCTCCTTTTTTTCAGCTTTTCAGATTTTCCTAGTGATCCCCTGAGAATTCCACAAGCCTTTTCCGGCCAGCCGGGACGTATCCGGCCCAGACGGAAAAATATACGGGAGACGACGATGCTGGACCAGATCCTTGCGGACATCCGCAAGACCTTCGATGTGGACTTTGTTCCCCTGCAGCTGGATGACGGCCAGCTGGAGGTCCTGAACATCAACAATATGCAGAGCCATCTGGACGGGCTGCTGGCACGGCACGCCATCCATGACCCGCTGAAAGATCTGCCGCTCTGGGCCAAGGTCTGGCCGGGCTCCTTCGTGCTGGGGCGCTTCCTGCGCAAGCTGGAGCCCGAGGGCAAGACCATGCTGGAGCTGGGCGGCGGTTGTGGCGTGCTCAGTCTGGTGGCCTCCCGTTACGGCTTCCGCCATATCGTGACCAGCGACATCGTCAATGATGCCCTCCAGTTCGCCCGGGCCAACGTGCTGCACAACAAGCTGCAGGACCTGATCGACGTCTGCTATCTGGACGTTTCCCGTCCCGGCAAGGACGAGCGCTTCCCCGAAGGCTTCGACCGCATCGTCGCTTCGGAGCTCCTGTATCTCGATGACCTGCACCGGCCGCTGCTGAAATTCGTGGACCGTCATCTGGCTCCGGGCGGCAAGGCCGTATTCTGCACGGACATGGCCCGCGCCAAACCGCATTTTGCCAAGCTGGCCGCCAAGACCTTCCAGGTGCAGGAAGGCCATATCGGCGTCAAGAGCCAAGATGCCGACGGCAAGGAACAGCGCCGCATCTACGTCCTGCATATCCTGGAGCGCAAGCAGTAGCCATGAGCACGACCACTCTTCCCGTCATCCGTCTGCAGTCCTGCCCCAAGGGCTATACCCGCGACCTGGACAAGACCATCTCGCCCCAGGAGACCTATGAACGCGTGCAGGCCCGCATGCAGGCCGCCGGTCTGGACATCCTGGCCGAAGTCCGCCGCGTGGACGTGGGCCGTCTGGGCATCCCGGTCTACCTCAGCGTTTGCGGCAGGGACGCCCGCGGCATCATGCCCACCCGCAAACAGATGGGCAAAGGTTCCTCGCCGGAACAGGCCCGTGCTTCCGCTCTGATGGAACTGATGGAACGCTTTGCCTTCTTCAGTTTCTGGCAGCGCCTGCCGCATATGGTCAGCGCCACCTGGGCCGAGGCCGAAGAGCGCTTCGGCAAGGATCTGCTGCCCATCGAGGAGATCTGCCGCTCCGTGGACGACAGTCTTTCCCCGGAACAGGCCCGCGAAGCCATGAGCACCCTGCGCTGGAACTTCTTCCCTGCCACGCATCTGGCTGACGGTCGCACCGTCTGGCTGCCGCTGGACTGGTTCAAGCTGCTGGGCGAATTCAACGGCACGTCCGCCGGCAACAGCCCGGAGGAATCGCTTCTGCAGGGCCTTTCCGAACTGGTGGAGCGGCATGTCTGCTGCCGTATCGACCGGGAACGCCTGACCACCCCCACCATCGATCCCCACGAAGTGGACGATCCCACCCTGCGCGACCTGCTGGCCGCCTTTGAACGGGAAGGCATCCATATCGTGCTCAAGGATTTCTCCCTGGGCATGCCGCTGCCCACTGTCGGCGCGGTGGCCTGGGACCCGGCCACCTTCCCGGCCCGCTCCGAGATCGTGTTCACGGCCGGCACCGCAGCCTCTCCGGCCAAGGCCGCCATCCGTGCCGTCACGGAGATCGCCCAGCTGGGCGGTGACTTCTGCACGCAGGCCTGCTACGAGGCCTCCGGTCTTTCCAAGTTCGAGCGTCTGGAGGACATCCAATGGCTGCTGGAAGGGCCCGTCTGCCGCCTGTCCGACCTGCCCAGCGTGGAAGCGCCCGACATCCGCGACGAGCTGCTCCGGGCGCTGCATGATCTGGAACCGGTACAGGTCTATGCTGTAGAGACTACGCATCCCGATCTGGGCGTCCCGGCCCACTACTGCATCGCTCCGGGGCTCTCCTTCCGCGAGCGTGACCGCAACCAGAGCATCGGTCTGTTCGTGGGCCGCAAGCTGGCTGAAGAAGCGGACGAGGAAACGGCCCTGCATGGGCTGGCCGTGCTGGAGCGCTGCTACCCCAACGCGCATTTCCTGCCCTTTTTCCGGGCCATGCTGGCCCTGCGTGCGGAACGTTTTGAAGAGGCTCGTGACCTTTTCGCCCAGGCCCGCCCCCTGCAGCCCGAAAATGACGCCAAGGGGCTGGCCGCCTTTTACGAAGGTTATGTCTCCACGCTGACCGGCGACTGGGAAAGTGCCCTGTCCCCCCTGCGTGACGCTGTGGCCCTGTGCCCGGACATGAAGGAATACGGCAACCTGCTGGGCGTCTGCCTGTTCAAGCTCAAGCGTTATGAAGAAGCCGCTGCCGCCTTCCGTGCCGTGCTCAAGGTGGACAAGGGCTCGGTGATGGACCTGGCCAATCTGGGGCTGTGCGAAAAATTCCTGGACCAGAAGGAAGCCGCCATGGAACATCTGGCGGCCGCGCTGGAAGTGGATCCTTCGCTGGACTTTGCCCGCACGCATCTGGAAGAGCTTAAAGCATCGCTTTAAGTATTACCGCATTCCATGACTACCGGGGAGAAAGTCCTGTACAGGGCTTTCTCCCTTTTCCATCCTCTCAGGCTGACCTGACGACGGCTGCCGCGCCCTACTCTGTTTCCTAGATAGTGTCGTCAAATTATGTTTGCCCACAAAGATATGCATCTGATTTGAACGGCGGCAAGAAAAGATGCA
>NZ_JABAFY010000008.1 GCF_012843875.1 Desulfovibrio piger | reverse complement strand
CGGAATGTTTTGACGGGGGGGGAAGGGGCGTTTTTTGGTAAAAACTGCCCCCCCCCCCACGCCCCCATCCCCGAAAAAACTTTTGCTCTGGTGATGTCGCCTGTCCCCGCCGCTGTCCGGAGGGCAGGGATGGCGCTGTGTTCCCGGCATGGGCACGAAAGGGAACAAGAGAGGAAAAGCTGGAAGACCGCTCCATGGTGAGCGGCTTTTTTCGTGGTGGACACCGGGAAAAGGCAAGACCTGATGTTTCAATCCACAGTCGCCCCATCCGCCGGTTGAGCTTTAGCCGTTGCGACGCAGGAAGCTACGGATAAAGACAGCAATGTGTTACGCGGCAAGACAGCCCATGAAATCGCTGTCGCTATCCGTAAGCCCGCTGGTGCGGGTAACGGCTACCGCCTCCGCAGCCGACGGACAGGGGTCGTGCGGACTGTCCCCCTGAAGGGAGAGGTCTCAAGTCACAAAGGAATTTTTAATAAAGAAGGCAGGTTGCCTGCCCCGGAACGGGCCGGAAGGAGAGGATGCCGGGCAAAGGCTGGTGACGGTGAAGAGGGGGCCTCAACGTAGCCTCCATCTCCTGTCGGCCACAGGGCATGAAAAAAGGGCACCCGAGGGCGCCCTTTTTGTGTTTGATGGGGAAGGGGTTATTTTTTCAGCTCTTCTTCGATGGCCTGCCGCATCTCGGGCGAGATCTTCGGATCCTTGAGGCCGGCCTCCCAATGGGCGCGCCCCTTGTCCTTCTGCTGCAGGAAGTAGCTGTAGAGCACGCCCAGGCTGTAACGCACCGTGGCGTCGTCCCGCAGGGCCACCACCTTTTCCAGGGTCGCGGCCGCTTCCTGCGGCTTGCCCTGATTGTGCAGGATGACGCCCAGCATGTAGAGGGGCTGGGGATCGTTGACGTCCAGGGCCACGGCGCGCTGGGCAAAGGTGGCCGCGGCGTCCCATTCCTGGGTGGCCATCAGGTGTTCGGCCAGATGCATCAGGGCGTCCTTGTTGGTGGGCTCGGCGGCCACCTTCTGCATCAGGCTGGCCAGCAGGTTCTGTTCCTGTCCCATGCCCTGCGGGGCCGTGGGACGTTCGGTCACCAGATGCGGATTGCTGACACGTTCCTTGATGGTGACGCCCAGCATGACCAGCAGGCTCAGGCCCAGCAGCAGGATGATGGCGCGGGCGGTGAAGGAAAGACGGCTATCAGTCATGCAGGATCTCCATCTGGCGCAGACGGGCATCCAGACGACGCTGGGCACAGCCCATGAAGACCAGGTACGCGGCCAGACCCAGCCAGACGGCGGCACCGGCCGCCACCAGCCACAGGAAATTGCTGTCCATAGGGCACTCCTTGAAAGCGGGGATCCCGCTTGTATCCGTTGAAAACAGGGCTCACCGAGCCCGGACGGAGCACGGCTCCGCCTGTCCGCTCCCCGGGAGCGGCGCATCCGCGGCCGTCATCCCGCCGCATGCGGCGGACAGGACAGACCGGGAACCGAAAATCAGTCTTCCGCCTGCAGGCGCAGGCTGTCCAGCCGGTCGCGCAGGCCCAGCTGGCGGGTGCGCAGCCACACCAGGCCCGCCCAGAACAGGCCCATGGCCGCCACACAGGCGATGGCGGTCAGCTTCATCTCAGGTTCCAGCCCGCCGCCCTTGGAGGCGAACACCGCCGGATGGATGGAGCGCCACAGCCGGGCCGAAAGGAAGACCAGCGGCACGTCCAGAAAGGCCACCACGCCCACCACGGCGCAGATCATGCGCTTGCGCTGGGGCGGCAGGTCCAGGCCGCGCAGCACCAGATAGCCCGCATAGATGAACCACATGACCAGCGTGGTGGTCAGGCGGGGATCCCACGTCCACCAGACGCCCCAGGAGCGGCGGGCCCAGATCATGCCCGTGACCAGGGCCAGACCGGCCA
This sequence comes from Desulfovibrio piger, assembly GCF_012843875.1. GTDB lineage: Bacteria > Desulfobacterota > Desulfovibrionia > Desulfovibrionales > Desulfovibrionaceae > Desulfovibrio. Next base: position 77,862 of record NZ_JABAFY010000008.1, on the reverse strand, counting down.
GCAGCACGCCCACTTCGGCAGCGGCCGCGCAGACGCGGTCAGCGGCCGGGGAACGCCGGATCAGGTAGACGATGGACGCCACGAAGACCACCAGAAAGCTGATGAGCGCCCACCAGGCCAGCGGCAGATGGGTATAGAAGACCTTCTGCATCAGGCCCAGCTGGGCTTCCACAGGGGCATAGAAAAAGATCAGCCACTGGCACACGGCCAGGGCCGCACCGCCCAGCAACACCAGCAGCAGGGGCCACACGGAAAAGGCGCGTTGCATCATTCGTCTCCCGAATACATGAAGCCGAACAGCAGCAGTCCGGCAGCCAGAAAGACACCGTCGAAGGCGGCGGCCAGCCCTATCCACGAGGCCGGGCCGTCAGGCGCGGGCGCACCGAACACCTGGGCCGCCACGCCGATCCCCGCCAGCAGCAGGGGCACCAGCAGGGGGAAGAGCACGATGCTCAGCAGGGACTCGCGCGCCGCGCCGCCCTGCGAGAGCGCGCCCAGCAGCGAACCCAGGGCGCACATGCCCACGTCCACCAGCAGCAGCGTGCCGAGGCCCACGGGCCAGAGCGCGCCTATCTCCTGCGACAAGAAGACCACGGCGGCGGGCAAAAAGAACATCTGGGCCACCAGCAAGAGCAGCAGCCCGGCCAGGGCCTTGCCCAGCCACACGGCCTGTATGGGGGCCGGGCCCAGCAACAGGCCCAGACGCGCGCCGTTGGCCTCTTCCAGCGCATAGAGCGTATTGAAGATGAGCACCTGACAAAAGGCCGAGCCCAGCCAGAACACGGCGCCCGCGCCTTGCGGGCTCATGCGTTCGCCCACGCCCTGCGACAGGCTGAACACGAACAGCAGCAACAGGCCCAGCAGCAGGCCCTGCACCAGCCCGCTGCCGCGGGTGAAGGTCAGCAGCAGGTCCTTGCGGGCCACGGTCAAGGCAAAGGATATCATGCGGGAACCTCCCCGGCAGTGGACGCGGCCACATTCCCCGTAGCCGTGTTGAGCACGGAATCCACGGCGGCAAGGCCCTGCGGCGGCCCGTCATAGGCCAGGCGGCGGTTCTCCAGCAGCAGCAGGCGGTCGGCCAGGGGACTGTCGCCCGCCAGATCGTGGCTGACCACGATGACGCAGGCCCCGCGCTCCCGGGCGGCCAGCATCTCGCGCCGCACCAGGGCCATGGAATTGACGTCCAGGCCGGTGCCGGGCTCGTCCAGCAGCACAAGGTCCGCGTCCAGCAGCAGCACCCGCGCCAGGTTCAGGCGCTGGGCCATGCCGCGCGAGAACACCCCGGCCCGCTCCTCGGCATGGGCGGCCAGCCCCACATGCTCCAGCAGGGCCAGGAGCTCCGCCCGCGAGGGGCGCAGGCCGTGGGCCCGGGCCCAGAACTGCAGGTTCTCCAGCGCGCTCAGGCCCGGATAGACGAAGGTGGCGTGTCCCAGATAGGCCAGGCGCGGCCCGTCTTCACGGGCGACGCCGCCCGCCCCCGTGCCGTCGAAGATGACCTCGCCCGCCGAGGGGCGGGACAGGCCGGCGATGATGCGCAGCAGCGTGCTCTTGCCCGCGCCGTTGCCCCCGGCCAGCAGGGTGATGCTGCCCGCCGTGAAGCGGCAGCTCACCCCTTTGAAGACCACCTTGAGGCCGTAGAGCTTGGCCAGGTTCTCAAGACGCAGCATGATGGCGGCCTCAGGCCTGCGGCCCGTTGTCGGCGGGAGCGTCGCTCCCCGCTTCGGGCGTCTGCTTTTTGCGGCCGCGGGCCAGCATGAGGAAGGGGAACAGGCACATGAGCGTGCCGCCTATCCACATCCAGTTGACCAGGGGCTCCACGCTGAAGCGGATCAGCACCGAGGCGTTCTCGTCCAGGCCCAGGAAGGAGGCATACAGCTCGTTGCCCAGACCGGGGACCACGTCCACTTCGGAGAACTGCATGGTACCGAACTTGTCGTACATACGGCGCTGCGGCTTGAGCTCGCCCAGCAGCGTGTCGCCTTCATAGATCTTGAGGCGCGCTTCCAGATAGTCATGGTCCACGGCGCGGCCCTGCTGGGCCTCCAGCAGCTCCACGCGGTAGGCGCCGGCCTGCTGCACGCCCTTGCCGTTCTGGAAGAGCAGGTCGTATTCCTGCTTGTAGGGGCCGGAGAAGGCCATGCCCAGCACCAGCACCGCCAGGCCCACATGCAGGCCCGCGGCGCCGACGGCACGCCAGCCGCCCTTGCCCGGCAGGGAAGGCAGGCTGGCCAGCAGCCCGGCCAGACAGGCCACGGAGCCCGCCGCGGCCAGCAGGGCCACGGGCTGGCGATAGCCCAGGAAGAAGAAAGCGGCGCCCGAGGCCACGAAGGCCCCCAGAGCGAGCCAGAAACGCGGCGCGTCACGCAAGCCGCCGTCCCAGCGCAGCCAGGGACAGACCATGAGCAGCAGCATGATGAGCATGCCCAGGGGCACGCAGACACGGTTGTAGAAATTGGCGTCCAGGCCGTGGGGCTCCGGCGTCCAGAGCAGGCTGATGACCGGCCACATGGTGCCCACGAGGATGATGACCGAAAGAGCCAGCAGCAGCCAGCAGACCATCACCAAAAAACCTTCGCGGCTGACGATGCCCGCCAGCTCGCGCCCGCGCGCGGGCACGGAGAAGGCCGCCCAGAAGGAGATCAGCAGGCCCCCCAGCACGAAGACCGTCAGGGGCGTGCCCACGCTGCCGTCACCGAAGGCGTGCACGGACTGCACCACGCCGCTGCGCACCAGATAGGTGGCGAAAAAGGCGGAGATGGTGGTCAGGCACATCAGGGCCACGTTCACGCGATGCAGCTTGTTGCGGCGCTCCTGCACGATGAGGGTGTGCAGGGCCGCCGTGCTGATGAGCCAGGGGATGAGGGAGGCGTTCTCCACCGGGTCCCAGGCCCAGTAGCCGCCCCAGCCCAGTTCCATATAGGCCCACCACATGCCCAGGATGATGCCCGCGGTCAGGAAGGCCCAGGCCAGCAGGGTCACGGGGCGGGTTACACGGTGCCAGCCGTCCTCGCCCTCACCGCCGGAAAGGCTCTGGGCCAGGGCAAGACAGGCGGGCACGGTGAAGCCGCCGTAGCCCAGGAAGAGCAGCGGCGGGTGGAAGATCATGCCGGGGTTCTGCAGCAGGGGATTGAGGCCGTTGCCGTCCGGCGGCACGGGCGACTGCATCTCGAAGGGATTGCTCCAGCAGGAGAGGATCAGGGCGAAGAAGGCCATGATGGCGTAGAAGAAGCCCCAGTACCAGAGCCGCGTAGCGGGCGTCAGGCGCTTGTAGGCGGGCGTCAGGGCAAAGATGCTGCCGCTGATGGCCACGGAAAAGGCCCAGAACAGCATGGAGCCCGGCTGCCCGGCCCAGAAGGCCGTCAGGCGGTAGAAGGCGGGCAGCACACGGTCCGTGTAGCTGGCCACATAGACCAGGCTGAAGTCGCTCCAGAACAGGGCGTGCAGCAGCAGGGCCGCCGCCAGGGAAAGGGCGCCGGTGATGGCCCAGTGGACCTTTTCGATCAGCGCCAGGGCGTCGCCGCGCTGCTGCCAGAGCTGCAGAAGCGCCAGCGCACTGCCGCCCAGAGCACAGATCAGGGTCAGCAGCTGCATGGCATAGGCAATGAAATACATGGGGCTCCTTTGGGCACGCCACGACCAGCCATGGCGGCACATTTCCGGTGAGGACGCGACCGGCCCCCGAGGCCCGGCCGTGCGTCAGGAAGGGTACGGCCTGCGCCGCCCTAGCTCTTGCGGTTTTCCTTCTGGTACTTGGAAGGACACTTGGTCATGAGGGTCTTGGCCATGAAACGGCCGTCGGGCTGCAGGCCCCCTTCCACGATGACCTCGGCGCCCGCCTTGAAGGTATCCGGCACGGCGCCCTTGTAGACCACGGGCAGGGTCAGGCCCGCATCGTCCTTGTCCTGCAGCAAAAAGCTGGCCCCGGGGCCGTCCACGTTCTTGAGCAGATTGTCGGGGGCCACGGTGCCGAACAGGCGGGCCGCCTGCAACTTGTCGGCCGTGGCGGCCCTGGCTTCGGAGACGTTGAGGAAATAGACGGTATTCTCCGACAGGCCGGAAAAGACCAGATAGCCCAGACCACCCAGGAACAGCAGGGCGGCCACGAGATACATACAGGTGTTTTTCTTGCGGGGCATGGGGTCTCCTTGCATGAAAGAACGTGCCTTTCCCGGCACGAAGCTGCTGCATACCCTAGCACAACCCTGCCTTTTTGACAAGTAAGAATCGCTCCTGATAGGACAGCAAAGCCGCATGAATCAAGTGTGCGCGCACGCACAGTCAGGCCTCTTCTGCCGGGTTGCCGATGCTATTGCAAAGGGTACCAGACAAAAAACTGCCATGCACTAGAGCGCATAGGCTCACGGAAGACTCTTTCAGCCGGATACAAAAAAGCCGGGGCTCATCAGAGCCCCGGCTTTTTGCTGTCTGTGTTTCTGTGGCCAGAAACGAAAAAAGGGTCTGCATTTCCGCAAACCCTGATTTCCTTTTTGGTGGAGCTGAGGAGAATTGAACTCCTGACCTCTTGAATGCCATTCAAGCGCTCTCCCAACTGAGCTACAGCCCCTCGGCAAGAAGGTACATTGCCAAAAAGCAGCCCCTCTGTCAACAAAAAAATCAAAAAAGTTTTTCCATCTCCCCACCACGACAAAGGGCCGCCCCTCCTTCCCCGCCCGCACGGCTCCCGGCCGGGCCTTTCCTTCCCCGGCCAAAAGCGTATGCTGCGGCCATGAACCTCCTCTATCTCACCGACGTATTTTGTCCCTGGTGCTACGGCTTCGCGCCGGTCATGCGCCGCCTGGCTGCGGAACATCCCGAACTGCCCGTGCGCGTGCTGGGCGGCAACCTCATGGACGAGCCCCAGCCCCTCACCGGTATGCTGGAAGAATACCCCACCATCCGGGAATTCTTCGCCCGCCTGCAGGAGACCACCGGCCAATCCACGGAACATTTCCGCCAAGCTCTGGAACAGGCCGTGGCCGGTACGGGCCCGGACCTGCTCATGCATTCCCCGGCCATGAACCTGCCCCTGGCCGCCCTGCGCCATCTGGCCCCCGGTCACGAGCTGGAACAGATGGAGGCCTTCCAGATGGCCTTCTATGCCCAGGGCCGTGATGTCATGGCCGCCGGGGAACAGGCTGCCATCGCGGCCGCCTGGCTGCCTGCGGGGACGCCCGCCGACGCCCTGACCGCCGCCATGGCGGACCCCGCCATCCGGAGCGCCGCCCGGCATGACGCCGCCGAAGCCGAGGAGGTCATGGGCGAATTCCTCCTTTATCCGACCCTGTATCTTGAGCACGACGGCCAGCGCACCCTGCTGGCCCGCGGTTACAGCGACTACGCCAGCGTCCGGGCCAAGCTGGACGATGCCCTGCGCGGTGTCCGCGAAAGCCCCGTCGCCCAGGGCGCTGCCTGCAGTCTGGACGGCAAATGCTGTTTTTAGGGCAATGATGCTTCGTTGAGAGGGAGAAAGGCGTTTTTTGGACAAAAACTGCCCCTCCCCCTCTCAAACTCTCCCCCGCCCCGAAAAAACCTTTCTCCGGTCTGACCGGCCGGTCCCCGTCATTGGCCGGAGGAGCCGCCATCCGGGCATGGACCGGGACGATCCGCATGACGGACAGGTGTGGGAAGCGGGCAGCTCCCCGTCTCCGGGATTTTCTGTTTCAGGATATATGATGCAGCCAGGCCGCTGCCAAGCAAAAAGCCCTCCGCGAACGGAGGGCTTTTTGTTTGCTGATGTACCGGCCGGCTAGCAGCCGTACTTGGCTTCGATCTCGGCGGCGGCTTCTTCCACACCGGCCTGCATCTTGGCGCGGGCGGCGCGGATCTTTTCATCCAGCGCGGGATCGGCCACGGCCAGGATCTGGGCGGCCAGCCAGGCGGCGTTGCGGGCACCGGCCTTGTCCATGGCCACGGTGGCCACGGGGAATCCGGGAGGCATCTGCACAGTGGCGAGCATGGCGTCCATGCCGCCCATCAGGCCGCCGGAGACCGGGATGCCGATGACGGGACGGGTGGTGCGGGCGGCCACGGCACCGGCCAGGTGCGCGGCCATGCCGGCGGCGCAGATGAAGACCTTGGCGCCGGCGGCTTCCTGTTCGCGCAGGATCTTTTCCGTGCGCTCGGGGGTACGGTGGGCGGAGCTGACCGTGAAGAGATAGGAGATGCCCAGCGAACGCAGCACGTCCACGCAGGGGCTGACCTTTTCTTCATCGGACTTGGAGCCCATCATGATGACGACTTGAGCCATAGATGTTCCTTTATGGCGGCATAAGGCCGCGGTTGCTTACTTTTCTTCCTGCGCCAGCTGTTCCAGACGGCGGATGCCCTTCTGGCCGATATCGCTGCGGTGGAAGCTCTTGTCCATGCGGATGGCCTTCACGCCCTCATAGGCACGGGCCTGGGCGTCGGCCAGGGTATCGCCCAGCGCGGTCACGCAAAGCACGCGGCCGCCGCTGGAAAGGGTCTTGTCGCCGTCCATGCTGGTGCCGCTGTGGAAGACCTTGACGCCGGGCAGGGCGTCGGCTTCGTCCAGACCTTCGATGACCATGCCCCTGGGATAGGCGTGCGGATAGCCTTCGGCGGCCACCACCACGCCCAGAGCGGTCTGGGAGGTGTGGGTGAGGCTCTCGGGACGGAGCTTGCCCTCGATGCAGTCTAGCATGATCTGCACCAGATCGCCTTCCAGACGCATCAGCAGGGGCTGGCATTCGGGGTCACCGAAACGGGTGTTGTATTCCAGCACCTTGGGGCCGTTCTCGGTCATCATCAGACCGGCATAGAGCACGCCCACGAAGGGATGGCCGTCCTTGGCCAGCGCGGCCAGGATGGGACGGATGACCGTATCGGCCATGGCTTCGGCCTCGTTGTAGGGCAGGATGGGGGCGGGGCTGTAGGCGCCCATGCCGCCGGTATTGGGGCCCTGGTCGCCGTCATAGGCGGCCTTGTGGTCCTGGGCGGAAGGCAGGGGCACGGCGGTCTTGCCGTCGCACAGGCACAGGAAGGAGGCTTCCTCGCCCACGAGGAACTCCTCGATGACGAGCTTGGCACCGGCGGCACCGTGCGCACGCTTGCACATGATGTCGTCCACGGCATCCAGGGCTTCCTGGGTGGTCATGGCCACCACCACGCCCTTGCCGGCAGCCAGGCCGTCGGCCTTGACCACCAGGGGGGCGCCCAGTTTGACCACGGCGTTCTTGGCTTTGTCGGGATCGGTGAAGACCTGGCTGTGGGCCGTGGGCACACCGGCGCGGTTCATGACGTCCTTGGCGAAGGCCTTGCTGCCTTCCAGACGGGCACAGTAGGCATCCGGGCCGAAACAGGGGATGCCGGCCTCACGCATGCGGTCGGTGATGCCCTTGGTCAGGGGCAGTTCGGGACCGGGCACCACCAGGTCGATCTTTTCCTTGCGGGCCAGTTCCACCAGACCGTCCAGATCTCCGGCATCCACGGCCACGTTGATGGCGCCCTCACGGGCCGTACCGCCGTTGCCGGGGGCCACAAAAACTTCACTTACCCGAGGGCTCTGCTTGAGCTTCCACACCAGGGCGTGCTCACGCCCGCCAGAACCGATAACCAGGATGCGCACAACCTCTCCTCCCTGAAAAATAGACATACGGAAAACTTTCCGGCAGCCGGAGCTGCTGAAAAAGCCCCGTCCCGTGCCGCTGCGACACGGAACGGGGCTGCATCCTCTTATGTGTTAGTAGTTGGGGGTCACTTCAAAATCGCTGAGGTCGGCAGGAGCGTTGGGGTTCATCTGCGACACGTCCAGCGGATAGGCGGTGACGATGCACTGACGGCTGCCCACACCCAGATCGGGCGAGGTGTTCAGGCCCACCACCAGGTCCAGGATGCCGTCGTTGTTGAAGTCGGCCAGGTCCACGGCCGCCACGGAACCGCGGATGCGGCGGGTCTTCCACTTCAGGCCCAGGCCCACGCCATCCCAGAACAGGGCGTGCACTTCGCCCTGGGGGAAGTAGCGGTAGCGGTCGAAGATCTGGGCCGCCGTGGAGATGGGCTTGTTGACCAGCAGGGTGTATTCGCCGGTATGGCCGATGTCGGCCACGATGAGGCGCATGGGGGCAAAGTACTTGCTGGGCATCTGGTAGTTGCGGTCCACGCCCAGGCCCGGCATGCCCTTGTAGTGTTCCATGCCGGTGGCGGAACCGGAGAAGCGTTCCATGGTGGTATGGATCAGGGTCTGGTTGGCGCCCTGGAAGATCTTCAGGCGTTCGTCGTCGGTCAGCATGACCAGCTGGTCACCGTTCTTGCCGGGGAGCCAGGCCACGTTGAAGACGTTGGCCCCGCTGGGCAGGTTGATGCGCTGGCCCAGCCCATAGGAGCCGTTCTGCTTGACCATGATGTGCACGCCGGGGGCGAACAGCTTGATGGAGTCCCAGCCCTGGCCCACCAGCGTGGGCTGGTAGGAAGGCGGCAGGTTGATGACGCTGGCGAAGTAGGAGCAGCGCTTGGCCACTTCCGTGAACTTGTTGCCGCGGAAGCCGTAGAAGTAGGTGTAGGGGCGGTTGTTCTCTTCTTCGAAGGTGGCCACCACCAGATCCTTGGCGCCGTCGCGGTTGAGGTCGATGGCACGCATGGAGAAGTTCAGGTTGCTGCGGGAGATGGTGATCTCGCCCAGCTTGCCCAGACGGCCGTCGTTGCCCCACTTGTAGATGACCAGGCGATGGTCGTGCAGGATAGCGATCTCGTTGCGGCCGTCACCGTTGAAGTCGGCCACGGCCATGTCCACCATCTCGTCCTTGAGGCGCTGGCTGCGGATGCGGGAACCGTCGGCGGAGTTGCCCTGATAGCGGAACTGGGGGTTCAGGTAGGATTCCGTCTGGCCGGTCTCGTTGCGGATGATGTCCGAACGGCCGCCGCGGCTGGCAGCGGCGGCACCGGCGACGCCCAGCACCTCGGAGGAGAAGGCGCCCGCGAGGCGCTGCACCGTGGCGTTCAGGGCGCTCATGGGGCCCTGGGCCGTATTGGTCCAGGTGGAGCCCTTCTTGTCCACGCTGTTGAGGACGATGGTGCAGTCATTGCCCATGACGCTCACCGTGCCCCACAGGGCATAGTCGGCACCGCCGATGAACTTGCGGGCTTCGGCGGCGGAGCCGGCCGCACGGGGGCCCATGGTGCCCGTAGCGCCCGTGGCACTGAGACGACCCATCAGCGTGGAAGGCACGGCCTTGGACAGGTAGCTGTAGTTCTGGGGCGCGTGCACCTCAAAAGGCAGCAGCACGAAAGACTTTGCCTGGGCAGCCTGGGCCTGGAGGCCCATCACCAGCATCAGGCAGGCGGCAAACGCCAGCTTCATGGCAAATTTCATTCAAAATCTCCTTGCAGTTCTCTGCGTACGTCGACCACCCTCGCACAGGAGGGCTCGCCCGGCCGGGGTCTCTGCCGCTGTCGCGGCAGGTACCGTACGGCCTACGGCACCGGAACTATAGCGACACTTGGCCTGCTGCGCAACTTGAAAGCCGTATCCGCTGTTCCGGCGCGGTCCTGCGCTCCTTGGGGCCCCCTGCCGCGGACGCTCTTGCCCCCTCCAGACGGAACAGATAAGAAAGGCCCATGAGTACCGCCAATCCTTCCCGCCCCACGGGGCGTTCTTTTCGTCTGGTCTGCCCTCCGGAGCAGATGCCGCAGGTGGAGAGCCTGCTGCGCGCCCAGGGCTATGAGTTCGAACCCGAGCCGTTTTCGCCCTTCTGCCGCCGCCTGCTGTGCGAACCGCGGCCGCTGGGCTCCTCGCTGGCCGCCTTTTTCGGCTACATCTATATCCAGGACAGGTCTTCCATGCTGCCGCCCCTGGCCCTGGCGCCGCGGCAGGGCGAAGCCGTGCTGGACATGTGCGCGAGCCCGGGCAGCAAGACGGGCTTCCTGGGCCAGCTCACCGGCCCCGACGGCTTCGTGCTGGGCAACGAGCTTTCCCGCGCCCGCCTGGCCACCCTGCGGGCCAACCTGCACGCCTGCAACCTGCCGCATGTGGGCACCTGCTCCTTCGAGGGCCAGGCCCTGCCCCTGACGCCCGGCACCTGGGACGCCATCCAGCTGGATCCCCCCTGCTCCGGCTGGGGCACGGTGGAAAAAAACCCCCAGGTCCTCAAGCTCTGGCAGGGCGACAAGCTCAAGGGCCTGGTGGGCCTGCAACAGCTGCTGCTGGCCCATGCCGCGCGCCTGCTGCGCCCCGGCGGCCGCGTGGTCTTCTCCACCTGCACCACCAACGATGACGAGAACGAAGCTCAGGTACGCTTTGCCGAAGAGGAGCTGGGACTGGTGCGCGAACACCTGACGCCCTTCGAGGGCTTCGTCTGGGAACAGAGCCCCGGCGGCGAGGGCACCCTGCGCGTGGACGGCGAACGCTCGGCGGCCCAGGGCTTCTATGTGGCCCTGCTGCGCAAGCCCGCGGACGCCCCCCTGCCCGAACTGCCGCCCCTCTCCGCCGAGCCTGATGCCCGCACGGCCGCCCGTAACGCGGCCCGTGGCCGCAGCCGTCGCGATGCCCGTCCTGCTCTGCCCCAGTGCCAGGTGGTGCCCCGCAGCGCCCTGGCCGGGCCCTGCTGCGATCCCGACCGTCTGCCCGCCGGTGAGGCACGCATCTACGGCGAGCAGGTGCGCTTCATCCCGGCCCATGCCGACCTGCTGCTGCCGCAGGGCTTCACCTGGCAGGGCGCCCTGCTGGGCCGCATGGCAGGCGGCCGCCTGCACATGGCGCCCCGTCTGCGCTGCCTGCTGCCCGCCGTCCCCGACCCGGCGCACAGCCTGGTGCTGGACGACATCAGCGACATCACGGCCCTGCTCAGCGGCCAGAGCCGCCAGACCGGCCTTGCGGGCAACGAGGCCGCCCTGTGGTGGCGCGACCTGCCGCTGGCCCGGATGATGCTCAAACAGGGCCGCGCGACCCTCAGTTTCAACTAGGCCCGGCACAGGATGCCGGACAGGGCCGCAGGCAGGGCAGACTTGCCTCTTTACCTGCCTGCGGCTACTCTTGCCCCTACTTTCACAGCGCAAGGAACAGCGCACAGGACGAAGCCGCCGTGACGGCGGCACTTTCATGCACGCAGAGGAGCGATCATGGCCAAGAAGAAGACTTCCCAGCAGCCCGCGCCGGTCAAGGACAAGCCCCAGGCCCCCGCACAGGATCAGGCCCAGACGGCGGCCCCGGCCCGAGTCACCACCGTTTCCCTCACCACCTGTCTGGTCAGCGTGGTGGTGGCCCTTGCCCTGGGCCTGTGCATCGGCAGCATGCTGCCCGGCTTCATGGACAGCCGTCAGGCCCCCGCTCCCCGGCCCCAGGCGGCCGCTCCGGCCCAGCAGCCCGCACAGCAGCAGGCGGCCCCCCAACAGCAGGCCAAGGCCGGCCTTTCCCCCGAACTGAACAGCGCCCTGCTCAAACTGCAGGAAGCCGTGGTCAAGGAACCCAACAAGGCGGAGAACTGGATCAAGCTGGGCAACTTCCAGTTCGACAACCAGAACCCCTCCGCGGCCGTCACGGCCTATGAGAACGCCCTGCGCCTGAAGCCCGGCAATGCCAACGTCCTGACCGACCTGGGCATCATGTACCGCGAGCTCCACCGCTTCGAGGATGCCCTCAAGGCCTTCCGCGAGGCGGAGCGCGTCCAGCCCGGGCACAGGAACGCCCTGTTCAATCAGGGCATCGTCCTTTACTACGACCTCAAGCGCAAAGACGAGGCCGAAGCCGCCTGGCGCAAGCTGCTGGCCGCCGATCCCAACGCCCACGCCCCTGACGGGACGCCCGTCTCGGAGCTGATCAAGCATCTGCACTGATCCGGTTCCGGCTGCCCCGCCCCCGGGCCGGGGCAGCCCACCGGCCCCTGTGCCTTCCGTGGTCCGCAGACCACCGGTCCGCTCTTCCCGTCCCCGCTGCCGTCCCGGAATTTCCCGGGCCGTCTCCCCCGTGCGGAGATGTCCCTCAAGGTAAAAAAGCATGACGTACCCCCTTCTTCCCCTACAGGCCGGCTTCCGCAGGCTGGCCCTGATCGTCATTCCGCTCCTGCTCGTCCTGAGCCTGGCCGCCACCTGTCCGGCGGTCCCGACACCGCCCCCGGCCCCCGCGCCCACGCCCGCCCTGCCCGTGAGCCTGTCCGCGACGCCCCAGGGCACCGCCGCGGGACAGCTGGGCATCCTGCCCTACCTTTCGGCTTTTCTGGATACGGACGGCGACATGAGCGTGGAAGAAGTGGCCACGCCGGGCATGATGCCCTCTTTCCAGCCGCTGCATCCCAGGACCCTGCCCCGCAGCAGCGGCGTGACCTGGCTGCGTCTGGAGATCCCCGCCGCCGGGACGGAGCGCACCGAGTCCCTGATGCTCGACCTCGGCCAGGGCGTCCCGGCCGGAGCCGTCCTCTATACGCCCGACATCGACCCGCTTTCCCGCCAGACCACCTGGCAGGAGAGCCAGGCCAACTGGCGCAACCTGCTGCCGCTGCCCCTGCCCGCGGAAACGCCGCAGGTCTGCTTCATCCGTCTGGATGGGCAGCCGCCCCTCTGGTTCGCGCCCACCCTACGCAGCCTGGACAATCTGGCGGGCGCGCCGGAAAGCCTGCTCGGCCCCGGCGTCATGCTGGCCCTGGCCGTGGTCATGCTGCTGGCCCTGCTGCGCGGCATCACCGAGCGCGGCCAGTGGCGCTTCTGGACGGCCCTGTATGTGGGCGCCGCCCTGACCCATGCCGTGCTGGGCGGGCCTGACCTGGGTGCCGGCAACATCACGCCCGCCGACGCCGTCAGCGCCATGGCCCCCGGCCTGGCCCTCATGTTCCTGGCCCATCTGGCCCGGCACCTGATGCAGACCGCCAGCCATTCCCGCCTGCTGGACATCCAGTACCTGCTGCTTTCCCTGCCCGGCGCAGTCCTGGCCCTGCTGCCCCTCTGGCCCGACTTCAGCTGGCTGGGGCGCTTCCTGCCGCTCTGGCCCATGCTGGCCCTGATCTTCGTGCCCACCACGCTCGGCGCCTGGCTCATGGGCGTGCCGGGAGCCCGCCGTTTCCTGCTGGGCTGCCTCGTGGCCGCACTGGGGGCCGGGCTGGCCGTCCTTGATCTCGGGACGCTGCTCCCGCCCTTCGTCCAGGGCACCCTGCCTCTGTGGGGGACGGCCCTCAGCGCCCTGATCATCGCGGGCATGAGCGCCCCCGGCCGTGAAGCGGGCACCTCCGCCGAACCTGCCGATCCTCTGGCACCGGGCCGCCCCGCCCGGAACCAGACCATCACGGACCCCAACCTGCGCCTGCTGGATACCGACGGCAACACCCTGCCGCTCATGACCGGCCTCAGCCAGCCTGCCCCCGCTCCGGCAACCGTGGAAGCCGAAAGCGCCTCCGCCACGGCCATCCGGCGTCTGGAGCAGGCCCTTGCCGCGCCCCTGCGCGAGATCGTGGAACAGGACCGCCAGCTCGAACAATGCGCCCTGCCCCATGATGTCCGTTCCCGTGTGGAGAACATGGGCCGCCGTGCCCGGCAGGCCCTGAGCCTGCTGCACGACCCGGCCGGGGATGCTGCCGCACCCGCGGCACCGGCTCCCGCGGATACGGCCCGCGCTGAAAAGCGTGTCTTCGATCTGCGCAAGACGCTGCGGCAGGCCCATGACACCTGCCGCCCGCTGGCGGAAAAATCCGGCATCGCCCTGGGCTGGCATGTCCCGGCCGACCTCGAACAGCTTTACGAAGGCCCCGCCGGGGAACTGGAAGACGTCCTCCGCCTGTTGCTGGAAGATGCCCTGCGGGCCACCAAGGGGGGCAAGATCCATTTTGCCGTGCGTCGTGTGCCGGACAGCAAGCACCCCGGACATCTGCTCTTCCAGGTGCGCGACACGGGCACGGGCCTGCCCCCGGAGCAGCGTTCCGCATCGCTCCTGGCCCGTATCTGGGAACTCTCTTCGTCCCACGGCGGTTTTCTGGGCGTGGAGAGCGGCCCCCGCGGCACGTCCGTCATCTTCACCCTGCAGCTGCATCTCCCGGAAGCTTCTGACGGCGAGGACCTGCCCACGGTCCTGGTCTGCGCTCCCGATGCCGCCACCCGTCGCGAGCTGGGCGCCATGCTGCGCGACCTGCCCTGCACCTGCCACGAGACAGGCACCCTGGCCCACGGTCTGGCAGCCGGGGCCCGCAAGGGCCGGACACCGGCTGCCGTGCTGCTGGTCTGCGGCCCCGAGGCTTCCGTGGACGCCGCGCCGCTGCTGCGCCGCTACCACAGCCTTGCCGAAAGGACCGGCCCCTTCGGCGCCGTGGCCCTGACGCCCGACCAGAGTCAGTGGGATGCGCTGGCCCATGCCGGTTTCAGCCATGCCCTGACCCTGCCCGTCTCGGAAGACGCCCTGCGCGAGACCGTGCTCGAGATCCTGGGCAGCCATGACGATGTGGCCGACCTGGGTGCGCCCCTGCCCGAGACCAGACAGGCCGATGCCCCCCTGCCCGACCTGTTCGGCCCCGCCGCGGCCCCCCAGGCAGACCAGGGCATGCCCGATCTGCTCCTGTCCACCGATGATATCCCGCAGCAGACGGCCCCGGCCGCTCCTGCCGCGGCAAGCGCGGATCTGCCGGACCTGTTCGCCGCTCCGGCGGCCGCTGCAGCGGATACGGCCCAGACGGAGCCCCTTCCCCTGACGGACGACATGCGCCTCGATACGCCCGCAGCACAGACCGCCCGGCCTGTGGTCGATGCCGTGCAGCCGGAGGAAGCCGCGTCCACGGACAGCCCGGTGCAGGAAAATGAAAACGCTCCCGAGGCGGTCGAAGACGTCGCCCCGGCCCCCGCGCCTGCGGCGCCGGACTTCCCGTCCGTACCGATGCCGGAAACGGCGGAAACGAATGAGGCTGCCATGCCGGAAGCCCCGGTGAAGGAAGAAGGACCCGCCGCACCGGCGGCCGATATGACGCAGGAAGAGCCCCTGCCCCAGCAGGAGACGGCGGATGCTGCCGCTGCGGCCCCGGCCGATGACGCTGCTGAAACCCTGTCCGATGAAATGGACAGCACGGATGAAGCGGGTGCGGAAACGGTGGCCGACACTGACGTGACGCCCTCCGCACAGGACGAAGCCGCCGCGGTGCCCCCGAGCGCTCCGGCGTTCCCGGCTCCGGCCCGGGAGGCTGCGGCCGAGCAGACCCTGCCCGCTGATGACGTACAGACCGGCGACGCGTCTACGGATGCTGCCGAAGCGCCGGTGTCCGATGCCGTACAGCCGGAGGAAGCCGCGTCTGCGGACAGCCCTGTGCAGGAGAGCGAAAACGCTCCCGAGGCGGCGGAAGACGTCGCCCCGGCCCCCGCGCCTGCGGCGCCGGACTTCCCGTCCGTACCGATGCCGGAAACGGCGGAAACGAATGAGGCTGCCATGCCGGAAGCCCCGGTGAAGGAAGAAGGACCCGCCGCACCGGCGGCCGATATGACGCAGGAAGAGCCCCTGCCCCAGCAGGAGACGGCGGATGCTGCCGCTGCGGCCCCGGCCGATGACGCTGCTGAAACCCTGTCCGATGAAATGGACAGCACGGATGAAGCTGGTGCGGAAACGGTGGCCGACACTGACGTGACGCCCTCCGCACAGGACGAAGCCGCCGCGGTGCCCCCGAGCGCTCCGGCGTTCCCGGCTCCGGCCCGGGAGGCTGCGGCCGAACAGGCCCTGCCCGCTGATGACGTACAGACCGGCGACGCGCCTACGGATGCTGCCGAAGCGCCGATGTCCGATGCCGTACAGCCGGAGGAAGCCGCGTCTGCGGACAGCCCTGTGCAGGAGAGCGAAAACGCTCCCGAGGCGGCCGAAGACGTCGCCCCGGCCCCCGCACCTGCGGCGCCGGACTTCCCGTCCGTGCCGGTGGCGGAAATGGCGGAAACGAACGAGGCTGCCATGCCGGAAGCCCCGGTGAAGGAAGCAGGACCCGTCGCACCGGTGGCCGATATGACGCGGGAAGAGCCCCTGCCCCAGCAGGAGACGGCGGATGCTGCCGCTGCGGCCCCGGCCGATGACGCGACGGGAGCCACGGTCGACGAAAAGGAGCGCACGGAAGCTCCGGTCGCCGATGCACAGGCCGCCTCTGCCACGAGGGCTCCTGCCTTCCCGTCTGTCGAGGCGGCCGCCAGTCCCCTTGCCGGTGGCTATGTGAGCCCCAGCCTGCGCCATGCCGGTGAATGGGTCGGCGAGCCCATGCCCATCGGCACTCCGGTCGACCGTCCTGCCCCCCGGCAGGAGGAAACGGTATCCGCTCCGGTGGAGACCGTCGTCACGGTCCGCCCCCTGCGCCGGGACGTCAGCCCGAACGAGATCGCCCGCAAGCTGGGCAAGCCCAGTCTGGTGCCCACGGACAAATCGGCCCTCATCACGCCGCAGCCCCGCAAGAGCAGCAGTACCGGCCCGGGCGCCGGGACGCAGCCTGCCTTCCCCGGCGCGCCTGTGGAAGAGGCGCCCCAGGCCGTGCCCGGCAGCAAGGACGTTTCCAGCCTGCCGGACATGACGCCGGACAGCACCACCCTTCTTGCCAGCGGCCGGGAAGAGACCAGCCGGACCAGGGCTGCGGCCAACACCCTGATGCGCTTCCTTTCCCGTTTCCACACGGGCAACGGCCAGCCCCAAGATAAGGAAGAAGCCAGGAGCCCGCAGGCTCCGGCAGCGACCGCGCAGGAACGGCAGGGCACACCGCGCCCCATGCCCAGGAAGGATGCTCCGCGGGAAGAGACGCCGGGAACCACGGCGGACATCCCCGCCACGACCAATCCCTGGATCGAACGCCGCGCGGCGTCCCGGCCCGTGGCCCCCACGCCGCGCATGCCCGTGCCGCCCATGCCTCAGCGGCCCCAGCCGCCGGATGACCCCGAGGATCCGTTGCCCGCTCTCATGTGGCGCATGGACAAATATCTGGCGGAGGCCGGTTATGCCCTGGAACAGCGCCGTCTGCATCTGGTGGCCGACGCCGCCGGACGCCTGGCCGCCGAGGCCGAGAGCTACGGTTTCCGGGTACTGGGCCGCATGGCCCGCTGTGTGGAGAGCGCCGGACGCGCCAAGGATCTGCAGGCCGTGACCGACCTGCTGCCCGAGCTGGCCACGGCGGTGGAACGCCACCGCATCTCCATGGGCTCCTGATACGCATACCGGGGCCGGTCCTGCTGACCGGCCCTTTTTCGTTCCCGGCCCCGGCGCGGAGGCCGCGACAGGCCCTCTTGCACAAAGGAGCAAGTCGTGCCAGACTAAATCTTCAACGCCCACAAGGGCCATCTCTTATTTTATGCAAGGAGTCCACATGAGTTACGAACGTGTCCTTCTGCCCGTGAGCGGCAAGCATTCCGGAGAACGCGCCCTCAAGGCCCTGAGCCAGGCCAGGAAGCTTGATCCCAAGGAGATCATCCTGCTGCACGCCGTGGCGCCCAGCGTGGGATCCCCCATGCCCAACATCATGCGCGACCAGCAGGACATCGCCGTCAAGGCCGAAGCCCTCCTGGCTCCTCTCGCCGCCGAACTGGACAATGCCGGCATCCCCTATCAGACCGTCATCCGCCACGGTCTGCCCGTGGAGACCATCGTCAAGGCCGCCAAGGAAATGGACGCCGAAGCCATCGTCATGTTCTCGGACGGTCGTGACGACCTGACCGACAGACTGTTCGGTTCCATCACCGAGCATGTGCTGCGCAACACCCCGCTGCCCGTGCTGGTCGTCCGTCAGTAGGCCTTGCCGCGCTATCGTCATCAAAAAGCCTGTTCCCCGGAACGGGCTTTTTTTGATGACGGCGTCCCGGCCCCGGCAGGCTTGCACAAATCGGCCTGTCGTGCGACAATGCCTAGTTGAAATGCCCTCTGGGGCAATGCCATCCCAATCCAAGGAGCCCACATGATCTACCAACGTGTCCTCGTGCCCGTGAGCGGCAAAAATTCCGGCGAACGCGCTGCCAAGGCTCTGCGCCATGCCAAGACCCTGTGCTCCGGCGAGATCATCCTGCTGCATGTGACCGAAGCCCTGCCCAACCTGGTGGGCGGCGCTGCCCATACCGAACTGGAACGTTCCAATACCGCCAAGGCCGAGACCCTGCTGGCGCCGCTGGCCGATGCCCTGAAAAAGGAAGGCGTGGCCTGCCGCTATATCGTGCGTGAAGGCCTGGCCGCCGACACCATCGTCACCGTGGGCCATGAAGAAGGCGTGGACATGATCGTCATGTACACCGACGGCCGTGACGGCCTGGCCGACATGCTCATCGGTTCCATCACCGAGCGCGTGCTGCGCAATACCGACATTCCGCTGCTGGCTGTCCGCCGCTAGCGATCCGCCGTGCTGACACTGGGAACTTTAGGCCTTGTGGCAGCGCACCTTCTGTCCTGGGGGGCCGTCTGCCATGCCCTGCTCCACAAGCGCGATCCGCGCTCGGCGCTGGGCTGGATCGTGACGGTCCTTTTTTTGCCCGGCGTCGGCATCGTGCTGTACTGCCTGTTCGGCATCAGCCGTGCCGAAAGCCTGGCGGCCCGCCTTATGCGCAAGATGGCCGCCATCGAACCTGATTACGCCCACCATCCCGAAGTCGTCTGCCACCGGACGGCCATCGCGCCGCCGCAGGAATGGCCCCTAGAGATCCTGGGGCGCCGCCTGACGGGCCAGACCCTGTGCAGCGGCAACGGCATCCTGCCCCTGCGCAACGGCAACGAAGCCTACCCGGCCATGCTGCACGCCATCAACCGGGCCAGCAAGCAGGTCTTCCTCTCCACCTACATCTTCCGCGGCGGCAGCGTGGGCGAGAGCTTCACCGAGGCCCTGTGCCATGCCGCCCGGCGCGGCGTGGACGTGCGCCTGCTGGTGGACGGCTTCGGCGGCGCCGTCTATTCCCTGCGCAAACCCTGGAAGCGCATCCCCCAGGCCGGCGGCCAGCTGGCCAGCTTTTTGCCGCCCCGCCTTTTCCCGCCCAGCCTCAGCCTGAACCTGCGCAACCACCGCAAGCTGCTCATCTGCGATGATACGGCCTTTACCGGCGGCATGAACATCGCGGACAACCACATCCTCAGCAAGCATCCCGGCTGTGTGCAGGACCTGCACTTCCGCTGCGAAGGTCCCATCGTGGACCAGCTGCGCCGGGCCTTTTTGCTGGACTGGGGTTTTGCCACCGGCAAATTCGACCAGCGCAGCCTGCTGCCCAGCAGCAACATCATGTCCGGGGACAGCCTGTGCCGCATGGTCCTGGACGGCCCCGGCACCGAGGCCGATCCGCTCAATGACCTGTATTGCGGGGTCATCGGCAGCGCCCAGCATACGGTGCGCATCATGACGCCCTATTTCCTGCCGTCGCACGAGCTCATCGCCGCGCTGCGCAGCGCCGCCCAGCGCGGGGTCAGCGTGCGTGTGGTGCTGCCCGGCAAGAACAACCTGCCCTTCGTCCACTGGGCCAGCTTCCGCCTGCTGCCCGTCCTGCTGGAAGCGGGCGTGCGCGTGTGGTTCCAGCCGCCGCCCTTTGCCCACACCAAACTGCTGGCCGTGGACGGCTATTACTGCCAGATCGGTTCCGCCAACCTGGACGCCCGCAGCATGCGCCTGAACTTTGAGCTGAACATGGAGATCTTCGATCCCGAGTTCCATACCGCCATGGCCCTGCACATGGACATGACCATCGCCCGCAGCCGCGAAGTGACCCTGAAAGACCTGCAGGAACGCCTTTTGATCCTCAAACTGCGTGACGCCGCCTGCTGGCTGTTCTCGCCCTATCTGTAAAAAACGGGGCACGGCCTTCGGCCGCCTTTCGGTCGCGCGTTGCTGT
The DNA here is from genome assembly GCF_012843875.1 of Desulfovibrio piger. Classification (GTDB taxonomy): domain Bacteria; phylum Desulfobacterota; class Desulfovibrionia; order Desulfovibrionales; family Desulfovibrionaceae; genus Desulfovibrio. Next base: position 58,131 of record NZ_JABAFY010000008.1, on the reverse strand, counting down.
CGATGCCCGTAAGGCTCCATCCGTCGCCAACGGGCACGGCCTTCGGCCGCCTTTCGGTCGCGCGTTGCTGTCGATGCCCGTAACGACATGCGTTTCCTGTTTCCATCCCGCACGGTCACGCGGGACATCCCCCTTTCCTCATGCAACGAGCGTCTTCATCCCCTGACAAAGCGCGCTGGGGAGAGGGAGGGGCGTTTGAGGGGAGGGAGGACCGCTCTCGCGCCAGCAGAGGGGTCCTTCCTCCCCTCAAGCCTTTTTGCCTCCAAAACGCAGAAGCCCCGGCAGTTCCGCCGGGGCTTCGTCATTATATCAGTCCATATCAGGGCATCTGCCGCCCGGTCATGACCGGGACTGTTCCGCCTGTTCTTCCTTTTTCTGCTGTTCCAGCAGACCGGCCGCCCGCAGGGCCTGGCGCCGCTGCCGGGCCATCTGGCGCAGGTCGGCCACGCTGTCGCTCTCGTCCATGATCTCGCTGCCGAGCATCTCCTCGAACACGTCCTCCAGCGTCACCACACCGGCAAGGCCGCCGTATTCGTCGAGCACGGCGAACAAATGTGAACGCGAGTGCAGCAGCTCCTTGAGCAGCTTGTCCAGGGTCTGGCTCTCCAGCACGAAGTGCAGGGGCTTCATGATCTCGGAGAGCGGCGTCTCGCCCTTTTCTTCCAGCAGGCAGTGGAGGATGGTGCGGCGGTCCACCAGGCCCACCAGATCCTCGTTGTCCTCGCCGTAGACGGGGATGCGGCTCACATGCCACAGGCGCGGGTTCTTGTAGGCCTCGGCGGCGGTCATGTCTTCGGGCAGGGAGAAGACCACGGTGCGCGGGGTCATGATGTCATAGACCCGCTTCTGGTCCAGGGCCAGGATGTTGCGGATGTAGGCCTCCTCATAGGCCTTGATCTGCCCGGCCTGACGCGACAGGCTGGTCACGGCGCGGATGTCGTCCTCGGAGATGTCCGGGCCGTTGGACGGCGGCGTCAGCAAACGGGTCAGCAGGCCCGTCAGCCAGATGACCGGGGTCAGCAGCTTGACCGCCACTTCCAGCGGCCGGGCCAGCACCACGGCGATGGAAGTGGCATAGGCCACGCCCAGGGTCTTGGGTACGATCTCGCCGAAGGCCAGGATGAGCACCGTGAAACCGGCGGCGAACAGGGCCATGTATTCGGCGCCGAAAGCCGCCATGAAGGCCGCGCCCGCCACGGCGGAGCCCGCGGTATTGGCCACGGTGTTCAGGGTGAGGATGGCGGCGATAGGTTTTTCCACATTGCTGCGCAGGCGGAAGAGCACTTCCCCCACGGGCCTGCCGTCGTTGCGGATCTTCTCGATGGCTGACCAGGGCACGGCGTACAGGGCCGCCTCCGTCAGGGAACAGGTAAAGGAGATGACGACCGCGACACTGACAGCGAGAATCAGGGTGAGCATAGGTCCCTCGTGAAAAATGGAAAGCCGCCGCAAGGTATCCGGCGACTTGCATGAACGTGTCTCCGGCATATATCCTGTGCAGGCGGCCTTGGCAATGTGCCGCGTCAAAGGAGATGCCCATATGGAACGTCTTGCGGAGGAGATCCGACGAAGGGCCGGGGAGGCCGGCCCGCGACTGACGGCCCTGCGCCGTCATCTGCACCGCCACCCGGAACCGGCCTGGGGCGAATACCTGACCGCTTCGCTGGTGGCCCGTGCCCTGCAGGATGCCGGTTTCCGGCTCACCCTGGGGGCCAATGCCCTGCGGCCTTCGGCCCGTCCCCGCCAGCCCGAGGCGGCTTTCTGTACGGCCCAGAGCGGCCGGGCCCTCAACGAGGGTGCCGACCCCACCCTGGTAGCCTGCATGGCCGGCGGCCTCACGGGCTTGTGGGGCGACCTTGATCTGGACTCCCCCGGCACCCCTGAAGACGAGCGCGGCCCGCTGGTGGCCTTCCGGTTCGACATGGACGCCAACGCCGGCATCACCGAAGCCACGGACAAGGATCACTTCCCTGCGGCGCAAGGCTTCGCCTCCTGCCATGCGGGCTGCATGCATGCCTGCGGGCATGACGGTCATGTGGCCCTGGGCGTGGAACTGGCCCGGTTGCTGGGCGGCCTGCGGGACGAACTGTCACGCCACCTGAGCGGCCGCATCCGCCTGATCTTCCAGCCTGCCGAGGAAGAGGGCGAAGGCGCGCCCGGCATGGTGGCCGCCGGGGCCGTGGACGGCGTCCGGGCCCTGTTCGGCCTGCACCTGAGCATGCAGGCCAGCCGCAGCGGCGATCTGGTCTGCGGTACGGACAAATTCCTGGCCACCACCAATTTCGAAGTCTTCTTCACCGGCCAGAGCGCCCATGCCGGGCTGGCCCCGCACGAAGGCCGCAACGCCCTGCTGGCCGCCTGTACGGCCGTGACCAACCTGCTGGCCATCGCCCGCCACGGTCAGGGCGCCTCACGTATCAACGTGGGCGAGATGCACGTCAACGAGACCCCCAACATCATCCCGGCCAAGGCCTGGCTGCGCGGCGAGACCCGCGGCGAGAACGGGGACATCAACGGCTACATGCTGGCCGAGGCCCGGCGCGTGGTGGACGGCGCGGCGCGCATGCACGGCTGCCGCAGCCGCTTCCTTTGCCAGAGCCACTGCCCGGGCGCCATGTCCAGCCCCGAGCTGGTGGATCTGGTGGAACGCACGGCCCGGGACATGGGCAGCTTCCGCGAAGTGCGCCGCAAGGCCGACTTCTGGGCATCGGAGGACTTTGGCTGGTTCATGAACAAGGTGCAGGAAGACGGCGGTCTGGCGGCCTATCTGCAGCTGGGTGCCGACAGACCCGACGGGCATCACACCAGCCATTTCACCTTTGACGAGAGCGTCCTGCCCCGGGGCCTGGAACTGCTGGCCCGGCTGGCCGTGGCCGCACTGGCCCGACGTCCGGACTGAGCCCGTGCCACAGGACAGGCCCATGAGCGCTCCTTCCCCATCCTGCCCCGATGACGCCGCAGCCCGGCGTCTGGCCCGCAGCATGGCCGTGGTCTCGGCCTTTTGCCTGACCGGCGACACCATGCTCTACATCGCCCTGCCCCTGTTCTGGCAGGAATGCGGCCTGACCGCGCTCTGGCAGGTGGGCGTGCTGCTGGCCGTCAACCGGCTGGTGCGTCTGCCGCTCAACCCGCTGGTGCGCCTGCTCTATACCCGCATCGACCAGCGCACCGGCATGGCCCTGGCCGTGGTGCTGGCCGCCTCGACCACCCTGCTGTACGGCGTGGCCCAGTCCTTTGCGCTCTGGCTGCTGCTGCGCTGCCTCTGGGGCCTGGCCTGGACGCTCCTGCGCCTCGGCTCCCTGTTCGCCCTGATGGCGGCCTCCCGCAAGGACAATCGCGGCTATCTCATGGGCAGCTACAACGGCCTCGTGCGCCTGGGCAGCCTGCTGGGCATGATCGGCGGCGGCCTCCTGGCCGATCTGCTGGGCTTCTCCACCGTGGCCCTGCTCTTCGGCGCCCTGACGCTGACGGGCCTGCCGCTGGCCCTGACCCGCATCCCCCGCAGCGGCCGCGCCACCGGAGCGGCAAGCCAGGCCGCCACGTCCCTGCTTTCGGGCCTGCACCTGCGCCACCCCGACATGCGGCGTGCCTTCATCACCGGGCTGCTGGTGGCCCTGGTCTTCCAGGGCATCTACGCCGCCACCCTCAGCCGCATGGTGGCCCTGCACGTGGGCGAGCTGGCCCTTGCCGGCGGCCTCGTCATCGGTTGCGCCACCCTGGCCGGCACGTTGCAGGCCCTGCGCTGGCTCTGGGAACCGTGGCTGGCGCCGTGGTTCGGCCGCCTTTCCGACGGCCCGCGCGGCCGGGGCCCGGTGCTGTGCGCCTGCCTTGGCGGCGGCGCCTGTGCGCTGGCCCTGGTGGCCCTGTACCTGCCCGCGCCCTTGTGGCTGCCGCTGCTGCTCTGCTCGCAGCTCTGCGCCACGGGCCTGGCCACCCTCTCCGATGCCGCCGCCTCGGATACGGCCGAACGGCACGGCCATCCCACGCATACGCTGGCCTCCTATGCCTTCATCGTGGATTGCGGCGCGGCTGCGGGCCCGGTACTGGCCTACAGCGTGCAGGACCTCTGGGGCATGGATGCTGCCTACCTCGCGGCAGCGGCCCTGTTGCTCTGCCTGCTGCCGCTCTGGATGCGCAGGGAAGCGGCACAGGCCCGATCCTGAACAGAAACACAAGCGATTTCAGACAGATGTAGCTTTTTGCAAACAAGGTCCCGGAGAACGGCAATAAAAAAATTTGCCCAAAAATGATTTTTTTATTGACAGGCAGGGGGCTTTTAGCTAGAAAGAAATTCTCGCACGGATGACGTGCGAATGCTACCGCGTCGCGGGGTGGAGCAGCTCGGTAGCTCGTCGGGCTCATAACCCGAAGGTCGTAGGTTCAAATCCTGCCCCCGCAACCAAGAAAATCAGGCACTTACAGTTTTCTAACCGTAAGTGCCTTTTCATTTTTCTAACCTATTTCTAACCAGAAGGGGAAGATAAGTGCTGACGCTTGCGCTGCGTCCAATGGAAACATACCGGAGGGGTATTCCGGGCTGTGCTCTTCTCGCTGAGACAGTAACTCACTTGAGGGCGCGTCTTACCCCATTCCTAACCATTTCCTAACAATTATCTGAGTTCAACAAGAATAGAAGTGGGTTGTCCTAGCTAGAAAAAAAGAGCTAGGACAGCCCACTCTTTTATACGAGAAGGCTACAAGTTGTTAAGGAGAGAAGTACCTGTGTTACCCAAACACGTTCTTGAACTCCTCCCTCGTGATGACCGTGTCCCAACCCCCACGCTTTTCACCTTCGTGCAGGTCTATGCCGGTATAGCAGAGACTGGCGTCTTCATACCGCTTGAACTTGTAAACGGCATCGTTCATAAGGGCATCGTTGAAAACACCAAGGGAAACGAGCAGATCAAAATCTTTTACCGCCAGCCCCGTCACACGCTGGAATAATTCAGGTTCCAGCTGGGTGATGACATCCTTCAAGCACTGCTCACGGTAATCAGTAAGATACATGAACACTGGGATACGCGTGGCGAATTTAATGAGTTTTTCTTGGATCTGCTTACGCTTACTTTTATACTCTTTCTCTTCCTGCGTCAGTTGACGCTTCTTTTCCGGCGGCAGATCCTCACCCTTTTTCTTTGTCTTTTTTACGGCCTCAGACTTCGCAATAATGGTCTTGATATCTTCGTTCAAACTGCGGAAGCCTTCAATTTTCATGAGTGCATCCATGGCCTCCTTATTTGCCATCAGGCGCGCCAACGTGTCGTTATCCACATTGACGAGCAACGCGCTTTCCCAGCGTTTGGCCAGCAGAGTAGCAGATGTACCTGCCATAGCCATATCAAGAATCTCGCGTGCGCTTATCTGCTTCATGGCCATGCCGTCATAAGCTATGACCGGCAGGAAGCTGATGAACTCACCGACCTTGCTTTCCGGGTCACGCCCCTGTACATCGAGACGGCAACTGTAATCGGCTATCTGGCGAAGGGCGCGATCAAGAGCGAAGTCGAAAACATAGCACTCTTTCTTGACGATTTCCTTCTGTCCTCCATCCGTTGATATTTCCCACGGGCTCTGCACGCGGAACGCCGCCTGAAAATAGGTCTCAGGACTGCTCAAATTTCGAAGCATGAATATACCGGTCCACGGCTTCACCGTTACGCCGGTTGTCAGCTTACCGCAGGAAAGCGTAATGGTCTTGCTGTGGAACGGATCTCCCTTCATGGAGGCCAAAACTGGCTTTAACGCTTCCGCCCCCTGCCCTGCCTCAGCCCCTGCACAAACGTTCACCGCGTAGTCATGGTAAAAGACATTCTGCTTACCTTTCAAAAGATTTTTCATGGCATAACAGGATGCCACATTCGGTAGAAACCACAAGGTGTGCTGAAGTACATTCAGAAGGCGTACATCTGCAAAAGGCATCACGGGTTTCGACTTTCTGAGCTTCAAATCCCCGACCAGTGTTTCCTCATAGGCTCCACGAATAAGCGACAGCCATTTCTGCACTTGATCCTTATGGACAAACTCTGCACCCGATCCAGTACCTTGTGCAGCAAAAAACTCGTTGAGATCAAACTCATTGAACTCTCCCTGCATGGCGATGCGGCGAATATTTTCGGGTAGCTGGTATGTCATCATAACCATGCCGGGCAAGGAAGCATACGGATTTTTGTCGCCCTGCCAGCTGGCTTTAGCCTTCTGTTCATCAGAATATGTCCAGTTGAATATCTGCTCTTCGATAAACTCACCGGAATTCAGCGCTCGGAACGGAGTGCCGGACAAAAAAAGATAATATTTCGTTGTAATGGGCAAATCCTGTTCGTCGCAGGCATTGCCCCGGTCGTAATGTTCCACGTCAAAGCTGTCGTAGGTGTCGTCATCCTCCTGCTCAAAAAGCTTCTTGGCGTTTTCACGCCAGGCACCGAAGTGATATTCGTCAAAGATGACCAAATCCCAGTTGGAAGTATGCACCCATTCATTGCGCGACTTGATGCCTCCAGTGGCCCGGTTGACTCCAAGAAAATCCTGAAAAGAGCCGAAGCAAACAATAGGTTGAGATTTATCGGCTTTTTCAAAAGTAAGCTCAGTATTGCGGGCAATGAACTGCCAGCCTTCGAAATCGAGGTGCGTAGCAAGGTCCTCCTCCCATGCACTGAGAACTGCCGGCTTGAATGTCAGCACAAGGACACGCTTCATGCCCATTTTTCGGGCAAGCTGATACGCAGCAAAGGTTTTGCCGAAGCGCATCTTGCAGTTCCAGAGAAATTTGGGAGTCCGCCCCTCTGCGGATACGCTTTGAAAATAGACGGAGGTCTTATCCACGGCGGCTTGCTGCTCTGGACGCATGCCAAAATCCAGCGTCCTGCCAGTCATACTCCCCATACGATGCCGAACAGACAGCACAGCGTCTTTGATATCTTCCACGCGACACCGAAACCATTCTCCGCCCACACGAGTATATCCAGATTTTTCAAGGAGGCGATGAATATCCTTATCCGTAAAAGCCGAACCATCGCTCCGCATTGCAGACTCTTTGAATTCGATGCGGTAGGGCTTCAAGCCTTCAGGCTGTTCGACGTTGAACTGCTCCTTGATTCGATCTTCTACAGAGCGAGTGGTATAGCCGACCTTAAGCAGTCCCTTATATGCCGGAGCAGGATTACTGTAGGCATAAATCCAAGGCGTAAGGTGAGGGCGAGGGGGAAAATATTGCGCCATGAGCTACGCCTCTACATCCATAGGTTTTATCATGGACTCAATGAAGGCTATTTCTTCTTCATCTAAGCCGTATTTGGTGTAGAGTTCAGCATCCGTCCAAGGCTTGGAGAAGTCTTGAATAGGAACAAGTTGATAAACTCCCTTTGCAGCGTTTTGAGTACCTTTTTTTAGAAGAACAAGAAAACGAAAAAATTTTGAAGCAATATATGAAATTACATTTAAGCATTCTTTTTTATTTAAAAAAGGTCCGATAACAAGATAGCTTTCATTACATGCTGTATTTGGACTTCCATAAAAAGGTTTTCCCAAAATAAGATGAGGAAAAGTGTCGCTTCCACTTCCTGCCTTAGCAATAAATACTTTGTGACAGTCTATTATTTCATCTCCCTTTGGAATCTGATCGCGTGGAATAAAAGATACACTTCCTTTAACATTACTTTCATTTCCGCTTACAAAAACTAATACATCGGTATCTAATGTTTTTTTACGATTACCTTTGAAAGTGTTCGGAAGACCAAATGGCATTCTCGAACTTACGAGTTCAGAAAATGAAACCTCTCCACCGGAATGAATCTTATGTAAAATATTAATAGCCTTGTTGAATCGAATGAAGGTATTGCAACCTTTTTCAAGAAGATTTCGTGTCATTTTAGAAACAGTGTTATTAATATGTGAATAAACATCACACTTACCTTTATATAACCTATCCCATAAAAAAAATGAAACACCACCTTTTATCTGAACACCACTGAAACATTCAGAAGCTTCCAAATAATCGTGAATAATGCGAATTCTTTTATCTGAGAGCATACTTTGTCTAAAATCATCCAATCCTTTTCCTCCTGAAAACCATCGAGAAGGTGTGATCATAATAATAAATCTTGGATTCATTTTTTTTGCTTGTTGGACAAAAATATGATAAATTGGCTTGGCACTTGCACCATTTCCACCACCATCACTCAATTGATACGGAGGATTACCTATAATAACATCAAATTTCATATTAAATATTGCCTCTGGACTATGAGTATGGATAAATTCATAGGCATGAGATTCCAGTGTGCTACTACGGTCATATTCGCTTTGCGATGCTCCGCAGAATTCACAACGGCCATTCTTCCATGTGTGATGTAATGTTGGGTTCAGCCGAATAAGTCCTTCTGCCGTATCAAAGCGCGAAAAAGAATATTTACTATTGGCCCGTTTACTTCCGTAGAGAGAGCGTCTCGAAAGAAGGGCCGTAAGATCCGTAATGGCGATACCGTAGAGCTGCTTTTGGAAGATATGGTCGAGACGAGTCTGTAAGTCGGGAATTTCGTCCTTCAACCCTTCGATGAGGCGTTTGGCAATCTCGCGCAGAAACACGCCAGACTTACAGGCAGGGTCAAGGAATGTCGCTTTTGAGTCCTGCCACAATTCTTGCGGGAGCATATCAAGCATGGCATTGGCGACTTCTGGAGGAGTGAAGACTTCATCACTCGAAAGATTAGCCAGACAGCTTAAAACATCGGGGTTATGCTGAAGATCATGCATGGCACAGTCTCCAGTATTCGATGGGCTCGAATTCCTGAATGGGGGATGGAATCAGCGTGTCGAGATCGGCGTCGTATTCCCAGCCGGGCATAAAAAGCACATTCTGCCGCTTCTGCTTTTCCGCCTCGCCTTTCATGAGCTGATCAAGACGAAAGTCTCGACGTTTTATCAGGTCACCGGAAATGAACGACCACTCGGAAAAAATGATGGGAGTCCCATCGGAGCGAAGCAGCGTGAGGGCATCGCCGCACAGAATATTGCGCTCCAGAATGTACCTTACAGAAGCAAGCAAATCTCCACCAACGGGTGAGGCAAGTGCCGTGGCGTATTCTTCACACCAAAGTTTCAGGAGTCGAATACGGCAATCTTCCGCGTTGTCACCCAGAATATCTACGCCATAGAGGCTGGACAGTGCCAAAACAGCGTAGCGCTCATACTCGTGCCTGCTTTTTCCGTAACGTCTTTTTACGACTTCCAGCTTGCGTCGAAGCACTTCGGCAAGAAAGTTACCATTGCCGCAGGCGGGCTCAAGGAAACGACTGTCTATACGGGAACATTCATCAGCAACGAGATCGCACATGGCTTTGACTTCCCGTTCGGCGGTGAAGACTTCGCCATGCGCGGCCACGCGCTGTTTTGATTTAACTTGGAGAGATGTTGCCATTGGCCCCACACCCATTCCCCAAAAACTGTACTTTGAGAGGACGAGGGGCGAAGGAGAATTTTATTATCCAGCGAGGTTTGACAGCGACTATTTTTTTACCTAAAGGAAGAAAAATTGATTTTCCCAAAAAGTACACCTTGTTAGACACTATTAGCGTCATTTTCCCGAAGCCGTCCAGCTTTCCGGTAAAAGGTGCTTTGAGGCATTCGGCATCTTCTGGCCGCTTCCAGCCCTGAGATTTGGCCATTGCGCCAGAGGTCGCAATTTTCCAGAAAGTTGTCCGGCAGGGGTTTGATTTTGCGTCCAAAACGCACACCGCGCCCTTTGGCTGCAGCGATACCTTCGGCCTGCCTGCTACGGATATTCTCCCGTTCGTTCTGAGCCACAAAGGAAAGCACCTGCAAAACAAGATCGGCAATAAAGGTACCGAGCAGGTTTTTGTCGCGCCGGGTGTCAAGCAGAGGCATGTCCAGAACGAGGATATCCACGCGCTTCTCTTTGGTAATTATCCGCCACTGTTCCAGAATTTCCTCATAGTTTCTGCCCAGCCGGTCAATGCTCGTAATGCAGAGCAGATCCCCGGCTCTGAGCTTTTTGAGCATGGCCTGATACTGCGGGCGCTGAAAATCCTTGCCCGACAGTTTGTCCATGAAAATGCGGTCTGACCGGATGGCCTGCCGCTCAAGGGCGATGCGCTGACGGCTTTCGTTCTGATCCGTACTGGATACGCGAATATATCCGTAAGCTCCTGCCATAATGGTTTCTCCTCTCAATGGATTCTTGTTCACAGTTCATCATCGGGTATATCAGGAGTAATGAAGCTGGAGCGTTGTTCGCGTTTCGGAGGCGGCGGGGGTGTGTCTTGCCTCTTTGCCTTTCGTCCTTCCCGTTGCCGTCTGGCTTCGGTCAGATACTTGGTCAGGGTTTGGGGTTTCACCTCAATACCCTTTTCGTGCAAGCGCTCGACAATCTCCTGTGTGTCGAAGCCGCGCTTCTTCATTCGCTCCAGCGTCGGGGCCAGAGCGAAGACGGCTTCCTTCATGGACATGGTTCGATTCCCGTCCAGCGTGACAGAAGCGGGTTTGAGTGTCGCAAACTCCTGTCTGATTTCCTTCAGCTGCGTGACGGTGATGGTCATGAAGCTTCCTCCAGTGTTTCGCCGGGGCCATGCCCCGGATTGATGATTTGTCTTTCCGGTCGAGCGGGACGGTCGCCCACGCTTCACGCAAGTGAAGCATAGTGGGCTATATCTTCGGCCTGTGCGAAGATTTCCCCCCGACGCCTTACCTCATTCTCATGCCACGGGTGGAGTGCGCCTGCCGACGCTCCCTGTCCCGCGCTTCCTGCTCCTGCCGCTGCCGTTCCTCTTCCTGCTGACGTTGGAGCTGTTCGGCGCGCCTGCGCTCCACGAACTCGATATGCAGCGGCCGGATTTCCGGCAGAAGCAAAAACTCCCGATAGCCCGCCATGATTCTCTTCATTTTCTTCAACTGATTCTCCAGCTCCTTTTTTTCCTCATGGCTTTGTTTTCTGTGGGCCGTGTATCCCGCTTCAAGCCGCGTCAGTTTTCCGCGAAGGGTATCCACTTCCCGTTGCAGTGTTTCTTCCCGCTGCTGGACAAGGTGTTTGACGGCAAGCGCTTTTTTCAGCTCTTCAATAAGAGAAGAGGCTTTCTCAAGCACAGACGGATAATTAAAAAGAGAGGCTTTCGGCAGAGAGGAATCTTCCCGAAGAACCTTTTCCGCCTCCTCAGCCTGTCGCTCATACTCTTCAAGGCACTTTCTCAACTCTTCCTCACGCTGTTCCAATGCGCTGATAAGCTGCCGTGAATTTCGGGAAGTCTCTTCGGATTCCTGAATCAGTTTCTCCAATGCTTCCTGTTGCTGCTTGAACTCGCGGGTATCCAGATGCCTTTTCGCGGAATCGGGAGTCTGTTCCACGCCGCGTTCAATGACGAAGTCCCGGCTTTGCAGATGAGCGGGAAGCTCGGCTTGCAGTTTCCGCAGACTCTGACGGGTATAGATTTTGTTGGCGTTGAGCCTTCCGTCCGGCGTCACCGGCACATGAAGGAAGTGCATGTGCGGCGTCTTTTCATCCATGTGAACCATGGCGGAAACGACATTCTCCGCGCCCACAAATTCCGTGAGAAAGGCTTTGCTCTCCTCAAAGAAACGCCTTGTTTCCTCCGGCGTGAGAGCATCAAAAAACGCCTTGTCCGAGGTGACGATAAGCCCGCACATGCGCACGGCGTCCTTTCTCACGGCCTTGACCAGCAGGAGGTCGTCAATACGGTTCTGAATGACTTCGGCATAGTTCGATGCTGCGGTTTCGTGCAGCTCGTAGTTCGCCGCGCTTCTGTCGTAGTCAATATCGGGATTGCTGTGACTCTCCCGTTCCCGCCGGTTGTGACTCTGGATGCCGCGTATGGCCTCCTTCTTGAATTTGTCCATGTGGAGTACGAGGTAGGACATGGTTTTTTCCCTTTACTCATTTTCAGTGGTGACAACGGTGACAGTGGTGACAATCGAGCAATGGCAATGCTTTTCGGCTGTCACCACTCAAATATGCAATGGTGACAGTGGTGACAGGCGTAACCCCTTGCGGCTGTAGGTTTGTCACCATTGTCACCACTGTCACCGCTCAATCAGGCAAGGCAGGAGCAGTTTCTTCATCCGGGTCATCAGGCAAACAAACAATGTAGACACGCACGCGCCCTAGACCAGGAAGCCTTTCCTGATGTTTCAGTCTGTTTTTAGAAGGAGTGCGTAACCATCCAGCTTCACGCAGAACACGCACAGCTCTTGCCTCTGCGTATCCCCTGACGACTTCGGCCCGAAAACTCTCCGGAAGTATCAGATACTCGGTCGTGCCGTTGCGAGTGCGCTGAAATCCCACCCGGTTGATGCAGGTGGACATTTGCGTATCCATGTCCTGAAAGCGACTTGCGCCGTGCTGTTCGATGAACAGCCGTACCGTGGAAAGGATGGCGGCATCTTCAGAGGCTCCGGTACCTCCTCTTGCCGTGAGCCAGTCCCGGAAGCAGGTTTCGATGCAGTTCAGCACGTCCAGAGTGGCGGGAAGGATGCCCAGTCGTATGGCCAGCGTTCCGGCCATGCCGCACAGGGCAAAACGCATGGCCACACGTCGTACCTGTCCGTCAGCGCCTTCGGGAACAAGATGCCTGACGGCATCGGCCATTGCCGTGCCTATTTCCGACCGGACAGTATTCAGTGTTTCGGTCTGCGTCAGCTTTTGCAGGAAATCATGCCCCGCATGGCCGTAATGTTCGGAAGCAAGTTGTTTGATGCGATTGGCCACGGCTCCGGCATCGGGAAGACCATGCAGGCTGGTGAGCATGGACGAGTCCACAGGCAGCCCCACGAAACGCACTTCCTGCCCGCCTCTGGATTTCAGACCGTTCTCGGCCAGCTTGTCGGAAAGCCCAAGTTCGCCGCTGGAGAGAAAGAGCAGACGCCAGTTCTGGGAACGACGAACCCCGCCTTCACGATTCGAGCGGCCCTTGCCCTGTCCGTTGGCCAGCATGTAGGCGCATTCGGCAAGAACACGCCCGTTGACCTGCCCCATTTCATCCAGAATCAGCACATTGTCGTTGTGCAGGGCGGCGATGCCTTCAAGACCGTTGTCTGTAGCCCTCCAGCTTCGGACATGTTCAGGGCCGCCCCAGACGGAGGCGGCGATCTGAAGGGCCGTGGTCTTGCCGGAGGATGAGCCGCCCTCAAAACTGAAGCCGCCGCCTTCCAGACCGGCCGGGCGAAGCAAAGGCCCGGCGAAGGCCGCGCACAACGCGAAACCGAGGCGGGAGTTGCCGACGCACAATTCCGCTATCTCCCGCCAGCCTTCCATTGTTCCAGACGTACGGTACAATCCGCCATGCTGCGAGGATTGCAGCACGGTGTCTTCCTCCGTCACGCCGTAAACGGTATCGGGAAGCACGTAGACGGATTCATGCCAGCCCGTGCGCAAAACACAGCGTATCCGTCGAAGGGGCCGGACCGTGGACAGAAATACCGCCAGCTTCGACCGGGTGGACGGATTGCCGAACCAGCCGCCGGAGGCCAGTATGCTGTACCAGTCGTTTCCCTGCCGGAACAGCATTTCCACGGGCATGGCCCATGCGTGCCTGTTGCCGTCCGGGTCAATCCATTCCAGCATCAGGCCCCATTCGTTGCCATCCGCTCCCCGTGTCATGCCTTTGACCAGAAGCGGAGGACCAAGCCGGATTTCCTGACTGTCTCCGTCCGATCTGGTCTCCAGCTTGTACAGTCCGGCGCGTCCGCCTTCCTTCACCAGAAAAAAGCCTTCCGGCATGGGGCAGGCGTCATCCCGCTTTCGCGCTTCTTCCACAACGGCCCGGACGGTCTCAATGGAACGCAGCCGGTGCAGATCGTTGAAATCCGCTGCCCTGCCTTCATGAGCCGGACAGACGGCCAGCTTGCCGCCCACGGCCTGCGCAGCTCGGGAAGCCGCTTCCTTGCCGGGATTCCCTTGTGTCTCCGTGTCGTTATCGGCACAGAGGATGATTTCACGCTTTGCATACCTCTCTCTGGCCATGACGGCCACGGCTTTCAGATTCCCGGCGTTGAAGGCCACAAGACAGGCATAACCGGTCGCCAGATGAAGACTGGTCGCCGTGGCATATCCTTCGGCAATCAAGAGGGGGCCGTCTTTCTTTCCGTCTCCGGCGGAAAGGGAAAAGAAGCCTCCCCCCGTGCGTCCTCCCCTGAGAAAGAACTTGTCCGTCCCTTCGGCAGGTTTTTCCGGCAGGATGAATTGCAGACTTTGTATTCTGCCGGACTGGTTCAGGACAGGCACAATCAGACGCCCATCTTTTGTTCGGCGCAATCCGATGGCCGGGACTCCCTTCCGTTGCAGGTAGGGATGGTCGTCCCCGGCGTTTCGGGAACAGTTCCAGATGCTCGCGGCCAGTTTGGCGGCGGCCTGCCAGCGGCGGTTCTGCTCGGTTTCCTTGTGCGCTTTGATGGCCCGAATGCGTTCACGCAGGGCATCCCGTTCGGCTGCGGTCAGTTCTTTTTCTGGCTTGTATGTCCATGTACCTTCATCGCCGGTGCGCCAGTTTTTCCACCAGATGGAGGCCGGAGTATCCAGAAACGCCTTGTACGCTCCGTCCCTGCGATGGGGCCTGTCCGCTGTGCCACAGCGGTGCAGGAGGCCGTCGGCCTGCACGGCCTCGATCTCCAGCCCCGCTGCACGCAGACACTCGCCAAAACTGTGCAGAATGTCGGCGCTCATTATCGCTTCCTCAATTGAGGGGCGGAATCTCTGGTATGGACGCAGCGTGACGCAAACCAGTCTTCAAGGTCTTCTATGTCGTACATGACACGGCTGCCGAGCTTGGCGTAGCGCGGGCCAACTTTTTTACAGCGCCAGCGGGCCAGTGTGCATGTCTTCACGCCGTACATGTCGGCAACTTCTTGCGGTGATAATTTTTTGGTCGCCATCAGCATCTCCCTGTATTCAGGCTGAAGTGTATGAATCCATCCAGAAGCATCTGGAGAGAACACACCCTATGCCCAGAGGAAAACGCTGAACAGACGGGGTGTTAGCAAAGGCGAAACAAAACCTCCCTTTCTTAGGCCTAAGAAAGGGAGGTTGATAATTTTTATGTTATTTTACTATGTTATAACGGGGACAAGTTGAGGGCTGCGAACCTGAGCAGGTCAGGTTTCTTGCCTTTCAGGGATTTTGAATAGGCGCTCCGCCGTGGTTGATATACTCTTTCGGCATTGCCTTGCGAAAAATTTCTATGTAATTGCCCGGAGCGTTTTCAACCCCCAACGTCTTGCCGATTTCCTTGTATTGGCGCATAATTTCGTGTTTGGCGAGTGGGTGGGTGAATTCTCTGGTAACCTTATTCGCTAATATGACAAGAATGTGTATATGTGCTTCCATTTGTTCGATTTCGCTTTTTAATTTGCCTTCTCGTCCCGCTGCGCTGGTATATTTCTCCGTCATTTCCTTGTATTTCTTTTTCAGCTCTTCAATCTCCCTGTTGAGTTTTGCGGCATCACAGCTTGGAGCTACACTGCTTTCGCCACACCAGCGCGTCTGATTTTCCTCCACAATTGCGGAAAGTTGTGTGGCATCGCAACAATATTCGGGCGATCCGAGAGCAAAAAACTTATTGAACCCAAAGAGCATGGGAGAAAGAAAGTTGGAAACTTCACGGCAATCCACGCCGAGTTTTCCTCCCGCCGGGATTGCTTCATGACTTTTGAACACCCGGATACGATAATGGCGAAGCGCTTCCAACTGTTCATGGTTCGTGGAAGCATGCAGCATGAGCATGGCTTCACTCAGACGGATTGCGTGATCAACGTGATGTTTGCGCCATGTTCCCACATAAAGCGCACAAAAGGCGCAGATGCTCCAAACAGCGGCCCCGCCGATCACGACGCACCAGAGCAGTATCAGCGCTACTCCTGCAAGTGAAACGCCTTGCGTAATTTTAATAACGGTAAACATGGTTGTCAGCCATGCCATGAGAAAGGCAAGGCCACAGCCCAGAACAGCAATCAGCAGAAATTTGATAATCGAACCGTTGGGAACAAACTTCATGGGAGAATCTCCCATTGTCCGCCCTTGCTGGGACCGATGCGGCGCAAGATGCCCTTTTTCTTGAGCATGGTTGTTCTGTAAAGAATCGTGCGTCGGCTCACGTTTAGAACAGTAGCGAGTTCGGTTGTGGTTATGCGCGGATTGGCGGAGATATGCTCAAGGAGCGCAAAAAGTTCTGGTGCAATTTCCGGTGCAATATCGCGCAGAGTTGCATCAGAAAGCCCTTGTTTCTGGTGCAAATTTTGTGTTTTTGATGCAAGTTCTGGTGCAAGTACCCCAGTGTTTTCCGCAGGCCGGTGGGTTCTGCGTACAATGGCCTTGAACAGCGAACTCTCCCGATCGTCTTCAAAATCAATATCCGGCCATGCCTTAAGAGCGCGCAGAATGCCGGAGCCGATGCCGTGGTAGGGCAAAAGCCCCTTGGCGGCGTAAGAAATCAGGATGGGGTTGCGGATATTGGAATTGCCGGCTTTGATATTGGCTATGGTCAGATTGTTCGGCAACGTGCCGGGGCTGATGATTTCCACGCGGTCATCAAAAATGAAAATGCGGATGGGCGCGCTGACAAGATAATCCCTGTGTACAAGGGCGTTGACCAGCAGTTCCTCAAAAACCTGTTCCGGTATTTCCGGCGTACCCGGTGAGTTGACGCCATTCTTGCCCTGTACCTTGTGCAGGTTGCGCATGACAAAAGCCAGGGCGTCCTTGAAAAGTCTGCTCAACGGACCTTCAAAATCTTCGGTGTCATCGTAGCTGTCAGCATGAACGGCAATTCCCGGAAAGCGGACGCCTTTTGCCACGAACTGCGGAAAAATCAGCTCCGGCTGTTCGGCAAAAAGCAGCACTCCGGCCAGATTGAGATTGCCATCGCCAGCGGCGAGGTTCAGATTTTGCAGCAGGCGCAGTTGTTCTGCGTGGGTATCCGGGAAGTCACTGTCATACCGCTTTTTCAAAAAATCCCGGAACAGCAGCTTGTCCAGTTTGTTAATGCCCGCCTTTGTGGGCAATTCATCGGCATGGAATTGGCTGGTATATTGAAAAAGACGGCGCAGTTCCTCTTTAGAATTGATACGTCGCTTGTCCGCCCCGGCTTTCAGCCAGATGACGCCTTTCCTGTCAAAGTAGGGCTTGTCCATTCCTGCAGGAACGGTCAGGGCGATAACCACATTTCCATTTTCGAGAAGAATGTTCTGCGTCTGCACCACAAGCGGGCTGCGGACATGCTGGCTGGCGGCGTTGCCGATCAACTGGTTCGCATCATGCAATTCTCGGGATGTTATGCCGGACAGTGTTCCATCATCCTGCACGCCGATAAAAATTACGCCGCCGTTGGCATTGGCGAAGGCGGCCATTTCCGCAGCCAGAGAATCCGCATTGTCGATTCGGGACTTGAACTGGCGTGTGCTGTCCTCGCCTGCGGCGGCCTGTTCCCTGAGCGTTTGAAGTGTGAATGCCATGCCTGCTCCTTACAATACTATCTTTTTCCTCACTATGTGTACACGATAATCGGAACAGCCGCAAAAGTTACCGTTGGCCGGAGAGGATGTCCGCCGCCGCGTTGCTGGCAGCGGCCAAGGTCTCCGGCAGGAATTGGGCATACTTCTTTTTGGTGAAATCTACATTCTTGTGTGTCAGCATTTCCGAGATCATGTCCATGCTGAATTTGCCGCTGTTGGCGAGGCTTACGGCAAAGTGATGCCGCAGCCCGTGGAAGGGCCGGAACTTGGGCGGCAGGCCCGCCGCCTTGCGGAAGCGGTCAACCGCTGTGCAGTCTTTGCGCATCTCGCCGTTTTTGCCGGGGAAAACATAGGGGCTGCCGGGAAAATGTTCGTCACGCCATGCCATTTGTTCTTGTAACAGTTCTTCCACCAGAGAACTCATACCGATGGAGAGGGTTTTTCTGCCCTTGGGATCGCGCAAACGAATGAGCTTGAGGTCAAAGGCCACGTCCTCATCTTGCAGCTTGAACATCTCCCCGCGCCGCATACCGGTAAAAAAGGCCAGCAAGAGCATATTGCCCACATCGCGGGCTGGCCATGTGCGGGCGCAATCCAGAAAGCGGCGAGTTTCTTCCGGCGTCAGATGCTCAATAACCTCATTGTCCTTGACGGGCATTTCGATTTGAAAGGCAAGATTGGGGCAGCGGTTGGTCTTGACGCCAAAATTGATGATGCGCCGCAGAAGCTCAAGAGTATTCCAGAGAGTGGCCGGTTTGCGTTCGCTCAGGGATTTGCGCAGCTCCTCCACCATCTGGGGCGTGATTTTCGAGACGCTTCGCTTGCCGAACAGCGGTTTGAGGTGTTTGAGGTAACGGTTGCGATCCGTGGTCAGCCCTTTGAGGGTCGGCCCCTTGATGTCAAAATATGCATCCGCAATTTCGGCAAAGGGCTTGTCTTTCTCCGCCTGTTCGCGGCGGAGTTCTTTGGCGGTTTTGACTTCTTCGCCATGTCTGATGGCCTTTATTCGATCAGCGCGAATTTCCGCCGCCACGTCCGGCCCGTATCCTTCGGAAATTTTGCCTACCTTTTCCCAAATGAGGCGGCGGCCGGATTTAAACGTGATGTAGAAACACAGGTCAGGCGCGCCATTATACATTTCTGACGTTTCGTATACATAAACGCCAGCCCACTTCTTGGGGTGGTATCGCCGTTTTTGGGTAGCCATGAACTGCCTTGGGTTGTGGTTCATACGCGGGAGCAGGTTTTAACCGGCAAAATTTTTCTAACCTATTTCTAACCACGCCGTCAATTTCAACCATTCAGGTCAATGCGCGGCAAAGTCTTATTTTTTGATAACTTATTGAAAATAAAAATAAATCAAAGTCTATCCATCTGCGTCTAACTCTTTCAAATTCTGTCAAAAAGGGCTCATAACCCGAAGGTCGTAGGTTCAAATCCTGCCCCCGCAACCAGAAAGATCAAAGGCTTCCGACGAAAATCGGAAGCCTTTTTTCGTTAGCGGGATCTTTTTCCCACCACTGTTCCTGTCCCCAATCCTCATTGCCTGTCAGGACTCCGCGCCTCTACAAGGCTGCGCAGAGGTCCCCGTACGCTCTCTGCGGGGCACCCGCCCTGCGCCGCTGTCCCACCCTTTTTGCCGGTGGCGCGCTCCGGCAAGCCTTGTTACCGCAGGAAGATACCGGCCCGGACGACCGGACGGTCTCGTCACGAATGGCAGCGTTGTCGAGATTGCCCTAGCGGCAAAAGACGAAACCGCCGGACGATCGTCCCGCATGGCGTGCCGCTCCTTCTCTTTTGCCGCCTTCTACTCCTGGTCGAACAGGTCCTCGACACGTTGCAGGGTAATGCCCAGCTCGGAGGCCGCCGCGAACGCTTCCGATACCTTGTCGCTCGGTACGACCATGAAGACATATTCATCGCCGCCCGTATCCCACAGCAGGATCGTCAGGCCATAGCGGTCATGCAAGACGGGGCTGCAAGCGCGGAGCACCTCCTCGGGGTACGCGTCTTCATCATCGCAGGGGGGCAGGTGTTCCTTTGCCCCCGGCGGCAAGAGGCAGCACAGGGAGGCGAAAACTTCTTCCGGCGCTTCCTTCCAGTCTACCCAATCCAGGCGTTTCCGGTCCCGCAGGGCCAATCGCATCAACGTAACATGCCAGCCGGTGTAGGCTTCTTCCATATCGAATTCTTCACAGAGCGCGGCGCACTGTTCCGGCGTCGTGGCGGCGGCGTGGATCTTGCCCGCCAGCGCTTCGGCATCGGCAACGCCGAGCAGGGTAAGGAACGTGAGCAAGGCCGGGTGCAATATGGGCACAGGCGTCGGTATCCTGGGCTTATTCGCATCCAGGAGCATTGCCAGCGTGCGCTCCATTTTGGCTATGACGGCGGGATCAGTGACTTCGGTATCCCGTCCCACCGTCTCATACCAGGGACAGTCCCAGCGCACATAGCGCAACTCCACGGCATCACCGCAAAGCACCACGAAGTAATAATCAACGGCCCAGCCGGCGTTGACGACTTCCCCCATGCAGATGCTTTTGGGGATGTAGAACGTCCCTTTCTCACACACATATTCAGAATCCGTGTCTTCCCCCATCAATATCGCATTTGGGAAAGGCGTTGACAGCGCGCAACGTTTCTGCGGAGGGGATGGTGCGCATTCTTTTTCCCTGAAAAAATGCGAACAGATCTGTGTTTATCATGCCACTGTGATAGGGCCTGCCGCGCAGCCCCCTGGTGGCATAATAGATATGCATGGCTCCCTCCTTTCACTAGCAAGACGGCTTCCGTTCTGCCCGCACGCGTGGCCTATATCACCAGCGCATTATCTCGTACCGACTTGATGACGGCAAGCAGTCTTCTCTGGCGTATTTCGTCGAAGTCCAGCAGCTTTGCCGGTTTGTCGAACGGAGCCTTCGTCAATACGGAAATATCTTCGATATAGCCGTTCTGCTCGATGTGTGTGATGACCTTTTGAACGAATGCTATCTGTCGGGAATTCAGCGACTGGTCGTTGATGAACTCCGAAAAGGCGGCAAGAACGGCCTCGTGATCCAATTTTGCGATTTTGCGTATCAGCAGGCCGAAGGGAGTGTCGCCGAACGTCTTCACATAATCTTCCTTACTGCCGAGTTCCTGTGTAAAGACTCGTTCGAGTTCCTCGTAGTCCTTTCTGGTCAGAGAAATATTGTGCGTTAGGTTATAGATGGCCAGAGAGTTTTTGTGTTCCTCAATGTAGCGGTTGACCTTCATTTTATAGCTTTCAAAGGGGTCTTCCTCAGGCAGAGGAATTCCCGCGGTCGAGTCCAGTATCGGGTCGGTAAGGATGGTGATGATGTCCTTTCTTTTACTGCCTTCATCCAGAAAGCGGATCAGCGCGCGCAGTTCCCGTCGAATGTCTTCCAGCTTGCAGATGTCGATATCCTTCCAGAGCTCCGGGGCACTTATCTGGCGGAGCAGCGGGAGCTTTGCCGCCACCTGCGGAATGGAGGATTTTTTTTCGAGGAGTCTGGCCGTCGTGACCAGACGGGCCATGTCGCGCTTGACCAGCGGACTTTCGTCCAGCACATTCAAGATAAAGCCGTAGATGAAGTTATCAAAGCGCAAAGCCATGGCATCAGCTTCATCGAAATGAACCAGAGGGGCGATGTGTTCCGTAAGCTCCTGCTGATCCAGCTCGGAAAGACAGATGAAGGCTTCCGGCTTTTTGAACTTTTCCACATGCTTCAGAGCAAGCCGCACATGAAAGAGATCCGTATTAAGGCCAGCAATCCGGCCTTGGCATAGTTCCGTCAGCTCCCTGCGCCATGGCTGATAAGCGCCATCGAATTTTGAAGCGTCCTGAAACGCCGCGACCAGCCGGACGCATTTTCGGAAGATATTTTCCGAGAGCGAGATGGGGACTTCGCCTTCCGTGGTATGTTTGACCTGCCGGAAGTACTCGAAGTTGCCGCAGTAGTCGAAGATGAGGAAGCGCTTTTTACCTGTGTATTCCTCGCGTTCTATAAGGTCGGTACAGGTCAGTTCCGGGCAAAGACGTGTTCCACGTCCGATCATCTGCCAGAATTTTGTTTTGGACCGGACTTTCTTGAAGAACACCAGATTCACACATGCGGGCACGTCGATGCCGGTGTCCATCATGTCCACCGAAACCACGATATACGGAGTTTTTTCGGCTTCCTTAAAATTGTCGATGACGGTCTGGGCATAGCTGTCGTCGCAGACGACGCGGCTTGCCCATGTGCCGTGATACTGCGGATAAAGTTTGTTGAAGCGTTCCAGAATAAACTCGGCGTGCCTTTTGTTCTGGGCAAAGATGATGGTCTTGCCGATGCGTTCGCCGCCGTTCACCATGATGCCGCGCTCCATAAGGTCCTGAAGCACAAGGTCCACGGTTTTCTGGTTGAAGACGAAGTCGTTCAGCGCCTGCGAAGGGATGGAATCCGGCATGACGCCATCCTCAGTAAAGTCATCTTCGTAGCGTTCCTTGTCTTCGTCGGAAAGCTCCTCGTAGGTGATGCCTTCCGAAAGGAATTTTGTCGTGACCTCATAATTGTAGTACGGAACCAGAACGTGATCCTGATGCACGGCGGTATCGTAGTCGTAAGCATAGGTGGGGACGCCGTTTTCCAGCTCGAAGAATTCATAGGTGTTTCTGGCCACTTCGGTTTTCGGCGTGGCGGTCAGGCCAAGAAGGATGGCATCGAAGTATTCAAAGATGGCGCGATATTTTTTGAAGATGCTCCGGTGGCTTTCGTCGATGATGATGAGGTCGAAATGCGCGGGGGAGAACAGCATACCGCCGTCTTTGCTTTTTTCGCGGTCGATGGCGTTCATGATCGTGGGGTAGGTGGAGAAGACGATGCGTGCGGACGCGTCGTCCTTGTTGGCGCACAGATTACAGAGCGACATGTTCGGCAGGTATGTTTTGAAGTCGTCTTTGGCCTGTGAGACAAGCGCCGTTCTGTCGGCAAGAAAGAGGACGTTGGTTATGTGGTGCCCACGGCTCAGCACATCGACCAGGCTGGCGGCGGTTCTGGTCTTCCCCGTGCCTGTGGCCATGACGAGCAGATGCTTTCGCACGCCGCGGCTGATCTCCTCGCACACGGAGCGGATGGCCGCCTGCTGATAATAGCGGTCGGTGATGGCGTTACTGATGGTGATGCTCTCAAGTGGGAGCCTGGATGTCCGCCGCTCGATGATCCTTTCCAGATCGGTCTTGCTGAATATGCGGCTCACCTTGCGCTGGGGACCGCCTTTGTCATCCCAGAAAAAGGTATCGAAGCCGTTGGTCGTGAACATGACGGGGCGTTGCCCGAAACGGAGCTCAAGACAGTCGGCATAGAGTTTGGCCTGCGTTCTTCCGGTATTGGGGTCCTTGCAGGCTTTTTTGGCTTCCACCACGGCAAGGGGTTTGCCGTCCCTGCCCCAGAGCACGTAGTCCGCATATCCCTTCTGGCCGGGAACTCCGGCCATGCCTTCCACTTCGTATTCCTGGGAAACGTCGCTGTCCGGCCCTTCCAGTTCCCAGTCCATGCCCAGGAGCATGGCGTCGATGTAGATTTTCCGGGTGCTGAACTCGGAAAGGTCTTCCATGGTGATGGTACGGCTCTGGCGGTTGCGTTCCTTCGCGCCGGTGTACTTGTCCGCAAGTTCGGCAAGCTGCTGCCGGAGTCGTTCAATCTCCGCGTCTTTTTCTCCCAGCAGACTTTCCTGTGCCCGGATCTTCTGCATGTCGAGGGAGACGTGCGTTTTGGGAATCCGTTGTGCATCGAACGTACGGACCTGATAGTCGCTGCCATAGGAATAATCGACCCATTGAATGAACTCAAAAAGACTTTTCAGCGACTGGACGGCAAAAGCGGGAGGGACGGTCTTGCCGGTATGAACGGCCATGTTCCCGAACGCGACGATCCCCTTGATTTTGCCGAACAAGAGGGGAGGGAGCTGCTTTTTGAAGGTGTATTCATGGATGAGCGCGGAGAGATTGTCCTTATAGGGAGCCTGTATGCCGTTATCGACGGTATAGACCCACTTCACGGCCAGCTCCAGAGCCTTGCGGCAGCCGATGACGCACATGGCGGACGACGTGGCAAAGACCTTTTCCGCCTCCACGGCGGAAGCGGCGAACAGGGAAAACTCTTGGCGGCCGTTCAGAAAGTCGAAGTTGGGCATACAGGGACTCCTTTATCCGAAATACTCCTGCATCAAGGATTTTTTCAGCGTTTCCAGTTTGTCAAGGCTCTGCTTCACGGACAATTTTGCTTTTTCGACCTGTTGAATAAAGTCAGAGAATTGTCGCTGTAACTTTATTGGAGGGAGTAATACAGGTAATGATTTTAATTGTTTCATATTAATGCTTGCAATACCAGTTGTTTGTTTTGCACAACTAAGAAAATACCTCTTTGATTTTTGATGTTGCAGATATTCTGCAAAAAATACTGGAAGAACAATTAATTTATTTAAGCGAACACGGAAGATATGATTTTGGTGAATACAATTTTCCAGGGGATTTTTGATAATTGCTCCTCTACCAACTTTGTCAGGATCTCCACCTTCTGTTATGAGTACATCATCTTTCAGTAGTCTATATCTACTAATCTCTTCATCTGTTACATCAATTTTTTTAACCGTACTCCAATCAATATATCCATCTTTTACATTAGATACAGCCATGTAAGGAACTTCTTTTAATTTTTTATTTTTTACCTTTCTACCTTTTGTGATACCTGAAACTATGTCAGCTATTGATTCTAGATCTTTTTCATCCCATGACATTGTGTTTAAGTAAACATCTCCAAACATCTCAATAAATCGGGATTTGACGAGCTGGTCGAGTTTGGAAAGCTGTTTTTGACGCGATTCGATGAGGGAGTTGACAAAATTGAGTCTACGAGTAATGGCTTCCTGGATATTTTCAGTTGGCAGGTTCATTTCCAGATTATCAATATGTTCATTGCGTATATTATTGATATTAGCTCCACTAGAAAGAGAAGATATTTCCCTTCTATAGAATGGACTGTTAAAAAAGTGTCCTATAAATTCTTTACATGGGATAGATGGTCTTATAACTTTGCAAAAAGCACCAAATGTAGCTATTGTATTCTCTGAAAAAAATGCAGCTTTACCTACCAATTCTTTACTTCCGCTAGAAGTACAGATAAGAACATCTCCTCGACACAAATATTGATTTTTGTTGACTTTTTTCTTATCAATATAAACTACATCGTCAAAATTTATTTTTCCATCTTTAATATTATTAGCTCTAAGCAGGATGATGCTTTCATCGTTCAAAGAGTCGTGTAAATCTTTAGGAGAATAAGAAACTCCTCTAACCTGTGTAATTACTAATCCAAGTTTCGCCATCACAGCATCTCCTCCAGTTCGGCCAGCCCTGCGGAAATCTGCATTTCCAGCTCGTGCAGTTCGGCCATGAGTTGCTGCGTAGGGGGATATTCCACAGGCGTATATTCCACCTGCTTGTATTTGTTGAGGGAAAGGTCATAGCCGTTGGCGACGATCTCTTCCTTTTGCACAAAGAAGGACTGTTCCGTGCGGGCGCGGTCCTTCTCCTTTTCCAGAGCGGCAAAACGGGCGATGATGTCGGGGATGTCGTTCTGCGCCACGGGCGTGCGCTTGTCGTCCAAAGAAAAGCCGTCGGCCTGCATGTCGTAGAACCAGACCTTGCCCGTGCCGCCCGCCGCGGTTTTGGTGAAGATGAGCACGGCGGTGGAGACGCCCGCGTACGGCTTGAACACGCCGGAGGGCATGGAGATGACGGCCCGCAGCTGATGCTGTTCCACCAGCTCCCTGCGGATGGACTGATGCGCCTTGCTGCTGCCGAAGAGCACGCCGTCGGGCACGATGCAGGCGCATTGGCCGCCCTTTTTCAGCAGACGCAAAAAAAGCGCGAGAAACAGGAGCTCCGTTTTTTTGGTGCTGGTCACGGCTTTCAGAGAATCGCTGATGCTTTCGGCGTCGATGCTGCCCTTGAACGGCGGATTCGCCAGGCACATGGTGAACGCGGCGTTCACGTCGTTTTCCTTGGACACGCTGTCCCGGTAGCGGACATCCGGGTGATGTATGAAGTGCAGCATAAGGTTCATGGCCGAAATGCGCAGCATGGTGGGATCGGTATCGTAACCGGTAAAGGCCGGCCCGGCGAAATGTTCCCACTGCTCCGTGGTCATGCCGCTTTCGTAGTGCGCGCGGATGTATTCGGCGGCGGAAATAAGAAATCCCGCCGTGCCGCAGGCCGGGTCGCAGATGACGTCGTCGGGCGTGGGGCGCAGAAGGGCGACCATCATGTCGCGGATATGCTTGGGGGTGCGGAACTGCCCGTTGCGGCCCGCCGTGGAGAGCTTGCCAAGCATGTATTCGTACAGGTCGCCCTGCATATCGAGGTCGGCAATATCATGCTCATACAGTTCTTCCAGCCCGGTGACGACCTTTTCCAGCACCTGCGGCGTGGGCATGAGAAATACGGCGTCCTTCATGAAATGGGCAAAGGCCGCCTGTGCCGTGCCGTCATCGACATCCGGCAGCGGGACGAACGTGCCTTTTTCCTCGTCGAAGTCCGGCAGCCTGCCGCCCCTCATGCCCTTGATGGCCGGAAAAACGCGCTGGGACATGACGTCGAACATATATTGGGCGTCTTTGTTCTTGAATTTGCTCCAGCGCATGGACTGGCCGGCGGGCGTCTGCGGAAAAATTTTTTCCACCTTCATGCCGAGGGCTTCGTATCTTTCGTTTTCCAGCTCTTTGACATCCAGCGCGCGGACGAACATGAGGTAGGTAAGCTGTTCAATAACGGTGAGCGGGTTGGCCAGACCCGCGGAAAAGATGTCGAGCCAAATCTTATCAACTTTATTTTTTACGGCCCCCGTAATCATGGGCTCTCCTGAATGTTGTTGTCGTTAGCCTGCCGGAACGGACAGGGGAATCATACTGAGCAGGGTAGTCAAATTTGAGAAAAGAATAAAGAAAGAGGAGAGGGCATTTTGTGTTCGCGGCGTATCCATATGGGGCCTGCCTGCTAAAACGCCTCGTACTCCCCGATGGCGCAACGGTCCTGCAACGCGGGCAGGGTGCGCTCCAGCAGCACGCCGTCGCTGTGGCGGGTGTCGTAGCCGTAGGTGACGCGGATGCCCAGGGTCACGAAGCGCACCGCGCGCTCCAGGGCCACGGGCAGGCTGTCCCCCTGAAGGAACGCCCCCACCAGCACGCTGGAGAAGGTATCGCCCGTGCCGGGATAGAAGGCCGGGATGTAGGGCGACTCCATCTTCCAGAAGCGCCCCTGCTCGCGGTCATAGGCCACGGCCGCGCAATGGCCGGGCCGGGCCGCCGGGGCGCTGGTGATGACCACCCTGTCCGGCCCCATGGCCGCCAGGCGTCGCAGCTGCTCCTTGAGGCCGTCGGGCGAGATGTCCGGCCGGTAGGGTTCGTCCAGCAAAAAGGCCGCTTCGGTGAGGTTGGGCGTGATGACGTGGGCGTGGCCGATGAGCTGGCGCATGGCCTCCACCATCTCCGGCGTCTGGGTGGGGTCCAGGGTGCCGTTGTCGCCCAGCACGGGGTCCACCAGCGCAAAGCCGCCGGGCTTGAGGAAATGGCCGATGCACCGGGCCGCTATCTCCAGCTGGAGCGGATTGCCCAGAAAGCCGGAATAGACGGCGTCGAAGCTCAGGCCCATCCGCTGCCAGTGATCCAGCATGGGCCCCATCTCGGCGGTCAGGTCATGAAAGGTGAAGCCCTCCACGCCGGAGGTCTGGGAAGACAGGACCGCCGTGGGCAGGGGGCAGGTCTGGACGCCCATGCTGGCAAGGATGGGGATGACCACGGTCAGCGAGGCACGTCCGAAACCGGAAAGGTCATGGATGGCGGCCACACGTTGCAGGGGGATCTCGTGCATGGGTACCTCAGCGGGAAGGGGAGGACAGGAAGTCAAACTCTGCCACCGGAGGGGCCGTCTTGCAAGCCGGACAGCAGGCAACACCTGTAACCACCCAGTTTTAATAAAAAATAAATAGCCTTATTCTACAATGTGTTACCACTTTCCCCAGCATCCGGCACAGATTTTTCGTCTGTGTTCCAGCCGCCCGGCCCGGCACTGGAAAGAGGACGGAACACACCACCGGCAGTGACCGCGAGGGCAATGGTCACAAAAGGCATCAAGACAGGGATGGTTTGGGAGCGGGGAAGGCCCTGCTGGATGGCGGCAGTGGAGCCATGCCCGCCATACCGGAGTGCGTTACGGGCATCGGCAAGAGACGGCTGCCCCTCCTTTCTTCCGGTATGACGGCGGGCGTGCGGCCGGCGCCTAAATCTTCTCCAGCGCCAGCCGGAAGGCGAAACAGATGAAGATGAGGCCCGTGAGCCGGTGCAGCCAGGCCTGGAAGGACGGCCGGGCGAACAGGCGGCGGATGCGGTGCAGCAGGCTGGCCAGCAGCACGAACCAGCCCAGGCAGAAAAAGGCCATGATGCCGCCCAGCTCCAGGAATTGCGGCCAGAGGGCGGCATGCGGGTCCAAAAACTGCGGCAGCATGGTCAGGAAAAAGACCACGGCCTTGGGGTTGAGGGCATTGGTCAAAAATCCCTGCCGGAAGGCCCGGCGACGCAGGCCGCGGACAGGCTGCACTTCCTCTTCCTGCCCTCCGTGACGCACCACGGCGGCCGTGACCTCACGCCCGGCCCGCAGGGCATGGATGCCCATCCAGAACAGATAGGCGGCCCCCGCATAGCGCAAAAGCGTGAACAGGGTGACGGACTGGGCGATGACCGCACTGATGCCCAGCATGGCGGCCGAGGTGTGGACCATGATGCCCAGCGCCACGCCGCAGGCCGCGGCCTGACCGGAGCTGCGCCCCTCCGTCAGGGACGTGCGGACGATGAGGGCAAAATCCGGGCCGGGCAGCATGACCAGCAGGGCCGCCAGCGGGATGTAGAGGAGCAGGTTTTCCAATGAAACCATGCGTCGTTCCTGTAGGTCGCCCACGATCACGGGACGGGAAACAAAGGGAGGAAGGGCCCTTCCCGCAGGGATGCGCCCTTCCTCCCGGACATACGAAGATAGTGCAGTGACGCGGCTGCCTACAGGCAGGCGCCGATGATCTCGCCGAATTCCTGGCAGCCCACCACGCGGGCGCCTTCCACCTGGGCGGCCAGATCCACGGTGACGGCGCGGCCGGCAATGGCCTTGCTCATGGCGTTGCGGATGCGCTCGGCAGCCGCGGGCACGCCCATCTGTTCCAGCATCAGGGCGCCGCACAGGATCACGCT
The DNA here is from genome assembly GCF_012843875.1 of Desulfovibrio piger. Classification (GTDB taxonomy): domain Bacteria; phylum Desulfobacterota; class Desulfovibrionia; order Desulfovibrionales; family Desulfovibrionaceae; genus Desulfovibrio. Next base: position 29,388 of record NZ_JABAFY010000008.1, on the reverse strand, counting down.
GCCGGGGTTGGCCTTGTCCTGACCGGCGATGGTGGGAGCGGTGCCGTGGGTGGCCTCATAGAAGGCCAGGGAGTCGGACATGTTGACGCCCGGGGCCAGGCCCAGACCGCCCACCTGCGCGGCCAGGGCATCGGAGATGTAGTCACCGTTGAGGTTGGGGGTGGCCAGGATCTGGTACTGTTCGGGACGCAGCAGGGCTTCCTGGAACATGGCGTCGGCGATGCGGTCCTTGACCACCAGACGGCCTTCCACGGGTTCCTTCTCGGTGCAGGTCAGGTCGCCGAATTCCTGGGCGGCCACATCATAGCCCCACTGGCGGAAGCCGCCTTCGGTGAACTTCATGATGTTGCCCTTGTGCACCAGGGTCAGGCTCTTGCTGCCGGTATCCAAGGCAAAGCGCAGGGCGCGGCGCACCAGGCGTTTGGAGCCGAACTCGCTCATGGGCTTGATGCCCACGGCGGCTTCCTCGCGGATCTTGGTCACGCCGAACTCTTCACGCAGGAAGGCGATGAGCTTCTTGGCTTCCGGGGTCTGGGCGGCGTATTCGATGCCCGCGTACACGTCTTCGGTGTTCTCGCGGAAAATGACCATGTTCACGCGCTCGGGATGCTTGACCGGCGTTTCCAGGCCTTCGAAGTGACGCACGGGACGGATGCAGGCGTACAGGTCCAGCGTCTGGCGCAGGGCCACGTTGAGGCTGCGGATGCCGGTGCCCACGGGGGTGCCCAGGGGGCCCTTCATGGCGAAATCGGCGGTGCGCAGGGCGTTCATGGTCTCCTCGGGCAGGGGAGAGCCGGTCTCGGCCGTGGCCTTTTCACCGGCCAGCAGTTCCACCCACTCGATGCGCATGTCCGATTCCTTGGCCAGCGCGGCGTCGATGACAGGGCGGGCGGCGCGCCAGATTTCGGGGCCGATGCCGTCGCCTTCGATCCAGTAAACTCGTTTGCTGCTCATTGTCTGCATCCTTTTCTGTATTCCTGATTGCGGCCGCCGGGGGCGGGCCTGTAGGCAAAAAACGGCGCACCGGGGAACCGGCGCGCCGCCATGCGTCTAGTCTTCGGCTGCGCGGGCTTCCTGCTGCAGGGCCTGCGAGCGCTTGAGCAGCTGCTCAAGCTGGATGTCCACACCGATGACGCCCACGATATTGTCGTCATCGTCCGTCACCGGGCAGGACACGGTGATGACCAGCTTGCCCGTGAACTGGGACTGGTACACGTCCATGATGTGCATGTCGCCGGTCTGCATGGGCATCTTGAACCATTCGCGCTGCGAGAAGTCGAAGCCGATGGGCAGGGCCTCGTACTTTTCACGGTAAGCTGGGTCGGTGATGGCCGCGCACTTGAGGCTGCCCTGGGTATCCGTGAGGTAGAGGTACTGGATGAAGGGGTACTCGCGCGAGAAGCTGTCCAGACGGGCGCAGGCATGCTTGCCGAAGTCCCGCAGGTCCTCGTTCTGCGCCAGACGGGCGATGAGGTGGGCGGCCAGCTCGTCGGCCAGTTCCTTCATGTGGTCGAACTCGGTCTCGAACAGTTCCGGCATGTAGCGCTGCACCAGGGCCGCCATCTCGTCGTGCGAAAGGTGCGTGGTGCGGCCGGTGTCGTAGATGGCCACGATGGCCTCGTAGATCTGGCCCACGGCGGGGTGCTTCTTGGAGATCTGCTTGCCTTCGGGCAGCTTGAGGTTGACGTTGATCCAGTAGGCCACCCCGGCACGGCCGGTCTTGTCGGTGATGATGATGGGCACGGGACGGCCCAGCAGATGCTTGGTGTCGAAGATGTTGTAGATCTCTTCGTTCTTGGCCAGGCCGTCGGCATGCACACCGGCGCTGGTGGCGTTGAAGTCGCGGCCCACGAAGGGATAGTTGTAGGGGATGTTGTAGTGCAGTTCTTTTTCGAAGAACTCGGCCACCTCGCTCAGGATGGTGGTGTCGGCGGCGGCATCGTCACCGGTGAGCGAGATGTACTCGATGATCAGGGCTTCCAGCGGCGTGTTGCCCGTGCGCTCGCCAAAGCCGAACAGCGTGCTGTTGACCGCGCCGCAGCCGTTGAGCCAGGCCGTGACGCCGTTGACCAGCACCTTGTGGAAGTCGTTGTGGCCGTGCCATTCCAGCCATTCGCCGGGCACACCGGCCTCGTCGGTGAAGGCACGCACGATGCGCTGCACCGAGCGGGGCAGGGCCGCGCCGGGATAGGGCACGCCGTAGCCCATGGTGTCGCACAGGCGGATCTTGACCGGCATGCCGCTCTGCTGGCTCAGCTCCATGAGTTTCTGGGCAAAGGGCAGGCAGAAGCCGTAGATGTCGGCGCGGGTCACGTCCTCGAAATGGCAGCGCGGGATGATGCCCCACTCCAGGGCCTGCCGGGCCAGGTCAAGATACATGTCCATGGCCTGCTGGCGGGTCTTCCCCAGCTTGAGATAGATATGGTAGTCCGACACGCTGGTCAGCATGCCGGTCTCGTCGAACTCCATGTCCCGGGCCAGCTTGAGGTCTTCCTTGTTGGCGCGGATCCAGGAGGTCACGCGCGGGAAGCGGTAGCCGCGCGCCCGGCAGACGTCGATGCACTTGCGGTCCTTGGCCGAGTACAGGAAGAACTCCGACGCCGTGATGAGGCCCGTCTTGCCGCCCATGCGGTGCAGGAAGTCGAACATCTTGGCCACCTGCTTGACCGTATACGGCGGCCGGGCCTGCTGGCCGTCACGGAAGGTGGTGTCCGTGATGCGCATCTGTTCGGCAGGACGCGGGGCAAGGAGCACCTCGTCGAAAGTCGTGCGACAGATGCTGGTGTAAGGAAAAAGCTCGCGGTACAGCTGGGGCTGTTCCCGTTCCTGAAGCGAAAGCGGGCGAACGCTGCCCGTCTGATGGATGATGCTGCTCATGGAACTCCGTCCGGCCTGAAAAGTGACGTACAAGGTAAGGAACATATCCTGTTAGCGACGGCGCGTCAAAGGGCTGGCGGGACGGCGCTCCGGCCTTCGGACGTGTCGAAGGATGCGCCGCCGGGACTTGCCAGAACAGGCAAAATGACGGATTGTACCGCCTATCGGAGCCCATCCTCCGGTTGAAGGAGCTTTTATGTCGGTTTGTGTGCAGTACCCCTCGGCGGGCTGCATTGTGGAATATCTTGAAGGCAATGCCATCCAGATCGCGCTGGTCACCGAAGAATCTGGCGGCAAACTGCGTCTTTTGCTGCCCAACCGGCGCGAGACGCGTCTCACCACGTCGCGCCTGCTGCCCTGGGCCGGGCCCGCGCTGGGCTCCGTGCCCGGCAAGGACGAGTCCGCCCGCGTGCTGGAGCAGCACCGCGCCCGCCGCGAAGAACTGGCCGCGGCCCTGCCCGTGCTGGAACTGTGGGAAATGAGCCAGGGAGAGGTGCCGGAAGCCTCGGCCCAGTGGTTCGCCGAACTGGCCGGTCAGGCCGGGGACGCCGACAGCGTCGCCGCCTGCGGGCGGGCCCTGCTGGCCTGCAAGAGCCACTTTCGCTTCCAGCCTCCCGTCTTCCAGATCTTTTCCGCCGAGATGGTGGAAAAGCGCCTCAAGGAACAGCAGGAACGCGCCGCCCGCGAGGCCCTGGTGCTGGGCGGCAACAGCTTTTTCCGCCTGCTCTGGGACGTGGCCTGCAAAAAACGCGCGCTGCCGCCCCAGCCCGGCGAGGACACCCGGGGCATCTCCGAATGGCCGGCCCCCGAAGTGGCCGAACGTCTGAAGCAGATCCTGTTCGCCCGCATGGCCGACCCCGAGAGCCAGGAATACGACGAACTGTGGCGCATGCTCTCCAAGGGCCTGCCCGACGTGCCGCACCTGCCCGTACAGCTGCTCATGGCCTGGGAACAGGTGCCCGCCCATTACAATTTCTGGTATGACCGCGCGGGCTACGCCCCCGGCGACGACTGGTGGCAGCCTCTGGCCCCGGCCGTGGAGGCCCTGCAGCGGGCCGCCCGCGAGGTGGAGCTGCCCGTCTGCGACCTGCCCTTCATCAGTATCGACAGCGCCACCACCCGCGACGTGGACGACGCGTTCCACATCCTGCCCACGGACGACGGCGGCTTCGACCTGACCCTGGCCCTGGCCTGCCCGGCCGCCTGCTGGCCTTTCGGCGAGGCCCTGGACAAGGCCGTGTTCCGTCGCGGCACCAGCATCTACCTGCCCGAGGGCGACAGCCACATGATGCCCGAAGCCCTGGGCACGGACGCCTTTTCCCTGCTGGCCGGTCAGGATCGCCCGGCCTTCTGTGTGCGGACGCGCATCTCGGCCGCGGGCGAGATCCTTTCCTGCGAGCCCTGGGCCGCACGGGTGCGCCTGGCCGCCAACCTGACCTATGACGACACCCAGGCCGTCCTCGACGCCCTGGCCGCCGGTGAGGCCCCGCAGGCGGACAACCCCGCCGCGCCCTGGGCCACCATGCTGGCCTGCGGCAACGACTTCGCCCGCGTCTGGCAAAAGGCCCGCATCGCGCGCGGGGCCGTCATCATGGACCGGCCCGAACCGTCCATCGTGCTGGAAGGCGAAGGCGCGCAGACGCGCGTGTCCATCGAGCCCGGCCACGAGACCCCGGACTCCCAGCCGCTGGTGGCCGAGATGATGATCCTGGCCAGTGCCGCCGTGGCCCAGTGGGCCGCGGAACGCGAGATCCCCATGCTGCACCGCACCCAGGACGTGGCCCTGCCCAGGGAATACGCCGGCGTCTGGAAGGAGCCCCAGGACATGACGCGCATCATGCGCGCCCTGATCCCCTCCAGCCTCGAAGTGCAGGCCCGGCCGCACGCCGCCCTGGGCCTGGCGCGCTACACGCCCATGACCTCGCCCCTGCGCCGCTATCCCGACCTCATCAACGAGGCCCAGCTGCTGCACTGGCTCACCCACGGCACGCCCCGCTGGGATGGCGAGGCCCTGTCCACCCTGCTGGTCAGCCTCAATGCCGTGCTGGATGCCGCCGGGCAGGTGCAGCGCTTCCGCCCGCGCTACTGGAAGCTGCTCTACTTCCGCCAGCAGGGCGACAAGGTCTGGTGGGACGGCGTGGTCACCGAAGAAAACGACATGTTCGTCAACGTGAGCCTGCCCGCACAGGGCATGTACGTGCGCGGCAAACGCCGCATGTTCGACGAACGTACCTGCCCCGGCATGGCCGTGCAGGTGCGCATCGGCCGCGTGCACCCGCTGTACAACGAGATCCAGATCCTCGAAGCCGTCAGCATGGACGGCTGATGCGGGATCCTGAGGATATGTTTCCGGGGGGAAGGGACCCCCTTAACCAGCGCCCAAAGGGGGTCCCTTCCCCCCAGGCCCCCCATCCTCCCCCAAATGCGCTTCATCAGGGGAAACGGGCCGTACGGGAACGGGACACTACAGGGATAAACAACGCCATGGCAGCCGCTGTGGCGGGGCAAGGACAGCCCCGGTTCAAGGAGGAGGAATATGACGGCCTTTTTGTGTATCGTTCTGGGTTATGTGCTGGGTTCCGCCCCGTGGGGGCTGGTCATCGCCCGCACCTTCTGCGGCATCGATCCCCGTAACGACGGCAGCCGCAACACCGGCGCCACCAACGTGGCCCGCCTGTGCGGTTTCCGCTGGGGCGTGCTGACCCTGGCCTGTGACCTGGGCAAGGGCGCCCTGCCCGTGGCCCTGGCCCTGTGGCTGGGCCTTTCGCCCCTGCTGGTGACCTGCGTGGCCCTGGCCTGCGTACTGGGCCATGTGTTCTCCTGCTTCATGGGCTTCCGCGGCGGCAAGGCCGTGGCCACCAGCATCGGCGTGTTCCTGCCGCTGGCCTTCTTCCCCCTGCTCTTCTCCTGCGCGGCCTGCGTGCTGGTCATCTGGCGCAGCGGCTTCGTCTCGCTGGGTTCCCTGACCCTGGTCACGGTGCTGCCCTTTGCCCTGCTGGCCGCCACCAAGTACGCCTGGGTGCCCCTGTCGCTGTGCATCTGGGCCCTGGTGGTCTGGAAGCACAAGGAGAACATCGCCCGCCTGCGCGCCGGTACCGAAAAGAGCTGGCTCAAGAGCCGCCAGAAGTAAGACGGCGCAACACGACAGCAAAAGGCCTCTTTCCCCTGCGGGAAAGAGGCCTTTTACATTATGTTATTTCATTACAATATTTTGATATAGTTCAAAAAGTTTCGCTACAATAGCAGAGTCAGTCATACGGGCAGAGAATCCATACAGTCGCATGACCCCTCTATCCAAATTCTGATGGGCTTCGAGTAGCACGGGAGGCATAGTTCGTGGATCATAAAGATCTGCGAGGGAACTACCGGGGAATTGCTTACGGGCATCAAGTACAGCCTGGGCCAGTTTGGCTATTTTTTCCTGCTGTTTCTTATTCGCTTCCGGCCAGGGGAAATTATTGTATACAATCTCTTTAGAATAACGATAGTCGCTTTTCAAGCGACCAGCGATGCTTCGCATCCAACAATTATGCACGGCAGACGTTAAAATACCGAAGTCATATAGTGATTTACTTTGAATAATAAATAACAAATCACTTGATATTGTATTCGCCGAAAGAAGTCCAATTGGGATATAGTATCTACTCTCAGATGAGACCTTAGGAATAACAATATAGTCTTCTTTTGGCATATTTTCTACATGAAAACGTCGCGGCTTGTCCGCAAGTTTTCGTGTTGGCCTACTCTTACTTGCAAGGCGATATTTCCGTACAGCTTCAACCCGTTTGAGACATTCAGGCATATTTTTCAAATCAGCTGGTTCACAATCTCCAAGCCATAAACAGTAACGGATTTTACCATTAATAAATTCATCAGAACCTACCCATTTTTTAAAATATTCTTTAGATGCAGGCTCTTTAGCAATAAAACTATTTTTTTCATCCTCTGTAAAAAGATAATAGCCACCATCAATTGGCTTATTCCCTATACCTATTTTGGGAACATCACATAGCGGTTTTCTACGGCTTCCTATACAAATATTTTGAGCACCAACAAGATAACCGTTAATATTTTCTACATGCGAACATATATCTCCATCTACAATAAATTTATCATTGTTTGCTATCATTCCAAATCCAATAATCACACAATGAACAGCAGCTTTTCCCTTTGCCTCATTATTCCACTTAAAAGTTCTATATGCAAAATTAATAAATACACCTTTTTCAAAAAAAGGCTTCCATAAAATTGAGACCTGTTCCCCTTGAGAAATTGAATTAGTTGACACAAAAGCTGTAGCAATATTTCTATTTTTCTGCATAACACCTACAGCTTTCTTATACCAGCAACATACATAGTCAAGATTTCCCACATTCTTCACACTTCCAAAGACATGACGCAAATCTGCCTTTTGTTCAGTGCTCATAATACGTGCTCCGACAAAAGGAGGATTTCCAAGAATATAGGAAAGCTCCTCTGTGAGCACTACCTTATTCCAATCTATACGCAGGGCATTATCGTGAACAATAGTGGCACTCTGCTTTAACGGTAGCCGGACATAGTACGTTCCGAATTGATCCGCAACGAGCAGATTCATTTGATGATCCATAAGCCACATGCCAACTTGGGCAATCTGACAAGGGAAATCTTCATACTCAATGCCATAGAACTGGCTTACATTGACCTTAAGCATGGAGGAAACATCTAAGAGCCTCTGAGCAGTATTGATTTTCATCCTCAGAACTTCCAACTCCAATAGACGCAGTTCCCTGTAAGTTATGATAAGAAAGTTTCCGCAACCGCAGGCAGGATCTAGAAATTTTAATGAAGCTATTTTGTCATGAAAGGCGTCCAGCTGTGCGGGGATAGCTTTTACCTGCTCAAATTCATTCCATAATTCATCCATGAATAATGGTTTGATAAGCTTCAGGATATTTTCTTCACTGGTATAGTGCGCGCCAAACTTTCGACGTGTCTTTTTATCCATTACCCCCTGGAACATAGCCCCAAAAATAGCTGGTGAAATTTTATTCCAGTCAAAGTTACAGCAATCCAAGAGAATCTGACGCATTTTCCCATTAAAATCTGCCAAAGGTAATGTTTCTTTAAACAACCCTCCATTTATATAACGAAACTGCAAAAGATTTTTTGGAAGAAGCTTACGTTTTTTACGAATTTCATCAGGACAATTTAAAATTTCAAAAAGTTGTTCTAAACGTAAAGACAGGTCTGAACCATCATCTTTTGAATTTTCAATATAGTTTGTAAAGCTATTTTCAGGAAAAATCCCCGTATCATCTGCAAATAAGCAGAAGAGAAGGCGAACAAGATAGACTTCAAGAGCATGCCCTTCGTAACCATATTCTTTCAGAGCATCATGAAGTTTCGCCATTTTTTCCGCAGCTTTTACATTTACTGCAATCTGATTTTTATAAATTCGTGTTGTTTCATAACCTGCAATATCGGAAAATCTCTTGATATGCTTGCGTAATTCCTTTGTTTTAAAAGAAAATCGCTCTCCTGTCGTGCGTCTGTATAAAATAATAGTTGCAAAATCACACACCATTAGCAAATCAGGAATTTCATTATCAGGAAGATGAACAACATACTCTTTAAGTTGCCTGTATGCTTTGCGTAAGTCTTTACCAAACGACTTCATTTCAATAGCTATTTTCTTTTTCCAAAAATAATCAATATATCCAACATGACCATCATCAAGGGGAACTTTATACTCAAAATTACCAATTTTTTCAGGATCATCAACACCAAAAACCCTAAGAAAATCTATAGTAAAAGATTGTGCTTGAGCTTCCTCACTAGTAGCATCTTCCCAGCGCTTGGCAAATGAAATTGCGTTTGCTTGTATAGATTCCCATGATAAATACATTCTTACTCTCTTTAGTAGGCTTGTTTTTTATTTTTCAGTATATGAACACAACTTTATACATAATAATAAATAAACAATTACAATCTAACGGGCTATAATTTCTTTATCCTCCAAAATAAAGCGCGCTGGGGAGGGGGAGTTTGAGGGGGGAACCCCTCTCGCGCGAGTAGCGACCGGATGGCGGCCCGCAGGGCCGTGCCCGTTGCGACGCAGGAAGCTACGGGCATCGACAGCAGAGATGAGGGGGTCCCCCCTCAACAATAAAAAACTTGCGGGATCAACAGCAACGCAAGGAGCCCTTCCCGCAAAACGCTTTCCTTCCTAACGGCCCAACAGCCCCCGGATGGCGCCGCCGGCGTCACGCACGGCACCGCCGATGCTGTTGCCCGCGCCGCGGGCCGTATCACCGGCCGCGCTGCCCGCCTTCTTGCCGCCTTCCAGCAGATTGCTGCCGAGGCCCTTGACCGCGTCCAGCGCGAACTTGGAATCCAGCGAGAACGAAAGGTTATCGAAGGGCCCTTCGTAGTTCACGGGGATGTTCAGGCCCAGCGTGGTGATGGTGGCCGTGCCCTTGAGGTGCTGGCGCGGCAGGCTGGCGTGGGCCTGGCCCCTGGCCTGGAGCTTGGGCGAGGTGGCCGTCATGGGCGCCAGGTCGGCTTCGCCCTTGCGCAGCACGAAGGGCACATGCACCTGCTCGAAGGTATCGGAAACAGCGCCCTTGGGGCCGGGCACCGAATGCAGCAGGGAGGTCAGGGCCGGGATATGCATGTTGCGCAGCCGCAGGTCTCCCGAACCGGAAAGGGCGGCCATCATGGCGTCGGCGCCTGTGCCGCTCGTGGTGCAGGAGGCCTTGAGGGCCGCCAGACCTTCCACGGAGCGGGGCTTTTCCAGGGATTCCTGCAGGGGGCCCAGGGCCACTTCGGCCGCATCCAGATCCAGCGCATACTTGCGGTTCCGGAGGTCGGCACGGCCGCCGGCGGACAGGCGGCCGCCGCTTTCCAGCACGCCCTGGAAGGAGGTCAGGCGGTAATCGCCCTTGCTGCCGCTCAGAGCCAGGGAGATGTCACGCAGATGCATCTTCTTCCAGCCCAGGGACGACATGGCCAGGCGCATGTTGATGGTGGGCCAGCTGGTGGCGCTTTCCTTGTCCGCGGCCGCCACGGCCTTGCCTTCCTTGCCCTTGGCCGTTCCCGCGTCCTTGCCGCTTTCGGGCAGGGGCAGATATTCGTCCAGTTGCAGCTTGCCCAGGCTCAGGGAACCTTCCATGGCGAGCACGTCCCGGAAGTGCAGGCGCAGTTCCGCCCGCAGGGGCGTGGCGTCCAGCTTGCCCTTACACTGGGAAAGCGCCAGCGTGTCGCCTTCCCAGGTCACGGAGCCCTTGAACAGCAGGGCGTCCTGCGCATGGGGCTTGAGCTGCACGCCCAGGGCCGAGGCCAGCTTGCGCAGTGCGCCTTCCAGCAGGACGGAGCCCGTGAAGGCCGGGCCGTCCAGCCCCAGCGTACCGGTGAGGCCCACGCGGCCGTGCGGCACGGAAAGGCTCAGGCGGGACAGATGCAGCTGCCGGGCCGCCGTATCCAGCGAGGCATCGCCCTGCAATTGCACGGGCCCGAGGCCCGCGGGCAGGAGGCCCCGGCGGGAAGGTGTGATGGTCAGGGAAAGGTTCTGCACACGCGGGGCCATGCCGAAGAGCCCGGCCTGGGCATCCAGGGCCAGGGTCCCGGCCAGCGTGCGCCCGGCGGTGAGCAGATCATAGGTGAAATCGCAGCGCAGGACGGCGTCCTGACCGTTGCGCAGGTTCTCTACAGAAAGGTTGATGTCGCGCAGGTCGTAGCGCTCGCTGCCCTTCTCCACATGCAGGCTGCCCTTGCTCAGGGTCAGGCGGCCCAGCTCCAGCGGCAGGAGCACTTCGCTGCCGGGCTTGTTGCCGGCGGCATTGCCGGAGGCCGCATCCGCAGGCGCGGCGGCCTTGCCTTCCGGCAGCAGCAGACTCAGCGAGGGGCTGTCCAGACGGACTTCGCCGATGACCAGCTCCCCGTGCAGCAGCGGTTCCAGCTCCAGATGGGCCTCGCCGCCCTTGGCCGTGAAGCGCATGCCCTGCCCGTCCTGCACGCCGTCCCAGCTGACGGCGGTGAATTTGGCCCCGGGGGGCAGCAGGGAAAGCTCGGGCGGGCTGGCGAAGCGCACGGGCGTGCCCGTGGCTTTTTCCACCGCGGCCGAGATCTGGCCGCTGATGAATTCGGTATCCAGCTGACTGATCACTATGGCCAGTACCGCCGCCAGTACCAGAACGATACCTCCGATCCAGCAAAGTACGCGCTTCATATCCGCCTCCGATGGCCTGTCTGTCCTGTGGTCGGGCTACAGGACAAGTGTAGGGCATCGCCAGTCCCGAGGCAAGCCGGGCCGCCGCTGCCGCGGGCTCCCTGCCCGGGAAAAAGGATGGGCCCCAAGGATGGCCTGCCGTTCCTCCGCCCTGCCTTGCGGACGCAAAAAGGGGGAGCCTTGCGGCTCCCCCTTCATATTCGCAAACCGGTCCGTGAGGACTAGTTGTTTTCCTGAGCGGCCTTCAGCAGGTCGCCGAGGCTCTGACCGGCTTCCTGGGGACCAGCGTGGAATTCTTTGGGCTTGCGGCGGTCTTCGTCGTCCTTGATCTGCTTGATGGACAGACCCAGGCGGCGTTCTTCGGCGCTCACGTGGATGACCTTGGCCTGGATTTCCTGACCTTCCTTGTAGAGCTCGGCAGGGCTCTTGATCTTCTTGCTGGAAAGTTCGGAAACGTGCACCAGACCTTCGATGCCTTCTTCCACTTCCACGAACAGACCGAAGTCGGTGATGTTGGTCACCACGCCCTTCACGGTGCAGCCCACGGGGTAGGTGCTGGGCACGTGGCCCCACGGATCATCGACCAGCTGCTTGATGCCCAGGGTGAACTTTTCGTTTTCCTGGTCAACGGTCAGCACCTTGGCCTGCACGGTGTCGCCCACCTTGTAGATCTCGTTGGGATGACGCACCTTCTTGGTCCAGCTGATGTCGGACACGTGGATGAGGCCGTCGATGCCGTCTTCGATACCGATGAACATACCGAATTCGGTGATGTTCTTGATGACGCCTTCGAGGATGGTGCCTTCAGGATACTTTTCGGCCACCAGTTCCCAGGGATTGGGACGGACCTGCTTCATGCCCAGGCTGATGCGCTTCTTCTCGCCGTCCACACCCAGGATGACGACTTCGACTTCGTCACCGGTGTGCACCATCTGGGAAGGATGACGCAGCTTGCGGGTCCAGGACATTTCGGAGATGTGCACCAGGCCTTCCACGCCGGGTTCCAGTTCCACGAACGCACCGTAGTCCACCAGGTTGGTGACCTTGCCGGTGCACTTGGCACCTTCGGGGAAGCGGGCGGAGATGTCCTGCCACGGATCGGGCACCAGCTGCTTGAGGCCCAGGGAGACCTTGTTGTTCTCGCGGTCGAAGGAGAGCACCTTCAGGGTCAGGTCCTGACCCATGGTGATCATTTCCTTGGGATGGCGGATGCGCTTCCAGCTCATGTCGGTGATGTGCAGCAGGCCGTCCAGACCGCCCAGGTCCACGAACACGCCGTATTCGGTGATGTTCTTGGCCTTGCCGTGCACGATCTGGCCTTCTTCCAGGGTGCGCAGCAGATCCTGACGCTTGGAATCACGCTCTTCTTCCAGCAGCACGCGGCGGGAAACGATCACGTTGCTGCGGCGGCGGTTGATCTTCAGCACGCGGAATTCGAATTCCTGGTTGACCAGAGCGTCCATGTCGGGCACGGGACGCAGGTCCACATGCGAGCCAGGCAGAAAAGCTTCAACCCCGCCGATGTCCACGGTGTAGCCGCCCTTGATGCGACGCACGATGTGGCCCTTGATGACCCGGTTGTTTTCCTGCACGTCTTCGAGCTGGTCAAAGACCTGCATGCGCTTGGCCTTCTCAAAGGACAGCGTGATGGTGCCTTCCATTTCGTTCTTGCGAACGACGTAGACATCCACACGGTCGCCCACGCTGACGGTCATGTTGCCGGCGGCGTCACGGAACTCGCTGGCCGGGATCTGGCCTTCGGACTTGAAGTTCACGTCCACCAGAACATTGTCGTCATCCACGCGAACGATCTCGCCCTTGGTGATAGAGCCTTCTTCGAGGTCGCCGAAGTCGGGATTGAGATAGTTTTCAAGGGCGCTTTCGAAACTCATTTCGTTTTCGTGCCCGGTTTCCTTGTCTGCCATGCTTGACATGCCTCCAAACATAATTTGTCCCCTGTACGGGGGTGAAAGAAAATAGCAAAAGGAAAGGCAAAGCACAAGGCGAAAATGGCCCGGACACGTGTCAGGGCACGCGGAACGGCCCTTTCCACGCCATGGGCGGCGAACGGAACGTCGTGAAAGGACAGGGAAAAGAGCTCCCCATTCCTGACAATGGTTCCTGAAAAGAAAAAGGAAGGCGCGGCACCGCAAGGCTGCCGTCCTGCAGAGCCTGGACGGCAAGGGCTCCGCCTCCCGCCCTTGCGATGACCGGAAAAACGCAAAGCGGGCACACCGTCCGGCGACGGCATGCCCGCATCATGGCGATGGAAAGGATGGTCTAGTCGGCCAGCTTCACGAAGGTCAGCTCGTGCTTGTTGCAGGAAAGATGCAGCAGACGGCCGCCCGGGATGGCCGCGAAGGCCCGCGCCGTCTCGTGGTCGGTCTGGGCCTGGAACTTGAGCGTGCAGACCACGTTGCGGCAGGCATCGGCCGCCAGCCATTCCTGCACGGTCTCCAGCAGGCGGTCGGGGTAGCAGATCATGTCCGAGAACAGCCAGTCCACCTGGCCCACATGGCGCGGCTCAAGGCCGAAGCCGCTGCCCAGGCAGTGGTTGACGCCGGGCATGGCCGCCACCTGGGGCGCCAGCTCGGCCTTGTCCACGCTGAACACGCGGCAGCCCAGCCGCCCCAGCACCCAGGTCCAGCCGCCCGGTGCGGCGCCCAGGTCGATGCACAGTTCCCCCGGCGCGGGCGTGCGCCCGGTCAGGGTGAAGACTTCCCACAGCTTGAGGTAGGCGCGGCCCGGCGGGTCCTCGCGGTTCTCCACGAACTGCACTTCCCCGTCGGCAAAGGGCGAGGTGGTGCACGGCGAGGCCAGCATCAGGTCTTTTTCCCACAGGGTGAAGGCCCCCAGCGGTGCGGACGGGGTGGGCGTGCCGAAGTGCAGGGGCCGTGCCGCCACGTAGGGCAGCTGCTCCTGCATAAGGCGCAGACGCCGCACATGTCCGCCAAGGGTGGGGATGTGCGCCCGCCAGTTGCGCTGCAGGGTCGAGAGCTGCCGTGCCCCGCTGCCGATGGAGGTGATGGGGATCCAGCGCGGTTCCGTCCAGACGTTCTGGGCCCAGGCCGCGGGCTCCGTGCCTCTGGCCAGCACCAGACGGCCACGCACGGTGATGACGCGGTCCCCCAGCTCTTCCAGCAGGGGCTGCATGTAGTCACGCGCCGCCACCTGCACGCTGAAATCTTCTTTGGGCAGGGCCGAACGGGGCAGGTCGGGCCAGCGACGGGCCAGGAGCACCTGCTCCTGCTGCCGGGCCTCGCGCCGCTGTTCCCGGCGCTCCTGCCGCCAGCGGGGCAGGGCATGGGCCTCCCCGGCGGCATGTTCCGGCTGTTCCGCCTTCTTGCCCCGGCCCGTTTTGGCCCGGGCGGGAGCCTGCGCTGCCGGCTCCCCGGAAACACGACGCCCGGAACGGCGGGACGGGCCTTGCCTGTCCGCGCCCTGCTCCGGGCTGGCCTTGCCCCCGCTGCGACGGCGGGGCGCTGAACGTTTTTTCTCTTCCCTGTCGGCTTCCTGCGGGGCCTGCTCCTCATGGAGGGCGCCACGACGGGGCGCGGGAAATGATCGACTGTGCGTACTCATGTGATCAGCATAGCCCAAAGCCCGGACAAGGCCAAGCGTCCGCCAGCCTCCTTCGGCGACGGGGATGGCCCGAGCGGCGAAAAAAAGCAGGGCCGTCCTCCCCTCGCGGACCAGCGCCGCCCGTGACGCAACGGCCGGACAAAAGGAGCCTTCCCCCCGCATCTCCCGGACAGCGCAGGCTTTTACTTTTCCGCCCGGCTTGACTTTTGTGCTCCAAACCGTTTCTGATGGCGCATCCATGCGGGGAATTCCGTGCAAATCGGAAACAGTCGCGCTGCGGTAAGAGGGTACGGAGCTTCTTTGGCGACACGCCACGACAGCCAGCCGTCACGGTGAAGGCGAAGCAAAGGCCCGGAGGCATGCCTCCCCATTCCCTCAAGTCCGAATACCCGCTCCATCCCTAACCTTTCAACGCGTCATTGAGGAGGTTCCATGCGTCGCATCCCCACAACATCCCTGCGCTCCACGCTGCTGGCCCTGCTGCTCACCCTCTGCCTGGCCCTGCCTGCCCTGGCGGCCCAGAAGGAAGGGCTGCTGCTGGTGGCCTTCGGCACCAGCGTGCCCGAGGCCCAGCCCGCCCTGACCGCCATCGACAAGGAATTCAAGGCCGCCTTCCCCCACAGCCCCGTGATCTGGGCCTATACCTCCAGCATCATCCGGGCCAAGCTGGAAAAGAAGGGCGTGCACATCGGTGACGTGGCCGCCGGTCTGGAAGAGCTGGCCCGGCAAAAGGTGGACGTGGTGCGCGTCCAGTCCCTGCATGTGGTGGCCGGGGAGGAATTCAGCGAGATGGAGCGCCTGCTCGTCAGCTGGCTGGTCCGCCATCCCGACAGATTCAAGGCCGTCTATCTGGGCCGCCCGCTGCTGGAATCCCGGCAGGATGCCGAAGATGTCTGCCGCGCCGTCCTCGGCGCCACCGAAGGCAAGCGCAAGTCCGGCGAGTTGCTGGCCCTCATGGGCCATGGCCAGAGCCACGGCCGGGGCGACATGATCATCGAAGGCATGCGCGCCACCCTGGCCGATGCCGACAACCTGGCCGTGCTGGCCACGGTGGAAGGCTCGCGCGGTTTCGACCAGGTGCTTGCCGCCATCAAGACCAGCCGCGCGTCCGTCATCTGGCTCCAGCCCTTCATGGTGGTGGCCGGGGACCATGCCCGCAACGACCTGGCCGGTGACGAGTCCGATTCCTGGGCCTCGCAGATCCGCGCCCTGGGCCTCACCCCCCGCCCCGTACTCACCGGTCTGGGCGAGCTGCCCGGCGTGCGCGCCGTCTTCGTGCGCCATGCCCGCGACAGCCAGGACGATCTGCTGAAGCAGTAAGACAAGATGCTGCCAAGGGGAGACGGGGCCTCTTTTGGAAAAGGGTCCCCCTTCTCCCCTTGGAACCCCTCTTCCCCCCTAAAACTTTTTCTCCGGTCCGGTCGGATGGTCCCCGTCGCTGTCTGAGAGGGCAAGGCATCCGGCACAGGACAGGCAGCCCGCAGCCCCGCCAGCCAGACGGTCGCAGACGCGAGGATCATAGATTCAGCCAATAGAAAAGGACGCCACGCATGGCGTCCTTTTCTATTGGCTTTTTTAGGTGCCCCACACTGGGCGACCGTGTATCGAAGTTCCTGGCCGTTCCCTTCCCATGAAAAAACAATCATATCTCCCCGGCCCGCTTACTGTCCCCTTCTTCCGCGCGCCCTGGGGACGGACGCACGAAGAAAGCCCGCCGTGGTCAGGCGGACCGTCACTGATCAGGACAAAAGTTTTTGGGAGGGATGGGGGGAGCTTGAGGGGGGAAGGGGCGACCTTTTTTCAAAAAGGGCCCCCTTCCCCCCTCAAAAAACAACCACCGCCCTAGCGCAGGTCGGTGACGCGCTTGGACTTGCTGAAGGTACGGGGCAGGCTGGCGTGGTCGGCGAGCTTCACGGCCACGCGGGCCAGCAGGGACTTGTGCAGACGCTGTTCCAGCGCGGCCACCAGCTGGGCATCGCCGCCGGAGGTGGCGCCCTGGGCGCGTTCCACGGTCAGGGTCATGTGGTCCAGCGAGCGGTCGTCGCGGGTCAGTTCCACATGATATTCGCCGCCCAGTTCGGGGAAGGCGCCGATAACGTCCATGATCTGGCCGGGGTAGATGTTGACGCCGCGGTAGATGATCATGTCGTCGGAGCGGCCGAGGATGCGGTCATGGCGGGGCATGCTGAGGCCGCAGGGGCAGTCGCCGGGCAGCAGGCGGGACAGGTCGTGGGTGCGGTAGCGCAGCAGGGGCACGGCCTCCTTGCGCAGGCTGGTGACCACCATCTCGCCCACTTCGCCTTCGGGCACGGGCTGCAGGGTCTCGGGATCGAGGATCTCGATGATGAACATGTCGGCCCAGTAGTGCAGGCCGTTGTGCTCGTCGCAGTCGATGGCCGTACCGGGGCCGTACATCTCGGTCATGCCCGCGATGTCATAGCTGCTTTCCAGCCCCAGCTTGCTCTCGATGGCCAGACGCATCTTTTCGCTGCGGATCTCCGAGCCGCAGATGACCTTGCGCAGCTTGAGCTTGTTGCGGATACCGGCGCGCTCCACTTCTTCGGCCAGCAGCAGGGCCATGGAGGCCGTGGCGCCGAAACAGGTGGAGCCCATGTCGCGCAGGAGCTGCAGATGCATCTCCAGGTTGCCGGGGCCCACGGGGATGGTGAGCATGCCGAAGCGCTCGCTGCCCAGCTGGAAGCCCGCACCGGCCGTCCACAGGCCATAGCCCACGGCCACCTGCATGCGGTCCATGGGGGTCAGGCCAGCCATCTCGTAGCAACGGGCCATCTGCAAGGTAAAATTATTCACGTCATTGGCCGTGTAGGCCAGGATCTTGCGCTTGCCCGTGGTGCCGCTGGAGGCATGGATGCGCACCACTTCCTCTTCGGGCACGCAGAGCAGGGGCAGGGGATAGCCTTCGCGCAGGTCTTCCACGTCCACGGTGGGCAGACGGCGCAGATCGTCCAGCGAGGTGATGTCGTCAGGCGTGACGCCACAGGCTTCCAGACGTTTGCGGTACTGGGGGGACTTGAAAGCCTGGCGCACGGTGAAGCGCAGGCCTTCCAGCTGCTGGCGGGCGATCTCTTCGGGAGAAAGCCGGGGGATGAAACGGTGAGTCATGGAACTGTCTCCTTGAGAGCATGGACCGTGGCAACAGGGGCCACAGGGGGCCGCCGGGACACATCGCCGCAAGGCGGTATCCGCCTGTGCCGGAGCGGCAAACGGCGAATCCCTTTCCGGCCGGGAACGGCCGATGCGCCCGCCACAGTTTGCCGCCCGTCATTGTGCGCGTTTTTGTCCCAATGGGCAACAGGGAGAGAACAGGCGTGGGGAAGAGGCGCTCACGCGCTGTGGGGTGCCCTATGAAAATGGCCCCGCGCCCCTCCGCATCACATTCCCCCCAACAGGAGGACATCACAGTCCGGCGGGACGGGGCGCCACGGGCAGCAGGCCTTCCAGCTCGATACCGGCAGGGCTCACCGAGGCGCGGTAGGGATAGATCTCCACCCCGGCATCCATCGCCTTATAGAACAGGGCCGCATAGGCGGGGTCCACCACGTCCGCCGGGCCGAAGCAATGGCCGTCCGGGCGCTGTACCAGATAGAACATGGCCGCGCGTTCGCCGCAGCGCACGATGTCCATGAGCTCGCGCAGATGCTTCTGACCGCGCTCCGTGGCCGCATCGGGAAAGCAGGCCACGCCGTCTTCCACCATGGTCACGTTCTTGCATTCCACCCACAGCGGCGGCAGATCCGGCCCGGTGAGGCAGGCATCCAGGCGGCTCTCGCCGCGTTTGGCCTCCCGGCGGCATTGCGTGTATCCGGCGGCAAAGGCCAGCCGCCCGGCATGGAAGGCAACCTCTATCATGCGGTTGGGCACGCTGGTGTTGACGCCCACCCAAAAGCCACGGCCCAGGGCGGAGCCATCCGCGCCTTCCTCCCCGCCGGACAGGGGCGGTACGGCCCGCTCGGCCAGCCAGACGGCCTCCTGCGTGTAGGGCAGCTTGCGCGCCGGATTGGCCGCGGGCGAGGCCAGCAGCGGGGCTCCGGCCAGGGTCAGGCCCAGCATGCTGCCGGAATTGTTGCTATGGACCCAGACGTTCTGCCCGTCCAGCAGCATCTCCACACTGAAGCGCTTGTAACGCCTGATGAAACGCCCCACCACACAGCCTTGGGGAAGGGGCAGCAACGGTGTTTTTTCCATGGATCATCCTTAAAAGGGACACAGGGCCGCGGGGAGGGGCCCTCGTTTACAGTCAGATATGAACCTGATACGCTATTGCGCCGTGACCGGAGCGGGCGCGCCGCAGTCCGGCCACTCCTATTCCAGGCAAGGAGCACCCTATGCAGATTTCCGAACGTGTGCGCACCATGAAGCCCTCGCTGACCCTCAGCGTCAACACCCGCGCCATGGAGTTGCGGGCCCAGGGCATACAAGTCACCAGCCTGGCCGTGGGCGAGCCGGACTTCCCCACCCCCAAGCATATCTGTGAGGCCGCCAAGGCCGCCATCGACGCCAATTTCTGCCGCTACACGGCCGTGCCCGGCATCCCGGAGCTGCGGGCCGCGGTGGGCGGTTACTTCAAAAAATTCTACGGCGAGGACATCGCCCCCGAATGCACCATCGTTTCCGCCGGCGGCAAGCATGCCCTGTACAACTTCATGCAGGCCTCCATCAACCCCGGTGACGAAGTGCTGCTGCCCGCCCCCTACTGGGTCAGCTATCCCTATACCATCCAGCTGGCCGGCGGCGTGCCCGTCATCGTGCAGGCCTCGCTGGAACAGGGCTTCAAGGTCACGCCCGAGATGCTGGACGCCAAGTGCACCGACAAGACCAAGCTGCTGGTGCTCAACACGCCCAGCAACCCCACTGGTGCCGTCTACAATGCCGAAGAACTGGCCGCCATCCTGGACTGGGCCGACAGCCGCGACGTCTACGTGCTGACCGACGAGATCTATGACCAGCTGGTCTTCGCTCCGGCCAAGATGGCCAGCGCCGTGCACCACTTTGCCAAGAATCCCGAAAAGGTGGCCATCCTTAACGGCGTTTCCAAGAGCTTTGCCATGACCGGCTGGCGCGTGGGCTATGTGGTGGCCCATCCCGAGATCATCAAAAAGATGTCCAGCATGCAGGGCCACTGCACGTCCAACATCTGCTCCATCTCGCAAAAGGCCGCCCTGGCCGGCCTTACCGGTCCCCTGGATTTCCTGGGCGAGATGCGCAACGCCTTCCAGCGTCGCCGCGACCTGGCCATGGACATCATCAACGGCTGGGACTTCGCCTCCTGCCCCTGTCCGGACGGCGCCTTCTACCTGTTCGTGGATGTGCGCAAGTGCTTCGGCGGCACGGTCAAGAACTCCACCGAGCTCTGCACCTGGCTGCTGGACAAGGCCCGCGTGGCCGTGGTGCCCGGCGCCGCCTTCGGTGACGACAACTGCATCCGCTTCTCCTACGCCGTCAGCGACGACACCCTGCGCGACGCCCTGCAGCGCATCGGCGACGCCCTGTCCCAGCTGCGGTAGAGGATGTTTCTTGAGGGGAGGGGGAACCCCTTCCCTCAAACTCCCCTTCCCCAGCGCGCTTTATTGGAAAGGAAATTTCCTTCCCATAAAAAGCGCTCCGATGAATGCCCAGCTGACCCGCCAAGCGGGAGCAGCCATCCCTCAATGGAGGGGCTCCTGCAGGAGCTCCTCCGTTTTCATTTTTCATACCGGCCAGACTCTTTTGCCCTTCCTGCCGGGGGACCGGCAGCGGGGCACGGCCATCATGCCACGCCGGCCGCCATCCACCCGGATAAAATGCGTTTGGGGTGGGGTGGGGGCCCGGGGGAGGGGAGGCCCTTTTCGCATGGGCAAAAGGGCCTCCCCTCCCCCGGAAAAACGCCGCCTGCTCCTCCCCCGTCCCTGCCTGCCCTCTCGACAAGTCACGGGAGAGGATGGTAAAAAACTCCTTTCCTCATCCTGTCCCTGCAAGGAGATTATCCCGTGTGCCAGAGTGATTTTCCCGCCTATCGCGGTCAGATGGAATATGTGTGCCTGCACTGCGGCCAGCGTTACCCCGGTGACAGCCTGCTCTACACCTGCCCGTCCTGCGGCGGCGTGTTCCTGCTGGAAAACACCAAGTTCGACGAACTGAAACAGCGCAGCGGCGCGGAATGGCGCGAGATCTTCGACCGCCGTGCCTCCACCCGCAGCACGGCCCTGCGCGGCATCTTCCGTTATTATGAACTGCTGGCGCCCCTGCTGGACGAGGAAGACATCGTCTACCTGGGCGAAGGCCTGACCCCCATCGTGGAAGCCGCTCCGGCCCTGCGCGACCGTGTGGGCGTGCCCTTTGCCTACAAGAACGACGGCCAGAACCCCAGCGCCTCCTTCAAGGACCGCGGCATGGCCTGTGCGTTCAGCTATCTGAAATGGCTCTGCCGCCGCCACCAGTGGGACGAGGTGCTGACCGTCTGCGCCTCCACCGGTGATACCTCCGCCGCCGCGGCCCTGTACGCCTCCTATGTGGGCGCGCCCCTCAAGAGCGTGGTGCTGCTGCCCCACGGCAAGGTGACCCCGCAGCAGCTCTCCCAGCCCCTGGGCAGCGGTGCCACGGTGCTGGAACTGCCCGGCGTGTTCGACGACTGCATGAAGGTGGTGGAGCATCTGGCCGAGAATTACCGCGTGGCCCTGCTCAACTCCAAGAACAGCTGGCGCATCCTGGGCCAGGAATCCTACGCCTATGAAGTGGCCCAGTGGTACGGCTGGGACTTGTCCGGCCTGTGCATCTTCGTGCCCATCGGCAACGCGGGCAACATCACGGCCGTCATGTCCGGCTTCCTCAAGATGCTGGAACTGGGCATCATCACCAGCCTGCCGCGCGTCTTCGGCGTGCAGAGCGAACACGCCGACCCCGTGTACCGCTACTATGCCGCGCCCAAGGACGCCCGCGTGTGGCAGCCCGTGACCGTCACCCCCAGCGTGGCCCAGGCCGCCATGATCGGCAACCCGGTCTCCTTCCCGCGTGTGCAGCGCCTGGCCGAAAAGTTCATCGAAAAGGGCGGCGAAAAGGCCTTCCAGGTGGTGCAGGTGACCGAACAGCAGATCATGGACGCCATGATCGTGGCCAACCGTCACGGCCACATCGCCTGCACCCAGGGCGGCGAATGCCTGGCCGGTCTGGTCAACGCCCGTGCGCTGGGCCTGGTGGGCGATGACGAGCACGCCGTGCTGGACGCCACGGCCCACGCCCTCAAGTTCTCCGGCTTCCAGGACATGTACTTCAACGACAGCTTCCCCGAAGCCTACGGCGTCAAGCCCCAGGCCGAGCTTTCCAACAAGCCCGAACTGCTGCTGCCCGAAAGCGCCCGCGAAGGCAAGGACGTGGCCACCTTCGCCCGCATGGGCGCCGATGCCGTGGTGGCCCGCCTGGGCCTGAGCCGCAAGTAGCCTCCGGCTCCTCCGCAAAACGTCAAAAGCCCCTTTCCCGACGGGAAAGGGGCTTTTTTCATGGCAGACAGATGTGCGCTATTTGGCGGTCTTGGAGTCCGGCTCGGCCATGGCTTCGGGCCAGCGCTCGGCGGCCATCTCGCGCAGCTTGAATTTCTGGATCTTGCCGCTGGCGGTCAGGGGGAAGCCGTCCACCACGGCGATGTAGCGCGGGATCTTGTACCAGGCGATCTTGCCGCGGCAGAAGGCGCGCACGTCTTCGGGTGCCACGGGCACGTCGGGCCGGGCGATGATGAAGGCGCCCACTTCCTCGCCATATTTGCGGCTGGGCACGGCCACCACCTGGATGTCCAGCACGCCGGGCATGCCCATGAGGAATTCCTCGATCTCGCGCGGGTAGACGTTCTCGCCGCCGCGGATGATCATGTCCTTGATGCGGCCGGTGACGCGCACGTAGCCGTCCTCGTCCATGGTGCCCAGGTCGCCGGAATGCAGCCAGCCGTCAGGGCTGATGGTGCGGGCCGTCTCTTCGGGCATATTGTAGTAGCCCTTCATGACGTTGTAGCCGCGGCACAGGATCTCGCCCACTTCGCCGCGCGGCAGTTCCTCGCAGGTCTCGGGGTCGCCGATGCGCACCTCGATGCCGGGCATGGCGCAGCCCACGGTCTCGCAGCGCAGGTGCAGGGGGTCGTCGGGGTCGGACTGGGTCATCACCGGCGAGCCCTCGGTCAGGCCGTAACAGATGGTGATGTCCTTCATGTACATGTCTTCCACCACGCGCCGCATGAGCGGCTCGGGGCAGACGGAACCGGCCATGATGCCCGTGCGCAGGCTGGAGACGTCGAAGCGCTTGAACATCTTGTGCTCCAGTTCGGCCAGGAACATGGTGGGCACGCCGTACAGGGCCGTGCAGCGCTCGCTGTCCACGGCGGCCAGCACATGCAGGGGGTTGTAGGCTTCGAGGATGACCATGCAGGCCCCGTGGTTGACGCAGGCCGAGACCCCCAGCACGCAGCCGAAGCAGTGGAAGAGCGGCACGGGCAGGCAGACGCGGTCCTCGTCGGTGAAGCGCTGGTTGCGGCCGATCCAATAGCCGTTGAGGCCCACGCCCACATGGGTCAGCATGACGCCCTTGGGGAAGCCCGTGGTGCCGGAGGTATACTGCATGTTGATGGCGTCCCAGGGGTCCAGGCTGTCCTGCCGGGCCTGGTACTCGGCATCATCGGTCATGACGGACATGGACAGGATCTCGGGCACGGAATACATGCCGCGATGCTTCTCCGCGCCCAGGAAACAGACGCGCCGCAGATGCGGCAGGCGCGCGAAGCTGAGCCGGTCGCGGCTCTGGTAGCGCAGCTCGGGGGCCAGAGTGTAGAGCGTGTCGATGTAATCATGGTCGCGCAGGCTGTCCATGATGAAGATGTTCTCGCACTCCGACTGGTTGAGCAGGTATTCGAGCTCGTGTTCGCGATAGTTGGTGTTGACCGTGATCAGGATGGCCCCGATCTTGGCCGTGGCGAACTGCAAGGTCACCCAGTAGGGCACGTTGCTGGCCCAGACGGCCACCTTTTCCCCTTTTTGCACGCCTAGCGCCATGAGTCCTTTGGCGAACAGATCGACGGTATCGGCAAACTCGCGCCAGGTCTGGCGGTAGTTGCGGTCGGCATAGACGATGGCTTCCTTGTCGGGGATGCGGGCCACCGTCTCGTCCAGGATCTGGCCAAGGGTCTTTTCACGCAGTTCGAACAGCGCTTGGCGCTGGCGCACTTTCTCGTCCATGGATCATCCTCATATACCGCGCGGGAGCGCGGGCTGTGTACGCAAAAGGGCAGGGGAACGACGGGAGACTACGGCGTGTAGGTCACAGCCAGCAGCTGGGCCGGGTCGTCGCCGTGCGCGCCCACGTAATGGGGCACGATGGAGTTGTAATAGATGGTCTCGCCGGCCTTCAGGTAATAGGTCTCGCGGCCGTAGACCACCATCAGCTCGCCCTTGAGTACCAGGATGAATTCCTCGCCCTGATGCGAGATGGTCTTCCTTTCGTCGTCCTTGTCGGGATAGATCTCGATGAAAAAAGGCTCCATGTTGCGGTCGCTCTTGCCCTTGCCCAACGCCTGATAGATGTAGCTGGAACGGGGGGTGCGGCCGGTGTGCATGGCGGGGTCCACGCTGCCCAGCTGGTCCATGCGGGAAATGATGGGATCGCGGGTGAACTGGTCGTCCAGGAAGGTGCCCAGACGGACGCCCAGCGAGCGGGCCACCTTCTGCAGGGGGCCGATGGTGGGATATATCTCGTCATTTTCCATGCGTTCCAGAAAATTGACGGTCAGTCCCGTATTCTGTGAGAGGGTCTCAAGATCCACGTTCCTTTCCTCGCGGAACGTGCGGATGCGCTTTCCGACACTGCTTTTTCCGGCCATGTCTGTCTCCTGTTACACTGTGCAGAAAAACCAAGGGTAAAAAGTGTTCTGAAAAATATCATAAAGTCTTATGGCCCCGCAAGGCGGCAGTCCGTGCGTAGCGCAAACGTCGAAAAAACGCTAGGCTCGTCCCATGATACAGCACAAACGTACGGCCTTGCTGGCCGCAGGACAGGTCCAGGGCGTGGGCTTCCGCCCCTTCATCTACAGGCTGGCCGTGGAAGGCGGCCTTTCCGGCAGCGTGGGCAACACTTCGGACGGGGTGCGCATCGAGGTGCAGGGGCCCCCGGAACAGGTGGATACCTTTGCCGTGCGTCTGCGCCGGGAGCTGCCGCCCCTGGCCCGGCTCACCCGGCTGGAAATCACGGAGCTGCCCCCCGTGGACGGCGAGACGGAATTCGTCATCGTGGCCAGCCACGGCCATGCCGGCCACAGCGTGCTGGTCAGCCCCGATGTGGGCATCTGCGAGGACTGCCTGCGCGACATGCACACGCCCGGCAATCCGCGCTTCGGCTATGCCTTCACCAATTGCACCAACTGCGGGCCGCGCTACACCATCACCCGGTCCATCCCCTACGACCGCGCCACCACCAGCATGGCCTGCTTCCCCTTCTGCCCCCGCTGCGAGGCCGAATACCGCGACCCTCTGGACCGCCGTTTCCATGCCCAGCCCGTGGCCTGCCCGCAATGCGGGCCGCGCCTGTGGCTGGTGGACAACCCGCTGCTCCCGCCCGGCGGCACCCTGCCCCCGGACAGCGCCCCGGCAAACTGGCCCGGCCCGGAGACCCTGCCGTCGGAAGCATCCATGCGGGATGCCGTGGCACGGGCGGCCGCCCTGCTGCGGGAGGGCCACCTGCTGGCCCTCAAGGGCCTGGGCGGCTTCCAGCTGGCCTGTGACGCCCGCTCCGCCCGCAGCGTGGCCCTGCTGCGCCTGCGCAAGCGGCGCCCGCACAAGCCGCTGGCCCTGATGGTGCCGGATCTGGCCACGGCACGGGAGCTGTGCGACCTTGCCCCGGAACACGAGGCCCTGCTGCTTTGCCCGGAAAAGCCCATCGTGCTCTGCCCGGCCCGCAAGGGCTGCCTGCCCCCCGCCATCGCGCCGGATACCGCCGGTATCGGCCTCATGCTGCCTTACACGCCCCTGCATGCCGTCCTTTTCGACGAGCTTGTCCGCCTGACCGCTACGGCCGGAGAGCCCGCGCCCGTGCTGGTCATGACCTCGGCCAATGCCAGCGGCGAGCCCATCTGCCTGGGCAACCGCGAGGCCCTGCGCCGTCTGGCGCATCTGGCCGATGCCTGGCTGCTGCACGACCGTGACATCCTGGTGCGCGTGGACGACAGCGTGGCCGGTGTGCGTCCCCTGCCCGCCGACGGGGAAAAACCCGCCGCGGCGCCCTTTTTCTACCGCCGGGCACGCGGCTATGTGCCCCGCCCGGTGATGCTGCCCGAAGCCTGGGGCACGGATCTGCCCTGCGTGCTGGGCACGGGCGGCGAGCTCAAGGCCACGCTCTGCCTGACGCGCGGCAACGAGGCCTTCGTCAGCCAGCATGTGGGCGATCTGGAGAACGCCCCCACCTTCGGTTTTTATGAGGAAGTGGCCCGCCACCTGCAGGATCTGCTGGAGGTGCGGCCCGCCGCCGTGGTCTGCGACCTGCACCCGGATTTCCTCTCCACCCGCCATGCCACGGAACTGGCCCGGCGCGAGGGCCTGCCCCTCTGGCATCTGCAGCACCATGCCGCGCACGCGGCCTCCGTGCTCACCGAGCACGGCCACACCGGCCCGGCCCTGGCCCTGACGCTGGACGGCACCGGCCTGGGCACGGACAAGAGCATCTGGGGCGGAGAGCTGCTGTTCATGGAACTGGATGCGCCCCGCTGGCAGCGTCTGGGTCGTCTGGCGCCCTTCCATCTGCCCGGCGGAGAGGCCGCCATCCGCGAGCCCTGGCGCATCGCCCTGGGCCTGGCCCTGCAGAGCGGTCTGGCCCCCGAAGCCCTGACCGGGATCTGGGCGGACTGCGCTGACGACGGGGACGATGTCCGCCGTGCGCCGCAGGCCATGGCCGTCACGGCGGTCAGCGAGATGTGGCGCCGGGGCCTCAACTGCCCGCCCACGTCCAGCGCCGGGCGCCTGTTCGATGCCGTATCCGCCGCGCTGGGCCTGTGTACGCACATCACCTATGAAGGACAGGCCGCCATCCGTCTGAAAGACGCCGCCGCCCGCAGCGCCCTGCCGGGACAATGGTGGTGCATGGGGGCGGAAGAGCTGCGGGCCCCGCAGCCGGAGCACGAGCTGCTGCCCGCCCTGCCCCTGACGGAAGAGGACGGCCTTTGGCAACTGGACGGCACGGCCCTGTTCGCCGCCGTGCTGGCCCGGCGCGACCGCCTGCCCGTGGAAGATCTGGCCGCCCGTTTCCACTGGCAGCTGGCGCAGGGCTTCACGGCCCTGGCCGCCAGGGCTGCCGGGGCCACGGGCGTGCGCGTGGTGGGCCTTTCCGGCGGCGTCATGCAGAACGCCCTGCTGGCCCGCCTGCTGCCGCTGCTGCTCGCGGCGCACGGCCTCACCCCCTTGTGCCAGCAGGAAGTGCCGCCCGGTGACGGCGGCATCTCTCTGGGGCAGGCCGCCTGGGCACAGGCCTGTTTGCGAGCCGGAATGGCGTCGGAGATGTGAGAAAATGTCTTCAAAAAAACTCAAGCCCCCTGATATTCAGGGGGCTTTGTTTGTTATGGCACAGTAGCGATGGGAGGAGTCAGCGCCTACGGGAACGACCACCTATCTTGCGTCGCCCATTTCCTCTATAAGATTTCTTTATATATGGATAGCGTCGACTATCTACTAAATAATAACCTAACCTATATGACATTCTACTTGCAGCACGACGCGCCTTGATAGTGCCAATGAGAAATTTTATATTAGACTCAATTTCACATAGTAATTTCCCATCCTTCGCCAGTTCAATAAATTCATCCTTAAAAAATAATTTACACCCGCAATAGTATTTTTCTTCAAATTTAAACACAAATAAACACGGCATAACGTAATAACAAACCCCATTATTATCATGTATATCTAGAAACCAGCCTATATCAAGAACAATAGGAACAAATGAAATTGGAATCCATTTTGATGGAAAAAATTCATCAGGAGATGATACAATGCTTGGTCTAGATATATTTATATGATAATCCTCAATATATGATTTACATCGCTTAAGATCCCGTTGATGCTGTGTACAGTCCACGACCCAAGCCATCCGCCTGCCATCTTGGGAATAAAAATATTCTCGCGCCCGCCGCTCTTCAGGGTCGATAGGAGAATGCTGGAATTCAAGTACAAGATTGTGCTCTGTCAGGATATCGGCGATATGCTTCTCACCACTCTGTACATCCTTCAGAATACGCTCCTGCCATGCTTCTGGAAAACAGTTTTTCCAGCCAAGGTGCCAGTCCGTCTCCTTTCCTGTGGCCCAAGTATCAGAGCATTGTCGTTTATGCGCCCAGTGATGGGATTTCTTTTCCCCGCATTTGGCCAAGACAGGCCCACCACACGCAGGACAGATACCTGTCAGCCCCTTTTCCGCTGTACGTCTCTGACCATTCACCAGAGCAAAGCGCATATGGCCTCCATAAGGTAGCAGACTAAAGATTCTTACTAGACAGCGTAGCGAAGCCTCCCCCTATCGGCAAGAGAGCACCGCTCATTGCAAGGATTATCAGGAGGCAAGTTACGATTTTTTAACCAGCTGTATTTTAATGATAAAAAAGAAAAATCACTTTTTTTGATTTTTTCGTTGACAGCCAGGGCCTTTTTGGGCAGTATGCATTTCTGCCGAGGGGCTGTAGCTCAGTTGGGAGAGCGCTTGAATGGCATTCAAGAGGTCAGGAGTTCAATTCTCCTCAGCTCCACCAAAAAGGAAATCAGGGTTTGCGGAAACGCAGACCCTTTTTTCGTTTTCGGCTCCCGCCGTTTTTCTCACCCCCGCCACATGACGCCATTGTGTCATTCTGTGACATTTTCACGGAGCCCGTCTTCCCCCGTTGCCTTTTTCTCTTAGCGCGCTACTAGGGGAAAAAGGACCGTCAATGACCCGGTCCAAAGAAGGAGGAAGATGAGATGAAAGGTTTGTTCGCTTCCCTGGCAATGCTTTGCGCTCTGTGCGTGGCCCTGCCCGCCGCCCAGGCCAAGCCCCTTCCCGGTGCCAAGTACACCTACACCCTGAAAAGCGTCATGCCCGTGGCCGGCCGCCAGGGCGTGGCCTGCGACGGCAAGTTCATCTATGTGAGCTGCAGCAAGGCCCTGTACAAGTACGACATGAACGGCAAACTGGTGGCCGAGAACAAAAATCCCTTCGAAGGCTACTCCATCCCCTCCAACCACATCGGTGACATCGACGTCTACAACGGCGAGATCTATGTGGGCGCCGAAAACTTCATGGACGGCGTGGGCAAGGACATCCAGATCGCCATCCATGACGCCAACACCCTGAAATTCAAGCGCACGTTCAAGTTCGAGCCCAAGTCCGGCCAGGAAGAAGTCTCCGGCATCACCGTGGACCCGGTCAAGAAGACCGTGTGGATGTGCTCCTGGGTGGGCGAAGAAAGCGGCCGTCATCTGTATGAATACGACCTCAGAGCGTGTTTGGAAACTTCAGCTTTTATAGTTACAAGAAGGCATGTGGACAAAAAAAGACTGTGCGCGGCAGCAAAAACTCGCGAAGACTGTCAAACGGTACCCCAGCGATCTGACGGACAAAGAATGGGCGCTTGTACGTCCTCTCCTGCCCCCTGCTTCCGGAGAAGGTCGGAGGCGCAAAACAGACCTGCGTGAGATCATCAATGCGTTGCGCTATCTCATACGTTCTGGATGTTC
>NZ_JABAFY010000079.1 GCF_012843875.1 Desulfovibrio piger | reverse complement strand
AGGATTCCTGCCAGAACCGTGCGCTGCGCAAGCGGTTTGCTGCCGCCGCTTCTTTTTCGTTTGAACGGGGCAAGGAGTAGTCCGATACGCTCGCATAGGCATCAGGTACATCGCGAAAGTCTGTTTGCTTCATGGGACGAGATTACCACACCTTTTAAAATCAAAAAACATGCCGGACATCCTCTTAATATTATGGATAATCATTATTTGCTTTTGCATTGCATCCCTACAGTATTGCAAAAATGAAATAAATATTATAACTATTTGTTTTTATTTATTTTATTTATAAAATAGAATGTATTCTGCGAATTTGCAAATGTGCAGGCATCGCGCGGGCATTGATTATTGCAATAATGCAATGATCACAAAAGGAATCGAGGGGATTATTTTTTAACATATTGAAAATATTGCTTGTTATTTTTGTGGCACAGCCTTTGCTTTATACGGACCAAGAAATCAACAGGAGTTTCCCAATGGCAAACCATAAGATCACCATTTACCATGACGGTACCATCCTGACCATGGATGCGGATTTCCCCCAGGTCGAAGCGCTGGCCGTGATGGACGGGCGTATAGTGGCCACGGGCTCTCTGAAGGATGTGAAGCAGGCTGTGGGCGATGGCGCCGACCTGGTTTCTCTGGAAGGGGGCACGCTGCTGCCGGGATTCATCGACGGGCACAGTCATTTTTGCAGCGGCGGCATGAACCGCCTGTATGCGGCCGACTGTGCTGTGGAGAACATGGAAGCCCTCAAGGAGAGCCTGCGCCGCAAGCTGCATGACGACCGTCCTTCCCAGTGGGTCGTCGGACATAGCTTCGACGAAAAAGGCATGGAGGAGCAGTGTTATCCCACCCGCGAGATCCTGGATGAAGTTTCCACGGACGTTCCCATCTTTTTCCGCATGTGACGGGCCATACGGGCATCGCCAACAGCAAGGCCCTGGAGATCGCGGGCATCACCCGCGATACGCCCGATCCGGCCGGCGGCATCATCGGCCGTGATGCCCAGGGCGCGCCCAACGGCATCCTGGAAGGCATCCCGGCCCAGACCCTGGTGCGCAAGCACATCCCCGGCTTTACCCTGGACGAGATGCGTGCTGCCCTGGCTGACGACAGCGCCCGCTATGCCTCTTGCGGCATCACCACGGCGCAGGGTGGCCCGGCCTTTTCCCCCATGGATGCGGAACTGGGCCACAAGGTGACCGAGCTGGTCCTGGACTGCGCGCACGACGGCACCCTGACCATCCGCACCGTGCTTTTCATCCGCGCCAACGACATGAGCCGCCTGGCTCCGTATCCCAACCATGTGCCCGGTACGGATCTTTCCGGCAACGGCCGGGTGACCATGGGCGCGGCCAAGCTGTGGGCCGACGGGGATCCGCGCGGCCATACCGGTTACTTCCTGGAGCCCTATCCCTTCGTGGATCCTGCCAAGGGCGCGGATTACCGCGGTGAATTCCTCTATACCGTGGACGAGCTGGTGGAAAAGATCCTGCCCATCCACAAGGCCGGCTGGCAGATCGCCATCCATGCCAATGGCGACGGTGGCATCGAGATCGTGACCCAGGCCTACGAGCGCCTGCAGCAGCTCCATCCCCGTCCCAATGCGCGGCACCTGGTCATCCATTGCCAGTATCCCAGCTACAGTCAGCTGCAGCGTCTCAAGGCTGCCGGGGCCTATCCCTGCTTCTTCATCAGCCCCCTGTACCACTGGGGCGAGATCCATGCCGGTTATGTGGGCGCGGACCGTGTGGCCCGCTTCTGCCCCTGCCATGACGCTGATGAACTGGGCCTGCCCTACAACCTGCATACCGACGCCCCCATCACGCCGGTGGATCCCCTGATCCAGGTCTGCACGGCCGTGACCCGCACCAGCCGCAAGGGCACCGTGTACGGGCCTGACCAGGCCGTGACGGTCATGTCGGCCCTCAAGGCCGTGACCATCCATGCTGCTTTCCTCAAGTTCGAGGAGCATGTGAAGGGTTCCCTGACGCCCGGCAAGTACGCCGACATGGTCCTGCTGGCCGAGAACCCCCTGAAGGTCGCCCCCGAACACATCAAGGACATTGCCGTGCTGCGCACCTATGTGGGCGGCGATGTCGTGTACAGTCGCTCCTAGGATGGAGGAGATCATGGAAAACCAGTCCCTGATACGTCGCGAGGCCAATTGCCTGTCCCGCTTCGACCGCCTGCCGGTCAAAAGCGAAATGCTGAAGATCATCGCCGTGCTGGCCGCGGTGAGCGTGGTGGAAGCCTTTGACCTGGGCCTGATCGGCCA
Source organism: Desulfovibrio piger (assembly GCF_012843875.1). GTDB lineage: Bacteria > Desulfobacterota > Desulfovibrionia > Desulfovibrionales > Desulfovibrionaceae > Desulfovibrio. The sequence continues at coordinate 5,035 of NZ_JABAFY010000079.1, read as the reverse complement.
GACCGTGCTGGTCCTCAAGCAGATCTGGAACCTCGGCCCGGCGGAGACCGGCCTGCTGGCCACCTGCTCCACCATCGGTGTGGTGCTGGGCACCTTCAGTTGCGGCTTCCTTTCGGACCGTTATGGTCGCAAGCGCGTCCTTTTCTGGGCCGTGTTCATCTTCACGGTCTTCACCTTCATGGGCCCCCTGATGGAGAACTTCTACTGGGTCGTGGCCATGCGCTTCCTGAGCGGCCTTGGTTCGGGCGCCGTCTTCCCCATCCCGTACCTGTACATTTCCGAGCTGGTGGGGGCCAAGCAGCGCGGCGTCACCTTTGCCTACTGCAATTCCATCCTCGTGCTCTCCTATGTGCTGCCGTCTTCCTTCGGCGCCTGGGCCGTGGCCACCTTCCCGCTGGAAGTGGCCTGGAAGCTGCCCTTCCTCGTGGGTGGTCTGCCCATCGTGATGCTGTACTTCATCCACAAGTACATGCCGGAATCTCCCCGCTGGCTCATGCGCCACAACCGTCATGACGAAGCCGAGGCCCTGGTGGAACGCCTGGAAAGCAGCCTGGGCATGGAGCATGACAAGAACTACATGGATCCCGCCATCCTGACCGCCGTGAACGAAGCCCGCTCCGGCAACAAGCCCAAGGTCAGCTGGACCATGCTCTTCAAGCCCCCGTACCTGAGCCGCACCATCGTGTCCTACTCCATGTTCTCGGCCGCCCTGGTGTTCTGGTACGTGGTCATGGTCTATGCGCCCACCATCCTCACGGGCAAGGGCTTCCAGATGTCCAGCTCCGTGCTGATGGGCGGCCTGATGATGGCCATCGGTACCGTGGCCGGCATGGTCTGCGGCCACATGATCGAAAAGTACGGCCGCAAGCCCATGTACATCATCCTGGCCCTGCTGACCGCCGGTTGCAGCATCCTGCTGACCATGGTGGAGAGCCTCAATGCCTGGCTCATCGTGGGTACGGCCCTGGCCTTCTTCGGCAATGCCATCTTCTCCATCTGCAAGCTCTACATCGCCGAACAGTATCCCACGGAACTGCGCGGTACGGGCGCCGGTCTCGGCGAAGCCGTGAGCCGCATCTGCGGCGGCGTGCTGGCGGCCTACTTCATCGCCTTCCTCATCGCCTCCGGCAACCAGCACGCGGTGTTCTGGTTCCTGGCCATCTGCTACCTCGTCTCCACGGCGCTCCTGGCCATCTGGGGACAGGAGACCATGGGCAAGAGCGTGGACGCCACGGGCAGCTCCAGCGGCAAGTAGAGGATCGTACAACAAGAACAAACAACGGGCCTGCGGGCCCTGGAGGAACATATCATGTCGTGTGCCTGCACTTATTCCGAACAGGAACAGCTCCTTCTCGCAATCCCTATGCTGAAAAGCATCCCCGCCTGTACCGTCTGGTGGCTGCCTTTGAAGGTAAAAAGCCCCATATCGACGTGGAGCGCGCGCTGCTGTTCACCGAATCCATGAAGCAGACCGAAGGCGAACTGCTGGTGCTGCGCTGGGCCAAGGCCCTCAAGCACATCGGCGAGAACATGACCGTCTACATCGACGATGATCAGCTCATTGCCGGCCGTTGCGGTCAGCAGGGCGCCCGTTACGGCATCCTGTATCCCGAACTGGACGGCGACTATCAGGCGTCCGCCCTCAAGGAACTGCCCGGCCACGAGGCTTCCCCCTTCGACGTCAACGCCGAAGACGCCCGCGCCGTGGAAGAGATCATCACCCCCTACTGGAAGGACAAGACCTTCCACCAGGATCTGAACAGCCGTCTGGATCCCGAGTCCCACCGCCTGGCTTATGCCGACAAGGGCGGCTACATCTCCCGCTACATCTGCTGCGAAACGGCCTCCAATCGTTCCAGCCTGCAGTGGTGCCTGGACTGGGAACGCCTGTTCAAGCTGGGCTTCAAGGGCATCCGTGAAGAAGCCCTGGCCCGCATGGCCGAACTGGATCCCGACGATCCGGTGGACCAGAGCGAAAAGCGTCCCTACCTGGAAGCCATCGTCACCGTCAGTGAAGGTATCGTTACCTGGGCCCGCCGCCATGCGGAACTGGCCCGCCGCAAGGCCGCCGAAGAGACCGATCCCCGCCGCAAGCAGGAGCTGCTGACCATCGCTTCCAACTGCGAATGGGTGCCCGAGAACCCGCCGCGCACCTTCCATCTGCGAATGGGTGCCCGAGAACCCGCCGCGCACCTTCCATGAAGCCATCCAGGCCCACTGGTTCACCCAGGCTTTTGCCCGCCTGGAGCAGAAGATCAGCTCCAACCCCACCAACGGCCGTATGGACCAGCTTTTCTGGCCCTACTACCAGAAGGACCTGGCCGAAGGCCGCATCGACGAGGAGGGCGCCATCGAGCTCTTCCAGTGCATGTGGGCCAGTATGGCCCAGTGCCTGGACCTGGCCATCACGCCCTACAACAAGGCCACGCATGAAGGCTATTCCCACTGGGAAGCCGTGACCGTGGGCGGCCAGACCCGCGACGGCCGCGACGCCACCAACGAGCTGTCCTACATCATCATGCGTTCCAAGCGGGAATGCCCCCTGCATTACCCCGACCTGGCCGCCCGTGTGCACAGCCGTTCTCCCGAGCGCTTCCTGACCGCTGTGGCCGAGATGATCAAGCAGGGCTGTGGCTTCCCCAAGCTGCTCAATGACGACGAGATCATCCCCCTGCATCTGGCCAAGGGCGCTCCCCTGGAAGACATCTATGACTATGCCGCTTCCGGCTGCGCCGAGATCCGTATGCCCCGCGTGGATACCTACACCAGCGGCCATGCCCAGATGAACTTTGGTGCCGCCGTGGAACTGGTGCTCTACAACGGCCGCATGAAGAAGTACGGCGACGAACTGCTGACCGTGGAGACCGGTGACGTGCGCAACTTCACCACCTGGGAAGAGTTCTGGCAGGCCTACGCCACCCAGCAGAACTACCTGATGCGCCACGCCTTCATGCAGCAGTACCACATCATCAAGGCCCGCGCGCAGCACTTTGCCACGCCCATCTCCGATGCCCTGCATGTGCTGGCCATGAAGGAATGCGTGGACCTGCACCAGGATCACCACTACGAAGGCGGCCTGGATCTCGGCTACTTCGAATGCCTGGGCTACAGTACGGCCATCGACTCCCTGTCGGCTGTCCGCAAGCTGGTCTTCGACGACAAGAAACTGACCATGCAGGAGCTGCTGGACGCGCTGGAATGCAACTTCGAAGGCAAGGAAGACGTCCGCAAGATGCTGCAGAGTGCCCCCTGCTACGGCAACAATGATGATTACGCCGACAGCATCGGTCTGGAGATCGACCGCCTGGCCCAGGAATTCAGCAAGAAGTACGCGCCCCGTCTGGGCATCAAGTGCGACTTCCGCATGGTGCCCTTCACCTCGCACGTGCCCTTCGGCCGCGTGGTCTCCGCCACGCCCAACGGCCGCAAGGCCTGGACGCCGCTGTCTGACGGCTCTTCCGCTTCGCACGGCGCCGACGTCAACGGGCCTACCGCAGTGCTGCTCTCCAACTTCAACTCCAAGAACTACAACATGTTCCAGCGTGCCGCCCGCCTGCTGAACATCAAGTTCACCCCCAGCTGCCTGGCCGGCAAGGAAGGTACCCGCAAGCTGGTGAGCTTCATCCGCGCCTTCGTGGACCTGCGGCTGTGGCATGTGCAGTTCAACGTGGTCAATCGTCAGACCCTGGTCAATGCCCAGAAGGATCCCGAAAAGTACCGCGGACTCATCGTCCGCATCGCGGGCTACAGCGCCTACTTCACGGAACTGTCCAAGGATCTGCAGGACGACCTCATCGCCCGTACCCAGCACGAGCAGGTCTAGTAAATCGCCAATCCAACCTCAGGGAGGGGGCTTCGGCCCCCTTCCGCCTTTCGGGAGAGATGCCATGTCGGACAAGAATCGCGGTACCGTTTTCAACATCCAGCGCTATTCCGTGCATGACGGCCCGGGCATACGGACGCTGGTCTTCCTCAAGGGCTGTCCGCTGCGCTGCCTGTGGTGCAGCAATCCCGAATCCCAGGAGGCCGCACCGCAACTGGCGTACAATGCGGACAAATGCCTTGGCTGCGGGCGCTGTGTGGCCACCTGTCCCCAACAGGCCCTGCGCCTCGAGCAGGACGGCATCCATCGGGACAGGGAACGCTGCGATCCTGCTTGCCGTGCCTGTGCGGAGGTTTGTCCGGGACAGGCGCTGACCTTTTACGGCAAGACCATGACGGCCCGCGAAGTGCTGGACAAGGTGGAAGAAGATGCCGCCTTTTATGCCCGCTCCGGCGGCGGCCTGACCCTGAGCGGCGGCGAGCCGTTGCAGCAGGGGGATTTTTGCCTCTCCATCCTGGAAGAGGCGGAACACCGGGCCGTGCATACCGCCATGGAAAGTTGCGGTCAGGCCCCCGAAGAGACCATCCTTGCCGCCTGCGGCAAGCTCGACTACCTTTTGTTCGACATCAAGCATCTGGACAGCGAGGCCCACAAAAAGGCGACGGGCATGGGCAATGAGCGCATCCTGCGCAACCTTGCGGCTGTGCGGAGCGCGTATCCGCATCTGCCCATCCACCTGCGTACGCCGCTCATCCCCGGTATCAATGATGACGAAGAGCTGATCCGGCGTATCGTCGAATTGGCCCGTTCCATGGATGCCGTCCATTACGAGCTTTTGCCCTACCACCGCATGGGTGAGCAGAAGTACCGCTTTTTGGGCAGGGAATACCCCTATGGCGGCCCTGCTCAGGTAGACGCCGGGATACTGGCGCGCCTGCGGAGTATCGTCGAGGAAGTTTTCCCGGAAAAGGACTGATATCCGTTAAAGAATGTATCTCCATTGCCGGAATATCCTCCAGTGCTGTCAGCATTGGAGGATATTTTCATTTTTGAATATAGGTATGTATTGATTTTTTATCCTGATAATAGAATGTTGTTTATGTATTACTTGAATAGATCATGTTATATGTTTTAATAGAACTCATTTCATAATTAATGGGCAATTTTTATAACTCTTCTCAACAAAATCATAGAAAAAGCAAGGTGGACAAG
>NZ_JABAFY010000078.1 GCF_012843875.1 Desulfovibrio piger | reverse complement strand
GGGGGAGCTTGAGGGGGGAAGGGGGAAACCTTGTGCGCGAGCCAAGGTTTCCCCCTTCCCCCCTCATCACAAGCAAGCTCTCCGGCCTGCTAGTCCAGACGCCAGATGACGCTGGCCTGACGGCCGGAAGCCTTCACGCAGCGGTACGAGAAGAACTGGCGGTTGCAGCTGGCCGTGCACAAATCGATGCCGTAGATGTTGCGCGGCAGCAGCCCGGCCTGCTCCAGCTGCCAGCGGGTCAGGCCCCACAGGTCCATGGTGCGGCTTTGGGCGTCGAACCAGGGGCGGAACTCGTCGCTCCACTCGCTTTCGAAGTTGATGAACTCCGCCCGGGCCGGGCCCAGGCTCGGGCCGCGCACGGCCAGAAGTTCGCGCGGTTCCACGCCGTAGTGCTCGCAGAAGCGGCGCACCCCGGAACCGGGGAAGTCACAACGGTTGCCGCGCCAGCCCGCATGGATACCGGCCACGAAACGGCCGCTCTTGTGGGCCAGCAGGATGGGCTGGCAATCGGCGGTCTTGATGACCAGCCCAAGCCCGGCCTGAGCGGTGGCCATGCCATCGGCATCGCAGCGGGGCACGGCGTCGGGCTCCACGGCATCGGGCTCGAAGATCATGGCATCGCCGTGCACCTGATTGAGTTCGGCCATGCGCCGAAGGCCCAGGGCCGCCCGCAGTTCGCGGCGGTTGCCGATGACGCTCTGCCGGTCATCGGCCGTGGCGAGAGAGATGTTGCCACCGGCGTACGGGCCGTCTCCGGCCTCCTGCCAGCGGGTCTGGAAGGCGCAGCGCACATTGTCCACGCCGGGGAACACAAAGGGGATGAAACTTACAGGCATACGAGTCCTTCTTCAGTACACAGGCAGTCCACGGGCCGGTCCCAGTCCTGGGAAGGCAGCGCGTCCACCACCTGGAAAGCATAGCACAGGCCCACCAGCAGGGGCCGCCGACCGCTGCCCCGGGCACCGAACGCCGCCAGGAAACGGTCATAGTAGCCGCCGCCGAAGCCCAGGCGGTTGCCCGCGCGGTCAAAGGCCACACCGGGCAGGATGAGCACGTCGGGACAAAAATCGGGATGGGCCAGCACCGGGGGCGCCATGCCCAGCAGACCGGCATGGGGCTCCAGCATCTTGTAGGGCCCGGCGGCCATGTCGCCCACCCGGGAACAGGGCACGAAGTCCATGAGCCCGCGTTCCAGGCGCACCCGGGGCAGATAGACCCGCACACGGCGCTGCCAGGCATCGGCCAGCAGGTAGCCGGTATGCACTTCTTCCGGCAGGGCCACGTACAGGGCCACGCGGGCGGCCTGCTGCCAGGCGTCCCAGTCCAGCAGGGCCTGCTGGGCCGCACGGGCCCGCTGCCGTGCCAGGTCGGGATCCTGACCGCGCCGCAGCCCACGCATGCGGGCGCGCAATTCCTTCTTCTGCTCATCGGGGGAAAGGGACATGGAGGTCTTTCCATCCTTGCTAAAATGTGCCATAGTTCGCGAAGTGACTTTATAACAAAGGAAACACCGCCATGCCAAGCGTCAACGAACAGGATCATCTCTGGATTGCCGTTGGGGACATTCACGACGAGCCCGGGCTGTTTGCCCGTATCCCCGAGCTGGCGCAGGCAGACGGCATCATCGTCACCGGCGACCTGACCATCACAGGCGGCGTCAAGCAGGCCGAGATGGTCATGGACGTTCTGCGGGCGCACAATCCCCGCATCTGGGCCCAGATCGGCAACATGGACCGGCCCGAAGTGGACGAATGGCTGAGCGGCCTGGGCTGCAACCTGCACACGCAGGTGCACGAGCTCACGCCCGATACGGCCATCTTCGGCATCGGGGCCTCCACGTTCACGCCTTTCGGGACGCCCAGCGAGTTTCCTGAATCCACCTTCGCCGGCTGGCTTGAGAACAGCTGGCAGAAGGCCCGCAAGTACCCCCACACCGTGCTGGTTTCGCACAATCCGCCCAAGGACAGCGCCTGTGACGTCATCCCGGGCAATATTCACGTGGGCTCTACTGCCGTGCGCGAATTCCTTGAAGAAGCCCAACCCGATGTCTGCCTGTGCGGACATATCCACGAAGCGCGCGCCGTGGACAGGGTGGGCCGCACCATCGTGGTGAATCCGGGCGCTCTGGCCCAGGGCGGCTATGTGCTGCTGCGCTCCAGCGGCGGCAAGCTGTCCGTGGAGCTGCGCGTCCTTGAAAATTGTGATTAGCGAAGCCCAGCGCTTCCGCGGGGGACAGACAGTCTGATCCCGCCCGTCATGGCGCGGCCCGGTGCCGCGCTCTCTGACGTTGCCCCTCCGGCGGCTGTTCCGGCCGCCTGGAAAACGCCGTCCCGTGACGGGCGTTTTCTCCTGCCATCCCCCGTGCCCTGCCCTTTCCGGGCATCCCCAGGCCCGTGCCCGCTCACGGACACGCCATCCGGTGTTTGCCGGATGTCCGGCCTGTTCCCTCAGTCGGGATAACGGCTGACAAATTTCGCCGCCGCTGGCGGTCCAAAAGGATATTTATGACGCAGGAAAATACGCCGGCCGTGTCTGACGCGGCCGCTTCCTCTGATGTCGCTGAAGCAACCCCCACCCCCAAACGCCGTACCACCCGCCGCAGTTCGCGCGCCAAGACCGCCCCTGCCGCGGAAGAAACGGCCACGCTGACGGCCTCCCCGGCCACCGATGCCGCCCAGGCCGCTGCGGACAAGGGCGATGCCCAGGCCACCGACGCGGCAGCCACCGCGCCCCGCAAGCCTGCCCGCCGGAGCAGCCGCCGCAAGACCACGGCCCCTGCCGCCGAAAATACGGCTTCCGAGGCCGCGCCCGCCGCTGCATCCGCTGAAGAGGCGCCCGCCCAGACCGCAGCCCCCGAAGCTGCCGAAGCCTCTGCCGATACCGACGGCGAACAGCACGCCGCGCCCCGTCGCGGGGCCCGCCGTTCGCCCGGTGCCCAGCGCCGCCAGCGTACCCCCCGCAAAAAATCTCCCGAAGCTGCGAGCCAGCCGGCCGAAGTTGCCCCTGCCGAAAGCGGCGACCAGACCACCGAAACGCCCGCGGCCCGTCCCTCTGACGATCAGCCTGCTGCCGTGACGGCTGAAGCCCCCGCTGCCGAGACGCCTGCGGCGCCTGCCGCCAAGGCCGCCCCGGATAGCGAAGATGCGGCGACCGCTGCGGCTGTTGAGAGCAACGAAACGGCCACTGCCGATACCGGCAGCCAGGAAGACGGCGAGGAACAGCCCCGCCGCAAGAGCCGTCGCGGCCGTCGCGGCGGACGCGGGCGCAACCGCAAGAACCGTGAGGCCCAGGCGGAAAGTGCCGAACCTGCCGACAAGGATACCGAGGAGAGCGCCGAAACGGCCGCCCCTGCCGACCTGCCGGACGATCTCAGTGACGAGGAACTGTGGCAGGCGGCCACCGGTGATGTGGAAAGTCTGGAAAACGCTCCTGCCCGTCCCCGCCGCCGTGGCGAGGACAGCGAAGCCCCCAAAAAGGGCAGCGTGCGTGCGGCCGCGGTCAAGGCCAAGGTGGCCGCGGGCAAGCGGCGCATGTTCATCAGCGTGCTGCCCGGCGAGCAGGTGGAAGTGGCCATCGCCGAGGAAGGCCGCCTGCAGGAATACTACCTGGACATGTTCCATCAGCGCAAACTCAAGGGCAATATCTACAAGGGTGTCATCCACAATATCGACACCAACCTGCAGGCTGCCTTCGTGAGCTACGGCGCGGGCAAGAACGGCTTCCTCCAGATCGACGAGATCCACCCCGAATACTGGCTGACCCATCACGAGTCCAGCAAGGGCAAAAAATTCCCGCCCATCCAGAAAGTGCTCAAGCCCGGCCAGGAAGTGCTGGTGCAGGTGGTCAAGGAACCCACCGGCAACAAGGGCGCCTTCCTCACCACCTGGCTGTCGCTGGCGGGCCGCTTCCTGGTGCTGACCCCCGGTCAGGAGCAGATCGGCGTTTCCCGCAAGGTGGACAGCGATGAAGAGCGCACCCGCCTGCGCGAGATGATGAACGGCATCGACCCCGGCCAGGGCCTGGGCGTCATCGTGCGCACCGTGAGCGCCGGCACCACCAAGACCACGCTCAAGAACGACCTCCAGTACCTCAAGCGCGTCTGGAAGGACATCCGCAAGAAGGCCACCGAAGTCTCGGCCCCGGCCCTCATCTATCAGGAGCCGGGCCTGCCCCAGCGGGCCGTGCGCGACTACCTGACCGACGATGTCTGCGAGATCTGGGTGGACAACGAGGAAGTGGCCGACAGCATCCGCGAGACCGTCTCCCTGCTCTTCCCCCGCAAGAAGGAGCTGGTGCGCCTGCATACCGACGTGCGCATGCCCCTGTGGGAGCGCTTCAGCCTGCGCCGCCAGCTGGACCAGATCTATTCCCGCGAGGTCACCCTGCCTTCGGGCGGCCGCCTGGTCTTTGACCAGACCGAGGCCCTCATGGCCGTGGACATCAACTCCGGCAAGATCTCCGGCAAGGTCAATTTCGAGTCCATGGCCCACCGCACCAACATGGAGGCCGCCGACGCCATCGCCCGCCAGCTCAAGCTGCGCGACATCGGCGGCCAGGTGGTCATCGACTTCATCGAGATGCGTGACAAGAAACACGTGCTGGAAGTGGAAAAGACCCTGCGCACGGCCATGAAGAACGACCGCGCCCGCCACGACGTGGGCCGCATGAGCTCCTTCGGCCTGCTGGAACTGGTGCGCCAGCGTACGGGCTCCTCGGCCCTTTCCATCACCATGGAGCCCTGCCCCTTCTGCGGCGGCACGGGCCAGCGGCGCAACCTTGAATGGCAGGCCCTGCAGGCCCTGCGCGAGATGCGCCGTGCCCTGCGGACCCACGGCGGCGACAAGTACGTCTTCGAGACCACGCGGGAACTGGGCCTTTATCTGCTCAACCACAAGCGCGACAGCCTGCGCGACATGGAACAGGATTTTGGCAAATGTCTGGAAATCAGCATCCGTCCGTAACGGACGCCCCTGTCGAAACTTCCGCGGCCTGCCCTTCGGGGCAGGCCCCTGTTTTTGAACCCGTCAAAGGCGAGCGTAGCCTGCTGCTGCACATCTGCTGCGGTCCCTGCTCCATCATGCCGGTCAAGCGCCTGCAGGACGAGGGCTTCACGGTCACGGCCTGGTACATGAATCCCAACATCCAGCCCCTGATGGAATACCTGCGCCGCCGCGAGGCCGCCGAGGAATGCGCCGCCCGTCTGGGCATCGAGCTCATCTGTCAGGACGATACCTGGGATCTGGTGGCTTGGCTGCGCTCCGTGGCCGGACGTGACCTGCCCCCGCAGCGCTGCGCCTGGTGTTGCAGCAGCCGCATGCAGGCCGCCGTGGCCTATGCCCGCGCCAACGGCTATGCCCACGTGAGCAGCAGCCTGCTCTACTCCCGCTACCAGCCGCACGACGTCATCCGGGCCGCCGGAGAACATGCCGCAGCGGCGGAAGACGCCCCCCTGAGCGAAGGCCCCCGCTTCGTCTACCGCGATTTCCGCACCGACTGGCAGGCAGGCATCGATTTTTCCAAGGAATGGGGCGTATATCGCCAGCCTTATTGCGGCTGTGTGTACAGCGAAGCCGAGCGTTATGACAAAAAGTTGCAGCGCCTGATAAAAAAATCCTGAAAAAATGATTTTTCCGCTTGACGAACGGACCTGTTTTCCGTAGAAAGACTTTCGTTGCTTTTGCAGCACTCCCCGATAGCTCAATCGGCAGAGCGGGTGACTGTTAATCACTAGGTTGGCGGTTCAAGTCCGTCTCGGGGAGCCACAAAGGACTTCAGGGCTTGCGCGGCAAGCGCAAGCCCTTATTTCCCCAAAGCTGCAAACAAAGCAATCAATGATCCCCGATAGCTCAATCGGCAGAGCGGGTGACTGTTAATCACTAGGTTGGCGGTTCAAGTCCGTCTCGGGGAGCCAGACGATCAAGCCCTTGCGAGAAATCGCAAGGGCTTTTTCTGTTTGTATGCTTTTTTGTTACAGAGGCCGCCGGCACGGCCTGAGAGGGGACGGAGACGTTTTTTGTAAAGCTCTCCCCTTCCCCTCTCAAGCGCTTCCTCTGTACTTGCCCCTCTAGTCTGGCAGGATAGCCTCTCCCTGGATGAACAGGAAGGGCAATATCGTGGGCAGAGGGCTTCGCCTGATCTCCTTATTCACGGCTCCCAGCGACCTCTTCAAAAGCGGGCCTCCCTGGAGGGGAGCAACTTCTGCAGACGGGCTTTGGACGTGGCCTATGCCCCTACGGCAGCTTTTTGTCCATCTCCGCCATGCCAAGCTCAGGCTGCCGCCCACGCTGCTGCTTCTCCAGCATGATCAGCAAGCGTTCTACCTGTGGTGTCTCCTGTACAAGACGCCGGGTCAAAAGACAGACAAGACGGCACAAGACAAAAAAACTAAATAACGGGATGAGGATGGTCGTCACCACAAAGATGCAAAACGCATGGAACAGTCTGTCCGTGGCATCATCCGCATAGTTGAGGATCTCCGTGGCTTTTTTCTGGACCGCCTCGACGCTTAGCTTATCAGCGGCCTTCCTGATGTTCTCAACCAGGGACGAAAGTTTATCCACCAAAGCTGACACCCCATCTGTCAGACCGGAAAACCAGCCTCCCCCCGAACTTTCGGCAGAAGGGACTCGAAGTTCCTCCTGCTCCACTACGTCCTCTAGGATGACCCCGGCCTCAGCTCCCTCGACCTTCTCCATCTGTTCGGCATAGACACCCCCCAGATATCCCTCTTCAACATAGCCGCTGACCAGAGCGGTCAATGGCAAGAACAACCAGCACAGCAAGGCAGTACTGGCCAAGAACAGGGCGATGGACCGACTCCAGGGCATAAACCGTCCTGCCACACAGTACAAAATGCCAAAGCCCAGAGCGACCGGTAAAAGCACTTTGAAGCTGACCCAGGAGAGCATGCCCAGGAGCAGCTTTTCCACCAGCATGATACCTATGACTGTAAACAGGGCCGAGCTTACCCGTTCGATGGCTTCATTGACTGCTGCCAGCATCTCGCCTGGGGCCACGGTCACCCCCATGCCAAAAGGCGTGAATGAGATCTCCACCTGTTGCAGTGTCGAGATGCATTTATCGATCAGTTTGGCGGCTACATAAGCCTTGGTCGCAGCTATGAGCGTCTGCTCACAGTAGTTTTCGGCCACACTCTCGGCTGCACCGATCAGGGGGATATCTTTATTGACTCCTGTTCCCATCCTGATGGGCGCATATAAAAGGCATGACAGAACAACCGTAAGGGCTACCACAATAATACAACGTTTCTTTAATGATTCTTGCATATTACCATCCATTCCTTATCATGTCGAACTATAGGAAAACTATATCTATTATATTTTTATACGGAAGTCTCCCCATAGCGATTCGGTAGTTCACCAGATTCACTCCAGACAGTCATTTAGAGAATGTCCGGCATATATCTTGCTATACCAGTTTTCTCCAAAGGATACAGGCCAAAGCAAGGTAAAGTAGCCCCATAAAATTGACGAGGTAACAA
>NZ_JABAFY010000077.1 GCF_012843875.1 Desulfovibrio piger | reverse complement strand
GGGGGAAGGGGGACGCTTTTCCAAAAGCGTCCCCCTTCCCCCGGCCTTGCCTCTCCCGAGGCCCGATACCATGCCCATGTTCGTAGCAGTCCTGACTGTGGAATTTGCCCTTGACGGCAACGACAACCTCAAGGCCAAGCGCCGTGTGGCCAACAGTCTGAAGCAAAAGGTACGCAACCGCTTCAACGTGGCCATCGCCGAGGCAGGCACCGAGAACAGCCTGACCCGCCTGCGGCTGGCCGTGACGTCCATCTCCAATAGCGAGAGCCATTTGCGCAGCCGCATGGACAAGTGCGCGCTGATGATGGAAGCCGTCTGCACCGAAGAAATGACCGACAGCGAGGTAGAGATCTATGCCGTTGATGACTGAGATACCCGAAAACTGGCGCGAGCCCGCCGCGCGCATGGTGACGAGCCTGCGCGGTCTGGACCGGGTGCTGGTGGCCGCCCATGTGAACCCCGACGGTGACGCCCTGGGCTCCATGAGCGCCCTGGGCTGGCTGCTGAAGGACATGGGCAAGGAATTCGTCCTCTACAGCCCCTCGGGCGTACCGGACTATCTGTCCTTCCTTCCCTTGCCCTGCACGCTGCTCACCAGCCTTGAGCGCCTGCCCTTCGAGCCCCAGGCCCTGGTCCTGCTGGACTGCGGCGAGCCCCACCGCCTGGGCGACGATCTGGCCGCGGCTCTGGAAGGCCGCTTTGCCGGGACGGCCATCGTCAATATCGACCATCATCTGGGCAGCGACGGCATGGGGACGGTCGACAACTGGATCGAGCCCGCCGCCGCGGCCACGGCCCAGCTGGCGGCCTATGTCTGCCTAGCGGCCGGTCTGCGGCCGGAGGGCCCGCTGGGCGAATCCCTGGCCCTGGGGCTGGTGACCGATACCGGCGGCTTCCTGCACGGCAGCACCACGGCCGCCGTCTTCCGCCTGGCGGCCCTGCTCAGCGACAGCGGCTGTGACATCCACAAGCTGCGCGAAAAGCTCGACAACAACTGGAGCCCGGCCCGCATGGCGCTCTGGGCCCGGCTCATGCAGCGTGTGGAGATCAGCTGCGACGGCCGCGCGGCCCTGGCGCTGGCCCGTCTGGAAGACCTGCGCCAGTGCGGGGCCCTCAAGGAAGATCTGGAAGGGCTGGTGGAGCAGTTCCGCCGCCTGCGCGGCGTGGAGGCCTCCGGCATCCTGCGGGAGGACGCGCCCGGCGTCTACAAGCTCAGCCTGCGTTCCACGGGCACCACGGACGTACGTTCCGTGGCCGTGCAGTTCGGTGGCGGTGGCCACCGCAACGCCGCGGGCGGGACGCTGCGCATGGAAGGCGAGGAAGCCTTCGACGCCGTCCGTACGGCCCTGTGCCGCATGTTGCGGGGCTGATCCGGCCAGCCGTGAAAATGGAAAGGGACCGCGTTCGCGGTCCCTTTTTTCATGCGGATATGGCTGCGTCTCCCTGCTAGTCGGGGATGTAGCGGTTGATGGTGGCCGCGCCTTCTTCATGGGCACGGTAGTAGATGCACAGCTCGCCTTTGTCGTCCAGCTCGAAGCGGGACTCCTGGACAAGGCCGTTGACCTCGGCCGTCATCAGCGCGGAAAGGATGTCTTTTTTATTGAGGGCCCGGAAGGAACCATAAGCGCCCTTGAGGGCCTCGATGATGTCTTCGGGACAGGCTTCGTCCACCGTGGTCAGATACTTGAGGATGGCAAAGTTCAGGGGTCTCATCCTACTGCTCCTTTCTGTGGAAGAGGGCCAGGGGGTTGGTGGCGATGGTGAAGATGCCCACGACCATCAGGACGGCGCCCACCCAGGCCACCGGCACCATGTTCCAGCCGTCCAGACCGAAGACGACGCCCAGGATGAGCCAGCAGAAGAAGGGCCCCCAGAAGGAATAGGCGCCGTTACAGGCCATGCCCAGGGCCGCACCGCACATGGCGTTGCCCCGGTACCAGCACATGAAGTTGAAGTAGCACAGGAAACCGGCCACCACGAACCACTTCATGGAATCTACGTCGGCAAGGGCCTTGCCCAGCATGGCAAAGCCGTCCGTCTGGCCGATCCAGCCCAGGATGGGCACCAGGATGATGAGGTTGGAGATGCCGATGGTCACTTCACGGATGGTGATGCCCACTTCGGAATCGATGATGGACACCCCGTAACCGCACACACAGCCTTCGATGCCCCAGCCCAGAGCGGCCAGGAAGCCGAAGAACAGGCCCAGCATCATATGGGGACGCGCCTCGATGCCGCCCATGCTGGAGAAGCCGATCAGGGCGCTGGCCGAAAGACAGATCAGGATGCCCAGCATCATGCGGGGCGTCAGGGGCTGCCGGAACAGGAAGCGGGCCAGGATGGCGCCGATGGCCGGGCACAGGGCGCTGATGGGCACGACGATGGAGCCGGCCATCTGCAGGCCCACCACATAACAGGTGGAGGCGAAGGGGCCGCCGAACAGGGCCGCCACCAGCATCATCATGCCGGGACGCGTCTTGAAGCTGCGCCCGAAGTCGCCCAGTTTGCCGCGCAGGGCCGCCATGATGAGCGCCCAGATGGCCGCACAGCCGTCAGTGAGGCCGGCGCCCAGGGCGCTCAGCAGAAAGAGGACCGCGAATTCCGACAGGCCGGAATTCTCGCCGTACCAGACGGCCCAGATGCCCATGGCCATGGCGTAGGTCATGAAGGCCGTGTACATGCCGTAGACCATACCGGACGAGACAGCCGTCAGGATGCCCCGCGTCTGGAAACTTTTTTTCATGGCCCGTCTGGCGGCCATGGCAGCCGCACTGGGAGCAGCACATTGTGTCATGACTCCTCCAAATGATCCCTTGCCGGGATCTCAGTAAGTTACAGTGCACATGGCGGCACCGGGCCTTCCCCGCCCAGGCGGGATACCGGCCCCGGTACCGGCAAGGACTGGCAGCGCCGGGAAGGGACGGCCCTCCCGGCATCCTTTCTTCCGCAAAACTAGGCCGTGACCACCGTGCCCAGCGGTTCGCCGTCCAGCAGATAACGGCGCAGGCTGGAGGGCTGGCGGCCATCCAGGATCAGGGCCCGGGAGCAACCTTCGTCCAGGGCATGCAGACAGGACTGCACCTTGGGGATCATGCCGCCGTTGATGACACCGGCCTCGATGAGCTCGGCGATACGGGCGCGGTCCAGGGAGGGGATCAGCTTCTTGTCCGCATCCAGGACGCCGGGAACGTCGGAGATCAGCACGAAGTAGTCGGCATGCAGGGCCCCGGCCACGGCACCGGCCGCCGTGTCCGCATTGATGTTCAGGGCCTGGCCTTCAGGACCGGAGGCCACTGGCGCCACCACGGGCAAGAAGCCGCCGTCCAGCAGACAGGAAAGCACGGAGGCATCGACCTTTTCCACATCGCCCACCAGGCCCAGCACAGGGTCCTTCACCCGCGCCCGCAGCAGGCCCGCATCACGCCCGGAAAGGCCCGCGGCACGGGCGCCGTGCTGCAAGAAACGGCTGACCACGGTCTTGTTGACCTGGCCGCACAGCACCATCTCCACGGCCTGCATGGTGTCGGCATCGGTCACGCGCAGGCCCTTCTCAAAACGGCTCTCGATGGCCAGGCGGTTCAGCAGGGCGTTGATCTGGGGCCCGCCGCCATGCACCACCACCAGGCGCATGCTCTGCTGCAGAAATGCCATGTCGTCGGCAAAGGCCGCGTTCAGTTCGTCCTTGTCCATGGCATGGCCGCCATACTTGATGACAACAGTCTGGGTGCTCATATCTTCTCCTTGAGGCACAGGCATGAAAATGCGGTAAGACCGCCTCACCGCTGTAGCACCCCCGGCCGGGGAGGCGCAAGATGCCCGCCGCTCCCCATGTGCTGCCCGCCATTGCAAGGCAGGCGTATTGGGGTTATCCTGCCCTGCCTTACAGCCGCAGGGGCAAGGCTCCGCACGCCCCCTGCATACCGACCGCAAAATCACCTCGACGGCCTGCCGTCGATGAAGGACAGTACCATGAATAAAGTCGTTACCCGTTTCGCGCCCAGCCCCACGGGCCATCTGCACATCGGCGGCGCGCGTACCGCCATCTTCTGCTGGCTGCTGGCCCGCCACTTCGGCGGCGAGTTCCACCTGCGCATCGAGGACACCGACCTGCTGCGCTCCAAGCAGGAGTACACCGACTCCATCCTGGCTTCCATGCGCTGGCTGGGACTGGACTGGGACGGCCCCCTCAACTACCAGACCCAGCGCACCGAGCTGTACAACAGCTATGTGGACAAGCTGCTGGAGACCGGCCACGCCTACTGGTGCTCCTGCACCCCCGAGGAAGTGGAAGCCATGCGCGAAAAAGCCCGCGCCCAGGGCCTGAAGCCCCGCTACAATGGCTGCTGCCGTGAACGCAACCTGGGCCCCGGCGAAGGCCGCTGCGTGCGCCTCAAGGCCCCCCAGGCCGGCAAGGTCGTGTTCGATGACATGGTCAAGGGCCGCATCGCCGTGGACGTGAGCGAACTGGACGACATGGTCATCCGCCGCGCCGACGGCATGCCCACCTACAACATGGCCGTGGTGGTGGACGACTACGAAATGGGCATCACCCACGTCATCCGCGGTGACGACCACGTGTCCAACACCCCCCGCCAGATCCTCATCTACGAAGCCCTGGGCCTGCCCGTGCCCACCTTCGGCCATGTGCCCATGATCCTGGGCCCCGACCGCCAGAAGCTCTCCAAGCGTCACGGCGCCCGCGCCGTCATCGAATACCAGAACGACGGCCTGCTGCCCCAGGCTCTGGTCAACTATCTGGTGCGTCTGGGCTGGTCCCACGGCGACCAGGAGATCTTCACCCAGGAAGAGCTCATCAAATTCTTCGACGGTACCAGCCTCAACCCCGCTGCCGCCGCCTTCGACCCGGCCAAGCTGGAGTGGATCAACGCCCACTTCATGCGTGAGATGCCCCTGGACGAACTGGCCAAACTGGTGCGTCCCTTCGTGGAAAAAGCCGGTCTGCCCGCCGATGTCGCCGACGACAAGCTGGCCGCCCTGTGTCACATGTTCCGCGAGCGCGCCGGGGACCTCAAGGCCCTGGCCGAATCCTTCCGTCCCCTGCTGGTCAGCGCCGACGAGCTGGCCTATGACGAAAAGGCCTGCGCCAAGAACCTGACCGATGCCAGCAAGGCCCACCTCAATGCCGTGGCCGAACTCTTCGCCGCCTGCGATCCCTTCGACGCCCCCAGCCTCGAAGCCGCCCTGCACGGTTACATCGAAGGCAACGGCCTCAAGTTCAAGGACGTGGCCCCGGCCCTGCGCACGGCCCTCATGGGCTTCATGGGCGGCCCCCACCTGCCCGAGATCATGGCCTTCCTGGGCAAGGACGCCAGCCTGGCCCGCATCCGCCGCGCCGCGGGCATGTAGTTTTGATCTGATCCGGGTGAGCTGTTGAGGGGAGAGACCCCTTTTGCTTGCGGCAAAAAGGGGCCTCCCCTCTCCCCCAAAACCCGCTCTTATGCGGCCTGTGGCACTCCCGGAAAAAGGTCCCGCAAGCGTACAAGACGCCTGCCCGCTCTTGCAGGCAGGCGTCTTTCATAACTGTCCGAAAACGTCCTTCCTCCGCATCATAACCGCACGTTTCCGCAGCAGGAGGCCCCATGCTTCTCGATCTGACCACCGTCATCGCCCCGGATTATCCTGCCTTGATCTGGGCCCGGCAGCAAGACAATGCCCACATAGCACTGGGTCATGTGGGCACGCACCTGGATGTCTATGAATGCCGCCACATCCCGCTGGAGGCCTTCCGCTGCCCGGGGGGGCTGGCGGATGTGCGACACACGGACGAAGCCGGTCTTGCGGATGTGGATCTGGACGCCATCCCGGCCCGGGCCTTCGTCCTTTTTCGCACCGGCCGGATCGAACGCCATGCATACGGGGAACCCGCCTATTTCCATGACCATCCCCAGCTAGCCCCGGAGCTCATCGACGCCTTGCTGGCCCGGCGAATACGTTTCATCGGTATCGACGGTCCCGGCATCCGCCGTCACGCGGAACACGAGCAGGTGGACAGGCACTGCGAACGCCACGGTGTGCATGTCATCGAAAATCTTTGCGGCCTCGGCGATTTGATGCCGGGCAAGCCCTTCACGGTCTTCACCTTCTGGCAAGATGACCCGCAACGTACTGGCCTGCCCTGCCGCGTCATCGCCGAGCAGGACGTCATCATTTAGACAGGCCGCAACAATTTGCCGTGATACACCGGGACAAAGGTATGAAGGCCCCTGCGTCAACGGTCGATAATGCTCCGCCTATTTCTTTCCCGGCAGAGTATCGCCGCCGGTCTGCGCCATCACCCCATGTCCGGGGAACGTCCCCCATAGAACAGGAAAACTTTTCCCCAAAAGGGAAAGCCTCCACATGGTCACTAGTGTGCCGCAATGGTGCCCAGATCAGCCCGTACAGAATAAAAGGGACTCTGTCTCCCCAGACACGAGTCCCTCAGCTTCATTTCCTTCCTCATATACCCCACAGCGGGAAGCACGCCCCGGAAGAGTCCGTGGAGGACGGCCCCTATCCTTCCTCCTGCCCTAGCATTTAGTCATCCATGTCCCCCAGCTTTCCTTGCGGGCCACATAGAGCAGGTGTTCCATATCCTGCCCGTAATAATGCTTGCTGAAGCGTCCGCACAGTTCCATACCATTGCGCCGGGCCACCGCCAGAGAAGGCGTATTATCGTCTCTGATGCACGAAAAGACTTCTGGCACACCCAGTACGTCAAAAGCGAATTCCATGCACGCACGGGCCGATTCTGTGGCATATCCGCGGTGCCAGTAGTTCTTTGCCAGCAGATAGCCAACTTCCGGGACCTGCAAGGTCCGGGGCGTGGCATCGATACGCTCGCTGAGCAACGCGGAAGGCCCCTCCTCTTCTCCGGCCGGAGCTTGCCCGCCCTCCTCACCATCAGCCGCAGCGGTACAGGCCGTCACCCCCGCACAGTCCTGCATGGTGATGCCGCACTGGCCGATCATTTCGCCCGTTTCCCGCAGCTCCACGGCCAGGGCACCGTATCCCGGCACCACATAGCGGGCCTGCTGGCGCCGCAGCCAGTCCCAGACTTCCCTGTCACTGAAGGCATGCCCGTAGGCATACATCACACCGGGATCCTGCAGGTAACGGCACAGGGCCGGGAAATCCGCATCCGTCATGGGACGCAGGCAACAACGTTCCGTCATGATCTCCAGCATCGATCCAGCTCCATCAGTAATATCTTGCGGAGGGCAAAGTGCCCTGTTCTTGTCCGCTTGTCCACAAGGATTTCAGAAAATATTCCAACAGGGAGCCAAGGGCCCCCAAAAAATCGCTGCATTACTCCGGCAGCCCGCAACGCCACCTGCCTAGTTCGGTACGCCCCGCGATCCCTTGTCTGCCTCGCCCTCGCCGCAGCTCCATTGTGCTCGCGTATGGCCTTACGGAATGCCGGTCATCCGGCCTCACCGCAGGGCCCCTCATCCTCGCACAGACCCAGCGGCAAAAGTTTTTGGAAGGGAGGGGCGCGGGGAGGGAGAACCTTTTTCCAAAAAGGTTTCCCTCCCCGCAAGCTTTTCTT
>NZ_JABAFY010000076.1 GCF_012843875.1 Desulfovibrio piger | reverse complement strand
GCTACTTTACCTTGCTTTGGCCTGTATCCTTTGGAGAAAACTGGTATAGCAAGGTGTATGCCGGACATTCTCTAAATTGGCAAAAAGATCGGAATATTGACTAAATACATCATGCCTGTATAATAGGAATGCATCTCAAAAAAATTGTGGGAGAGAATGAAACATTATGGCAACTCACAAAACGTGGGGAGCGATAGTCGTCGCTGCATGCTGTCTGCTGGCCGGAGGGATGGATACGGCATGGACCCGGGATACTCCGGTACAGGGGAACAGCGCGGCGCATATCACAGTAAACGATACCGTGTACGGTGTGCTGCACAACCATCGCAGCCTGATGAGCATCAAGGAGAACCGTGCGGTCCTGGAGCATGAGCTCAACAAGGCCCGTGCCGGCTTCGGTCCGCGTGTGGACGTCACAGGGGAGATCGGCGTGGGTGTCCTGAGCGACACCACGTCCCGCGGTCTGAACCTTGATGACCAGTGGTTGAGCGTGGGCAGTGTCTCCGCCAAGCTGGTACAGCCCATCTGGGACGGCTTTGCTACGCGCAGCCGCGTGCGTGCCGCCCAGGCAACCCTGGATTCCGTCAAGGCCAGGATCTTCGACAGGGCCACGTCCCTTTCCCTGGATGGCATCATCGCCCATATCGACCTGCTGCGCCGTATCAAGCTGGTGGAACTGGCCCGCAACAATGTGGCCCGGCATGAATCCATCTTGGCCCAGGCCCGTGACCGCGCCAGCATGGGGGCGGATACCCAGGCCGATGTGACGCAGGCGGAATCGTGTCTGCAGCGTGCGCATTCCGCCCTGGCCGAGGCGGAAGACGCCCTGCGCGTGGCCTACGCCACCTATTCCCGCCTGACCGGCATCTATACGGTCGGCAAGCTGGATGCGGTGCCCATGCCGGTCGAGATGCCCGATACGGCAGCGGCCTTTATCCAGATGGTAGAAAAGCACAATCCCAAGCTGGCTGCCTACCTGCAGGACATCCGTGCTGCCAAGGGTGAGAAGGAGCTGGCCCAGTCCGCCATGTATCCGACCTTCCAGCTGGAAGCCGGGCCGGAGTACAGCGACCGCGGCGGTGACCGTGACCGCTGGGTCTACAGCTTCGACGTCCTGGCCACAATGCGCTGGAACGTGTTCAACAGCGGTGCCGACGTGGAAGGCATCCGTGCGGCCTCGGCGCGGGAACGCGAGGCCCGGCAGAACTTGTACGATTACATGGACACCCTGCGCCTGGACATGGAATCCACCTGGAGCAACTATCTGGCGGCCAAGGAACAATACAAGTTCTACACCAAGGCCGTGGAAAACAATACCTATACCCGGCAGGCCTACCATGACCAGTTCCTGCTGGGTACGCGCAGCCTGCTGGACGTGCTGGATTCGGAGAACGAACTCTACAATTCCGCCAGCCAGGCCGAGACCGCCCGCGGCAATATCCTTGTAGGCGCCTACCGTATGTGCGCTCTGGCCGGTGACCTGCTGCCCCGTATGGGGGTCCCCGCGGAAGAGATCAAGTCGGGGCCCAAGGAAGCCCAGCCCGTCAAGGGCGAAGATTTTGAAATGGGCTGGTTCAAGTAACCGGGGAGTCCCTGCTTCCCGGGTAGCCCATGACAGCTCCGGCAGCCTGGTCTGCCGGGAGGGTTTCGATGCGACAACAGGCAGAGCTCCTCTGCCTGTTGTTTTGCGACAGGACGTCCACAGGATGGACGTCAAAGGATTGTTCATATGTCGGAAAACGGATCCGGGGAAACACGCGGCCCGGAAATGGCAGCCGGAGGCCTGCGGCCTTCCGATGTCGATTTCATGCCGCCTTTGCTGCGCAGTCTTTCCTCCTTGTGCCGCCTCCGGGGCAAGGCCTTGTCTCCCCAGTTCCTGCTGGCCGGGCTTTCGGGCAGTACCGTCTCGGCCCAGGCGTGCCTGCGGGTCGCCCGCAAGGCGGGCCTGACGGGCAGCGTGCTGTATCGTCCCCGGCTGGCTGACCTCTCCAACCTGACGTTGCCCTGCATCCTGCTGTTGTCCGGCAACCGCAGCTGTGTCCTGACCCGGCTGGTGCCGGGAGCTCCGGCGGGGTCAGAGGCGGGCGAGACCGGAGCCGAGACGGCTCAGGCCGAAGTCATTTTCCCGGAGACGGAAAGCGCCAGCCAGCTGGTGCCCCTGGACGCGCTGCAGGAGGAATATACCGGCTATGCCCTGTATGTGGCTGTCCCCGGCCGTCCGCAGGAGCATGTGGAAAAGCTGCGTCTGGCCAAGGGAAAACGCTGGTTCTGGGACGTGCTGCGCTATTATGCGCCCATCTACCGGCATGTGGCGCTGGCCAGCGTCATCATCAATCTCATCGCTCTGGCCAGTCCCTTGTTCGCCATGAACGTCTACGACCGGGTCGTACCCAACAATGCCATAGAGACGTTGTGGGTCCTGGCTTCCGGTGTGATCATCATTTATCTGTTCGACTTTTTTCTGCGGGCCCTGCGCACGCACTTCGTGGACGTGGCCGGGCGCAATGCGGACATCGTGCTCTCCAGCAATCTGGTGGACAAGGTCCTCACCATGCGGCTGGAAAGCAAGCCGGAATCCACGGGCTCGCTGGTCAACAACTTGCGTGAATTCGAGCAGTTGCGCGAATTCTTCAGTTCGTCCTCGCTGCTGGCCTGCATCGACGTCCCCTTCCTGGTCATCTTCCTGCTGTTGATCGCCTTTATCGCCGGGCCCATGGTCTTCCTGCCGCTGGCGGCCATGCCCATCCTCATCGGGCTGGGGCTCTTCCTCCAGACCGCGGCACGCCGCTGCGCCGAGCAGAGCTACAAGCAGAACATGCAGAAGAACGCCCTGCTCGTGGAGATGGTCAACGGCCTGGAGACCATCAAGGCCTGCCAGGCCGAGAGCCGGATGCAGCGCCTGTGGGAGGCTGTGGTGGGGCTTTCCGCCAAATCGACGGCGGAGTCGCGCCGGTACAGCAGTCTGGCCGTGACGGCCTCCACCCTGGTGACCCATATGGTCACGGTGAGCATGATCATCTGGGGCGTCTACCGGATCTCGGAAGGCCTGATGACCATGGGGGCCCTCATCGGCTGCAACATCCTTGTGGGCCGGGCCATGGCGCCGCTGATGCAGCTGGCCTCCCTGTTGACCCGCCTGCAGAATTCCCGTGTTGCCCTGCAGGCCCTCGACCTGCTCATGGAGCTGCCTTCCGAGAACCAGTCGGAAAGCTCCTGCATGGATTTTGGCGAGTTGCAGCCCTCCTTCACCGTGGAGAACGTTTCGTTCGCCTATCCCAATTCCATGCGTCTGGCCCTTGAGGACGTGAGCCTGCGCATCAATCCCGGCGACCGGATCGGCATCATCGGGGCCATGGGCTCGGGCAAAAGCACCCTGGCCAAGCTGCTGACAGGTTTTTACCAGCCGCAGAAGGGCAGCATCAAATTCGGGGACGTGGACCTGCGCCAGCTGCCAACCACGGAGCTGCGCGGGCGCATCGGCGTGTTGCCGCAGGACGTTGTCCTGTTTTATGGCAGCATCCGTGAGAACATCGTCCTGGGGGACCCCACCATCAATGACCATCTGGTGTTCCGGGCCGCGGCCCTTGCCGGGGTGACGGATTTTGTCCGCAACAATCCCGCCGGTTTCGCGGCCCAGGTCGGCGAGCAGGGCAAGGCCCTGTCCGGTGGGCAGCGGCAGGCGGTGGCTCTTGCCCGTGCGCTGGTCCGCGATCCTGAGGTGCTGATTTTGGACGAGCCCACCAGCAATATGGACACGGATTCCGAGCAGCGCCTGCAGCAGCGGCTGGCAGCCGTCTCGCAGGGGCGGACCCTGATCCTTGTGACCCATCGCCTGAGCATGCTGCGCATGGTGAACAAGCTGGCTGTCATGGAGAACGGCAGGCTGCGGATGTTCGGGCCGCGTGACGCCATCCTGAAGCGCTTGCGCGACAGCGCCGCCGCAGCCAGGAAGCCTGCCCCGGAAAAAGGGCAGGAGGCCCCCGGGGGAGCCGCTGCCGTGAAGGAGGGGAAGGATGGACGCCCGTAAGCCGGATCCCGCGACGCAGAGCTGTGACCGTATTGAAACCAGGCCGCCGGAAGATATCTTTTCGTCTTTGCCTCCCGAGGCTCCCGTACCTGACGGGCAGCCCCGGAAACGTTCGTTGTTCGCCCGCATCTTGCAGGTGTTCCGCCTGATCTTCGTGGGGGATGCCGAGCGGGAGCAGCGTCCCGCCACCGGCATGGCGGCGCGCCTGCGCGAAAATTTCAGCCAGGCATCGTCCGCCGGAGACAAGCCCATGACGCGCAAGGAGCTGTTCGCGGCTCTGGACGCTCCCCTGCATGGTCTGATGCCGGATGACATCAATTATGCCAGCGAGGTGGATGCGGCCCTGTCCCGCAGGCCCGCGTTCACGGCCCGTGCCCTGTCCGTGGCGGTGGCCTTGCTCGTCGTGGCGCTGCTCGTCTGGGCCGCCTGGGCCCCCATCGACGAAGTGACCCATGCAGAAGGTTCCGTGGTGGGCTCCCGGCGTACGCAGTCGGTCTCCAACCTGGAAGGCGGTATCCTCCAGGCCGTGCTCGTCCGGGAGGGCGAGGTCGTGGAAAAAGGGCAGGTCGTGGCCCAGCTGGAAAACGTCATGGCCGAAAGCTCGTACCGGGATGCCCTGTACAAGCTGGTGGAACACCGTCTGGCCATCATGCGGCTGGAGGCCATGCTGCGTGACGAGGAGCCGGTCTTCCCCAGTGACCTGCCCGTCTTCCTCAAGGAGATACTGGGAGAAGAGCCGGACGGCGTCCTTGTGGAGCGCGCCCGTCAGATCGTCGATGACCAGCGGAACACCTGGAAGGCGCAAAGTTCGAAACTGCGGGCCGAGCTTTCCATGCTGGAGGCCCAGTATGCCCAGCGGCAAAGCGAGGTGGCGGAGCAGCTGGCACGCAAGAAACAGCTGGACGGCAGTCTGGTGCTGGAGACGGAGCAGCGGGATACGGCCAAGCGCCTGCTGCAGCGCAACAACTATTCCCGCATGGATTATCTGGGGCTGGAGCAGAAGATCATCCAGACCCAGGGCGAGATCGATATGCTGGCCGCGGCCATTCCCAAGACGCAGGCCATGATGGATGAGGCCCGGCAGCGCATCGGCAGCCGGGTGGCGGAAGAGCAGCTGGCCATCAGCCAGGAGATCAACAAGCGGCGCACGGAGCTGGGCTCGGTGCGGGAATCCCTGACCGCCGGGGGCGACCGCGTGACGCGCACCGAAGTACGCAGTCCCGTGCGGGGCAGCGTCAAGCAGATACTGGTCAATACGGTGGGCGGGGTCGTCAAGCCGGGCGAGGCCATCATGGACATCGTGCCCATGGACGAGAGCCTTCTGGTGGAGGTGCGCGTCCGTCCGCAGGATGTGGCCTTTTTGCGGCCCGGACAGGACGTGATGATCAAGGTCTCGGCCTATGATTTCTCCATCTATGGCGGTCTGCCCGGCAAGCTGGAATCCATCAGCGCGGACACCATTGAAGACAAAAAGGGCGATTTCTATTACCTTGTCAAAGTCCGTACCGGAGAGACGGCCATCCGGCGTAACGACGAGATCCTGCCCATTATCCCGGGCATGATCGTGGTGGCCGACATCATCATCGGCAAGAAGACGGTGCTCGATTATATCCTCAAACCTGTGATGAAAGCCAGGCAGAACGCGCTTACCGAGCGCTGATCCCTGCTGTGCGGAGCTTCTATGCGCAATCCTGAACGTGTGTCACTGCGGCCCCTGCTGGGAGGGCTGATACTGCTGCTCGCCCTGACGGTCATCGGGGCCACCCGCTTCAACAGTGCGGAACAGCGCGAGATCCTCGACAGGACGGGCAGCCAGCTTTCCGCCTATACGTCCACGGCAGCGGCCATGGTGACGGTATGGACCGGTGTCCAGCGCGATGCTGTGGCGGAGATGGCCCGCTACGACATGCTGCGTCTGCTGGCGGCGGAGATAGCGGAGACGGACCTGCCCGTGGCCTTGCTGCGCGAGCTGGGGGAGACCCCCTGGACGGAACAGGAGCATGGGCGGCACAGCGGCCTTGATGCGCGGGACCGTCAGGCCCTGCGCGACATATCGCCCCATGCCACGCTCATCTATCGCAAATTTGTCGAGTTCATCTCCCGGCATGATTTTACCGGTGCGGCCCTGCTGGACAGGACCCTGGAACCGGTCATGCTGGTGGGGCAGGGCTGGCAGGCGGATACCAGGACGCTGCTGAAGCAGCGCCGGAGCAAGGGAGCCTTGTCCGGGGCGGGCATGCTGCCCGTCCGGCTCCAGGGGGAGCGTCTGCTGGTGGATTTTTACTGTCCGGTGACGGCGCCGGGCTATGTTTCGGCGGACGACTCGCCCCAGGGGATCCTGCTGGTCACCTGTGATATCGGCAAGCTCCTGGGAGGGGTCGGCCAGTCCTCCGAGCTGGGCTATATGAGCCTGCTGCTGGAGGCCGGCGGCGACCTTGTCCAGGCCATCGGCATGGGCGAACGCCCGAGCCTCAACCTGGTGACCCTGCCTGCGGGCTTCGGTCAGGACATGACGCCCCGGGACATGGTCTTGCCCGCCATTTCCGGGACCATGGACTGCCTTGTGGTCGGCCAGCCCGTGCCGGGGACGTCCTGGTATGCGGCCGTGGCCTGCCGGGCGGACAGCGTCCGCCAGGAACAGGACGACATGGCCTGGCGCGTCTGGACCATGGCCGGCCTGCTGTTCCTTTGCCTGGCGGGGATCCTGGTCTGGTTCTACTGGTGGCTCGGCATCCGCCGGGAGCGGGGCGAGGTGCGGGAGCTGAAAGACCTCTACGCGACCATGTCCCGGCAGCGTTGCCTGCTGGATACGGTCCTGCGGGCCATGCATTCGGCGCTGGCCCTGGTGGATGGTGACGGCCGCATCGTCTATGCCAATACGGAATTCGCCCGTCTGGCCCGCTGCCAGGGAGAGGTGCTCCACCTTATGCAGGTACGGCATCTTCCGGATTATCTGGCCCGGAGCCTGGAACGCCATGTGGAATTCGTCTGGCGGACAGGGACGGAATTTTCCGATCAGGAAGACATGCTGGTCGAGGGCAAACTGGTGCACCTCAATGTGCAATGCCTGCCCTTTGCCGCGGAAGACGGCGCATCAGGAACCGTCGTGGTGGTCTATCGGGACATCACGGCCCATGTGGAGGCGGAACAGCGCCTTGCCACCATGCTGCGCCAGACCGTGGAGGCCTTTACCCACGCGGTGGAAGCGGTGGACCCCTATTTGAAGGGGCAGTCCGGGCTCACCGGCGAGCTCGCCTACCATCTGGCGGCCTGGCTGGGCAAGGACGATCCGGCGCTGGAGTCCACGCTGCGTACGGCGGCCAGCCTGTCCCAGGTGGGCATGATCCATCTGCCGCACGAGCTGCTGACCAAGGCCGGTCCCCTGACGCCCGAGGAACGCCTGCTGATGGAAAAGCATGTGGATTATGCCGTGGAGGCCCTGCGGGGCATAGATTTCGGCTTGCCTGTCCTGCAGACCATCGAGCAGATGCACGAGCGTATGGACGGTTCCGGCTATCCCCGGAAGCTGCAGGGCGAGGCCATCTGCCTGCAGGCCCGCATCCTGGCCGTGGCCAACACCTTCTGCGCCCTGATGCGTCCGCGTTCCTACCGGCGCCGTCATGACGAACCGGCTGCTCTGGCTATCCTGCGCGAACGTCCTTTCAAGTATGACCAGCAGGTGGTGGATGCCCTGGCGGCGTTCCTGCAAAGTGCGCAGGGCAAGGAATTCGTCCGGATATTGCAGCAATAGCAGCATAAAAAGGGCGGTATCTGTTCCGGATGGGGAAGGGTACCGCCCTTTTTCATACGTTAGGCCTGGGGCTGCCGAACCTCAGGGCATCCAGAGGTTCACGCCGTCCAGGGGATGCGCGGCACGCCAGCGGTGCAACTCGTCCAGAGTGCGCACACCGCCTTCCAGAACAGCCTGATAGTATTCCACCCCGTGGATGCCCTCGTTTTCCGGCGTCTCGTATTTGAGGCGCAGGATGGTATCCCGCGTCGCATCGTCCAGGCGCCGGCAGAGACGGTCGGCAAAGCGTTCGAAATAGCCGTCGAACGTCGAGCCGCTCTCGATGTGGATGATGTCGATCTGCTAGATAGTGTCGTCAAATTATGTTTGCCCACAAAGATATGCATCTGATTTGAACGGCGGCAAGAAAAGATGCACA
>NZ_JABAFY010000075.1 GCF_012843875.1 Desulfovibrio piger | reverse complement strand
GGACTACTTTACCTTGCTTTGGCCTGTATCCTTTGGAGAAAACTAGTATAGCAATATGTATGCCGGACATTCTCTTAATGCCTGAAGCAACTGTATTTTCAGACGTATCCGTCACGGGAACTGTCGTGCCTGGAGTTGATGTGGATGTCACATTATATCCAACGGCATTGCTGAATGCCTCTCCATCGGTTACGCCCATAACCAGGATAGCCGCAACAGCCAGTGAACCGAACGTATTGATGAGATGGCATTTTTTTTAAACCGATCGGTACCGGTTCACCAAATTCCCCATGGCTCTTTTTGTCATTGTTACTCCTCCTTTACCTTTTGGCTTTTTTCATTCCCGCCGTGGGAGATTGGGAATAAAAAAGGACGCATGGAGCAGCTGGGCCGTCCCATGACGTCAGAGTCCTTTTTCTTACATAAAAAGTATGTTATAGGGAATACAAGAAAATAATTATGCCTTTACATATTTATGGCTTTTTTACTTTGGATATGTCGGGAGTGATGGTTTGGTGCAGGGCAGCTGCATACACATGTCCTGCAGGTACATTTGGAGGCGCATCCGTAGAACTCGGAAACGCAAGGCAGGAGGCTGGCGGGAGGCCGGTGTCGCCGTGGACAGGGGGGTAAACGTTTACAGGCAGCACTTGTCCGCCGAAGGTATTTGGGGGAGGAGGATCCGTGAGGCCGCGTACGCAGCGGGAGGGAGATAACACGCCTCTTCCAGGCTGCTCAGCAGCGGCTGAAAAGGCTTTTGAAAAAGGAAGGCGATCGAAAAAAAAGCGCAGAACTTACTTTCAAAAGCACGTTCTACGCTTGATCTCTTGTTGGCGTCCCCAAGGGGATTTGAACCCCTGTCGACGGCGTGAAAGGCCGTTGCCCTCATATCCCTCTTTACCCGTTACACCATTTTTTGCACGATCTGCCAAAAAAGGGAGATCGTATGACTCTGAACGACGCTTTTGACCTCTATCAGCAGCTCGTCCTGTCGTCCTCTTCGAAAAGAGGAATAACAACAGAAACGGGGCGTTGGCAACACCATATTGCTCCTTTTTTGGGGAATATGCCGCTTGAGGGGGTTAAAAATGTTCAAATTATGCAATTAAGAAAGGTGCTTGAGGGAAAGTCCCTTAGCCCTCAATCTGTCTATCATTGCTTGTCCTTAGTGCGTCGTGTTCTGCGCCGAGCAGTGGAATGGGAATTATACGCTGGCCCTGTTCCTGTATTCAGAATGCCCAAATTTGATAATCGACGTCTGAGATTTCTTTCTGAGGCAGAAGCGGCTTATCTCCTCCAAAATCTTAGTTCAAGATCGGAATTATGGCACGATATAACAAAGTTTGCTTTATATACAGGACTGAGAGCTGGAGAAATATACGGACTTATGCCGTATCATGTAGATATAGCAATAAGAAGTGTTAAGATATATGATACAAAAAATACGCTCAGTCGTGTTATTCCTCTTAATGATATAGCCTTAAATATCGTAGAGAAATATTATAGGCATGCAGTTCTATCATTGCCACTCTTTAACTACAATGGAGAACTTCCAGCTGCTCATTACAAAGTTTTCAGATGCGCCATCAAGGCTTGCGGATTTAATCGTGGGATTAAGGATAGGCGCGAACGAGTTTGCTTTCATACGCTACGGCACACATTTGCATCGTGGCTCGTGCAGAAAGGGTATCCTCTTGCTATGGTAGGGAATCTTCTTGGCCATAAAGATATTAAGATGACGATGCGCTATGCCCACCTAGCACCCAACCAGGCTCGACTCGCAGTTTCATCTTTGCCTAATTTTGAAGAAAGCCAACTTGGATCGTACAATAAAAAAATCCCAGAATAGCCACAATGGCCATTGCCAATCTCCTAAAAGCGTATTATTTGTTACTACATACATAAAGGAGTATCCATATGGCTCTTGAAGACAGATATATTTTTACAGCAATTTTTGCCAAATATAGCGACCAACCTATTGAATTTGTCATGGAGCAGTACGAAAAAGCGAAGCTGCTCAACATGGCAATCGAAAAGCGCCTTTGGGATCAGTCCAGAGTCGTAGCCTGTCCCGCCTCGGAAAGTCCGGCCCAAAAAGAGGAGAAGAAGCCTGAAAAACCGCAGGATCGTGTTCCTGAAAAAAAATGCTATACGCAAAAAGACTTGAAGTGCGATCCTGCCGAAGCCATCACCGATACGAGCGTTACATGCTGCTTGTGCGGTAAGCAATCACTGACGCTGACGGCCAGACACCTGGCTCACCACGGCATCACTATGGAAGAGTACAAAAAGCTCTGTGGCTACTCCGAACAGCAGAAGCTCATGGCGCACAACCTCTTGGCCAAGCTGACGACCAACGCCCAGCGTGCCCAGGCAGCCCGCGCTGCCAAACGAGCAGAAGCTCATTCATAGCAGCGTCAAGTATTTAAATACGATAGCCCCGGAAGGATACGTCCTCCGGGGCTATTCGTATTTTATCGTATTCTACACTGATTTCATCGTATCTTATCTTATCTCATCTTATTCTACACTGATTTCATCTTATTTTTTTATTTATTGCAAGAATCAGATAAAATATGATATATTTAAGAGAAAACTAAGAAGGCAGGACAGGTGAAGTAGTACCACTTTTCAAGTGGACACTTCACGTCCTGCCCCCTCACACGCCGGGGGAGGCTTGCTTATTCGCCTTCGGCTCAACGCTAAACGCAGGAGAACAATCATGGACGAATATCAGAGCAATGGACAGGAGATTATCGTGCAACCCACTGAAAACATTGTTGAGGTCGACGGCGGAAGCATGTTCACAACGTCGCTGATCGTGGCGCAGGCATTCGAGAAGGAGCATAAGGACGTGCTGCGGGCCATCTCCAACTTGGAGTGCTCTTCTCAATTCACTGAGCGCAATTTTGCGCTCAGTGAATACACCGATCCAACAGGACGTAAACTTCCCGCCTATCGCCTGACCCGTGACGGTTTTTCCTTCCTGGCGATGGGCTTTACGGGCAAGAAGGCGGCTGCCTGGAAGGAAAAATTCCTGGAGGCGTTCAATGCGATGGAGCAAACCTTGCTAGATCAGCAAAAAGACTCCTTCATGGAGCAAGCCCAGGAACAGGAAACGCTACCGAAAGAGGCGCAGCCCATCCCCTATTTTTTCCGGTCAAGAAAGCGGATCGGCAAAGGAGGGCGAGCGGCGCTGGAGGGTATCCTGCGTCTGGAAGCCTTGCTTCAGGGAGACAGCCTGGAACATACCGAACAGCGTCTTTGCGCCAGGATGCGCGTGAAGAGTGTGGGAGACCTTCAGGAATGTCGATTGCAGGAAGCCATCATTTACGTCTTTGAGGAACTCTTCCGGGTTGGGGGACAAGATGGATGGAAGGATACCTCTTCAACGAACATGCTCCTTACCTTGCAGGGCTTGGTCGATTTCTGGGGGCATTTCAGCAACTACACCAAGACGGAAATCCGCACCTATATCTGCAATCGCTGCGGTGTGGACAATTTTGAAGAACTGAAGACAGAGCATGATCTTTTCAAGGCCGTGCTGGCCGCTTGGAGCGGTTTCTCAAACCACAACCTGAAATGGCAGTGCTGGTAGTATGGCAGAGGCAAAGAGAAAGGCCCGGCGCTCAGAGCAGGTTAAATCCTATGTGACGTCGGAGGAGTTTGTATTCATCATGGAGTCAAGCAACCGTGCTGGATTAAGTATGTCGGAATTTGTCCGGCGTGTTTGCCTCGGTTTCCGAGTTGAAAGCCGGGAGGATCAGCAGGCCCGGCGCGAGTTGCTGAAGGTCAATGCGGACTTGGGCCGCCTTGGCGGATTGCTCAAGCAGACGCTGGCCAGTGGCCATAAGGAACAAATCTACGGACTGCTCCACAAGATCGACCAGGCACAGGCTGAGCTGAAGGCAAAAATCAAGGCATTATGATTAGCAAACACATCCTTTCTGCTCCCCGGAATGACAATTATGCCCGGCTGGCGAACTATATCGCCGCCGGGCATGAATATAGCATGGATATTCAGAATGAAGAACGAATCTACGATCCGCAGCGAAGTGTTTCAGCAAGTCAAGGCATTGCCGGAAACCGCCTGCGTCAACTGTCCGAATGCCGTCTGGCATCTTACTCGCAGCGAGAACAAAAAAGAGAAATTGCGGATTTTCTGCCTGCTGATGCACGCCCTGATCGACGAGCCGTTGATAGCCTGCGAGGGAACGAAAATTTATCCAAATCCATAATGCCGGAAAAATGTCTTATAAGCTGGTGCGCCGGATGTTGGGCCGGAGATGACTACGACTTGGCCGTGCAGGAAGTAGCGGATACCCAGGCGCTTAACAGGCGCACCGGCAAAGAAAAAACCTACCATTTGCTTGTCAGCTTTCACCCTGAAGATGAAGGGAAGCTGACGCCAGATGTATTCAAGCAGATCGAAGAACGATTTGCCGATGCATTGGGCCTGTCAGAGCATCAGCGCCATTGCGGCGTGCACGTCAATACCGAGAACATCCACATGCATGTCGCATACAATCTGATCCACCCGGAGAAGCTGACGCGGGTGGAGCCGTGGCGCGACTACCTCAAGCGTGACAAGCTGTGTCGGGAGTTGGAAAAGGAATACGGCCTGATGGTGGATACCGGGAGGGAAGCGGGCAAGGAGAGAGGCCTTGGCAGTAAAGCTGCCGCGATGGAAGCGCACTCTGGCCAGCAATCCTTTGAAGGCTTCGCGCGGCAGGAGAGTATCGCTGTCCTAGCCAGTCTGGAGCAATGTCAATCCTGGGAGGATGTTCACCAGGCCTTTGCGACCCACGGGCTGGAATTGCGGCGACGTGGTGCCGGGCTGGTCATCAAGGATCGCTATGGGCGGCAGATGGCCAAAGCCAGCACAGCGCACCGTGAATTTTCCCTGAAGAAGCTGGAAGGCCGGTTCGGGCAGTTCCAGGCGGCAAAAGGACAATTCCCGGGCAGTGAGCGGCGCTATGGCATATCTCCTATCCAGAAGGCCCCGGACAGAGGGGAATTGTGGATGGAGTTCACCCAAGGGCACGAGGAGCAGAAAGCGGAACTGGAGAGCATACGCCAGAAGTGGCGACGGAAGCGGCAAGAGCTGGCAGCCAAGCCTTTGGCCCGCACGACCAGGGCATATCTCCGCAAGCTGTCATGGCAGTATGAGCGGGAGGAAATCCAGGCAACGCGCTCCCGGCAGGCAGGCAACTGGCTGGATTTTTTGCGTGACAAAGCCATCCGGGGCGATGAAACCGCCCTGGCCATCTTGCGATCCCGGCAGGAGG
Source organism: Desulfovibrio piger (assembly GCF_012843875.1). Taxonomy (GTDB): domain Bacteria; phylum Desulfobacterota; class Desulfovibrionia; order Desulfovibrionales; family Desulfovibrionaceae; genus Desulfovibrio. The sequence continues at coordinate 2,994 of NZ_JABAFY010000075.1, read as the reverse complement.
TTGTCGCTTCGGAGAGGGCTACCGACCAGCAAGAAGTGGGCAACAGCCCACTGGCCAAGGAGACAAAAATCCTGGAAAACGCTGTCCTGTTACCTCAAAGGAAGCGTTGCCTGACCAGTATTGCTCTGATGGAAAAAATTGTCCCAGGCGTGCAGGCCAGCATCACCACGCATGGAAATATCGTCTACCGTCTTCCCCAAGGCGGTAAAATCATCGACACCGGCAGGCAGATCAGCTTCAGCCAGGAAGCGCGAGAAACAGCGCTGGCGTATATGTCTATGAAATGGAATGTAAAATCACGCGCCAGAGATAACTTGTGTGAGACATTTACACTAGCAGATGGAACAAAAATCAACTTACCGAAGGGGCAAAACTTCTTTGTCCAACCGAAAAAGGCTCCCCAGAGGCGGAATCAAGCATTGGAAAGATGATTTTACCTTTCAAAGCCGATACATTTTTGTTTTGAGTCTATCTGTTTTTCCATTGCACATACAAAGTTCTTAAATAGTTCAAATTCAGTTCCTCTAATTTTTTCACCGGTAGGAAGCCTGCCGATTTCTTGAAGCTGGCTTTCTAAAATATTGCTTTCGTGAAGGTCACAGACACGATTTTTAAGACAGATCAGTTTTTCTTTTGATATATCCAGATTTTCGAGCATGGTTGTTTTCATTTGAGAATATACTATTGCCAGGTCAAAAACGTCCCTAGCTTTGAACTCACTTGCCCGGTGCTCTATTTTCTTGGCGATAATTTCAACAGGATGATCCAAGAATATTTTTTCCCCTTCGATTACAGCCTGGACTGGTTTGCAGCGTGATATGCGAGGGGAAAGGATAAAATCAATTTCTCCTTCCTTGAGATATATCTTCGTAAAGTTATCTTGTTCTATATATTTTATAACTCTATCCTCTAAAACATCATGGGTGCGTGGAGAAACATAACCTAGCAACTGCTTGTCGCTGAAAAAAATATCAATGTCTTTACTGAACCGATGGTTGAATTTGTGCATAAGCACAGTGCCTCCGCCAAATGTCCACATGGAAGGTGGCAACCCGGACTGCTTGATCTGCTGCATAGCTGCGGCAAATAAATCTTTCCAACTATCTGTATTCATGAGTAATCCTCTCAAAATTTCTCCCTTTCATTACCTTGGGAAGCGTGTCATACTTTTTTTTCAACTCTTTGTAAGAAATACCATTTTCTTTAATGAACCCAATAATAATTTCAAGAGGCAGTTCGTTAAAGAATGTATCAATGTGGCCAAGCCAACGCCCCATTTCTTGTTTGCCTAGAATTATGTTTTTTAGAATTTCAGGCGTAATTTCTTTTCGATAGGATACGTTACAGCCTATAACAGCACACCGCGTACAGCTATTATCATTTTTCGTGTTCATTGAGATAACTTTCCAATGCGGCGCGCACGACATCTACTTCTTTGCACTCATGCTCAAAAGCAAAGCGTCTAAGCCGCTGGTTAAGTTCCAGGGGAAGCGTGAACGTTTTTGCCTTGGTGGGAAGCCCTTTGGGGCGTCCGATTTTCATTTTCGACGCCTGATCGCTGTCTTCTGTTTTTTCTGTCGGCGTAAACAGCTCCTTAACTGTAGGAGTTTCAGTCCCTTGTATGCGCTGCTTACCACGATTGCCAAGCCCCATTTGTTTCCTCCTTTTTTATGGGAAAAAATATTTATTGCTTTTTTACTCTAGCCAGGAACTCTTTGGCAAGCGCGCTGTAATCCTGTGCCCCATAGCTTTTGGGACGATATTCAAAAATATTGTGGCCATCGCTAGGGGCTTCTGCCAATGAAACATTATCACGTATCAATGTTGAAAATAGAAGTTTTCCCCATCGTTCTTGCAATCCTATAAGCACATCACGATTCAAGGATTTTCTCTTATCAAAAAATGTCAAAAGGATTCCAAGTAAATGTAGCTTTGGGTTCAAATTTTCCACGACACTGTTCATTGTTTCCAAAATCAAATCTAGGCCAGCCAATGCATAATATTCAGCTTGGACAGGAATGAGAAGACTGTCAGAGGCAGTTAAAGCATTGACGGTCAGGAGTCCCAGAGACGGCGGACAATCAATAAGAACGAAATCGTAGCTACTGTTTTGGAGGGCTTTTTTCATCAGGTTTTCTCTACCCATGCGCGATGCAAAAGCCAGTTCGGCAACAGCTAAATTCCGGGTCGCAGGCAACAGGTCGATATGATTGCTAAGATGAAAAACTGAATCGGCAAGGGCGCGATCTCCACTTAGTACTTCATAAGCAGAATACTCAGGAGAAGAAAGACCGCAGGCATCAGTCAAATTCCCTTGGGCGTCCAAATCAATGAGGAGCACCTTTTTTTTCTTTCCCAAAGCCATGCCCAAGTTCTGAGTGGTCGTAGTCTTCCCAACACCACCTTTTTGATTTGCAATGCTGCATACATGCATAGGTTTACCTCCCATATTTTTGCATGCCTCTTTTTTATTATAATAAAATAAAGATGTAAATATTTTTTTACATAAAAAAATAAATCTATTTTAATTTTTTTTATTATTCAATGTATGTAAAAAAGTTAATGATTTTACTATATTATGAAATAGATAAGGGGGATTTGTGCTGATTTTCGTGTTTGAGGCTTACGCCTTTTGGGGAATAAGCGCAGAACATCCGGCATTGCCTCAATCGTATCCCGTTCATCTTTTTCAAGCACATGCTGGTATGTCTGCAAGATCATCCTCTCGTTTTTGTGCCCCATCAACTTTGCCAAGGGTTTGAGCTTTGCACCGCCCTGTACTGAGTAGGTGGCATAAGCATGGCGTAAACAATATGGAGTTATCCTTCTCTCAATCCCCGCACGTTTAAGCGCACTCGTCCATGCTCTGTGAATAGATCGAACCGAATTGCCTTTCCAGTGGATGACAAATGATATATTTAGAGGATGTCCGGCATGTTTTTTGATTTTAAAAGGTGTGGTAATCTCGTCCCATGAAACAAACAGATTTTCGTG
>NZ_JABAFY010000074.1 GCF_012843875.1 Desulfovibrio piger | reverse complement strand
GGTTGATCTCACAATATCTCTCTTTGCCAGATTTCATGTGAACGGGCAAAGAGAAGATATTTTATCATTCTTTTAGCAATACTCTCCAAAAAAGGTTACCTTGCCAAAGCCGAAACTGCCCGCAACCAGATTGCCGGGAAACTGCAGAACGTGGTCGTTCTGATCCCGGGCTGTGCCATTATAGTAGCGGCGGGCCATTTGAATTTCGTCTTCCAGCGCGGCCAGCTGTTCCTGAAGTTGCAGGAAATTTTCACTGGCATTGAGCTGGGGATAATTTTCCGCCACGGCAAAAAGAGAACGCAAAGCCTGGCTGAGGACATTTTCAGCCTTCATCACCGCTTCCACATTGCCGGGCGAGGCATGTATGGCCTGCGCCCTGGCCTCGGTAATCTGGCGAAGAACCTCCGTTTCATGCGTGGCATAGCCCTTGACGATATTGACAAGAGCGGGAATGAGGTCATGGCGGCGCTTGAGCTGCACGCTGATGCCGCTCCAGGCTTCCTCCACCAGGTTTCTTCCCCTGACAAGTCCATTATAAAAGACCATCAGGTAAAGGCCAACGATGACCACTATGCCCAAAATAACGGCTGCAACTATCATAACAGCTCCTGGGGGAACAATGGTATCACCGGAACCGGAGAAAGCCCTCCGGTTCCGGTGTATAACACGCTAGCGCTGGGTGATCTTCACGTTTGAAGCAAAGCCTTCCAGCTCGGCATCGGCAAGGGCGCCCTTGCTGATGTTAAGCCGCTTGAGAGAGGGCAGCTTCTTCAGCGCCGCAAGGCTGTTCACGCCTTCCACGTTGGTAAGCGTGACATACTCCAGGCTGCCGCATGCGGCCAGCGCGTCGAAATCACTCACCTTGCATTCATTAAGACTGAGCGTCTTCAGCGCACCGAGCTTGCCCGCAAAGTTCAGGCTGAGCGGGGCATCTCCCTTGATCTTGGACAGTTTAAGGGTTTGCAAGGCTGAAGCCGAAGCCAGACTGTCAGTATTCACAAGCTTGGCGCCGGTTACATCAATTTCCTTGACCTTCGACCAGCCGGAGGCAGCCGCAAAGTCAAAGGGTTCGCCGCTTTTCTTGTTGTACTCGGAGGTAATGGTGAACTTTTCCAGATTCCCAAGGCCACTCAGACTCGCGGAGTTGGTGGCGCCCTCCGCGCTCCACAGTTTCAGTTCCTTTAAAGACTTCATCTGACCTACGGCGGCGAGATCGCCGACCGGTTCCCGCATATTCCAGATCTGGAACGATTCAATACTGGTTTTGGTCAGCGGGCTGTAATCCGTCACATATTCGGCGAACACATCAAATTTCTTCAGGTTGGGCAGATTCGCGACCCAGGAGATGTCATTCAGCCTGGTCAGCCCGCCCTTGAGCTCCACCACTTGGATCAGTTTGCCCAGCGTGCTGAAATCCGCGTCCTTCACGGCATAATAGGTGAGCTTTTTCAGGGCCGGACAGCCGGCAAGAGGAGAGAAATCCTTGACGGTCACGCCGTACAGATTGAGTTCTGTCATTTTGGGCAGCTTCGCCAAAGGCGACAGATCGGCGATGGTGCATCCGGTGAGGTCCACCGTCTTCAGGCCGGTCATGACCAGCAGAGGAGACAAATCCGCGGGAGAGGCACCGCCAAGCCTGATGCTGGTAAGAGAGGCAAGCGCGGGAAGGCCTTCAAAAGACGTCAGATTGCTGTCGCCATCTACCCTGAGGGTCTTCAGATTCGTGAACCCGCTCATCCACTTGAGGTCAGGCCCCATGGCTTCAGAGCTTACATCTATGCTTTCCAGGTTCGTCAACCTGGCCAGCGGGGTAAAGTCCTTAACCTGCTCAGCCGATATTTTCAGCCCTTTCAGATGGGAAAGTCCGGCTATGGGCGCTATGCTCGTCAGCGCCTTGCTTTCCGTAACTTCAAGTTTCGTCATGTTCGGCATGGCCGAGCAGATTTTTTCCAGATCCGCATCCGCGATTTTTTCGGCTTTCACGGTCGCTCCATCCTTGACGGACTTAAGCTGGGCAACGGCCTCGTCCGGAACGCCTTCCTTGATCTGAACATTGCTGCCGGAAACCTTGACAGACGGAGCCGCGTTCGCCAGACCAAGCATGAGACCGAGTGCAATAAACGCCATGGATATTATCTTGCCATACATCGCGTTCCTCCCGAGAGGTTAGACTATTGAACCCGAAACGGTACTGCGCCTATTTTTTGGGGCACACGCCATTCATCTTTTTTACAAACTTGTCTGCGTCAAGCTTATAATCAAAGGTGGCAAGCACATATGTGTTGCCCCCCCTGGCCGATTTCATTTGTTGTGGCGTGCGGGTATCCACCTCTGTCTTGCCGTTGGTGCAGTACACCGTGTATTTCTGGGCAAAAGAGTCGGACGCCGTTCCCAGAAGCAACACACCTGCCAACAAACCGATAGACAATGCCAACTTCATGTTCCTACTCCCTGTTAGTGGTTTCAGGCCTGGACGGGTGCGGAAGCCTTGCGCTTCCTTCCCCGGACAATAAGGAAAGCGATCAGGGCCACAGCCGCTCCAAGCAGACATATGCCGAGCAGAGGCCGGAAGCGGATCCAGCCTATGGCGATGATGACAAGGGACCAGGCACAGCCAAGAAGCAGCGCGACCAGGCCTGTGCCCGCCCCCACGATGCTGCCCAGCAGCGGGATCACATCGGCAATAACCTGAAGGGGCGCCACGATCATCCGTATGCCCGCAATGCACAACAGGATGCCCACTATGCGCAGTATCCAGGTCATCATGCTGTTGGAACTTTTGGCATTGTCAAACATGACGGTCTGGTCCTGCGCGCCCATGCCCAGCTTGTAAAATGTTTCGCCATTGGAGGCGCGGAAGGGCACAAAGGTATCGCCGCTGATCCTGGCGATAATAGAAACTTTCGCAGGCGTTACCTCAAAAAAGGAGACACGGACATCCCCAACCTTGGGGCTGTTGGGGTGGCGCCCTATGTAAAGGAAATTGCCCTGGTTATGAACCATGCTGTTCGGGCCGCGCGCCGATTTTTCCACACCGCTTTCAACAGCCTTATTCACCGTGTCGGGTATGGGCGCTCTGGAAAAGAAGGTCTTTTGAAGTTCCGACCGCTGATCCTCATTGAGATTGGGGGTGATCGCCTTTTCCCCGCTGATGGAGCGAATAAGGAAGTCCGGCAGCCTGTAGGCTCCAAAGGTGACGTTCGCGGCATACTGATCCTCGTTTGCCGCCTGAATGCGGGTCATGTTTTCATGGCCCTCCACCCGCTTGAAATTTTGCGAGTCAACCGGCTGCCCCACCCACTTCATCTGATAGCTGTAAGTGGTAACGGTTTCTTCACCGCCGCCAAGCTTCTTGCGTGTTTCCTGCTTGGCGTCTTCCACCCACTGATAATATTCCACCTTGCGGCGCAGCCTGATGGCTTTTGTCGTTATACCGAACATGGAGTCGGTAAGGGTATCTTCCGTTACGACACGGCCCGTTGCATACACAAGTTTGCCGTCATAGGAAGAATCCAGCGTACTGATGCCGGGAAGCGCCACGGTTTGCATCTGCGCTTCGGCAATGGCGTCGCCCGTACGTACAGCGCGCCCCTCATTCCAGTACAGCAGGAAGGTGGCGAGAGCGATCATGACAAGGCCTGCGCCTATGCCGCCAAAGGAATTTCCAAGACGCGAAAACCAGCTTGTATTCGTTACTTCCGTGTAGTTATCGGCCATAATGACGTCTCCTTTTTATTTACAAGCATTCCTGTTGAATGAGTAAAACAGTCGGCATATCCCTCCTTGTTCATCGGTACACAATACGCCCTGTTTCCGGCATGGGAAGCGGAGAATGCTTCCGTATCCAGGATTCCACAATATCCACATCCAAAAGTTCCGGGGACGGAATGACCGCGCTTTCCGTGAGCATGGCGTACCCGTCCCCCCCGCGCGCCAGAAACTCGGGCAGGGCAAGAACATAGGAAGCCGACACATCAAGGGGCACGCTCTTTCCCATGGCATCCTTAACTATGACGTTGCTGACCCGCTCACCAAGACGGCCTGCCGGATCCACCACATAGCTCAGCCCCGAGGCCTGAAGCAGTCTGGGGCCTTTGCCATTTTCCTGCGATACGCCGTGTTCCAAGGCTTCCAGAATATGCTGACCGCTAACCTTGCGCACCACTACCGAACCGCCAAAGGGCAGCATGCTCAGCAAATCGCCGCGCGTCACCTTTGCCGGGAGAGCGGCTCGTATTCCACCGCCATTGCACAAGGCAATGGTGGCGCCATAGGGACGAGCATACGCCAGCATGGCGTCTGTCATAACCATGCCGCCCAGGCACTCTCCTTCACGGCACGCATCCATGCCATCCGGCAGACAGAGATTATGGCTGCCCACAACGCTGCTGCGGTATTCCGCAAGCGATTTGGCAAACTTTGCGATCAGGGGACTTATTTGAGGATCCGTCGGTGCATCGGGCATAAGCTCCATGGGGCCGCCGCTCCAGCTCACAGGAATGCCGGACGCATTGAACGCCACATGCAGATTGCCAAGATACACGGCCGCCCGCTTTGCCGTAACCACAAGAACGGGGTTTCCCTCCGGCGAACGCTCCACAATCGGATACGGCCCCTCTTCAGAGTCTGGCCCCAAAAAACTATGCGTATGCCCGCCCACAATCACGTCCACCCCTTCCACCGAACGGGCCAGGCGGCGATCTTCCGGCAAACCGAGATGCGTGAGAGCGATAATATGGTGTATGCCCTGCTCTTCCAGTTCCTTTACCGCGCGGGCCAGAACCTCTTCGCTCTTCTCGAAGCTGGTGGCCGGACAGGCTGCCGCCAGTTCCACAACTTCATTATTGGCAAGGCCTATGATACCCACCGGAACCCCTCGTACCCGCTGAATGATATAGGGCTTTATCCGGCCATGCCGCATCGGGCATTCCGGCTCCGGATGCAGATTGGCCGCCAAAACCGGAAAAGGCGTGGCCCGGGTGAAGGCCGCCGCATCCGCGCAGCCTTCATCAAATTCATGGTTGCCCAGGGTCATGGCGTCATAGGGCATGTAGGCATCTATTTCAGCGAGCATGGGCCACTTGTTCACGCTGTAAAACAGCGTTCCTTGGAACTGGTCGCCCGCATCCAGCGCGACAACATTATCGTTTTCTGCTTTAGCAGACCGTATGGCGGCCGCGATGCGGCCCATGCCTCCCCGGCAGCCGGGTTCCTCAAAGCAGGCGTTTCCGTGTTTATCCACACCCGCAATGTGCGAGTGGATATCGTTGGTATGCAGAACCGTCAGCTCAAGGCCTCCGCCGGAGTCCGGCTGGGGAAGCTGCCTGACGGAGCAGCCATGCAAAAGAAACAGCATACTCAGAAAGGCCAACGGCAAACGCCACGTTCCCGTCATTCCCCACTTTCTCATAGGTGCCTCCCCCCGGAAAAAATTTGTCCCTGTTATGGACGCCCGCCATATGGATAAACTCTTCAAAGCCAGCATAGATAACAGCGCGGATCCTGTAATCATCCCGAGGAGTAAAATTCGTTTCATTCATCCAGAAAATGAAGGGGGGAAGCCGCCGAAAGGCATCATCTCAAAGATGAAAAGCAATCGATTAAATATACTAATATAGCAATTTTATTGAATAAATATAACTCATCATGGAAAAAATTTCTGTCTGCGCGACATGATTTTCCCCTGCGCCTATTTCCCGTTCGATGCTGTCAACGATAGCCCCCCGCTCTTAACGCATGTTAACACAGGAGGGGCGTACGTGCATGAGCAGCTCCAAAAGCTGTCCCGCAACGTACGCCCCCCAAAGAGAGTATAAGGCCTCTTTTCCCGTGCCGCTCAACTGGCTGTTTTCAAGAGGGATGGAGCGGCTTCTCCCCGGGCGGGAAAATCCCTAGCTGCCCTCTCAGCCCATGGCCTCTCCCGTAATGACAAAGGTTTCGAGCTTCCAACCGTTCTCGTCAGGAGCAAAACGCGCCATGAAGGTCGCCTTGACCCACAGGATTTCTTCATGATCCGCGCTATCATCCTGCAGTCTGAACCGACGCAGATTACCGTTGATGATGCAGCTTCCGTTCGCTTCCCTGTGCGCGGAGCTTATTTCCGCATAGCTTGGCAGCCAGACATCTTCAGCAAAGTTCCTGTCGTCAACTGTGGATTCCACATCTATGTAGTAGCCGTTGGAACCGCAAAAATACCCGTCGGGCAAGGTCTGGCCATCCAGCCAGCCGCCAAAAATATTCAGCGCCGCCTGTTCCACGGCCTTTTTCGGGAAAAACAGGACATATCGACCAGGAATATTGATGAAATAGGGGCTGTCAGGGTTCTCTTCATTAAAGTATTCTCCAAGTTCGGGTTGACCATGCATCATATAGGTTATGGTGGTACGGCACAAATCGGCGGGGCTCATTTGTTGGGGAAAGGTATAGTTTATATCCCAAAGCATGAGCATGGTATGTTCCATAAAGAGTTCGTCCCGAAGGGAAAGGCCGTCCTTATCTCCGGAGTCCGCCCAGGAAGGGGGAATACTGCACAAAAAAGCGACCATGCCCGCGCACAGAAAAAAAAGAAGTTTTTTCATGATATCCCTCACTCCAGATTCGGCAACGGCTCAAATTTCAGTTCGTCAAGGTAAAAATTTCCCTTGTCAACTTTATGGAAGCGCATGCTGAAAAGCTCTTTGGCGGCAACAACTTCAATGCCGTCATTTCTGGGAGCCATGCGGCGCACCTGCCCCCTAAACACCCAAGCTTTATTGTGCCAACCCAGTTCAATAAGCTCCACAAACACATGCTCAGGCGCGGACAACGAGTCAACATTCACCTCACCCCCCGGTTGGGCGATATCGCCCTTTCCCCATAATGCCGATACGGCATTCTGCATAAGAAGAACATCCATACCCGTCAGCCTGTCATCGGGGAGAGGAGCCGCCTCCGCCTGGTCCGCGGAAGGGCCCTCGTTTTGCTGATCCGCCATAGCCAGGCCTGTCCCCCAGAACAACACACATCCCAGTATCGCCAGGGCCAACAGATTTCGCATTGTTTTTTTCACAGCAAGGTGCCTCCCGTATCCGTTTTGTTGTTTCCTCGTCGGAGCTCCGCCCCGTTCTTCCGAAGTCAAGGCAGGCTTTTCTGTTTGCGGCATGAACGGGGCTACTTTATTTCCCTAATGCCCTCGTTGCCGTAAACATAATGAATATCCGCCATCACCGGCGCGGGAGGGGCGTTGGGAGCAGCCTCGACAAATCCGGGCCCCAGAATAAGCGAGCCATCCATGCCGCTGAACGCCGGCGTGACGCAGATCGCATCCGCGCAGATCATGATCACCGGAATGCCTTCGGGCACCAGAAAACGCACCCGGCAGGCCTCGCCTTCTTTCAGGACAATTTTCCTTATGATTTCACCCGGGTTAAGGGTACATGCCTTGTCATCCCACTCGGCCTTGCGGATGAGAAAATTCAGGTTTTCTTCGGCCGTAAACAAAAAGGAATGGCAGCCATGTTCATCAACGGCGTCGCCTTCAACGCCGACCCGCAACAGGTGCATGCCGGAAGGCAAAAAAACGGGCGCTCCAGTTGCGCTTAATTTGCGAAACGAACGCACCACATCCTGCGCAAACGCATCATCAGAGCGTGTTTGGAAACTCATTTATCAATAATGAAACGTTTCAACAGTATGCTTGCCATGGCTATTTGAGTCATGGACTCAGACACATCAAGGCGTCGCTCGTAATCCCGCACAAGACGCCTCCAGCGAACCAGCCAGCCGAATGTTCGTTCAACTACCCAACGCTTCGCCACTGGCTGAAAGCCTGTCTGCCCTGGTGTGCGTTTCACGACTTCCACAACAAATCCAAGATAGGTGGCCTTGTCCATCAATGACTTGCGCTCATAGGCCCCGTCTGCAAAAAAATGTTTTACTGATGGCCACTTGCGATACATTGCATCCAGGATCATTTGCGCTCCTGTACTATCTGCCACGTTGGCCGGGGTCATATTGACGAGCAGGAGACGACCGTCGGAATCTACTGCTACATGCCGTTTTCTACCAACGATCTTCTTGTGGGCATCGATCCCACGATCCGAAGCATGTGGGGCCTTCACTGACTGGCTGTCCAGGACTGCAAGAGAAGGGGCGAGAGTCTTTACACGCTCTCAAAAATCTCCCGCTGTTCCTGATTATAGCGGAGAGAAAGCAGGCATACCGCTTCCGGCGTATAATACCCCTTGACATGCAGGATGGCATTTTCTGCGGAACCTGAAAGAATAAACCAGCCCTCTTCCCTGTTGACGCGCTTCAGATCTATATGGCTGAACCTGCCGCAAACTTCCCGCAAACCGCTCTCAAAATCCATTCCCATAACGCTCCATCCCATGCTGCCCCAGGCGCGCAGTTCCATACCGCGCTCGGCGTGCATGGGATCCGTCACGGTGACGCCGTCTCCATTTTCGGATTCCGTCACCGCAAAGGCCCCCGCCGCCGGGTCCATCCAATTGACGGCGAAGCCATAGCGCTCGTTGACGTATTCCCCCGCCAGGCACAGGCCGGATCCGCCGCAAAAAAACAGGGTCAGACACAAAAGAAAAAATTTGGCTCTTGACTAGCTGAGAGGATTTTCTCTGAGCAGTTTTAGCACCAGAAGGTAAATGTCCTCTTGTCTATGAT
>NZ_JABAFY010000073.1 GCF_012843875.1 Desulfovibrio piger | reverse complement strand
CATACAGGAAAGGGTCATCTTATGTTCTTCCATGGCTGGGAGCCCAAGAAAACACAAAATGGCAAGGAGCTGTTTAGTACAACATTCATCTTCCCCAAAGAGGATACTGCAAGCTATGAGCGCTACAAGCAAGCACTTCGTGAAGCCTACGACATCGCGAAGCAGACCCAAGATAGCTCTGACTGGCCTGCTTTTGATAAGATAGTCGGTCCTGTCCGAGACTGTAGGAGTCCAAGATACCCCAATCACTGGGAGTTGTTTGCCTGTACCAGCTTCATGCCCATGATAGCTGATAGACAAGGTAATCCAATAAAGGACAGGAGCCTTGTTCGGGATGGCAGTGTCGTACAGCTGGTTATGCAACTCTACCCGCAGAAAACACATCAGGGTTTTGGCTTCCGCCTAGACTGTGTACGTAAGCTGGAAGATGAGTCTCCGCGTAAACTCACCGCTGAACAGTTGGCTGAGGCGGACCGCTACTTATAAGGCATCAGCAAGCCCTAGTGGCGGAGCAGACCTCCGCCACTAGGAGCGAGGATTATTCTAATGAAGCAGATTCATATCGACCTTGAAAGCTACTGTGACCGAGAGCTTTCCGAATGCGGTGTTTACCGCTATGCCGAAGATCCCTCCTTTGAAATCCTGCTCTTCGCCTACGCCGTTGACGATGGCCCGGTGCATGTCGTCGATTGCGCCAGTGGAGAACAGGTTCCGACGGATGTTCTGGCAGCTCTTACTGATGATACCATACAAAAGTGGGCACACAATGCCGCCTTTGAACGTATCTGCCTCAGCCGTTTTCTGGGCTTGCCGCAAGGCAGATACCTTGATCCGGCGTCCTGGCGGTGCAGCATGGTCTGGGCGCTTACTCTGGGTTTTCCCGCCTCGTTAGAGAACCTTGGGGTAGTACTGGGACTGACCAAGCAAAAACTCCGTGAGGGACGCGAGCTCATCTCTTTCTTCTCCAAGCCATGCAAACCCACCAAGGCGAATGGCCTGCGAGTAAGAAACCTGCCTGCCCATGCTGCTGAAAAGTGGGCACAGTTCAAGGCCTACAATCGTAGGGACGTGGAAGTGGAGATGGATGTTTGTGCCAGGCTGGCCGATTTCCCGGTACCTCAGTTGCTCTGGGAAGAATACGCCATCGATCAGGAAATCAACGACAGAGGCATTGCTGTTGACCGGGCACTGGTTCACAAGGCTCTTGCCCTGGATAAGACCTTTACGGAGGAACTTTTCCACTCTCTCCAGCAGCGCACGGGATTGGCTAACCCGAAATCCCGTCAGCAGATGCTGAAATGGCTGCTGGCACAGGGCTACGAAGCGGAAAGTCTGGATAAAAAAGCGGTGGAGTGCCTGAAGAAGAGCGTAACGGATGACGTGCGCGAGGTGCTCAACGACTATGGTCGCATCACCCGCACCTCCATAGGCAAATACGCGGCCATCCAGGAATGCGTATGCGCTGACGGACGTGTTCGCGGTATGTTCCGCTTCTATGGGGCCGCCCGCACAGGACGTTTTGCAGGACAGCTTGTCCAGCTCCAAAACCTTCCGCGCAACAGTATGAGCGATCTCGATACGGCGCGAAATCTCGTTCTTTCCGGCAGCTATGCGCAGGTCAAAGCGCGCTTTCCTGACGTCTCGGGAGCGCTGTCAGAACTGATCCGCACCAATTTTGTGGCTGGAGACGGCAATCAGTTCATCGTTGCCGACTATGCGGCTATCGAAGCCCGCATCATCGCCTGGTACGCCAAAGAGCACTGGCGTCTTGAGGCCTTTGTCCAGGGCAAGGACATCTACTGCGCATCGGCCAGCAAAATGTTCGGCGTCCCTGTCGAGAAGCACGGCCAAAATGCCGAACTCCGTCAGAAAGGCAAGATAGCGGAACTCGCGCTGGGCTATGGCGGTTCCGTTGGTGCTCTCAAGAGCATGGGCGCGCTGGAAATGGGGCTGGAAGAAGAGGAGCTGCAATCCCTTGTTAATGCCTGGCGTGCCGCGAATCCGCGTATCGTAGCCTTCTGGTGGGAAGTGGACAACGCTGTCAGAGAGGCCCTTACCGTGGGGTACAGCGCCTTAGTGCCCTACGGACTGGAAATGCGCCATAGCGGCAAGTGGCTTTTCATCATCCTTCCTTCCGGGCGTCGGCTTGCCTACCCGTATCCTTTGCTGCTGCCTTCAGCTGATGGGCGCGAAAAAATCACCTACGAAGGTGTGGATCCCTACCACCATGCCTGGGGAAGCATCGACTCCTACGGTCCCAAGTTTGTCGAAAACATCGTGCAGGGCACAGCGCGGGACATCCTTTGCCACGCCCTGAAAAATCTTCGCAATCACGGCTACCGCACGGTCGCCCATGTACATGACGAGGTCATCATCGAAGCACCGGCGACCTCATCGGCAGATGCGGTATGTACGCTCATGGCACAGTCACCAGCGTGGGCAGAAGGCCTTCTTCTCCGTGCCGACGGCTATACCACCAACTACTACTGCAAGGACTAGTATGAAGATAGCCATAGCAAATAGCCGTACCGAAATTACGTGGCAAAACGTTGACTGGTCTGAAGAGAAACTGCTCGCCAAGCTTCGCTCGCCCGTTCGCACCCCCGAAACGCTGAGCGCCTTCATGGAGATGTCCAAGTCGCAACAGGGTGAAATCAAGGATAAAGGCGGTTTTGTTGGAGGGCATCTGCGTGATGGCCAGAGACGCAAAGGCGGCGTTCTTTTACGCTCGCTGCTGTCCCTTGACCTGGACTCAGGGCGACCCGATACCCTGGCACGGCTGAAAGGGTTGCCGTACCGCTGCTTTGTGCATACCACGCACAAGCACACGCCGGAAAAACCACGCTTCCGTCTTATCATACCTCTGTCCAGAGAGATCAGCGAAGAGGAATATCCGGCTGTGGCCAGAAGGATAGCGGCGGACATAGGCATCGAGCTGTTCGATGACAGCACCTACGAAGCCAACCGAATGATGTTCTGGCCGACGGTATCCTGCGACGGTGAGTATATATTTGAGGTCATTGAGGGACAGCCCCTTGAGCCGGACGCCGTCCTTTCCCGGTACAAAAACTGGCGGAATACGGAGGAATGGCCCGTCTCTGCACGGCAGGACCCCGTGGTTTTACGACAGGCTGCCAAGGTGGCGGATCCTCTTACAAAAGACGGTGCCGTCGGACTAATATGCCGAGCGTATTATCCTATACAACTGCTTCTGGAAGAGCATCTCTCGGATATCTACGAGCCCCTCAAAGAGGGGAGCCGATATACCTACACCAAAGGAAGTACCTCGGGAGGCCTGGTCGTCTATGAGGACAAGTTTGTCTACAGTCACCATGACTCCGACCCTGCCGCCCACCAACTTCTAAACGCCTTTGACCTCTGGCGCATTCATGCCTTCGGCAAACTGGACGTCGGCACGACTAAAAAGGGCCCCAATTCGCCATCCTTCAAGGCTATGCTTGAACACGCTTTACAGGATGAGCGTGTCAATATGCAGCGGTGCCTGGAAGTTAAGGAGAAAATCCAGGAGGCTGCACAAGAGTACGGACTAGAAGTATCGAATGACGAAGGGACAAGCTGGTTGAGCAAGCTTGAGTATGACCTTCTTGGGATAAATATCTTGTCAACTCTTAATAATGCCAACACGATTCTACGGAACGACCCCCTGTTGAAAAATATCGCCTACGACCAGCTCACACAGGCCATCGTCCTGACCGGCGTCGTGCCTTGGGACAGACAGGGAGAACGCTTATGGAACGACGCGGACGATGATTACCTGTTGAGCTATCTTCACAAGAATTATGCCAAGATAAGCAAACAGCACATGCTATCTGCCTTGACAACTTCAGCAAGGGACAAAGGCTTCCATCCTATCCGTGAGTATTTGAATACATTGCCAATATGGGACGGAGTTCCCCGTGTAGATACCTTGTTCATTGACTATTTCGGGGAGGAGGACACTCCCTACGCCAAAGCGGTCGCGAGGAAGATCCTGTGTGCGGCAATCAAGCGTGCACTGGAGCCCGGTTGCAAGTTTGACACCATGGTTGTTCTTAAAGGCCCTCAAGGAACCGGAAAGAGCACCCTCATCTCAAAGCTGGGGGGCACTTGGTACACGGATAACCTGACGCTAGCGGACACCAGGGACAAAACTGGGGCAGAAAAATTGATGGGCATCTGGATCGTTGAGATCAGCGAGCTTGCCGGACGTAACAAAGCTGAAGAGGAGTCCATCCGCAGCTTTATCACCCGGACGGATGATAAATTTCGTGAAGCCTACGGACGCAGGGTCATATCCCATCCCAGGCAGTGCGTTTTCTTCGCGACGACAAATGCCCAGAACGGCTTCTTACGAGACATAACGGGCAACAGGCGCTACTGGCCCATCAATGCCCCTGGAACAGGTCACAAAAAATCCTGGGATATGACGGATGACGATGTGCGACAGATATGGGCGGAGGCCAAACACTATTTTCAGGCAGGAGAATCGCTGTGCCTCCCACCCAATTTACAGGAGGAAGCCTGCGCACGCCAGCGGCAGGAACTTGAAACCGACGAGCTGGAGGGCGTGATTCTGGACTATCTTGATACCCCGATCCCCTTGGAATGGTCACAGATGGATCTGCCCCAGCGCCTGAACTTTCTGCAAAACGAAAACAGTGGCCCGGGTATACAAAGGACGGGCGCAGAAAGACGTACGGAGATTTCTCCCATAGAAATTTGGTGTGAATGCTTCAAGAAAAACAAGGCTGACTACAACGGTAAAACGGATGGAAGGCGCATTATAACCGTCCTGCTCAAAAACCACTGGACCCGTGGGAAGAAACGGCGCGTACCTTTCTACGGCCCTCAGAACGTATTCAAGCGCAACGTCTGATGACTACTGCTGACGGAAGGGAGAGGCCAACCGTCTCTCCCTTTCATCCCCTGAGAAGTATCCCACTATAGGGCTGAGCTCTGGGGCATTTTCACCAGTTGACATACGCCATAGACATCACGGGTTCCGATGTGTTCCGTCAAATTTTTGTGCGGAACAAAGGAATCCCCAGACAGGCTTGGATATTACGACAATTGTTTCATTGTTCTGCTCCAAGCGAACTAAAACTTTTCCTGTGCATACATATCGTCTATGTAGGTTACTTGCTTCGCTGAAACATATTTTCTTAACTTTTATGGAATATAGGAACAAACAGAAGAAAAGTGGCTCTACATAAGGCTTTTTTGGTGTTCCAAAAATGTTCCGTTAGCGTTCCCATCACTTGTATGGAAACACAAGACAGGGAGAAGATGAGAGGGAGACATCCAACTCGTTGGAGCATGTGCGACATGTTTTTTCAATTCCCAAAGGCTGTGGTAATCTCGTCCCATGAAACAAACAGATTTTCGTGATGTGCCTGATGAGCTGTGGGAACGTATCGAGCCTCTCCTTGCCCCGTTCAAACGAAAAAGAAGCGGCGGCAGCAAACCGCATCTCTTCAGGACAGGCCCGGATGCTGGAATGCTCGTTTTCTGATGCCCAGCACAACTTACAATCTGCCCGCAAGGGGCCCCTTCCCTCAAAAATACCCTTTTGCTCCCTGTCAGCGCTGCCCCTGTTCGGACGAGAAATTCGGCGCTATGCTGTTGATCTCCGCGATCCATGCCGCTGTTTCCATGTCCTCGCGCGCCTGATCCGGCGACAGGATCTGACCGTGCAGCTGCGCCCGCAGATCGTTCCAGCGTGTCTGCAAGACGTTCCAGTGCCGTTCATCATAAGTGCCTTCAAAGATGACGGGATGGATATGGATGCGGGGAGCCTTTCCGGACGCACCCGCCTGCTGCCACTGTATCATTTTTTTCTCCCACAGACTGCTGATGCGGTCCACCCGGCCGATCTGCTGTTCCACCACGCCCGGGTTCCATTCTGGATGCAGCAGGACCACCGTGCGGCAGGAGGTGTGCAGATTGAGCCCTTCTCGCCCCACCAGCGATTGGGCCACCAGGACTTGGGGATGGCTGTGCGGCCGGTTGAAGGACAGTTGCAAAAAACGCCGGGTGGCGGGTTTGGAATTGCCGTCCATGAGCCGGGCAAAGCGGCCCTGTGGGCTGCCGTACTCTTCTTCCAGCCGTTCGCGGCACATAGCCCAGCGTACAGCCACCACATCGTCATCAGGCTCGTCCGCCTCACTAGTATCATCATGATCGCTGACGGCCTTCATCAAATCGGCAAAGGCCCGGGCCTTCTGCCCGGGTGAGACTGCTTTTCCATCTTGGCCAAGGATCTCCAGGACAGCTCTGGACACAAGGGCCGAAACAGACTCCCCCACCCCGTTCATTTCCTGACGGAAGGCCTGAAAAAATCGCTCTGCCCAGGCATCCGGGCTTTGCCGGAAACCTTCCTCAAGATCCCGGATGAGCCGATCCCGGAACAGGCTGCGCTCTTGCCGGATTCGGCTGTACTGCCGGGCAAGGGCGTCGTTCAGCTCTGCCTGTGAAGCCCATCGCCCTTTCCCGTGCAATTGTCTGTCCGCGACCTGTGCTGCGTTCCAGCTCTCCTCGTCCGACAACACGGATTGCGGCCAGGGGCGATCTTCATCCAGGCAGCGCAGCATCTCCCGGACGTTCAGCAGCTGCGTCAGGGCGCGCAACGGACGGGTGAAGCGCCCGAAGACCAGAACCTTCTCTCCTTGCCGGCAGACCCGCTCGATCTGTTCCACAGCGGCCAGAATGGCCGGATGCTCAAAAAGTACCGTACTCCCGCAGTCAAATGGCCGTCGGAGCAGTCCGCTCCACCAGTCCATACGCTGCTCGCGTTTGCTACGGGCCCCCGTCTGTTCTTTTGCAGGCAGAGCAGGGCTCTCTTCCCCGTATTCCTCACGCTCGGCCTCCAGCTGCGCTTTGTCGGCCTCTTCATCCCGAAGCGGCTGGTCCAGCAGGGAGGCGATGCCGTGCCCGTTGGCCAAGGTCAGACGCAGGCGCTTCATCTGCGTATTGTCCGTATGGCGGGTCACGAAGGAAAGGGATTCCGCCGCGCAGACAGCCTGTTTCCAGTCCGGGGACAGCCTGGAGACATCGATACGGACAGGCTCCTCCCGCCGGTAAGCATGGAAATCTTCTTCCGAAAGTTCCGCAAAGGCCTGGATCGTACTTTCCTGCCGCTTGTCACGGCGCAGCAGGTAGGGGCCCAGGGCGTTATGGAAGGCCCGGGCGGCCTGTCGGAACCTGTCCCGCTGCTCACCGGGATGGAGACGCACGGCCGCCACGGCCTGCATATAGTCAGCGACAGCGACGGAGAGCTGCTCGCTCGCCTCGACCCCGATACGTGCCAGCATCTGCGTCCATTGACCGGCATCGAGTTCGATGGGGGTCGCTGTCAGGGCAAGGCGACGGACATGGAAGGATGCCTGGATGATCTGATCGAGCAGGTTATTCAGTCTGCTTTCTTTTCCTCTGCCCTTGTGCGCCTCATCGATGATGACCAGATCAAAGGTGCCCAGCCCCAGTCCCACCGCGCGTTCCAGCCATACGCGCAGGGCCTCTGTACGGCCGTATTGCGCGGCATCGAGTGCCGCAGGCCAGGGGGTGTTCCTGGTCAGTTCCTCTATAAGGAGTCGCGCGGGGGTTGTGTCCGGCACCTGGTCCAATGCCGCGATGATGCGCTGGGCGGTCAGCTGGACGTCCGTATCCTGAGGCATCGTGCCGTTACAGTAGCCTCGCGGCCATCTGTGCTCGAGCTTTCTCCATTGGGCATAGAGTTCCGGGAGCAGGAGCCAGCGCCAGGGCTCGCTTCGTGCCCCCAGTCGCCAGTTGCTGAAGATATGGGAGATAAGCAACACCTGTTCATCCAGCCAGAACTGCCTTTCTTTTTCCTGCCATTCACACAGGTATTGCAGGAGACTGCGCAGGAGCGGAGGCGCCATGACGCCCATATGGCGCAGTTCCTCCTGCCACTGGTAGCCTAGTCCCGGCGGTATGAGGATGGCCACCCGCCCGCCCGCTTCCTTGACAGCCCTGGCCACCACCGCCGCGATGCGAGTCTTGCCCATGCCGACTTCATCGGCGATGATCATGCCGTGTTGCGGCAGGCGCCCGGCCAAACAGCGTAGACTGGCTTTCTGTCCAGCGTTGAGCGGGACCGTCTGCCCTGCGATGATATCTTCGATCTGTCGTGCGACCTTGTCCCAACCGCGAAAGCCCTGTTTCATAGATGACCGACCTCATTCCTTATGACCGGTGTTTCTCCAAAGACCCTAGGCCCGGACGCCCCTCCCTACCGGCCCGCTATCACGGAAAAATCATATTCTGGTGAGCACGTTATCCTGCGGGCGTCCCACTTCACAGATCTTCTCCCAGTCCCGGCAGCTCGTGGACCTGCCAGCATTTCCTGACCGCCTGCAAGGCATCTTCATATCTCCTGCCGCATTCTGAGCGTCTGTCCTCGGCGAATGAGGGACGGAAACAGGGTTCAAAGAGAGGGTAAAGAGGATCGAGCTTGAGCACCTCGCGAAAGTAGACCACGGACGCGCAGTCCCGTGCCTGCATCAGGGTCTGTTCCAGACGCAGGCACCAGAGCGGCCAGTCTTCTTCCCTGATCTCGGTCTGTTGGGCGGCGATATGTTCGACAAGTTCCATCATCCGGCGGATGGGATAGTCCGCTCCTGTCGCGGAGCCGCCGGATGCGGCCCTACCCTTGCCTGCCCTTTCTCCTCCTTCTTCAACGCCGGAGACATCTTCGCCATCCTTTTCCGGCGGCAGGGGGAAGCTGGCCAGCTGCCACCAGACATCCTCCGTATCAAGGGCGGGCAGTTCCCGGACAGCCACACGCCCCCAGCGGTCCACCACCGGGACAAGGGCCTCCTGTGGACAGCCCTCCTCCTGCCAGCGGATATGCACGAGACAGGGGCGGGCATCCTTCCATTCGAAGACACCGTCCTTGCGGGGACATGGCCTTCCCTGCGGATTAAGAGGATGTCCGGCATGTTTTTTGATTTTAAAAGGTGTGGTAATCTCGTCCCATGAAACAAACAGATTTTCGT
>NZ_JABAFY010000072.1 GCF_012843875.1 Desulfovibrio piger | reverse complement strand
GCGGGATCGGCGAAGCCCAGACGGTTGACCACGGCATTGGTGCCCGCGTCGGAAGCCATCTTGGTCATCTGCGGCACAGCGCCGGCGAAGGCGATGCGGGCAGCGCTTTCGATGCTTTCAGCGGCGGCGTTCTTGTCGGCGCCGAGGAAGCGGTTGTCCGTGGCGCGGCTCAGGAAGCGCACGCCCATGTCGGCGGAATTGACGTCGGCGTAATCCCAGCGAGGTTTGCCAGCGGCACCGTCATGGCCGGTATACAGGTCGTTCACCGCGTTGGCCATGCCGTCGCTCAGGTTGGGGAACACGGTATGGGCGTCATTGCGGGAGGCCTTAGTGGTGACCTTGCCGGGGGTAGTAGTACCCGTACTGTCAAACTTGGCATCGCCCAGCGAGATCATGTCCGTGGTGGACGTCACGCCGTTGTTCTTCCAGCCCGCGAGGTCTGTTCCCGGATTATTCACATTGCCCACGATGGTGTAGTCCTGACCAGCCACGGCATCGGTGACCAGCAGCTTGGCACCTTCGGCCACGGTGAGGGTGCCGCCGGTAGTATGAGCGAACGTGATGGCAGCGCCACCGGCCGCGATAGCCTCATCGGCACCGTTGACCACCAGCAGGCTGTTGTCAGCGAAGGTGGCGGAGTTGGCGTTAGCGGAAGCCGTCAGATATTCTTCCAGACTTCCCACATCGTAAGGGAGGGCGCCGTCAGAGTCGCCTACTTTGCTGCCATCCACGAGCAGGGCCTTATCGGTACCGATCGTGATCCCCTTGTAGAGGCCCATGGCTGCGGTAATACCGGTTTGGGACAGGCCCACGCCCTTGGTGTAGTTGCCTACCACACCACGCAGCCAGCCGGTATTGTCGGTACCCAGAGCCAGGTAGGAGTTCTGGCCCACGCCCACGCTGCCGTTGACGGTGACGTCATCCTCACTCGCGGTCCCGCTCAGACTTGCCACAGCCACATTGCTGGAGGCCTGATCCCAGGCCGGGTCGACCAGCAGCATGCCTTCGTTGAGGTTGATGTGCTTGGCGGACAGGGTGGTGCCGCCGACCGTATCGTCACCGGTACCCACGGTCAGGGTCTTGATGCCACCGTCCAGCTTCAGGTCAGCAACCGTGGCCTGCGTGCCGTTGGTCAGCTTCAGGCTAGCGACCGTGCTGGCATCCGCAGCGCCCGTACCCGTCAGATCCAGGGTACCGCCGTCGACAGCCACGTCACCGGAAGCCGTCAGCGTCTTGGCAGCCACGTTGGTAGCGGAGATGTTAGCAGCTTTGATGGTGCCACCGGCCACGACGGTCAGCTTGCCGCCAGCAGCCTGCGTGAGGTCCTTGCCCGTGGCGGTGATGTTCTCACCAGCCTGCAGCGTCAGGACGTCGTCGGCAGCACCGGTGTAGTTTGCCCCCAGGGTCAGGGTCTTGTCGGCGACCACGGAACCCTGGCCGGAGAGCGCGTTATTGATGGTGATGTTACCACCGATGGTGTCATCCTTCTTGCTGGCAGCCAGCAGGCCGTTGTTCTTCAGCGTGACGGTGTTGGCCGTGATGTCACCATCAGTGGCCTTGATATTGGCGGCGTCAGCGGTGACTGCACCCGTGCCGGTCACAGCGCCGACCGTGTAGTCACCGTTGCTGGCGTTGAGGGACCCATTGCTGTCAAGAGCGATCTCAGCCGAGCCCAGAGTACCGGCACCACGTTCAGGTATGGCGGCACTGCCGAGGTTGAGTTTACTATTGCTTTTTACCTTGATCGTCGTGAGAGCATTCCCGTTGGTCGCGATCAGCTTGTCTTTGGCGTTACCGCCCACCACGGTCAGGCTGCCATTGTCGATGGTGAGGGACGTTGCCGATCCCGTGATATTGACCTTGTTGACTGCGACGTCAGCACCGTTGATGCTAACTTCATCATTGGTGCCTGCATCGACCTTTAGATCGTTCTCCAGGAAGGAGTTGTTGTGGACCGTGGTGCCAGGCAGGCCTTCTGTGAACTCAGTCGTGCTACCAATCGTATTGCTGGACACGACCAGGTCAGTGGCTTTGTTATCTGCGCCGACCAGCGTACCACCGACAAAGCCGAAGGAGGAGCCTGTTTGCAGAACATTCTTCTGCACCAGAGCGCCCTTCGCAGCGGTAAAGTCCGTAGCCGTGTAGTTGCTGTTGTTGATGAGGTACAGGGAGCCGCTGGTCACAGACAGGCTGGTGTCTTTCTTGGGCGTGTTATAGCCCTCCAGCACGTCGTCCTTCTGCAGGGTCAGAGCACCGCCGTTCACCGTCAGGCTGCCAAGACCCGTCCCCTGCGTTTTCCACTCGGTGATACCGTTGACGACCAGAGCGCCGCCTTCTTCGACCGTGGTGGTACTGCCGGCAGCCAGGGACAGACCGCTGTCCAGCGTAGTGGTACCATCAGTGACAGTGATGATTCTGGCGTTGAAAATGTCGTTGGCCCCGCCCCCAGCGAAGGTATTGGAACCTGTGAAAGTGATGGTACCGGCATTGAAGATAGCACCACCATGGGCATGTTCGCCTGTGGCGCTGTTTCCGGTGAAGGTGGAGTTATTCAAGGTAAGGTTACCGGCATTGTAGATGGCGCCACCAAGCTTGCCGGCCTTGTTGCCTTCGAAGGTGGAACCCGTGATGGTCATCTGGTCGGCGTTGGTGATGGCACCACCCTGCTGAGCGTCACCGACCAGAGCCGTGTTGCCCTTGAAGGTGCTGTCGGCGATTTCGACCTTGCCGTCGGAGCCGTTCCACACAGCGCCGCCGTTACCGGCCTTGTTGCCTTCAAAGGTGGAACCCTTGATGGTGATGCTCTTTTTGGGTGCACTACCGGAGTTATTTCTGACAGCGCCACCCATGCTCTTGCCGGCGTCGTTGCCCTTGAAGGTGCTTTTTTTGATGGTGACGGTACCATCGTTGTTGTTGATGGCACCGGCAATGGCACTGGAGTTGCTGGCGAAGGTCACGCCATCGACCATCAGCGTAGCACCGGCGTTGTTGTAGATGGCGCCGGCGGCGCTTTTCGCCGTGTTGCCTTCAAAGCTGCCGCGGTTGATGGTCAGCGTGCCGGTATTGAAGATGGCACCGCCGAAATCGGCTTTGTTGCCATCAAAGGTGGCATCAGTAATGGTCATGATGCCGCCACTAGGCTTTGTGGAGTTTTGGTCCAGAGTGCCGTCATTGTAGATGGCACCGCCCTTGCCTGTGGCTTCATTGACGGAGAAGGTACCGGTCACCGTCACACCGGCGCCCTTACCCAATCCATTGTCGGTATAGAAGCTGTTATAGATGGCGCCGCCCTGTTGGGCTTTGTTGCCAATGAAGGTCGCGGCGATGTCGAGCTTGGCTGCGCTGTTGTTTGCATCTTTAGCCTGGCGAGTGGCGATGGCACCGCCATTCGTGCCGGAGGTGTTGTTCTTGAACGTAGTGTTGGCAATAGTGGTTGTGGACTCGGCACCGAGGGCGATGGCACCACCGCCGATAAGTGTGCCTTCGTGCGTCCCCGATTGTTGAGCTTTATTGTCTTCAAAGTAAGAATCTTTTACCGCCAGTCCTTTAAAATTACCAATGGCCCCCCCATCACCGTCAGCGGCATTATTGATGAAGCTAGTACTGGTGATAGTCATGCTTTTCGAGCTGGTTCCAGATGCAATAGCACCGCCAGATTTAGTAGCATGATTTTCTGTAAAGACTGAGTCTTTTACATCTAGATCAGAGGACTGAGTGATGAAGATAGCGCCACCATATCCTTTCGCTTTATTATTTTTGAAATCATTTTTATTGATGGCTAACTTTTCTGCCTCTGCAAAAATAGCGCCACCATTCCCATCAGCAGTATTTTCTTTAAACTTTACTGTTGTAAAAGTCGTGCTACCGAGTGTTGTAAAGGCAGTATTTTTGTGGATACCTACGGCACCACCATTGCCATTAGATGAATTATTGTCGAACTCAGAGCCAGAGATTGATTTTGTCAGGGTATCCTGACCTGTTCCCATTCCCCAAAGAGTGACAGCCCCCCCACCAGTATTGTTAGCAAAAAAACTATTTGTTATTTTAATGGAGCTAACATCTCCCCCATTTTCTTTTCTGAGATTCGTTAAGACGCCAAACGTCGCGTTCTGATTAGTTAAGTTGGCGGTTATCGTGTCGTCATCGTTCTTAACGACCGTATCCGTGGGAGTGTCATCTGCAAAATACAGATTTCCGTTATAATAGAGAATTTTACTGTCTTGGGCAGGTGTTATTGTTTCTACATCCGCCGCCCCCGCGGCTGCGGCGCCGCCCATGACCAGCATGCCGGCCACGGCCAGGCTGCCGAAAGTGTTCATCAGGTGGCACTTTTTGAGCACCGCCTTGTACCGGTTGATGAGGTTCCCGATGGCTCCCTTGGTCAGTTGCATACAACTATCCTCCATCCTTGGTTTTATTATTCGCATGTCCGCATGGGACGGTGCCGATAAAGTAGACTTTTTCGCCACGTTTTCAGTGATAATAGTTCCACTCAGGTTATAAAGCAAGCTATAATAGCTTCATTTTTGTTTCGTAGAGCAATACCTTAAAATAAAAGACGATATTCTTACTATCGGTTTTTTATTCCATTCCACGGAATTTACCCTGCGGCATGCGCGTTCCTGTTCTAACCCTGTCCTGACGGTATGGCGAAAAAGTCTACTTTATCGCCACCGTCCCATGCGGACATGCGAATAATAAAACCAAGGATGGAGGATAGTTGTATGCAACTGACCAAGGGAGCCATCGGGAACCTCATCAACCGGTACAAGGCGGTGCTCAAAAAGTGCCACCTGATGAACACTTTCGGCAGCCTGGCCGTGGCCGGCATGCTGGTCATGGGCGGCGCCGCAGCCGCGGGGGCGGCGGATGTAGAAACAATAACACCTGCCCAAGACAGTAAAATTCTCTATTATAACGGAAATCTGTATTTTGCAGATGACACTCCCACGGATACGGTCGTTAAGAACGATGACGACACGATAACCGCCAACTTAACTAATCAGAACGCGACGTTTGGCGTCTTAACGAATCTCAGAAAAGAAAATGGGGGAGATGTTAGCTCCATTAAAATAACAAATAGTTTTTTTGCTAACAATACTGGTGGGGGGGCTGTCACTCTTTGGGGAATGGGAACAGGTCAGGATACCCTGACAAAATCAATCTCTGGCTCTGAGTTCGACAATAATTCATCTAATGGCAATGGTGGTGCCGTAGGTATCCACAAAAATACTGCCTTTACAACACTCGGTAGCACGACTTTTACAACAGTAAAGTTTAAAGAAAATACTGCTGATGGGAATGGTGGCGCTATTTTTGCAGAGGCAGAAAAGTTAGCCATCAATAAAAATGATTTCAAAAATAATAAAGCGAAAGGATATGGTGGCGCTATCTTCATCACTCAGTCCTCTGATCTAGATGTAAAAGACTCAGTCTTTACAGAAAATCATGCTACTAAATCTGGCGGTGCTATTGCATCTGGAACCAGCTCGAAAAGCATGACTATCACCAGTACTAGCTTCATCAATAATGCCGCTGACGGTGATGGGGGGGCCATTGGTAATTTTAAAGGACTGGCGGTAAAAGATTCTTACTTTGAAGACAATAAAGCTCAACAATCGGGGACGCACGAAGGCACACTTATCGGCGGTGGTGCCATCGCCCTCGGTGCCGAGTCCACAACCACTATTGCCAACACTACGTTCAAGAACAACACCTCCGGCACGAATGGCGGTGCCATCGCCACTCGCCAGGCTAAAGATGCAAACAACAGCGCAGCCAAGCTCGACATCGCCGCGACCTTCATTGGCAACAAAGCCCAACAGGGCGGCGCCATCTATAACAGCTTCTATACCGACAATGGATTGGGTAAGGGCGCCGGTGTGACGGTGACCGGTACCTTCTCCGTCAATGAAGCCACAGGCAAGGGCGGTGCCATCTACAATGACGGCACTCTGGACCAAAACTCCACAAAGCCTAGTGGCGGCATCATGACCATTACTGATGCCACCTTTGATGGCAACAAAGCCGATTTCGGCGGTGCCATCTTCAATACCGGCACGCTGACCATCAACCGCGGCAGCTTTGAAGGCAACACGGCGAAAAGCGCCGCCGGCGCCATCTACAACAACGCCGGTGCTACGCTGATGGTCGATGGCGTGACCTTCGCCAGCAACTCCAGTGCCATTGCCGGTGCCATCAACAACAACGATGGTACCGTCACCATCAAAAAAAGCACCTTCAAGGGCAACGACGCCGGCAAGAGCATGGGTGGCGCTGTCAGAAATAACTCCGGTAGTGCACCCAAAAAGAGCATCACCATCAAGGGTTCCACCTTTGAAGGCAACAAGGCCGGTAACGGCGGCGCTGTGTGGAACGGCTCCGACGGCAAGGTCGAAATCGCCGACAGCACCTTCAAGGGCAACACGGCTCTGGTCGGTGACGCTCAGCAGGGTGGTGCCATCACCAACGCCGACCAGATGACCATCACGGGTTCCACCTTCGAAGGCAACAAGGCCGGCAAGCTTGGTGGCGCCATCTACAATGCCGGTAACCTTACCTTGAATAACTCCACCTTCACCGGAAACAGCGCCACAGGCGAACATGCCCATGGTGGTGCTATCTTCAATGCCGGTACCATCACTTTCACAGGTTCCAATACCTTCGCTGGGGGCGGGGCCAACGACATTTTCAACGCCAGAATCATCACTGTCACTGATGGTACCACTACGCTGGACAGCGGTCTGTCCCTGGCTGCCGGCAGTACCACCACGGTCGAAGAAGGCGGCGCTCTGGTCGTCAACGGTATCACCGAGTGGAAAACGCAGGGGACGGGTCTTGGCAGCCTGACGGTGAACGGCGGTGCTCTGACCCTGCAGAAGGACGACGTGCTGGAGGGCTATAACACGCCCAAGAAAGACACCAGCCTGTCTGTGACCAGCGGCTCCCTGTACCTCATCAACAACAGCAACTACACGGCTACGGACTTTACCGCTGCGAAGGGCGCTCTGGTGCAGAAGAATGTTCTGCAAACAGGCTCCTCCTTCGGCTTTGTCGGTGGTACGCTGGTCGGCGCAGATAACAAAGCCACTGACCTGGTCGTGTCCAGCAATACGATTGGTAGCACGACTGAGTTCACAGAAGGCCTGCCTGGCACCACGGTCCACAACAACTCCTTCCTGGAGAACGATCTAAAGGTCGATGCAGGCACCAATGATGAAGTTAGCATCAACGGTGCTGACGTCGCAGTCAACAAGGTCAATATCACGGGATCGGCAACGTCCCTCACCATCGACAATGGCAGCCTGACCGTGGTGGGCGGTAACGCCAAAGACAAGCTGATCGCGACCAACGGGAATGCTCTCACGACGATCAAGGTAAAAAGCAATAGTAAACTCAACCTCGGCAGTGCCGCCATACCTGAACGTGGTGCCGGTACTCTGGGCTCGGCTGAGATCGCTCTTGACAGCAATGGGTCCCTCAACGCCAGCAACGGTGACTACACGGTCGGCGCTGTGACCGGCACGGGTGCAGTCACCGCTGACGCCGCCAATATCAAGGCCACTGATGGTGACATCACGGCCAACACCGTCACGCTGAAGAACAACGGCCTGCTGGCTGCCAGCAAGAAGGATGACACCATCGGTGGTAACATCACCATCAATAACGCGCTCTCCGGCCAGGGTTCCGTGGTCGCCGACAAGACCCTGACCCTGGGGGCAAACTACACCGGTGCTGCCGACGACGTCCTGACGCTGCAGGCTGGTGAGAACATCACCGCCACGGGCAAGGACCTCACGCAGGCTGCTGGCGGCAAGCTGACCGTCGTGGCCGGTGGCACCATCAAAGCTGCTAACATCTCCGCTACCAACGTGGCTGCCAAGACGCTGACGGCTTCCGGTGACGTGGCTGTCGACGGCGGTACCCTGGATCTGACGGGTACGGGCGCTGCGGATGCCAGCACGGTCGCTAGCCTGAAGCTGACCAACGGCACGCAGGCCACGGTTGCTGACCTGAAGCTGGACGGTGGCATCAAGACCCTGACCGTGGGTACCGGTGACGATACGGTCGGCGGCACCACCCTGTCCGCCAAGCACATCAACCTCAACGAAGGCATGCTGCTGGTCGACCCGGCCTGGGATCAGGCCTCCAGCAATGTGGCTGTGGCAAGTCTGAGCGGGACCGCGAGTGAGGATGACGTCACCGTCAACGGCAGCGTGGGCGTGGGCCAGAACTCCTACCTGGCTCTGGGTACCGACAATACCGGCTGGCTGCGTGGTGTGGTAGGCAACTACACCAAGGGCGTGGGCCTGTCCCAAACCGGTATTACCGCAGCCATGGGCCTCTACAAGGGGATCACGATCGGTACCGATAAGGCCCTGCTCGTGGATGGCAGCAAAGTAGGCGACTCTGACGGCGCCCTCCCTTACGATGTGGGAAGTCTGGAAGAATATCTGACGGCTTCCGCTAACGCCAACTCCGCCACCTTCGCTGACAACAGCCTGCTGGTGGTCAACGGTGCCGATGAGGCTATCGCGGCCGGTGGCGCTGCCATCACGTTCGCTCATACTACCGGCGGCACCCTCACCGTGGCCGAAGGTGCCAAGCTGCTGGTCACCGATGCCGTGGCTGGTCAGGACTACACCATCGTGGGCAATGTGAATAATCCGGGAACAGACCTCGCGGGCTGGAAGAACAACGGCGTGACGTCCACCACGGACATGATCTCGCTGGGCGATGCCAAGTTTGACAGTACGGGTACTACTACCCCCGGCAAGGTCACCACTAAGGCCTCCCGCAATGACGCCCATACCGTGTTCCCCAACCTGAGCGACGGCATGGCCAACGCGGTGAACGACCTGTATACCGGCCATGACGGTGCCGCTGGCAAACCTCGCTGGGATTACGCCGACGTCAATTCCGCCGACATGGGCGTGCGCTTCCTGAGCCGCGCCACGGACAACCGCTTCCTCGGCGCCGACAAGAACGCCGCCGCTGAAAGCATCGAAAGCGCTGCCCGCATCGCCTTCGCCGGCGCTGTGCCGCAGATGACCAAGATGGCTTCCGACGCGGGCACCAATGCCGTGGTCAACCGTCTGGGCTTCGCCGATCCCGC
>NZ_JABAFY010000071.1 GCF_012843875.1 Desulfovibrio piger | reverse complement strand
TTAATCTTTGGTATTTACTCATGAAATTCGATTACACGATTTTTATGACTTTTTCTGGAATTATGAAATGACTTCTAATCAAAACAGGTCCCTGGAACTCACCGCAGAAGAACGGAAGTACATCATGGAGCACAACCCGGCCATGCTGGACGGCATCCTGGCCGGGAATGCCGTCGGCCTGGCATACCTGGTGCGTATCAGGGGTATACTCTATGGTAATAGTGGTGATCAGTCGGGGAAGAACGACGCGACGCCGGCAACGTCCGCCAAAACGAAGAATGCCAAAAAGCAGTGGTTCGGCTACCCTACGGACATCACCCGGGTTTCTCCCTTCTTTCCGCTCAACCGGCAGGAAATGGGGAAAAACAGGCGTTATTTCGAAGACGTCAAGATCGTCGACAACTCGTGGGGCAGCATCCATTACACAGGGCCGCAGCTGAGCATCGTCGATGAGGACGTCTTCGTGGCGCTCATGGTGCTCATCAGCGGCAACCACAAGCATATCCATGTCGTGGACGACAAGACGACATTCGAGTTCAAGGGAAGCGCGTCCGACCTGCTTCGCACCATGTATCCAAGTGACCGTCGCCCTTCCAAGAGCGACTACACGCGGCTCATCGACTCCCTCAACCGCATGATGGCAGCCGTCATCAAACTGAGTGTCGTCAGTCAGATCGACAGTGACGGCAAACCGATGAAGCAGGTCTTCCTGCGTCACATGCTCGAATACGCCAACTGGGACGAAGTGACCAAACAGCTCGAGGTGCGGGTGAGCCCCTTCTTTTACCTGGCCTACACCCAGGGCAACGTGACCTACCTGGACTCCCTGAGCCGCTACGACCTGAGCGGTTCGATTTCGAAAGCCATGTACCGCTTCATCCAGAGCCACAGGGAAAAATACTCAGGCGGATATATGGTACTGGCCGCGGCCCTGAACATGAACCTCACACAGCCAAGGAAAGAGATCCGCCGCAAACTGCGTGAGGGCGTCACCGAACTCGTCAAAAAAGGCATTTTGACGGAGGAAAGCGGATTTTCGGAGCATGACACTGACATCATCATCCTTGAAAAGGCGAAGCAAAGAGCTGTGAAGGGCTCTGCTAAAGAGGCTCCACGGCAGCTTAAACTGGCGTAGCCAAGCTTCGTGTTGTGGGCCACCTGACAGGCAAGGCGGGACGAAATGTCCCGCCTTTTTTCGTTCGTGCTATGGGTCACCGCATTTCGTTTTTTGGACCACCATCAAAACCAAAGTTTCGTGTTATGGGCCACCTTTTTTACGCACGATCATCGAAAACATCGTGCGCCGGCTCTGTATCCTGAACGTGTTATGGACCACCAGGTCTGCAAAACTGGCTACCGCCCCCTCGTGTTATGGACCACCACAGTCAGAGAGCGAAAACAGGCAAAATTTCGTGCCATGAGCCACCATCTTCGTGTTTTTGGCCACCGTTATTTCGTACTATGGGCCACCCAAAGTAATGCCAGCTATCGGACATCATTGACGATACCGACTGGTATGCCAAACAGGACAGCTTCCTGACAGCTCGTGTTATGGACCACCCCCGCATTTTTTGTCGTGTTATGGATCACCACTTTCGTTTTATGGATCACCCTGTACGTGTTATGGGCCACCGCCATACGTGTTATGAGCCACCAAACTGCCCATGATGTCGTGTTTTGAGCCACCGTTTTACGTGTTATGGGCCACCAGTGTTCAAGAAACATATGGAAATAATTGAAGAATTTTCCCCTATATAATCATTGATAGTCTAAGAAAAAAAGTACCCTGACCGTAAGATCAGGGTACTATCCAAAGGCCGAAACTTCGGCTACAGGGGAGAAAAAGGCAGGCCGTGAGGAAAGGACTTCCGACCACGACGGCCATTGTTCCAGACACGCGGCGCCGTGACGCATAGCGCAGGACGCGTAGAGCAGACCGTCACGCGAAGCCGTTCTGTGAAAGAACCGTCAACCGATGTCCACGTAGTCCGTCATTTTGAGTTTCCCGGCATAGTAGGCTTTCCATGCGGTATCCACATCGGGAAAACGGTGTACCTTGGCATTCCCCTGTGGCTTCCCGACATTCTCCGTGACTTTGTACAGGCCGATGATGGGCTCGCGTGTGGGAGCCTGCAGCAGGTCACCGGCTTTTTTATCCGTGAACAGCTGCCTGGAAGGGAACATCCTCTTCGCTTCCTCGATGGCTTCGTCGGAAACAGGCAGATGGATCTGCATGGCGTCGCCGTCGTAGTCGGCGTTGAGGCCTTTTTCCCAGATGGAGTTCACACGCAGGTTCTTCCCTGAACGCAGCAGGGGTTTGGCGGCCATGATGCCGTGCCGCCAGAGCGTCGGGGCGCGGTTCACGATGACGGGACGCTTGTCCATGTCCTCCTTGAGGGCCTTGACGGCCGCCGGGCTTTTCTCTTCGATGGCCTCCCTGGCCTGCAGAGGGGTATAGCCGATCTGGGCGAGCCTGCGCATGACGAACGGGCTGTACATGCGCCAGGCGGTCTCTTCCGGCAGGCCGATCTCGTCAAGGCCGAGTGTCGTATCCGGGGAGATGGTGGCACGACCGGTAAGGTTCATTTTCCCGTAAATGACCTTGTGCTGGAAGTAGCCTCCCTTGGGAGTATCCCCGGCGATAAAGTCCAGGGCCCCCTTCACGCTGCGGCCACGAAGCTGCGGATCGCCAGGCGCGACAAGACCTGCCAATTCACGCATGCGAGTGTTGAGGGCAGTGCGATTTTCCTCGATATCCTTCTGCCCGAAGGCGCCGGAAGCCTTCATGCTCCGGAAGCTGTTGTTCTGCAGGATGAGATCACGGTACAGGAAATCCGCGTCATTGGTCATCATATCGCCTGTGGCCCCCACAGTGATCGGGCGCATGACAGGTGGCGTCACCGGGACAACGCTCATGATGTAGGCGTCGCCGGGCTTCATGTCCATGTCTCTGAGGGCACGCAGGTATTTGACCCGCTTTACGGCCTTGTCCAAGTCCGCCTTGCCGAGTTTACCTTCATAGACGGCATCTTCAGACTCCTTGAGCTCCTTCGTGACGTCGATCCTGTTCAGGGCGTCACGTATGGCCGTCCCACCCTGTTTGACAATCATTTCCTGAAGATCGTTCCGCCCCATGCGCAGCAAGGATCGGACGGCATCCGTGAAGACAGGGTTCACGACCGGCTCGACGAGCTTGATATGTGCCCAGCGCGTCCCCTGGATACCGCCGGTGATGGTCGGGTCGAACAGGCCTCCGGCTTCCGGGCGCAACGCTTTGGCACTCAGCATGAGGCCATTCCGCAGCTCTCCGGAGCTGAGCTTCAATACGTCCTTGTCCGTCAGGGGAGCTGCCACGAGCTCGTTGTCCTTGCGCGTCACGTTGATCCCGGCCTGCTTGAGGATGGCGATGAAGCGTGTGAACGTCTTCTTTTCATCAGGCATCGTCGGATGAAGACCGCTTTGGAACTGCTTCCAGAAGTCAAGGTTGCGCGCACCGCGCAGTACCGTCCCCTCACGCAGCAGCGAGCGGGCGTTGTGGGCGATGAGGGCATTCACTTCCATGCCGCCGAGAGCTTTCGGACCCGTGATACCGTTGCCCGAGGGCGCGTCATCCTGGTCGTAGCCACCGTCGATGCCGCGCGCCGCGAAGTTCGTGTCCGTTGTCTTGAACAGTTTGTGGCAGTGCTGGACGCCGACGAAGACACCGGGGATCTTTTTGCCGGTGACGGGATCGGTAAGCGTCTCCGTATCGCTGACGTTGTGCTTCTTCAGCTCGTCCTTGACGAACTTCACATAGTCCGGTTTGCTGTAGTTCTCGATCTCGTAGACCTTGCCTGTCTTTTTCGCCACCTTGCCGAGCGCGCTTTCCAGGATCTGGGCCGGATTGATGCGTGAGATGACGCCGGCGGACGTGAAGATGCCGTCCAGGACGTTGCCATCTTCATCGCGCGGCATCTGGTCATCAGGCAGGATCTTGGCACAGACGCCCTTGTTGCCGTAGCTGCCGGCGATCTTGTCGCCAAGTTGCAGCGGCTTCTCGATGCGCAGCACGACGGTCTTCACGGACGGAGTGGACGCGACGGCAACGACTGTCGCCTGGTAATGCTGGTCGTATACCTCGGCCCGGTCACGATACGGGTGCCTCAGGCTTTTGTGCAGCATGCCCAGCACCTGGTTCACCTTGCTGCCGCTGTTGTCCTCCATGGCCAGGATGATGGGGTCACCCTCCTCGAGCACAGCACCCTTCTTCGCCAGCCCTTCGTCATCCAGCTTGGCCAGCTGCGCGGCGCTGAATGTCGTCGGGAAGGCCGTGCGGTATTTATCCTTGCCCATGACGATGTTGCGGCTGACCACAAGCGTGATCTTGTCCGAATGCACGGACGTCATTTTCTTCGCCGCGGATTCCGACAGGACCACACCATCCTCATGGTTGAGCCCATGGAACGGCATATAGGCGATACGCAGGTTGCGCCCCATAGTCAGTTCCCCGTCCTTGCTGAACCCGCTCCCACCCAGGGGCTGCCCTGTCTTGACGCTTTCTCCGGGCTTCACCGTGATGTCGTTGTGGAGGAAGGTCTTGGTCGCCAGGGCGAGGTTGTTCTCATAGTCGACAGCGTGCATCTTCCCCCGGGCATCCTTGATGTAGACGTACTCGTCGTCGATCTTCTCGACGGTACCGTCCACGGGAGATGTCGGCAGTGTCCAGCTCCCCAGGGCGTCCACGGTGCTTTTGTACTTTGAAGCATCCCCAAGCACGGCCTTCACCAGGCGCTTCTCAGGTTCCTTGAGCGGAAGGGCCTGCTGGATGTGCTTGTCGCCCATGAGCAGACGGTTGCCCTGGTTGGCAGGCATGAACGGCAGGGTGTTGGTGGTCACCGTGGCCAGGTCGTGCGGCGAGGCGATCTGGTAGTCGAGACGGCTCCTTGGGACATGCACGAGCTTGCCCCGGTAGATGGCGGCCATGTCGTCTGTAGGCTTCCGCTCGCCCTTGTTGTAAACGGGATCCGGGAAACCAAGGTAGCTATCGTACAGATCGATGGAGCGTTTGGTCGTGCGCTCTCCCGTACGGCAGTCGACGACCTCCTTGTAAAACTCGTTGTCGCTGCCTTTGAGCGCTCCAAACGTGCAATGTGCATCGATACCTACCTTGAAGCTCTCCGGCGCCGCTATGGGGTCAATAAGGCCCATATAGGAGTAGTTCACGGCACGTGTCCCGAAAGGCACGGCACGGTCCGACGAAATGGCGCCCTCCCCGAGGCGGGTGATGATGGACGCCGTATCGACGAACTCCATGGGATTGATCTGCGACGGCATGCGTGAAAGTGACGAGCCGGTGATGAAACGGCGCAGCGGGCGCGTGAAGGTGTCCGGGGCAAGGGCTTTGCCGAGAGCGTCATCGCTGATCTTGCCGTCAGTGAGGCGCAGCTTGTCCAGACGCTGCCGGAGCTTCGTGGTGATTTCGGACGACTTGTCGATGGTCTCGGCCAGAAGATCCTCGACGGTGTGGATCTTCTGGAACTCCAGCATGTCACGCTCGTCGATGTCCTCAGTGCCTTTGTAGACCGCCAGGATCTTCTTC
Organism: Desulfovibrio piger; assembly: GCF_012843875.1. Taxonomy (GTDB): domain Bacteria; phylum Desulfobacterota; class Desulfovibrionia; order Desulfovibrionales; family Desulfovibrionaceae; genus Desulfovibrio. The sequence continues at coordinate 3,734 of NZ_JABAFY010000071.1, read as the reverse complement.
ATGGCCTCAAGGATGGACATGGGCCCCACGGACGAGAAAGGTTTGCCGAGAGTGATCGCCGTCGTTTCCGGATCGATCGCGGTGCCGTTGAAGTAGGTGCGTATGGCACTGTCCTTCTCTTCAGCCGAGACGAGCTCCCCAGGGCCGTCCTTGCGGTAGCGTACAAGCTTGTCATACAGCGTCGTGCGGGCCCTGTTGAGCTGGCTGTCCGTGAGCTGGCCAAGGTTCTTCTCCGCAAGCTCCTTGCCCAGGGCGTTGAGGATGTCCTGTCCACCGGCGCCAAGGATCTTGAGCACGGCCACCGCGAGCAGCGTGGCATTCAGGATGTCGATCTTGAAGATGCCCGTGTCCGGGTCCATGATGAGCTTGAAGTTCGCCCCCTTTGCCAGGTTGAACGAGGACTCGATCTCGTCGTTGCCACGCTTGCGTGTGTAGACGCCGGACTTGGTGCGCATCTGGCTCACGACAGCATACTCGTTGCCGTCCAGCATCAGTGTGTACCGGTTGGTATAGTACGGTATGTTGCAGATCCGCTTGTTGATGAGCCTGCCCACCGTACGGCCGGAGGAGTTCTCCACGATGTCGATATCGGCGTAGACGCCGTCCGTCGCATTGTGCCTGGAAAGCAGGAGCTCCGACTGCTTGCCGTGAGAGAGCTCGCTGAACTTCACGGTCGCATTTACGAGCTTTGCCGTGAAGTTCCTTCCTGCCACGGGAAACTTTTTCCGCACGGCCTCCAGGACTTTTTCATGGATGGCCTGACGGATGTTTGATGGCTTCGTGATAATCCTGCGTATATTCGTGGATGGGGTCATCTGCGTATATCTCTGTGGAGAGAGTTGCTTGTCTTGTTACATAATCAATAAGGGAACCGTCTATGGAATTATGAATGAAAACATCTGGAGAGTCGTCTTACTTTTTTGTGACGCTTTCCGGGATGATGGCATACCTTGAGACGACATGGTAGAATCCTTCCTTGTCGAAGGTGCCCTGCATGTCGAGCACGGCAAGGTCTCCCGGGTTTTTGAGGTAGTTCTGGCAACGGAACTCGGTCTCCTCGGGATACGGCAGCGACCGTTTGTCCCTGCGCCGCTGGCCCAGGAGAGGTTCGACACCGTCCTCTTCGTTCATAAGGTCTCTGACCGCTTTGGTTTCGATCCCCATATCTCCATACCTCCGTATTAGTGCTTTGTGGCCAGGAGGCCTACCCAGCCTGCATGGCGCCGCCCTGCGGCTGCTGCTGGTCACGCATCATCTCAAGCTGCTTGCTCACAAGCGCCCACATCACATAGTCCTCGTTCTGCAGCTGGGCGAGGACCGAACGCCGCTGTTCGTACGGTATGGACAGCATCTGCATGGCCTGCTGCTGGGCCGCGGCTATCATCTTCTGCTGATTGTACTGTGACGGGAAGCCAGTGGCCTGTTCCTGCTCCTGGGCCCGTGCCTGGTTCGCGATGTCCTGCTCCCGCTGCTGGATTTCCTTTTCCACTTCGCGCTGGGACTCGTGGTCGTCGAGCTGCTCCTGCTTCAGACGGTCGCGTTCCTTGTCCGGCTCCAGATTGAGGGCTTCCTGCAGTGTCGAGCGGGAAACGATGCCCTGGGCCTGCATGAGGATCTGCTTGTTCATCATGTCGTCGGCCAGACGGAACGGCACAAGCTTCACCGCGCAGTAGGCGCGCTTGGTATGCGCGTTGATACAGTTCACCGTCCAGTTGATGAACGCGGTCAGCTGCTCAATGTAGGGTGTAAGCTGGTTTTCCAGGATGCGCAGGCCAACGGCGCTGTTCTGGATGTTGGTGTCTCCCATGATGAGCCCGGGCGGGATGTCCAGTGCCAGGGACATCTCCATGCGGGCATCCTTGATCTCCTCGGTCGGCGTGAGCGCCCTGCCCTGTGAACCGATGTTGGTGAAGCCGGTAGGATATGGGGCTGTCATCACGTAGTTCGGGTCCATGCGCCAGCGCTCGATGGCCGTGGTGATCTCTCTTTGCCAGCGGTCGATGGACGACATGATGCACGGGTCCGTGGAGCCGCTGCTCTGCGGGAAGAGGATGGTCTTGGGAGTGATGTGCTCCATGCCGATGGCTTCCGCGGCCCGGCGGAGCACGGCGATGTACATGTAGTTCTTGAGCGCCGGCATCAATGGCGGGATGCCCCAGCCGCTGGCGAAACCGGCAAGCCCGGATGTCTTCGCATGATAGAAGTTGCCGCCCATCTCGATATTGCGTCCGGCCAGCGCGGCGTCGATGAATATCTTGGGTGTGTCGCGCAAGACGGTGATGTCGCCACGCTGGCAGGCTTTGACGAATTTTTGCGGCAGTGCGTAATAGTACTTCGTCTCGCCGGTGATGGGGTTCTGGCTGAGCTCTATCTGTTTCGGATCCCAGCGGACGATGCGGATCTTTTCAAGGTCGAAGGTCGCCGTGTCTTCCACCTTCGGGACAACGAACACCTGGCAGTTCGGGCACTTGTGCTCGATCTGCTTTTTCCTGACGCGCACGTTGGCTTTTTCGATGGCGATCTTCTGGCCGCACCGGGGGCAGGCGAGCATGCGCTTGAACGGGAAGTATATGGTTCTGAACACGTTCCCGTATACATAGTAGTCGCTGCCGAACTCGAGCAGTGCCGATTTCATCTTCAGGGTCGTGAGCAGTTCGCGGGTCTTTTCCCGGATCGACTCGGCATCATTGGTGAACGAGAAGTCGGTGATCGGGTAGTTGATGAGCTTCCTGACGCCGTTGGAGATGGTCGGCATGCTTTGGTGCACGACCTCGCACCACTTGAAAAGCTCCTTGATGTCCTTGGGGAGCATCTCGGAGAGGTAATCGAAATGGGGGTTGTTGTATAAGCGTGTGTACCGCGAATTGAGGACGGTGGCCTGCCCGGCGATGGGGCTTACGATCGGTATGGACATGCTGGAGCTCCGGCGACTTTCCCCAAATATTGGGCGCCGGGCCCCGGCCAGTTCACGGATCAGTCCATGACATGCCGTACGGAAAGCGGCCCGTCGTGCCCCATGTCGAAAAGCGGCCTGCCCTTGTTATAAGAAAACGATACTACGCCATCCATGTGCCTGAACGTCATGCGCATGGAGGGCAATTTGTTTTCCGACAAACAGACAGGAGCCGGCCATGCCGAACATCATGCATTACGATCAGGAAAAGGACCGGTTGTGGTTCGACCACAACAAATCAAACATGTGCACGCCGTTCTCCAGGGGGAGGAACGGCGCTTCGTTCACGCTGTCCTGCAGCGCCAGGTACCCGGTGTCACTTATAGGGTACCGCAGGTTTATGGCGCTCTACCCGGATGGTGAGCTGTCCCCGGAAGCCCGCGAGGTCATCGACGCGGCCGGGGCGGTGCCTGACGCCATAAAAGAGGAACGGTATGTGAGGAGGTTCGATGGCCTCTTCCGCGTGCCCCCGTTCCAGCACCAGCGCGAGGTCATCGAAATGATGATGTATTATCCGAAGCTGGCCATCCTGCTGGAGCAGGGGCTCGGCAAGACCTTCATCAGCATCAACGCCCTGGCCATGCTGCGCGAGTTGAACGGGCCGGAGAAGACCATCGTTATCTGCCCGCACATCGTGTTCCAGAGCTGGATCGACGAAGTGGAAAAATACTCGAGCCTTCGCATCGCCCCTTACCTCGGCGGGCCTGAGAGCGTGTTTGGAAACTTCAGCTTTTATAGTTACAAGAAGGCATGTGGACAAAAAAAGACTGTGCGCGGCAGC
>NZ_JABAFY010000070.1 GCF_012843875.1 Desulfovibrio piger | reverse complement strand
TATAGGAAGTAAAAAAACAAATCCCGCCAAGCACTTAGGTACTTGGCGGGATCGTATAGGTCGCTTTTCTGGCGGAGGGGGAGGGATTTGAACCCCCGGAAGGCGTGAACCTTCAGCGGTTTTCAAGACCGCCGCAATCAACCGCTCTGCCACCCCTCCGTGCGGAGCAGACCGCGCCGCCTCCTGCGCCACCCCTGCGTGCAGGGTCCATGGCCTTGGGCGGTGCTTCGTCTGCGGGCTGTCGGGCACGGCGCAGGGCCTGCCCGTCAGAACAGCCAGAAGCATATAGCACTTTTGGGCCCGGAGCGCAAAGGGCAAGCTGCCGGAGAGCCCGGCGGACCATAAAAAAAGCGGCGCCCTCCAGAAGAGGACGCCGCCGGATCCGCTGAGCGAAATACTACTTGATGGCGTCCTTCAGGCCCTTGCCGGGGGTGAACTTGGCAACCTTGCTGGCAGGGATGGTGATTTCCTTGCCGGTGCGGGGATTGCGACCCTTGCGGGCGGCGCGCTCAACCACCTTGAAGCTGCCGAAACCGGTGAAGGTCACGGATTCGCCGGAAGCGAGGGCTTCGCGCAGAGCAGCCACGACGGCGTCGAGGGCTTCTTCGGCCTTGGCTTTGGTGGGCAGGCCGGCCTTGGCATGGATCTTTTCAACAAGCTCAGCTTTGGTCATCGTTATACTCCAAAAAAAGAGTTTCGGGTTTCAATCTGTAGGCCAGACAGGGCATCCATACGTTATGGGCTTGGCCCGTGTCAATGGAAAATGCCCATATATCAAAGTTTTCCGGGCATCAGAGCCTTTTCGGGCATACTTTTCGCATTGCTTTCGGGCGAGGCGGCCCCGGGACGCATCAGCGGATGGTCAGGAAAGGTCCACCAGGCTGACTTCGGCGCTTTTGAGCGGGTGCCCCAGGAAAAGGCTGCCGGTGCGGATGAAGCGCAGCACGTTGTCCGTGGTCATGAAGCGGTGGGAGCCCGGGGCGTCTTCCCCGCGCAGCAGACCCAGCTCGCGCAGGCGGTTCTCCACGGCCACAGCGGCGGTCTCGGCCGAATCCACGATGCGCACGTCATCGCCTACCACATGGCGCAGGGCTTCGCGGAACAGGGGGAAGTGCGTGCAGCCCAGCACCAGGGTGTCGGGCCTGTCGGGCCGTCCCGGGGAGAACAGGTCGCCCAGATAGCGGCTGGCGATGCCCTCGACGATGGGGCCGTCCATCCAGCCTTCCTCGGCCAGGGGCACGAAAAGGGTGCAGGCCCTGCCCTGGACGCGGGCCTCGGGGCACAGGGAGGCGATGGCCTGCTGGTAGGCGCCGCCGGCGATGGTGGCTTCGGTGGCGATGACCACGATGCGCTTGTTGCGGCTGGCGGCCACGGCGGCCTCGGCACCGGGGCGCACGACCCCGAGGACGGGCAGGGGCGCGAAGTGTTCGCGCAGTTCCGGCAGGGCGGCGGAGGTGGCGGTATTGCAGGCCACCACCAGCATCTTGACGCCTTCGTCCACCAGGCGTCCCGCAGCCTTGAGCGTGTAGCGGATGATGGTGTCGCGGCTTTTGGTGCCGTAGGGCAGGCGGGCCGTATCACCAAGGTAGAGCAGGTTCTCGCCGGGCAGGCGGCCGGAGATGGCGTTGAGCACGGTCAGGCCGCCCATGCCGGAATCAAAGATGCCGATGGGCAGGGTAGCTGAGGGATTCATGACGTTCCTTCGATGGGGGACGGCTCCGGTGGGGCCTCCCCGGGCTGGCACGTTGTGGGGACAGAAGGGCGCAAGGCGCCCCTGCCTGCCGGTAGGGCGGGACGCGGCCTCCTTCCCGGGCGTGCCCCGAGGAGGGCGACGGCATCCGGTCAGGGGCATCCATGTCCCGACTGCGGAAGGATGGCTTTTTTCAGGCGGCAGGGCAAGGGAAAACGGGCGCCGGAGGCTTACGGGACGCACTTCTCCTGTCCCGGTGCGTCATACCGGCGTGCCGGCCGGGCGGTACGGGCCGCTAGAATCCCTGCCACAGATAGCGCAGGGACGTGAAGAGCAGGATCAGGGCCAGCCCCCACTTGATGCGGCGCGCGGGCACGAAGCGCTGGCAGCGCGCCCCCAGATAGCTGCCCATGAGCCCGCCCAGGCCCAGCAGCAGGCCCAGCAGGGGATCGGCGCCGATGCCGTCCAGCGAGGAGAACAGGCCCAGGAAGCCATAGCCCAGCACTCCGGCCAGCGAGGCCAGGAAGGTGCCCAGCAGCAGGGCGCCGGCGATGGCATGGACGGGCAGGCCGAAGATGCTGACCAGGAAGGGGGAAAGGATGGCGCCGCCGCCGATGCCGTAGATGCCGCCCGCCAGACCGATGCCCAGGCTGAGGACCGCCAGGCGCGGGCAGCTGACGGAGTGCCGTGCCTCACCGAACGTGAAGACCAGGCGGGACCGGTCCCAGCGCTCCACATGGATCCGGGCCATGCCGCCCCCCTTGCGGGCGGGCGCGGCGGGCCTGCGCAGGTCGCGGAACATGCGCCAGAAGATCCAGAGCAGCAGCAGACCGGCAAAGACCTTGAAACGGCTCTCGTCCGGCAGCCAGTAGACGCGGATCAGCGAGCCCAGCACGATGCCGGGCAGGGTGCCCACGGCCACGGTCAGGGCCAGGGGCCAGAGCAGGCGCCCTTCGCGGGCATAGCGCACGATGCCGCCGGGACAGGCCAGCACGTTGAAAAGATGGTTGGTGGCGCTGACGCCGGGGCTGGTGTAGCCCAGAAAGCTCATCTGGAAAGGCAGGAGCAGGAAGGCTCCCGACAGGCCGCCCATGGACGTGACGAACGAGATGCCCATGGCCGCCAGGACGGGCACCAGGGGGTGACACTCGATACCGGAAACGGGAAAGAACATGGACCACCTCCACAGGTTGTGCGACGGGGTAAAAGCAGAGTAAACTGATATGGATATTTTTGTCACGTTTTATTTTTTTACTAACCTATGGAAAATAAAGAGATAAAAATAAAATAAGCGTGATTTTTTAGGATATTTTTATCACTATTTTGTATAAAATAGTGATAAATTGGGCTATGAGGCGGCCCTCCGGCCCCGCAGGGCCGGGGCTGCGGCCCGGTCACGCAGCGCGTCCCCCGGGGGCACATTGCCTGTGCCGGGCGAAACGCGTATATTTCAGGCTTTCCCATCACCGTGCAGCAAAGGATTTCTTCATGCTCGCCATTCTCGAATACAAGGCAGGCAACCAGACCAGCGTGCGCCGCGCGCTGGAACATCTGGGCATCCCCTGCCGCATCACCGCCGATCCTGCGGAACTGGAGCAGGCCCAGGGCATCATCTTTCCCGGTGTGGGCGCCGCCGGGCAGGCCATGGAGGCCCTGACCTCCGCCGGTCTGGACAGCGTGCTGCGCCGTGCCGTGGCCGAAGGCCAGCCCCTGCTGGGCATCTGCCTGGGCTGCCAGATCCTGCTGGAGCACAGCGAAGAGAACGACGTGCGCACCCTGGGCATCGTGCCCGGCCGCTGCGTGCGCTTCCCCGATCATATGAAGGAAGAGGACGGCAGCCCCGCCCCCGTGCCGCATATGGGCTGGAACAGCCTCGATGTGGTGCGTCCGGGCCGTCTGCTGCACGGCATCGAGCCCGGTGCGGAATTCTATTTCGTCCACAGCTATTATGTGGAGCCCGCGCCCGAGCTGGTCATGGCCACCACGGTCTACGGGAAGGAGTTCTGCTCGGTCTACGGCCGCGACGGCCTGTGGGCCGTGCAGTGCCATCTGGAAAAGAGCGGCCGTCCCGGCCTGACCGTGCTGCGCAATTTCTACGATTACTGCGACGAGGTGCGCCATGCTTAGCAAACGAGTCATCCCCTGCCTGGACGTGCGCGCCGGCCGCCTGACCAAGGGCATCAAGTTCCAGGGCAACGTGGACATCGGCGACCCCGTGGAGAGCGCCCGCCGCTATTATGAGGAAGGTGCGGACGAGATCGTCTTTTACGACATCACGGCCTCGGCCGAGGAACGCGGCATCTTCCTGGACGTGGTGGAGCGCGTGGCCTCGCAGATCTTCATCCCCTTCAGCGTGGGCGGCGGCATCTCGTCCGTGGCCGACATGCGCGCCGTGCTCAACGCCGGGGCCGAAAAGGTCTCCATCAACTCCGCGGCCGTGCGCAATCCCGATCTGGTGGCCGACGGCGCGGCGGCTTTCGGCTCGCAGGCCATCGTGGTGGGCATGGACGTGCTGCGCGTGCCCGTGAGCGAGAGCATCCCCTCCGGCTACGAGATCGTCATCCAGGGCGGCCGCCGTCGCATGGGCATCGACGCTATCGAATGGGCGCGCCAATGCCAGGAACTGGGCGCGGGCGAGCTCTGCGTCAACTCCATCGACGCCGACGGCACCCGTGACGGCTACGAACTGACCCTGACCCGGGCCATCGTGGACGCCGTGTCCATCCCGGTCATCGCTTCCGGCGGCGCGGGCGCGCCCGAACATATGTACGATGCCGTGAGCAAGGGCGGTGCCTCGGCGGCGCTCATCGCTTCCATCGTGCACTACGGGCAGTACACCATCCGCCAGTGCAAGGAAGTCATGGCCGAAAAGGGCGCCAAGGTCCGCCTGACGTGGTAGCTCCCGAAGCCCGCTGGCAGGCCCTGCTGCCCGTGCTGCGGCACTGGCCGCTGGCCGTGGCCTTTTCCGGCGGGCTGGACAGCCGTTTCCTCTGTTTCGCCCTGCGGCGTGCGGGCTGCGACGTGCTGGCCCTGCACGCCACGGGGCCGCATGTGCCGCAGGCCGAGAGTGAGGCGGCGCGGCGCTGGGCCCGGGCGCAGGGGCTGCCCCTGCTGGAAGTGCGGCACGATCCCCTTTCCCTGCCCGAAGTGGCGATGAACAGCCGGGAGCGCTGCTATGCCTGCAAGCGGGCCCTCATGCGTCGTCTGCGTGACGCCCTGGCCGCCGCGGGCGGTTGCCGCATCCTCTGTGACGGCAGCAATGCCGACGATCTGACCGCCTTCCGGCCCGGACAGCGGGCCGTGCGCGAGGCGGGCGTTCTCTCGCCCCTGGCGCTGGCCGGGCTCCATAAACAGGAGTTGCGCGATCTGGGCGCATCCTGGGGCCTGGACGACCCGCAGCAGGCCGCCCGTCCCTGCCTGCTGACCCGGCTGGCCTACGGCATGAGCCCGGAACCGGCCCTGCTGGCCCGTCTGGCCGCTGCCGAGGCCGATCTGGCCGCCTTGCCCGGCCTGGGGGATTTTCGCCTGCGCCTGACGCCGGAGCCCGTCCTGCAGGCGGCCGTGCTGCCTGACGGCCTGCGGCCGCAGGTCATGCAGGTGCTGGACGCCCACGGTTTTGGCGGGGCCGGGATGGTGGAAGGGACGGTCAGCGGCTTTTTTGACCGCTGAGCGTGATGTTTTTGGAGGGAATCCCCTCATCTTTGCTGGCGATGCCCGCAGCTTTCTGCATCGTGCAACGGGTAGGGCCTCCTCCCGTCGCTGCCGGTACACGAAGGCCTTCTCCGGTGCCCTGATAAAGGGGGAGGATATTTTCCCCGGAAAAAATAAAACGCGCCCGCGAGACGGAGTTCTCGCGGGCGCGTTTGTTTTTGACAGGGATATGCCCTCCCATGAGCTGGAGGAATGTCCTGTTATGAAAGCGGGCTGGGGAAGGGGGAGTTTGAGGGGGGGAACCCCTCTCGCGCTAGCAGCGACCGGATGGCGGCCCGCAGGGCCGTGTCCGTTGCGACGCAGGAAGCTACGGGCATCGACAGCAGAGATGAGGGGTTCCCCCCTCAAAGACCTTCCCCGTCCTTCGCGGATATGGCCTTACCGGACGCGCAGGGCCTCGGTGATGATGGCCGCGTCTTCCTCCGGCCGGGCTTTGACATTGAGTTCGGCGTTGCCGCCGTGGCAGACGAAGCCCTCGGGGCCGTGTTCCACCACACCGGCGGAGATGACCTGCCCGTAGGGGAGCTGGTCGCGCATGTCGGCGTGGTCCACGCGGCGGGGAAAGATGAAGGGCACGGGCTGGCCGGAAAAATCTTCCATGATCAAATACTTCATGACCTGCCTTCCTGTTATTGCTGGCGCTGGGCGCGACGGTTCTTGAGGTACTGTCGCACGGCGCGGTTATGATCGTCGAGGTTGGTGGAAAAAGCGTGGCGGCCGCCGTCGGTGATGGCCACGAAATAGAGGTACTTGTGCTCTTCGGGCGTGATGGCCGCGGCCAAGGCGCTGGCGCCGAACGAGCAGATGGGGCCGGGCGGCAGGCCGGGACGCTGGTAGGTGTTGTAGATGTTGTTGGCGTCGTCCAGATGGCGGCGGCGCAGGTTGCCGTCAAAGTTGGGCCCCAGCCCGTAGATGACCGTGGGGTCGGCCTGGAGCGCCATGTTGATGCGCAAACGGTTGGCATAGACGCCGGCCACGCGCGGCCGCTCGTCGGCAAAGGCGGTCTCCTTCTCCACGACGGAAGCCAGGATCACCAGACGGCGCAGCTCGTCGCGGGAGGGGCGTTTGCCGTCGGGCCAGAGGGCGTCGCCCTTGCGCCAGAAGTTGTCCACCATGCGGCCGGCCACGGCACGGGCCTGGGCCTTGTCGGGAACGTCGGCCTTCTTGAGCAGATAGGTGTCCGGCATGAGGAAGCCCTCGGCCGAATCGAAGGGGATGCCGTAGTGGCGCAAAAAGGCCGGGTCCGTGATGACGGCCCGGAAATCCTCAAAGCGCACCAGCCCGGCCTCTTCCAGCACCCTGGCGGTCTGCCACCAGGTCAGGCCTTCGGGCACGGTGACGCGGAACAGCACCGGCTGGCCGTTGACCAGGGTATCCAGCACCTGTTCCGGCAGCCAGCCCGTATTGAGGGCAAAGCGGCCGGCCTGCAGGCGGCTGTCCCACTTTTTGTAGCGGGCCAGCAGCAGGAACTTGCGCGCATCGGTGATGAGGCCGCGTTCTTCCAGCTTGTCGGCCACACGGCGCACATTGGCGCCGGGTTCCACGTCGAAGAAGGCTTCCTGCCCCGGTGTGGCCGGGGGCGTCTTGAGGAAGGTCCAGGCCTCGTACCCCGCCCAGCCGGCAGCGGCCGCCGCCAGCAGGACAAGGACAGCCACGATGCGCAGTACGGTCTTCATGCCGGCCTCCGCTGGTCAGGGCTGAGGGAAAGAAAGGACTCCAGGATGCGCACGGCGGCCTGCTGGTCCAGCACGGCCTTGCAGCGGCGGCCCGTGCGGCCCACCTCGCGCAGTTCGCGCTCGGCGGCCTCGGAGCTGAGCAGCTCGGACATGAAATAGAAGGGCAGGGGCACGCGGCGCTTGAGGCGCTCGGTGACGTTGCGCACCTGCCGGGTGGTCATGCTCTCGGTGCCGTCGGTGAGCAGGGGCAGGCCCATGACCACGGCGTCGGGGCGCTCCTCGAGGATCCGCCCGGCCAGCGCCGCCAGGAATTCCTTGCGGTTGGCGTAGTCGGCCAGGCGGATGGTGGTCAGCGGATAGGCCATGATGCCTTCCGGGTCGGTGGCGGCCAGGCCCGTGCGGGCCAGGCCGTAATCAATACCTACCCATTTCAAGGCGTTTACAGCCCCATCTTGGCGCGCACTTCGGCCAGCGTGGCGGAGGCGAAGGCGCGGGCGCGTTCGTTGCCGGCGGCCAGGATCTCGGCCACGGCACCGGGACGGGCCGACAGGGCGGCGCGGCGTTCCTGCAGGGGAGCCAGGAAGGCTTCCAGGTTCTTCAGGAAGCGCTTCTTGCATTCCACACAGCCGAAGCTGGCGCCGGTACAGCCGGTGCGGATCTCGGCCTGCTCTTCGGGGCTGGCCAGCAGCACATGGTAGGGGAAGAGGTTGCAGACGTCCGGGTTGCCGGGATCGCTCTTGCGCAGGCGGGCCGGGTCGGTGAACATGCCGCGCACCTTGGGCTCGATGTCGGCCATGGTGTCACGCAGGAAGATGCCGTTGTTGTAGCTCTTGGACATCTTGCGGCCGTCCAGGCCGGGGCACTTGGCCGCGGGGGTGAGCATGGCCTGCGGCTCGGGGAAGAAGTTGCCGCCATAAAGGTAGTTGAAGCGGCGGGCGATCTCGCGGGTCAGCTCCATGTGGGGCAGCTGGTCTTCACCCACGGGCACGCCGTGGGGACGGTACATGAGGATGTCCGCGGCCATGAGCACGGGGTAGCAGAGGAAGCCCGCGTTGCCCAGGTCCTTGTTGGTGATCTGCTGCTGCTGTTCCTTGTAGGTGGGGTTGCGTTCCAGCCAGGAGACGGGGGTGATCATGGAGAGCAGCAGGCTCAGCTCGGCGTGTTCCTTGACCGCGCTCTGGCGGAAGATGACGCACTTTTCGGGATCCAGCCCGGCGGCCACCCAGTCCTTGACCATCTCTTCCACGTTGGTGGCGATGTTGGAGGGGTCGGCATAATCGCTGGTCAGGGCGTGCCAGTCGGCCACGAAGAAATAGGCTTCCTCGGTGTGCTGGAGTTCCACCCAGTTCTTGAGGACGCCGAAGTAGTGACCCAGATGGAGCGGCCCGGTGGGACGCATGCCCGAAACCGTACGCGGACGAACAGTGCTCATTTCAAGATTCCTTTAGAAGTTCCGTTACTTACTTGATACCGACAAGCGAAAGCAGCAGATCGCTGCCCCCGCCGATAAGAGGCCCGAGGATGTGCCCCAACAGGCCCGTGGCCAGCAGGAGCACCAGGATGATGAAGCCGTAGCGCCCGGCGCTCATATAGGCCCAGGCCGCGCGCGGCGGCAGGAAATAGGCCACGATCTTGCTGCCGTCCAGCGGCGGGATGGGCAGCAGGTTGATCCAGGCGAGGCAGAGGTTGATGTTCACCCCGGCCACCAGCATGAGCAGGAAGTAGCGCGTGGTGTCCGAGATGTCGGGGCTGGGCAGCATGGCCACCACGGCGCCCAGGACAAGAGCAAAGCCGATGGCCAGCAAAAAGTTGGTCACGGGCCCGGCCAGGGCCACCCACATCATGTCGCGGGCGGGGTCGCGCAGGTTGCGCACATTGACCGGCACCGGCTTGGCCCAGCCGAAGATGAAGCCCGTGCCCAGACTGGTGAGCAGGAACACGGCCGCGCCCAGGGCGTCGAAATGCGAGACGGGATTGAGGGTCAGGCGGCCCATGAAGCGGGCGGTCTGGTCCCCCTTGCGGGAGGCCATCCAGCCGTGGGCCACTTCATGCATGATGATGCCGAGCAGGGTGGGGATCAGGTAGACAGCGAAGCGCTGTGCGTTGAATGCAAAATCGAACATCTGCCGCAAGTACCATGCAACGGGTCAAATGTCGATACGAGGGGCCCGGGGGGAGAGATGAGAGGGGTGTTATGTCTGGGGGAAGAGTAAGGGAGAAATGCGCGGGATATTGATGGCCGATGTAATCTGCTGGATTTACTATTTAGAGAATGTCCGGCATATATCTTGCTATACCAGTTTTCTCCAAAGGATACAGGCCAAAGCAAGGTAAAGTAGTCCCATAAAATTGACGAGGTAAC
>NZ_JABAFY010000007.1 GCF_012843875.1 Desulfovibrio piger | reverse complement strand
GGGGGGAAGAAGTTCGGGACCGCTGGAGGACTCCTGCCCGCCGCTGGGTAGTAGAGCGGACATTCGCCTGGTTGAAGAGTTTTCGGAGCTTGCGCACTCGCTACTGTTGTTACCTCGTCAATTTTATGGGACTACTTTACCTTGCTTTGGCCTGTATCCTTTGGAGAAAACTGGTATAGCAAGATGTATGCCGGACATTCTCTCAGGCGGTCCGTATGAAACGATCCGATATCGGCGTGACGGCACTGGTGTATGCCTTCACGCTCTTTTTTCTGTACATGACCCTGGAACTGCCGCCGGACGCGCAGACCTATCCCCTCTGCCTCATCGCCGGCCTGCTGATCCTGAATACCTGCTATCTGGTGCGCTGCCTGTGGCAGCTGCGCCGCCAGGCGGGCATCCACAATGATCTGCCCGATCTGTTTGCGGGCTTCCAGTGGAAGCAGTTCGCCTTCATCTGCCTGGGCTGCGTGGGCTACATGCTGCTCATGCATGTGGCGGGCTTTTATATCGCCAGCATCTGCTATCTTGTGGGCACGCTGGCCTTTTTACGTGTCCCGCGCTGGCATATCGTGCTGACGGTAGTGGTCATGGCCGCGCTCATCTACGCGGTGTTCACGCTTTTCCTCAAGGTCCCGCTGCCTGTGGGCCTGCTGTTCAAGTAAGGGGATCGTCATGACGGATACTCTGGCTCTCATGGCTGCAGGCTTCATGCATGCCATCTCGCCCATCAATCTGCTGGCCATGCTGGCGTCCACCATCGTGGGCATCACCATCGGCTGCCTGCCCGGCCTTTCCGCCGCCATGGGCGTGGCCCTGCTGCTGCCCGTCACCTTCGGCATGGATCCGGCCACGGGCCTGATCGTGCTGGGCGGCATCTACTGCGGTGCCATCTTCGGCGGCTCCATCAGCGCCATCCTCATCCATACGCCCGGCACGCCCGCCTCGGCGGCCACCGCCATCGAAGGCTATCAGCTCACCCTGCGCGGCAAGGCGGCCAAGGCGCTGTTCACGGCCTGCTTCGCTTCTTTCTGCGGCGGTCTTCTGAGCTGCATTTCGCTGTACTTCTTCTCCCCGCTGCTGGCGCAGCTGGCCATGAAGTTCAAGAGCCCGGAATATTTCTGGCTTTCGCTCTTCGGTCTGACCATCATCGCGGGCGTATCGTCCAAGTCCATCCTCAAGGGCCTCATCTCCGGCGGCATCGGCCTGCTCATCTCCACCATCGGCATGGACCCCATGGAAGGGGTGCCGCGTTTCATGTTCGGGCAGACGACCCTGTATAACGGCGTCAACACCACCTGCGCCCTCATCGGCCTGTTCTCCATGTCGCAGGTGCTCATCCTGGCGGAAAAGCGCATCGTGCAGCGGCCCAAGGCTTCGGCCATGACCGACCGTTTCGGCCTGAGCAAGGCGGAATACAAGCGCATCACGCCCACCATCATCCGGTCGTGGCTCATCGGCAACATCGTGGGCATCCTGCCCGGTGCGGGTGCCTCCATCGCCTGCTTCATGGGCTATAACGAGGCCCGCCGCTTCTCCAAGCACAAGGATGAATTCGGCAAGGGCTCCATCGAAGGCGTGGCGGGTTCCGAGGCGGCCAACAACGCCGTGACCGGCGGCTCGCTCATCCCCACCCTGACCCTGGGCATCCCCGGCGAGTCCGTGACCGCAGTGCTCATGGGCGGCCTCATCATTCACGGCCTGCAGCCCGGACCGGAGCTGTTCACCACCTATGCCGGCATGACCTACACCTTCTTTGCCGGTTTCGTGCTGGTGCAGTTCTTCATGCTGGGCGTGGGCATGCTGGGCTGCAAGGGCTTTGCCCAGATCTCCCGCCTGTCCGATGCCATCCTCATCCCGTCCATCTTCCTGCTGTGCGTGGTCGGTTCCTACGCCATCCACAACAACGTGGTGGAAGTGGCCATCATGCTCATCTTTGGTGTCATCGGCTATCTGGCGCGCAAGTTCGACTTCAATGCCGCCGCCATCGTGCTGGGCCTGATCCTCGGCCCCATCGGCGAACGCGGCCTGCGCCGCTCGCTGCTCATCAGCGACGGGGACCCGTCCATCCTCTTCTCCACGTCCCTGTGCTGGATCCTGATCGCTTTGTGCGTGCTGGGCGTGCTGTCGCCCCTGCTCATGGAGCGCCGTATGCGCGAAAGCGCCGAAAGCTAGCGGACGGATGCTTCCCGGCTGTGAAGCCGTGGTGGCGACATGCTGACGATGAAGGCCGGCAGATACCGAAAAGGTGTCTGCCGGCCTTTTTTGCAGGGTGGGGAAGGCTCAGGCGTTGCGGCTGAGCCCGTACTTGCGGATCTTGGCGTACAGGGCGGAGCGGCTGATCTTGAGGATGGTGAGCGCGCCGCCCTTGCCGTCGATGCGCCAGGCCGTATGCTCCAGGACTGCCGCGATATGGGCCTTTTCCATCTCTTCTAGAGAGGAGAGCCGCGCCGGTATGGCGGGCGGTACGGCAGAAGGCTCTTCCTGCGGGACGGCCGGAGGATCGTCGTCCAGGATGTTCTCGTGGAAGAACAAGGTGCGGCCGCCGCTCAGGATCACGGACTGTTCCACCACGTTGCGCAGTTCCCGGATATTGCCCGGCCAGGGCCATTGTTCCAGCAGCCGACGGTTCTCGTCGGAAAAATCCTGCACGCAGGGGCGGGCATGACGGTTGGCGAAGTAATGCAGATAATAGCGGGCCAGCGGCAGGATGTCCTGCCGTCGTTCCCGGAGGGGCGGGATCTTCAGGTAGATGACGGCGACCCGGTAATAGAGGTCCGCCCGGAACCTGCCCTGGCGCACGGCCTCCTTCATATGGCGGTTGGATGCCGCCACGAGGCGGAAATTGATGTTGATGGGACGCGTCCCGCCCACGCGCAGGAACGTCCGCTCCTGCAGGACCCGCAAAAGTTTGGCCTGAACCCGCGGGCTGGCTTCCGTCAGCTCGTCGAGGAAAAGCGTGCCGTTTTCCGCCAGTTCCACCAGGCCGATCTTGCTGCTGATGGCGCCGGTGAACGAGCCTTTTTCATGGCCGAAGAATTCGCTCTCGAACAGGTCGTCCTGAAGGCTGGCCATGTTGATGGTGACAAGCCGCCCGCTGCGACCGCTTTTTTCGTGGATGCGGCGGGCCAGCATCTCCTTGCCTACCCCGGATTCCCCGTTGAGCAGGATGGAGGCATCCGTCCCGGCCACGGTATCTATGTCTTCAAGAAAACGCCGCATCTCCGGTGAAGCGCAGACCAGTTCCTGATGGCCTTCCGGCAGGGGGGCATTGCGCAGCACGCTTTGTTCCGTCTCCAGGACCGTGGTGCAGGACCAGGCCAGGATCCTGCCGATGTCCCGCAGAAGATCCTCACTGAGCATGGGGCGGATCTCTTCCCGGAACGACCCCATGTGACACAGGACGTAGATGCCGTAGGGGCGGCAGTCCACGGGGATGCCCGCCAGGATGACACGGGCACCGCTGCCGCCGCCCAGATTGTCCAGCAGGAGCGGGGAGCCTTCGGCCACGATGCCTGCGATCTCGTCCAGGGTGGAGGGGATGGAGAGCTCCGGCCCGACGGCGGAGCTGTCCTGGCTTGCCAGCTGGCGCAGGGGGGCCGAAGGATGGGATTGCAGGAAAAGGCAGCTGTGCTCCGCTCCCAGGATCTGGGCGGATTCCGTCAGGAGGATGGGCAGGAAGGATTCGAACGAGGTCCGCAGCCGCTGCGGGGCAAAATGTTCACGATAGGCCGCCAGCAGGGAACGCTCGGAGACGGCCTGGTCCTGGCCTTCCCGCAGGTAGCGGGGGATGAGCGGGAGCAGGGATTCCGGCCAGAAGTGATGCTTCAGGTAAGGGTAGACCGCCCAGGCTTCATGGAGCAGCAGGCGGGCCTTGCCTTCATCTTCCGGCAGCAGCAGCTGGGCCAGCATCAGGCGGCTCTTGCCTGCTTCCAGCGCGTCATGCAGGGCGTCCAGCAGGGTGATGCTGTGGCGGCAGGCCTCGATGGCTTGGGCCGTCTGACCCGCCGCGGCCAGCTGTTTGCCGTGCAGGCGCAGGGCCACGCCCCGCAGCAGACGGTTGGGGCCGTTGAGGCAGCGTTGCAGCTCCTGGGGAAAATCATAGCAGGGCAGGGGAGGAAAGCCCCGGTCATGGAGGGCCTCGAGCAGTTCGAGCACCATGCCGTTCAGATAGGTGGGACGCTGGAAACCGCGCTGGGCCGCCTTGTGCAAGACGTTCTGCAACACATGGTAGGCAGCGTCGGCGTGGCCTTCCCGCATGTGGTAGCAGGCCAGATGGCGCACCGTGGTGACCATGCTCGTGATGTCCGTCTGTTCCGTGATGTCGGAAAGAGCGATATCCAGCTGCTCCAGGGCCTTGTCGCTTTTTCCTGTTCGCAGGTACAGGGAGGCCAGCTGGCTGCGGAGGCTGCGGGTCAGGGACATGTCGTTACGGATGGACGACTGGCGCAGGCGGGAAAGCAGCAGGCTGGCCGCCAGATCGAAGTCGCCGCGGTTGGCCGCGGCAAAACTCCAGTGGCGGACATAGAAAAGTTCGAACAGATGGCGTTCCTGGGCACGCAGCTTGCGGCTGACGCGGGTAAAGATGCTCATGGCCTGATCGTAATCCCCTTCCAGGAAGGCAAGGATGCCCAGGTAGGGGGCCGCGGTCTCGAACAGGTCGGGCTTGCGCAGGGATTCCAGCTGGCGGCGGCCGCGCAGCATGATGGCATGCAGGCGCGGATCATTGTGCCGCGGGGTGTTGCAGACATTGAGCGTCCCGATCAGCAGGTCGAAGAGCGCCATCTCTTCCCTGTCGGCGATGCGGAAGGCCTGTGCCCTGGCCCGGAAGCAGAGGGAGGGAAGTTTCGGGATGAAGTTGCCCGAACAGGTGATGGTCATATGGAGTTCCCGGCAGAGCCGGAGATAGGGGCGCACGGCATCAGCGGAAGACAGGGGCAGGCGGAGCAGACGTTCCGACAGGCAGAGCAGCAGGCCCTTGATGACCCCGGGCCGCAGGCTGTCGATGCGGCGCAGGCAGAGGGCCAGCAGGGCCTCCAGCGCTTCGAGCTCGCGTTCCTGCCCCAGCAGGGCAAGGATCGGGGGCAGGCCCCCCAGCTGTATCAGCAGCTCGGGCTGCCAGCATTCCCCCAGCAGGGCATGCAGGAAATTCCCGCAGTCGTGATGTCGGTACCAGTCATTTCTGTACATAGCTCGGCCCCCTCCACCACGCAGGCTACCTGTCCTTTTTTGGGAATACAAGATACAAAAATGTATTTTTTAAGCACAAAAAATCACAAGTTAAGATCTATTGTAAAAAATATTCAGTAAAAACAATAAGATATATTTTGGTACGCTCCTTGCTAATAAAAGGGAAAATTTAGGGGCAGCCCCGTGCTGCACATCCCATGCAAAGGAGCGGTTATGATTCAAAGTATCGATCCCGCAGCCTGTACCGGTTGCGGCAGCTGCACGAAAACCTGCCCGCTTGACGTATTTCGCCTTGAGACAGCACAGGAGCAGATATCCCCGTGCATGGCGGCCTGTCCTGCGGGTGTGGATATTCGCGGCAACCATTATCTGATCCAGCAGGGCAACCTGGACGAAGCCGCGCGCAATTATCTGGCTGTCCAGCCGTTCCCGGCCATCACCGGCCGTGTCTGCTTCCATCCCTGTGAATCCGCATGCGCCCGTGCCCGTGTGGACAGCGCTGTCAATATCAATGCCGTGGAGCATGTGCTCGGCGACTGGGCCGCGCAGATGCCGCTGGAAAAGCCCGTGCGCCGTCACATCAGCAAGGTGGCCGTGGTGGGTTCCGGTCCGGCCGGTCTTTCCTGCGCCTGGCCGCGTCGCACGTTATCTTCGCCATCGGCCAGGTCTCGGAACTGGACGGTTTTGCCGGTGATGTGAACGTGGAACGCGGCCGCATCGTGGTGGAGGACATCACCCTGGCCACCAGCCAGTGGGGCGTGTTCGCCGCCGGTGACGCGGCCACGGGCCCGGCCTCTGTGGTGGCGGCCATCGCCGGTGGCCGTGAGTGCGCCATCTCCATCGACCGCATGCTCAAAGGGGCCGACATCCAGGGCGAGCGCGGCCGCAAGCGTCCCCAGGTTCCCGAAGACCGCCTGCCCGGCCAGGGCATCGGCCAGGAGCCCCGCCATGAGCGCGGCCGTGTGCCCGCCGATCCGCAGGATCCCATGGCGGAGAACGTGCGCCCCCTCGATATGGAAGCCTGCTTTGCCGAAGCCCTGCGCTGCATGACCTGCGGCAGCCGTTCGCGTATCGCCTACAATGACGACTGTATGACCTGTTTCACCTGTGAGCTGCGTTGTCCTTCCGGGGCCATCTTCGTGCATCCGTTCAAGGAACGGTTTGCCCGGACCCTTGATCAGGTTGACGTCGTAAAGAGCTAACTGCCGGAGGACATCATGAAAGAACCCAGAGGATACGAATACACGACGGACCTGCTCGTGGTCGGGTGTGGTTTCAGTGGCATGTGGGCGGCCATGCGCGCCAAGGATTTTCTTGACGACGTGCTGGTGGTGGACAAGGGCCCCCGTGACTGGGGCGGCCTTGGCGGCCTTTCGGGCGGCGACATGATCGTCAAGCAGCCCGACATGAACCTTGATGACCTGCTGGACGATCTGGTCTATTACTACGATGGCCTGGCCGACCAGAAGCTGCTGGGGCAGATCCTGACCCAGTCCTATGACCGCTTCATGGATTTTGAGAACTGGGGCCACAAGTTCGTCCGCAACGACAAGGGCGAGCTGTGCTTCATCCCCCAGCGTGCGCTGGATTACATGCGCTTCTATTACTACCATCCCTACGGCATGGGCGGCATCGACAAGGCCCGCCTGCTCAAGCGGGAGTGCGAAAAGCGCGGCGTGCGCCGTCTGGGCCGTGTGGTCATCACCGACGTCATCACCGACGGCGAGCGCGTCACCGGTGCCGTGGGCTTCCACGCCCAGAGCGGCAAGCCCGTCTACATCCGGGCCCGTGCCGTGCTGCTGGCCACCAATACCGGCGGCTGGAAGCCTTCCTACCATCAGAACACCCCTGCCAGCGAAGGCGTGAGCATCGCCTGGAACGCCGGCTGCGCCATGCGCAACTTCGAGTTCTGGAAGGTCTGGAACGTGCCGGTGGACTTTGCCTGGGAGGGACAGACCGGTCTGTTGCCCAAGGGGGCCCGCTTCCTCAACAACAAGGGCGAAGACTTCATGCTCAAGTATTCCCCCAAGTTCGGCGCCAAGGCCGACCCGCATTACAATACGCGCGGCATGATCTGCGAAGTGCGCGCCGGTAACGGCCCCATCCTTTTCGACTGCAGCAAGATGTCGGCCGAAGACGTGGAGACCATGCGCCCGCGTGCGGGCTGGATGGGCCTTAACGACAAAAAGCTGCGGGCCATGGGCATGGACTTTTTCGCCCAGAAGCTGGAGTGGATGCCGCAGGTGCGCCATACCTACGGCGGCATCGTGGCCGATCTGGACGGCGCCACGGCCATCAAGGGCCTGTACGCCGCCGGTCTGGCCCGCAACCCCGACCCCGGTGTCTACATGGGCGGCTGGGCCACCTGCATCACGGCCACCACGGGCTATTCCGCCGGTGAGGCCGCGGCCCGTTTCGTGGAAGGCCATGACGCCGTCCCCTTCGACAAGGCCTATGCCGCTGACCGCCTGAACGGCATCCTGCGTTATCTGGGACGTGACGGCATCGCGCCCAAGGACGTCATCGCCGACATGCGCGAAGTCATGAGCGCGCCCGACGTGGCCCTGATGAAGACGGGGCGCGGCCTGAGCCGTGGCTTGGATCGCGTGGCCGAAGTGCGGGGAGAGTTCCTGCCCGAGCTGGGGGCCCGCGATGCCCACGAGCTGGCCAAGCTCTTTGAAGCGACCTCCACCGTGCTGCTGACGGATCTGTGCCTGACCGCGGCCCTGGCCCGCAAGGAATCCCGTGCCGGTCATTACCGCGAGGATTACCCCCAGCGTGACAATGCCAACTGGCTCAAGTGGATCGAACAGCGGCAGGTGGACGGACGGCATGAGCTGCACACCGTGCCCGTGCCCCTGGATGACTATCCTGTGAAGCCGTACCGCTATTACATGGACAACTTCACCTGGCCCGAACCTCCGCGTGCGGACTAGGCCGACGGCCCGGTGACTGGCCGGTGCCATCCCTTGCGGCATGAGCCGTGAGTGGTTCCTTCTGTGAGCCGGGGGCGTCTTCTCCCTGCCTCCGGCTCATTCCGTCCGCAACTTCATCCCCGCGCAGGGCCCCGTGCCCGCGCGATTTACAGGAAACGATATGTCAGCAACGACCCCGGAGAAGAAAGCTCCCCTGTCTCTTGCCTATTATGTCCACAGCCTCGTCTGTCTGTGCATCATGTTCGGCTTCGGCCTGCTGGACCCTGTGGAACCCCTGACCCCGCTGGGGATGCGCCTGGTGGGCGTGTTCCTGGGGGTGCTGTACGGCTGGGTGTTCATCGAGATCGTCTGGCCCAGCCTGGCCGGCCTGCTGGCCATGATGCTGGTGGGCGGCATGAAGCCCGTGACCCTGCTGAACAACAGTTTCGGCCACCCCATCGTGCAGATGATGTTCTTCATCTTCGTCTTCTGCGCCACCATCAACCACTACGGTCTGTCGCGCTTCATCTCCCTCTGGTTCATCACGCGCAAATTCGTGGCGGGCAGGCCGTGGCTGTTCAGCTTCACCTTCCTGGCCTCCATCTTCATCCTGGGGGCGCTGACCAGTGCCTCTCCGGCGGCGCTCATCGGCTGGAGCATCCTGTACGGCGTGTGCGAGGTCTGCGGCTACAAGAAGGGCGACAGCTACCCGACCATGATGGTCTTCGGCATCGTCTTCGCCGCCCAGATCGGCCAGTCCATGATCCCCTTCAAGCAGGTGGCCCTGACCGTGTTCAGTGCCTATGAGACCATGTCCGGCATGGGCATCGACTATGCCAAGTACATGCTCATCGCCTGCCTCATCTGCCTGCTGTGCGCCCTGTTCTTTATCGTGCTCGGCAAGTACATCTTCCGTCCCGACATGAGCAAGCTGCTCAATCTGGAAGCGGACAAGCTGGATACCGACGGCAGTCTGAACCTGACCGGCGTGCAGAAGACCGTGCTCCTTTTCCTCTTCCTGCTGGTGCTGCTGCTCCTGGCCCCCAACTTCCTGCCTGCGGACTTCTTCCTGACCCGCTTCCTCAAGGCCATCGGCAATACGGGTATCGTCATCCTGCTGGTGACCGTCATGGCGGCCATCAAGGTGGAAGGCAAGCCCCTGCTGAATTTCAAGGTCATGGTGGACTCCGGCGTCACCTGGGGCATCGTGCTGCTGCTGGCCTTCGTGCAGCCCCTGACCATCGCCATGGCGGCCCCGGGCAGCGGCATCACGGACTTTCTCATGCAGCTGCTGACGCCTTTCTTCGGCGAGAGCTCTTCCATCACGTTTGCCCTGTTCATCGGCTTCGCCGCCGTGGCCCTGACCCAGGTCATGAACAACGGCGCCGTGGGCGTGGTGCTCATGCCGGTCATCCACAGCTTCTGCCAGGCCTCCGGTATGGCGCCGGAGCTGCCGCTCATCATGGTGGTCATGGGCGTCCACTTCGCTTTCCTGACGCCTGCCGCCAGTGCCAGTGCGGCCCTGCTGCACGGCAACGAATGGTGCAATACCAAGGCCATCTGGAAGTCCTCGCCCCTCGCCATCCTGGGCGCTTACGCGGCCACGGCCATCGTGACCCTGCTGCTGGGCAGCCTGCTGTATTCCTAGGCATTCCCCCAGGCGGCACGACCCGGATGCGTGCCTCCACCGGAGCGGCCCTGCTGGAGGGCCGCTCCCGCAAAGGGGACGACCGGCAGCCGGGCATCACCGCAAACCAGCCATCAAAAAAAGCTCCGTCCGCGCACAAGACGCAGGCGGAGCTTTTTTGATGGAGAAAACAGGGACTCAGGGCAGGAGCAAGGTCTCGTTCCAGGCCTTGAAGGAACCTGCCGCAAAGCGGGCTCAGGCCCGGCCCAGGGCGAGGATCTCGTCCCTGCTGCGGGGCAGGACCTCGGGCAGGGCGGCGATGAGGCGGCTCACAGGTGTGGACGGATCGGGCCGGCAATGGTCGGCCAGCAGGCGGGCCAGACGTGCGGCGGCCAGGGCGGCCGTGGCGGTGGGCAGACCGGCGCACAGCAGGCCGGTGACGAGGCCGGTCACGATGTCCCCGGTACCGCCGATGCACTCCATGGCCGGGACCGAGGGATTGTCCACTACGGCGTGGAGGCGGCCTTCGTGGATGATATGGTCGGCCTTGCCCTTGATGATCAGATTGGCCGGGCAGTTGCCGTGCTCCTGTGCCCGGGCCAGCAGCACGGGGATGTTCTGTTCCTCGGCCAGCAGGAAGCCGCGCGTATAGAAGGGGTGGGGCGCTTTTTCATCCGCCAGGAAGGCCAGTTCGCCCACGTCCGGGGTGAAAAGTTCGTAGGCATCGGCATAGCCGCTCATCTTGGCCACGTACATGAAGCCCGCATCGGCCACCATCAGGGGCGCGTTCTCCAGTTCCCGGACAGCCAGCAGCAGGCGGTTGTGCCAGTCCACGTCGGGAAAAAGGTAATGGAAGGTCAGGCCGCGCGGGGCCAGGGCGGGCAGGGCTTTTTCCAGCCAGGCATAGAGCTGGCGGCTGCCGGAACCGGAGCCGGTATCCCCGGCCAGCAGCAGGGCAGGGGGCGTGCTGCCAAGGGCCGCGCAGGTCTGCAGGGCCGTGGCTGCCAAGGCCGCGGTGCCCCGTTCCACGGGCACGGTACGGCCGTCAGGCAGGTGCAGGCCCGCTTCCGAAAGGCTGGCGCTACGCGGGGCGGGGCCTTCCGGCACCAGCAGAGAAAAATCAGGGTCGGGGATGGTTCCGGCTATGATCCACATGCGAGCTGTCTCCGTATCTCCTCAAAGGCTTTTTGCAGGCTGTAGCAGCACAGGGTCTGCCCCATGCTCAGCGGTTCGGGGGCCGTATCCAGCGTTTTGCCGCACAGGCAGTGGGCCAGCCAGGGCACGTCCGGGCAGCCGCCGCCGGAGATGTTGACGATGCGCCGGTCGCGGCAGTCCACCGTGATCTTCATGTTGGCCGCGCGTACCATGAGCCAGTGTTCCAGACGGCTGGTCTGGAACAGGGACACGGGCTCCAGCAGCACGTCATGGGCGCTGACCACCTGTTCCGGCTCCAGATCGGCCGTTTTCAGGCTGGCCAGCACTGCGGCCTGGCGGATGAGCGGGAAGACCACCACCATGTCGCAGCCGGTACGCATCTGCGGGGGCGGGCCCTTGACGTCTACGTCAAAGCCCTGCTGCCGCAGCAGGCGTTCGGCCCGGATGACGTCGCCCGTATGGGAAAAAGCCAGCAGGCCCCGGTCGGAAAGGGCGCGGGGGCCTGCATCGGGAGCGGACTCTTTTTTGAACAGGCCGCCCAGACGGCGACCGAGAGAGGAAAAAAGGGAATGCTTCGAGGTCATGCTTTTCCTGAAAAGGGGCGGCCGGAGCCGCCCCTGCATGGATTTTTTTAGGCCTGACGGCTGATCTCCAGCCGCCAGATGCCGTTCTCTTCACTTTCCGTCACATCGAAGCCGCTGTTGCGGGCCGCGCGGGTCACGTTCTCGCGGCTGGCCTCATTGTCCACCAGGACGGAGAAAGGGCCTTCGGGCTGCTTTTTGGCAGCGGTCAGGAACATCAGGACAGGCTGGGGGCAGGAAAGCCCGCAAGTATCGATAAGGGTCGCCATTACGCA
This sequence comes from Desulfovibrio piger, assembly GCF_012843875.1. Lineage (GTDB taxonomy): Bacteria > Desulfobacterota > Desulfovibrionia > Desulfovibrionales > Desulfovibrionaceae > Desulfovibrio. Next base: position 75,374 of record NZ_JABAFY010000007.1, on the reverse strand, counting down.
CCTCGCTTGCAATTGAAGAAACCGATGAGCAGGCAGACGGCCAGGCCGCCCAGGGCGCCCAGCATGCCGTTGGGACCGATCCCTGCCGTGCTGGAGGCCATGCCGAAGTTATGGGCGCAGGCCGCGCCCACGATGAGACCGACCACGAACACGGCCGCGTCGTTGTCGCCTTCACCGGCCATGAAGAGCTGGCGGCCGGGGCAGCCGCCGGCCAGGGCAAAGGCCAGACCGGCCGTCACCATGCCCAGGAAGTTCCACAGGCCGTCGGTATGGGCCACGGGCTGGCCTTCAAAACCGGGATGGAAGCCGCCGATGGCCAGATTGGCCACCAGCGCGGCGGCCAGCATGGCCAGGAAGCCCAGGGCCAGATGCCACTGGTTGAACAGCAGGACGTCACGCACGGCGCCCATGGTGCAGAAGCGGCTGCGCTGGGCCAGGAAGCCCACCAGCAGACCGGCACCGAGCGAGAGCAGGAAGGGGGCGTGCATGGAGCCGGGGCCCTTGAGGGAGTAGAAGAGGACGCCGTTCTGGGCCTGTCCTTCCATGGGCGGATTGAACAGATAGACGGCGACCAGGGCGAGCATGATGCCGGGCAGGATCAGGCCGGACGCCTTGCTCTGGCTCTGGCTGCGGCCCAGGGAGAAGCCCATGCGGAAGAAGACCGTGCCCAGACCGATGCCGACCACCAGGCCGGCCAGGCCGAACAGGGCGTTGGCGTCGCCGCCGGCCAGACGCATGATGACGCGCCAGGGGCAGCCCAGGAAGACCAGGGCGCCGATGGCTGCGATGACGCCCAGCAGGAAGCGGACGGCCGGAGCGGAGCCGCCGCGGGCGCGGTATTCGCCAAAGCAGAGGGCAGCGGCCAGGGAGCCCAGCACCATGCCCATGATCTCGGGACGCAGGTACTGGACGATGGGCGCGCGGTGCAGGCCCACGGCCCCTGCGATGTCGCGGTTGAAGCAGACCACGCAGATGCCCATGTTGCCGGGGTTGCCGGAGAACTGCAAAAAGACGGCGATCAGGCCCAGGATAAGGCCCGTGACCACGATGCCCGTGGTGGACGAGAAGAAATTGAAGCTGTTTTTCATGCGACCCCCCAAAAGACGGGATGCGGCAAAAGTTGAAAAAATGCGCGCAGATCCGTGACGGACCTAGGGGATGGGGGACCGTGATATGGCGAAGGTCAAGGAATCAGGACATGCCGTCGGCGCGACCACCCCGCTGCGCTCCACACCGTGAAGCCGGTGGTGTTGCGTCAGGTATGGTGCATGGGCATGGACGTGCTCCTTGGATCAGACGGGTCGTGATGGATAAGGGCAGCCTAGGAAAAGAACAGGGACGGGTCAAGTTCTTTCGGGAAAAAAGGGGACAGGCGGCCGGACCGGGAGCAGGGCGGGCATGAAAAAAGGGGCATCCGGCGGATGCCCCTTCAGGTCAGTTCTTGGCGGTCAGCAGGACTTCGTCCCGTCCGTCCCGTTCTTCCAGCAGGACGTCCACCTGCTCCTGCGGGCGGGTGTCCACGCTGCGGCCGATGTAGTCGGCCTGGATGGGCAGTTCGCGGTGGCCGCGGTCCACGAGCACCAGCAGCTCCACCTTGCGGGGGCGGCCGTAATCCAGCAGGGCCTCCAGGGCGGCACGGATGGTGCGTCCGCTGAACAGCACGTCATCTATAAGGATGATCTCCGCGTTGTCCACCGGGGCGGTGATGCGCGACTGGCCAATGTGGGGCTTGCCTTCCAGGCTGGTCCAGTCGTCACGGTACAGGTTGATGTCCAGCGTGCCCAGGGGCAGGGGGCGCTGCAGCTTCTGCTGCATCAGGGCGCCCAGGCGGCGGGCCAGGTCGGCGCCGCGGCGTTCGATGCCCACCAGCATGACGCGCTCGCACTGCCCGTGCCGTTCCAGCACTTCGCAGGCAAGACGTTCCAGAATACGGGTCATTTCCTCTTTGTCCAGCAGCAATGTCGTGGGCATAATTCCTCCAGAAGTGATGTCTTTCCATACGCCTTTTTGGCAGCGGAGAAAAGCCCCGCGAGCGATTGACAATCTTTGGGGCTGACCTTACATGTTACGGGCAACACTGGAGGTAGTGCCATGCTTACGTTGACCGATGCCGCCCGGAAGGAACTGGAAGGTTTTTTTGCCGACAGGGAAAAAGCGACCGTTCGCATCTACCTTGCCCCCGGCGGCTGCTCCGGCCCGCGCCTTGCTCTGGCGCTGGACGAAGCCGGTGAGAACGATACCCGGATCGAACAGGGCGGTTTTGCCTTCTGCATCAACAATGAACTTTTGCAGCAGGTGAAAAGCGTCAGTATCGATGCCAACTACCTTGGCTTTCTGGTGACCCCCGAAGTGCCCCTGCCGTCGTCGGGCGACAGCGCCTGCGGCGGTTGCTGCGGTGCCTGCGGCAGCCACCAGTAGCCTTTGACGGGAAGGCGCAGCCTGTTCCTTCCCGCGTCATCCCTGCTCTGACGATACCTGTCACCTCCTGCGTCAACAGTTGCCGCACCGGCAACGGGCGCTGCCCTGAACGGCGCCTCTTCCCCTGCGGGATACGGGAAGTCCGGGACGCGGCATCGTCAAGGAGAAGGAATGATCACTTTGTCTGAAAATGCCCGCAAAGAGCTGGAAGCCTATTTTGCGGACAAGGAACGCCAGACCATCCGTGTGTATCTTGCTCCCGGCGGCTGCTCCGGCCCCCGGCTCGTCCTGGCTCTGGACGAACCCGGAGACGAGGACGCCAGGTTCGAACAGGACGGCTTTGCGTTCTGCATCAACAAGGAATTGCTGCAACAGGTGAAGAGCGTCAGCATAGACTTGAGCTATCTGGGCTTCACCGTGACCCCCGAAGTGCCCCTGCCTTCGTCGGGCGGTAGTTCCTGCGGCGGTTGCTGCGGCAGCTGCGGCAGTCATCAGTAGTCCCTGTCCGGTGGGGCCGGCTGTCCCGGCCCGGCCGGTTTTGTCATAACAGAAGGTCCCGTCTTCTGTTTCCATCAACTGCCGTTACCGGCGGAGAGGGCCTGTTGCCCCAGGGCATCGGTCCCGGTTCCTGACGGGCAGGACGCTCCGCAGATACGGCCCAGAGAGGAATAGGAATGATCACTCTGTCTGAAAACGCTCGTAAAGAGCTGGAAGCCTACTTCGCGGACAAGGAACGCCAGTCCATCCGCGTGTTTCTTGCCCCCGGCGGCTGAAGCGGCCCGCGTCTCGCCCTGGCTCTGGATGAGCCTAACGCACAGGACAGCACCGAGGAAGTTGACGGTTTCACCTTCTGCATGGCCACCGACCTGGTGGCGCAGATCAAGGGCGTCAAGATTGATATGACCTACATGGGATTCACCGTGGATCCCGAGGTGCCGCTGGCCTCTTCCGGCAGCAGCTGCGGCAGTTGCGGCAGCAGCTGCGGCAGTCACTAGGCGGATCGTGATCCGTCGGCTGTCCGTGCGGGGAAATGTTCCCACACCGCCCGGGATGTGCATGCACGCATCCCCCCGGGTCGCTTGAAGCATGGCCCCCGACAGCTACAGATAAGAGATCCCGCAAGGCGGCCTTCGGGCCGCCTTTTTTGAACCCTTTCCCAGGATTCGGCGTCGTTGGTGGCGTCGTTTTTGCTTTTCCGGCGGACAGTATGGCAGATATCCTTTCCCTGCTCTCAGGGCCGGCCGAGGCCCGACACTGGCAGCGCAGCGGCATGGCGTCCTGTTGCCGTCTTGCCTGCGCCGCGCTGGCCCAGGGACGCAGCAGCGTCATCCTGGTGCGCGACCGTGAGGAATACACGGCGGCGCGCGCACTGCTGCCCCTTTTTTCTCCTTCGCTTTCCCTGGCTGACATGGCCCCTGATGTCCCTGCTTGGAAGCTGCCCTTTGCCGTGCTCCCTGCCGGTCTTTTACTGCGCCGTGACCGGGATTCGTGGGCAGGACGGCTGGCGGCCCTGTACGGCCTTGCCCAGGGCGGGCCCCGCTGCCTCATCCTGAGCACGGAAGCGCTGCTGCTGCGCCATGTGCCCCGCGATTTTTTTGCCGAGCATACGCTCGACCTGACGCGGGGCAGCGACTATCCGCCGGAGCTGATCCTCGATCAGGCCGTGGAGTGGGGGTACGAACGTGTCCCCCTGGTGACCCGGCCGGGGCAGATGGCCCGGCGCGGCGACATCTTCGACATCTTCCCGTCCGGCTATCCGCGTCCTGTGCGCATGGAGTTTTTTGGCGATACGCTGGAAGAACTGCGCCTGTTCGATGCCGAGAGCCAGCGCTCCCTGCAGGGGCTGGACGAGCTGACCCTGCTGCCGGCCCTGCCTTTCGTGCTGGACGCGCAGGGCCTGGCCGCGGCCCGCAAGCGCATGGATGCCCTGTTCGCCGGGGCGCGCATCAGCGAGAACGACTGCTACACCTTCAAGAAGACCCTGGATGCCGGCGGTCTGGGCCTGCTGCCGGGCGTGGTGCACGAAAAGGCCAGCACCATCGCGGACTGGCTGCCCGAGGAGCCGCTCTGGTTCCTGCCCGGACAGGCGGACTGCGATGCGGCCCTGCACGGGACGGCCATGCAGTTGCGCGACCAGCTGGAAGAAGATGATGCGCCCCTGCCGCAGCCGTCCGCCCTGTGCCTGTGCGGCAGCCTGCAGGATCTGCCCTGGGAAAAGGCCCGCCGTTTTTATCTGGAGCCCCTGGTCATGGGCGTGGACACCGTGGGGGACGACGTACAGGAACGTCCGCTCCATGCCTTTACGGATCTTTTCCCCGTCCCCGGCGCGGCCGACCGTCCGTGGCAGCATCTGTCTGCCGGTCTGAAGGAATGGCAGAACCGGCGCCGTCAGGTGGTGCTGAGCTTTTCCTCGCAGCGCAGCCGGGCCAAGTTCCTCAAACTGGCCGAGCAGGAAGGCATCACGCCTGCCTTGCGTTATGCGCCGGAACAGCGCGGACTGTTCGCCCTGGTCTCCCCCTGGCGTTCGGGTGCGGAGCTGGTCTGGGACGATGTGCTCGTGCTGGGCGAGAACATCCTCTATCCGCGTGCGGAAAAGAAGGCCCGTGCCTCCTCGCGTGCGTTCAAGGGACTGGACAGCTTCGATGACCTCAAGGCCGGGGACCTGCTCGTCCACCGGGATTACGGCATCGGCCGTTTTGCCGGTCTGCACCATCTGGTGCAGGGAGGGCAGGGCAATGACTTCCTTCTGGTGGAATACTCCGGGCAGGACAGGCTCTATGTGCCGGTGGACCGCCTGGGGCTCATCCAGCGCTTCAAAGGTGGCGAGGGTGCGGAACCGGCCCTTGACCGTCTGGGCGGCGCCAGCTGGAGTTCCGGCAAGGAGAAGGTCCGCAAGGCCATCGAAAAGATCGCGGCCGACCTGGTGGAGATGTACGCCTACCGCAAGGTGGCCAAGGGCTTCCGCTACGACCCGCCGGGCGAGCTGTACCACGAGTTCGAGGCGACCTTCGGCTTTGAGGAGACCCCGGACCAGGCCCGGGCCATCGAGGACGTTTTGGCCGATATGGACAAGTCCGAGCCCATGGACCGTCTGGTCTGTGGTGACGTGGGTTTCGGCAAGACCGAAGTGGCCCTGCGCGCCGCCTTCCGCGCGGCCAGCGAGGGGCGTCAGGTGGCCCTGCTGTGTCCCACCACGGTGCTGGCCGAGCAGCATTACCAGACCTTCCGGGCCCGTCTGGCCGGTTTCCCGGTCACAGTGGGCCTGCTGAGCCGTTTCGTGCCCCGTGCCCGGCAAAAGGAAGTCCTCAAGGCCGCGGCCGAGGGGCAGATTGACATCCTGCTGGGCACGCACCGCCTGCTGTCGTCGGACGTGTCCCTGCCCAACCTCTCCTTGCTCATCCTGGACGAGGAACAGCGCTTCGGCGTGCGGCACAAGGAAAAGCTCAAGGCCCTGAAAAAGAACGTGGACGTGCTGACCCTGACGGCCACGCCCATCCCGCGCACCCTGCAACTTTCCATGTCCGGCATCCGCGACCTTTCGGTCATCGAGACCGCGCCGCAGGACCGCAAGCCTGTGGCCACGGCCGTGCTGCGGCGTGACGATGCCACCCTGCGCACGGTGCTGGAACGCGAGCTGGCGCGGGAAGGTCAGGTCTTCTGGGTATACAACCGTGTCCAGGGGCTGGAGCGCGTGGCCGAATATGTGCGCAAGCTGGTACCCACCGCCCGGGTGGGCATGGCGCACGGCCAGATGTCGGAAAGCGAGCTGGAAAGCAACATGCACAAGTTCTGGCACGGCGAGCTGGATGTGCTGGTCTGTACGGCTATCGTCGAGTCGGGCCTGGACTTCCCCCGCGCCAACACCCTGGTGGTGGACCAGGCGCAGCTCTTCGGCCTTGGCCAGCTCTATCAGCTGCGGGGCCGGGTGGGCCGCAGTGACCGTCAGGCCTACGCCTTCTTCGTGGTGCCCGATACGGAGCATCTGAGCGAAGTGGCCGAGGAGCGGTTGCGCATCATCATGGACATGGACTATCTGGGGGCCGGTTTCCAGGTGGCCATGGAAGACCTGCGCCTGCGCGGTGCGGGCAACATCCTAGGCGAGGTGCAGTCCGGCCATATGGGCCGGGTGGGGCTCGACCTGTATCTGGAGATGCTGGAAGAGGCCGTGGCCCGTCTCAAGGGCACGCCCGTCACCCAGGACGTGGAAACGGAACTCAACCTCGGTCTGCCTGCCCATATCCCCCAGTCCTACATCGAGGATGGCCGGGAACGCCTGCGCTGCTATAAGGCGCTCACGTCGGCCACCAGCGGCGCGGCCCGCGAGGAAGTGGCCCTTTCCATGCGCGACCGTTTCGGCAGCTTCCCGCAGGAACTGGTCAACTTCATCGCCGTGCTCGATTTCAAGCAGTTCCTGAGCCATTTGCAGGTCCAGCGTGCGGACATCTATCTGGATCATGTCCGTCTGGTGTGGGGCGACGGCCAGACCGCCGTGCAGCCGGAGCGCATCCTGCAACTGGTGGCTTCCATGAAGGGCGCCCGGATGCTGCCGCCGGCGTCGCTCATGCTGCCCCTGCCTGCGGACAAGGATTTTGCCCAGGGACTGCAGGGGCTGCGGCAGGCCCTGGAAAACATCCGCACACCGGAAGCTCCGGGCGACACGGCCTAGGCCGCGGCGATTGCCAAAGAGGGAAATATTGGCTATTTTCGGCTGCTACTACAGCCTATGCGCATAACGGGAGAATTTGCCTTGAAAAAATATGTCCTTCTGATCCTGATGGCATGGCTCTGCCTAGCCTGCACGGCCCAGGCTGCCCAGCTCAACAAAATTGCCGCGGTGGTCAACGGCCAGGTCATCACCATGTTCGACCTGCAAAAGGCCGCGCTGCCTGAACTGGGGCGTGCCCGTCTCAATCCCAATGACCCCAAGCAGGCCGACAAGGTCAATGTGGTCTTCCGCAAGGTGCTGGATTCCATGATTATGGACATCCTGCTGGAACAGGAGGCCAAGCGCCTGAGCATCACGGTCTCCGACAGCGAGATCGATCAGGAACTGACCAAGATGATGAAGATGCGTCGCCTGAACCGCGCCCAGTTCGAAGCCGAGCTGAAGAAGCAGGGCATGAGCGTGGATGAGCTGCGCAAGAGCATGAAGACCAACATGCTGCGTCAGCGCGTCATGGGGGCCGAAGTGGGCCGCCGCGTTGTGGTGACCGATGACGAGATCCGCGCCTACTACGAAAAGCACAAGGACACCATGTATGACCGCAACGGTCTGCATATGGGCCTGATCGTCTACAATCCCAACGTCAATGCCAGGAGCATCGCGGCGCAGATCGCTTCCGGAGCCCTTTCGTTCGAAGAGGCCGCCCGCAAGTATTCCATCGCCCCCAATCGCGAAAAGGGCGGCGACATGGGCCCGGTGGAGTGGGGACGCCTCAATCCTGAGTGGGAGACCCGCCTGAACAAGATGAAGCCCGGCGATGTGACCGACATCTTCACCGTGCAGGGCCACAAGGCCCAGGTGCATCTGTTCCGTCCCGGACAGAGCGGTCCCGGCCGTCCCATGACCTTTGAGGAAGCCCGGCCCGTCATCGATAACATCCTGCGCCAGCCCAAGGCCATGGAGCGTTTTGACGAATACTCCCAGCAGCTGCGCAGCAAGGCCGTCATCGATATCCGTCTGTAAGATACTGCCTTCCGGCCGGAACCAGACGGGGAGACCCGGCCGGCAGATACCCGCTTTCCCCGTATCGAGGTTTGCATGACTTTTGAAGAACTGGGTGCGGCGCTGTGCGCGGAGCGCGAACGCCGTGGCCTGAGCCTTGATGATGTGGCCGCCCACCTGAAGATCAGCACGCGGCTCATCCAGGCCCTGGAGAGCGGGGATCTTTCCGCCTTGCCCCATCCTGCCTATACCAAGGGCTTTTTGCGGGCCTATGCCTCGTACATGGCCCTGGATCCCGAAGCCGTAGCGGAAGTGGCGCACGCCCTGCAGCCCGCGGCGGCCACGGAATGCACCGTCATGGGGGGCGACGAGGACCTGCGCAGCAATCCCGCCATCTTGCGTCACGGCGCCCGTCAGGGCCTCGCGGGCTGGCTGCGTGTCTTCATCCTGCTCATCCTGGTGGTGGCGCTGGCCGGTGGCGGCTGGATGCTGTGGCAGCGGGGCGTATTCAAGGATCTGACCGGCAGCAAGGAACAGGGCCTGCCGACTGCAGAGCCTGCAGCCGTGGCTCCTGCCCCTGAGCCGGTGGCTCCGGCACCGTCTGCCACGACGCCTGCGGTACCTGCTCCTACCGGTGGCCAGACTGCCCCGGCTCCCCAGGGCAATGGCGGTGCGGCCGCTCCTGCCGGTGGTGTGGCGCCTGTGCCCGGTACCGCACAGCCTGAACGCAGTGCCGCGCCCGCGTACACGGGCATGATGGATACCCGTCCTGCGGAGCTGACCTGGGGCCAGACGGCCAATGCCGCCACGGTCCAGGATACGGCCGCCCAGGATCCGTCCCTGCCTGCTGGCATGCACCGTGTGGTGGTGACCGGTATCGGCGAATGCTGGATGCGGGCCACCGTGGACGGGGAAGTGCGCCAGTTCTCGGTGCGCAAGGGCGACATCATCACTCTGGAATTTGCCAAGGCCCTGGAGGTAAAGCTGGGCAACGCCGGTGGGGTCCAGGTCTCGTATGACGGGACGGAACTGCCGGCTCCCGGTCAGGCCGGTCAGGTGAAGACCCTGGTCTTCCCGCCTGCCGCCAACTGATGGAATGGACCGACCAGGCCCTCGTGCTGCGCATGGGGGCCTTTCGTGAGTCGGATCTCTGGCTCAAGCTGTTGTGCCGTGAACATGGCCTGCTGACGCTGTTCGCCTTTGGCGGCAGCCGCAGCAGGCGACGCTTTTGCGGCTGTCTGGATGTGCTGAACAGCCTGCAGTGCCGTGTCCGTTCCTCAAAGGACGGGCGTTTCCTCAATCTTGAGGAGGCGGCCTTGCTGCAGGGGCCGCGGCTGCTGCGACGCAACTGGCAGCGCATGGGGCTGGCGGCCAACTGCCTGCGCTTTGTGGAAGCCATGGGCGTAGGGGAGGACGCCGCGACGGAAGCCTTCCTGCTGGTGGAGGATCTGCGCGCGGTACTGGAGGCGGAAAAGGCCCCGCCAGTGCTCCTGCCCCTGTATTTCCGCCTGCGTCTGGCCGGGGCCCTGGGCTTTGCCCCCAACCTGGGGCAGTGCGGCCGGTGCGGCCGGACCATCAGCGAGGACGCGCTCTTCGTGGTCGATGAAGGCCAACTGCGCTGTTCCTCCTGTCGCAGCAGCCGCTTCGAACTGGAGCGTTATGGCGTGGAGATCCCCGCACAGGGGCTTGACCTTCTGCGCCATGTACAGCAAAGTTTCCCGTCCGGGTGGCCGGACGGCGAGCTGCCGCCCCCGGTGCGGCGGGCCTGTGCCCGGGCTATCGATGGTTTTGTCCAGTACCATTTGGGGCTGGCCTGGGAAGGGAACTATTTTCGTCGGGTTTGAGTCTGCCCGTCCCGTCTGCGGGACAAAAGACGAACGAAGGGGACGCGTCGGACTGGCGGCGCCGTAGCTGACGCGAGCGTCGCGTCGTGCCGAAATGTGTTAAAAAAGGACTGCACATGTATTTTCAGGATGTCATCCTTACCCTGCAACGCTACTGGGCGGAGCAGGGCTGTGTCGTGGAACAGCCTTCAGGCGTGGAATGCGGGGCGGGGACGTTCAACCCCAACACCTTCCTGCGCGTGCTGGGCCCCGAACCCTGGAGCGTGGCCTATGTGGAACCCAGCCGTCGTCCCACTGACGGCCGCTACGGGGAAAACCCCAACCGCCTGCAGCGCTACTTCCAGTTCCAGGTCATCATGAAGCCTTCTCCTGCCAATGTGCAGGAACTGTACCTGGAAAGCCTGAACGCCCTGGGCATCAATCCTGCCCAGCACGATATCCGCTTTGTGGAAGACGACTGGGAATCGCCCACCCTGGGTGCCTGGGGCCTGGGCTGGGAAGTGTGGCTCAACGGCATGGAAGTGAGCCAGTTCACCTACTTCCAACAGGTGGGCGGCATCGACCTGCATCCCATCAGCGTGGAACTGACCTATGGTCTGGAACGTCTGACCATGTATCTGCAGGGCGTGGAATCCGTCTACGACCTGAAGTGGAACAAGAACGTGACCTACGGCCACATCTACCACCAGAACGAAGTGGAGCAGTCCAAGCACAATTTCGAGGCCAGCAACCCCGAGATGCTGCTGCGTCATTTCAATGATTTTGAAGGCCAGTGCAAGGCCATGCTGGAGCAGAACCTGCCCTGGCCCGCCTATGACTACTGCCTCAAATGTTCCCACACCTTCAACCTGCTGGATGCGCGCGGCGCCATCTCCATCACGGAACGCGCCGGCTATATCGGCCGTGTGCGCGCTCTGGCTGCAGGCGTGGCCAAACTGTATGTGGCCCAGCGTGAAGAGCTGGGGTATCCGATGCTCAACACCGAGGCGAGGTAAGGCATGGCGACCTTTGTGCTTGAAATTGGCAGCGAAGAACTGCCTGCCCGTTTTTTGGCCGGCGAAGAAGCCGAACTGGCCGCCCGTTTTACGGCGGCCCTGCAGGAAGCCAGTGTGGAACACGGCGCCCTGCGTACCATGAGCACGCCGCGTCGTGCCATCGTCATCATCGAGGACGTGAACCCCGTGCAGCAGGAGCGCGAGGAAGAAGTGGCCGGCCCGCCGGTGCGTGTGGCCTTTGCCGCTGACGGCAAGCCCACCAAGGCCCTGGAAGGCTTTGCCCGCACCAACGGCGTGAGCGTGGACGATGTGTACCGCATCACCACCGAAAAGGGCGAATACGTGGCCGTGCGCAAACGCATCGGCGGCGCTGCCGTTGCCGATCTGCTGGCCGAGATCTGCCCCGCCGTCATCACCTCCCTGCCGTTCGGCAAGCGCATGCGCTGGGGCAGCAACACCCTGGCCTATGCCCGCCCGCTGCGCTGGATCGTGGCCCTGCTGGATGACGCCGTGGTGCCCTTCACCGTGGGCCCTGTGGCTTCCGGTCGCGAGACCATGGGGCACCGCATCCACGGTCATGGCCCCTTCAGCGTGGCCCATGCCAATGAACTTCTGGCCGTGCTGGCGGACAAGGGCGGCCTGACGCCCGACGCCGCCGACCGCCGCAAGGTCATCATGGAAGGCGGTGACGCCCAGGCTGCCGCCATCGGCGGCAAGGTGCTGTGGCGTGACGGCCTGCTGGACGAAGTGCAGGGCCTGACCGAACATCCCGTGCCCCTGCTGGCCGACTTCGATCCTTCCTATCTGGAAGTGCCCCGCGAAGTGCTGCTCACCAGCATGGAAAGCCATCAGAAGAGCTTTGGTATCGAGGCTGCCGACGGTACCCTGATGCCGCACTTCCTGACCGTGCTCAACATCTCCCCCGAGGACATGAGCTTGGTCAAGCACGGCTGGGAACGCGTGCTGCGTGCCCGCCTGGAGGATGCCCGTTTCTTCTGGCATGCCGACCTGCGCGATAATTTCGACTATTGGCTGGAAAAGCTGGATCACGTCATCTTCATCGGCCGTCTGGGCACCATGGGCGAAAAGACCCGTCGTCTGGAAGCCCTGTGCCGCTGGCTGGCCGAGAACGTGGCCCAGGGCAAGGTCAGCGCCGAGGACGCCGCCCGTGCCGGCCGCCTGTCCAAGGCCGACCTGGTGACCGGCATGGTGGGCGAGTTCGATACCCTGCAGGGCATCATGGGCGGCATCTACGCCGAGCGCAAGGGCGAGACCCCGGTGGTGGCCCAGGCCCTGCGCGAACAGTATCTGCCCGCCGGCCCCGACAGCCCCGTGCCTGCCAGCCTGTGCGGCGCGCTGCTGTCCATGGCCGACAAGGCCGATACCTTGGTGGGCTGCTTCGGCCTGGGCATGATCCCCACCGGTGCCGCCGACCCCAATGCCCTGCGCCGTTGCGCTCTGGGCATCATCCGTATCGCTCTGGAGTTCGACCTGCACTTCGACATCCGTCAGCTGTTCGCCCGTGCTCACGAACTCTATGGTGACCGCCAGTGGAAGCTGGCTCCGCAGGAAGCCCTGGACAAGCTGCTGGACTTCTTTGCGGGCCGTGTGCGCAATTACTGGCAGAACCGTGGCGAAGACAGCCTGCTGGTGGATGCCGCTCTGGGCGCCGGTGTGGCTGATGTCTGCCAGTGCGGGGCCCGCCTGGCCGCCCTTGCCCAGTTCAGCAAGGAAGCCGGTTATGCCGAGGCCGTGCAGACCTTCAAGCGTGTGGCCAACATCGTCCGCAAGCAGGGCGCGGCTGAACAGCTTGCCGCTGCCTGGCAGGCTAACCTGCTGCAGGAAGATGCCGAAAAGGCCCTGGCCGCCACGCTGGACGATCTGCTGCCGCGTCTGGACAGCCTGTGGGAGGCCGGTGACCATACCGCCGCCCTCAAAACGCTGCTGGAAGTCCGTCCTGTGGTGGATGCCTTCTTCGACGGCGTCATGGTCATGTGCGATGATGCGGCGCTGCGCGCCAACCGCCTGGCCATGCTCAATGCCCTGGGCACCCGGTTTGCTCGGCTGGCGGATTTTGCCGCCCTGCAGATCTAAAATGTGGCAAGGGGCGCTGCCCCTTGCATGAAAATGCGCCAATATGGCCGCAGAGCTTGACAGATATGCCATGCTCTGCTAAAAATCCGTCTTCACACGAAGGCACTATACCTGCATTGCAGGCCAAAATATCGGAGGAATACCGTGGCTAACCATAAGTCTGCCATCAAGCGTCATAAGCAGAGCCTGAAACACGCCGCCCGCAACCGCGCTGCCCGTACCCGCGTGAAGAACGCCGTCAAGGCTGTGCGCGCCGCCATCACCGGCAACGATAAGGAACAGGCCAGCAGCGCTCTGACTGTTGCCGCTTCCGTGCTGGCCAAGGCCGCCGGCAAGGGCGCCATGCACTGGAAGAAGGCTGCCCGCAAGCTGTCCCGCCTGTCTCGCGCCGTCAACGCTATCGACGCTCAGTAGTGCGGCTGCACCGGTCACCGTCATTTTTGCTTGACGGACACAGCCGGGTAACGTAATATTTCAAACATGCGCTCGTAGCTCAGCTGGATAGAGCAACAGGCTACGAACCTGTAGGCCAGGAGTTCGAATCTCTTCGGGCGCACCATCACAAAAATAAGCGGTTGGCTGTTATGGCCGGCCGCTTTTTTTGTATTTTCAATGCCTTGTTTCAGGGCCCCGGGATGCCACGGGCCGGTATCTTTCGGGGTTCTGCCCGTACTGCCGCATCATTCCCGGTACGGACATCTTTCCCGCATGGCTCCGGTGTGTCCTCTTCCATGACATGGAGCGCAGGCCCCTTGGGTATCCTGTTTTGCGTGCCGCTTCCGGTGCCGGATGCCGGGAAAGGAGAGATGGCCGATCTCCAAAAGCTGGAGGCGTGCCGGGATGTCCGCAGGCAGCCGGAAAGGGGAGCCCTGCGCATGAAACGACACCAAGAGACGCCATCGACGGATCCTTCCGCCCCTGATCAGAAAGGGGCGGCTCCCTCCACATCTCCTGTGCTGCCGTCGCATCGGCAGCGCGTACGTGAAACGGGCAGCGAGCTGCGACTGCTGTTCGACCTTTCCCAGGTCATCGACCATTCCCGCGACATCAGCCACAGCCTGGAGGCGACGCTCTCTCTGATGGCGCAGCACCTGCACATGATGCGGGGCATGATCACCCTCGTGTCTCCCCATACCGGCGAGATCCGCATCGAGGTGGCCCACGGTCTGAATCCCGCCGAGCAGCGGCGGGGCCATTATGCGCTGGGTGAGGGCGTCACGGGGCGCGTCATCCAGAGCGGCCAGCCCATGGTCGTTTCCAATGTTTCGGCCAGCCCCATCTTTTTGAACCGTACCCGTTCCCGTGACCTGCAAAAGGATACCATCGCCTTCATCTGTGTGCCCATCAAATTCGAGGACGAGGTTCTGGGCGCCCTTTCCGTGGACCGTGTCTTTGCGGATGCCGTGACGCTGGAAGAAGACGAGCGCATCCTGACCATCATCGCGTCCATGATCGCCCATGCGGCCAGGGCGCGTCAGAACGTTATGGACGAGCGCGTCGCGGCCATCGAAGAGAACATGCGCCTGCGCAACGCTCTGTCCGCGCCGCTGCGCCCGCACGGTTTTGTCGGCAATTCCGATGCCATGCGCCTTGTCTATGAGCAGATCTCGCAGGTGGCGCCTTCCACGACGACGGTGCTGCTGTACGGCGAGAGCGGCACAGGCAAGGAGCTGGCCGCCCATGCCATCCATTCCGCCGGCAAGCGGAGCAAGGGGCCGTTCATCTCGCTGAACTGTGCGGCCTTGCCGGAAAACCTCATCGAAAGCGAACTGTTCGGCCATGAGAAGGGAGCTTTTACCGGTGCTTCGGGCATACGCAAGGGACGCTTCGAGCTGGCGGATGGCGGGACGCTCTTTCTTGATGAAGTGGGGGAACTTTCCCTGCTGACGCAGGCCAAGCTGCTGCGTGTCCTGCAGGAGCGTTGTTTCGAGCGTCTGGGCGGTACGGAGAGCCTGTCCGTGGACGTGCGCATCATCACGGCCACCAACAGGGACCTGGCCCGCATGGTGGAGGAGGGCACGTTCCGCCGCGACCTCTATTACCGTCTGAATGTGTTCCCCATCCACATGCCGCCCCTGCGCGAACGGCAGAACGACATCCAGCCGCTGGCGGCCTATTTTGTAGACAAGTACGCTGCGGCCAACGGACGTTCAGGCATCCGCATCTCGCTGGCCGTCATGGACATGCTGCAACGTTATTCCTGGCCCGGCAATATCCGTGAGCTGGAGAACGTCATGGAGCGGGCCGTGCTCCTAGTCGGTCAGGATGGTCTGATCCTGCCCCAGCATCTGCCGCGTGAACTGCACAGTACGCATTGCCCGTTCGGCCCGGAGGCGCACAAGGGATCTGTGGAGCCGTATACGGCTTCCGGCACCTTGCAGGATCGTCTCGACGAGCTGGAGCGCGCCTGCATCACCGATGCCCTTGCCCGGCACAAGGGGCACATGGGGCATGCGGCCCAGGCCCTGGGGCTCACGGAGCGCGTCATGGCCCTGCGTATGAAGAAACATGGCATCAGCTACAAGGATTTCCGCCAGCACTGATGCAAGGATTTGCTTGGGAAGGGCGGAGGCTGTTCCCATCCATGTTTGATGGCCGCAGCATCCGCTCTTTGTCTGTTACAGCACGAAAAAGGCCCGCCGGAGTCATGCTCTGGCGGGCCTTTGCATAAGGGAGCGCTTCGTGCCTTCCCCGCGCTCCGGTATGCCCTTGGGGAAAAGAGTGTCTGTCCTTCCAAAAGAAGACAAAAGTGTGGCGGAGGGGCCCTGCCGCTTTGTTGGCAAGGGCCCCTCCCCCGAATGAGATTTACAAGCTCAGTCCCTGCAAACGTTCCAGGGCCTCGGTGGTATCCTCCTCACTGCCGAAAGCGGTGAAGCGTACATAGCCTTCGCCGCTGGGCCCAAAGCCCGCACCGGGGGTGCAGACCAGGAAAGTGCGGGAGAGCAGAAGGTCGAAGAACTCCCAGGAACCCATGCCGTCAGGCGTCTTCACCCAGATATAGGGGGCATGGATGCCGCCGTAGCAGGAAAGGCCCATGCCCTCGATGCCGGAACGGATACGGGCCGCATTGGCCATGTAGGCCGCGATGGTGGCGCGTACCTGTTCCTGCCCCTCTGGGCTGTAGACGGCCTCGGCGGCACGCTGCACGATGTAGGGACAGCCGTTGTACTTGGTGCTCTGGCGGCGCTTCCACATGTCCTGCAGGCGGACGCGGGAACCGTCCGGGCCGGGGATGGTCACCGCGGCCGGGATGGTGGTGAAGGCGCAGCGCAGGCCCGTGAATCCCGCCGTCTTGGAGAAGGAGCGGCACTCCACGGCCACTTCTTCGGCGCCGGGGATCTCGAAGATGCTGTGCGGCACCTCGCTGTCCGTATCCTTGATGAAGGCTTCGTAGGCCGCATCATAGATGATGAGGGCCCCATGGCGGCGGGCATAGTCCACCCAGGCAGCCAGAGCATCCCTGTGCAGCACCGTGCCCGTGGGATTGTTGGGATAGCAAAGATAGATGATGTCGGGCACCGCGTCGGGAAAGTCCGGCACGAAGTCGTTGGCTTCCGTGCAGGGCAGGTAGATGAGGTCGCTCCAGCGCTCGCCCGTCCACCGGCCCGCGCGGCCTGCCATGGCATTGGAATCCACATAGACGGGATAGACGGGGTCGGTGACCGCTACGCGGCAGGACAGGGAGAACAGTTCCTGGATGTTGGCCACGTCGCACTTGGAACCGTCGCTGATGAAGATGTCCGCGGCGTCCATCTGCACACCGTGGGCCCGGTAGTCATGCGCGGCGATGGCCTCGCGCAGGAAATCATAGCCCTGTTCCGGGCCGTACCCCTTGAAGGAGGCGGACGAGGCCATCTCGTCCACTGCCGAATGCAGGGCCGTGATGACGGCGGGCGGCAGGGGGCGGGTCACGTCGCCGATACCCAGGCTGATGACGGGCAGGGCGGGATGCTGTTCCCGGTGCGCGCGGACCTTGGCGGCCACCGTGGCGAAAAGATAGGCGCCGGGCAGTCCGGCGTAATGTTCGTTGCTGCGGATCATGGCTAGTCCTCCTGTCCCTGGGCAGGGCTGTATTCTCCAGAAAAAACGGTGCGGGCCGGGCCGGTCATCAGGACGTGCCCCGTCCGTTCATCCCAGCGGATGTCCAGCGTGCCGCCGCGCAACTGCACCGCCACGTCCCTTCCCGTACTTCCGGTCAGATGGCAGGCCACGGCCACGGCACAGGCGCCGGTACCGCAGGCCAGGGTCTCTCCGGCACCCCGTTCCCAGACGCGCATGCGTACATGTCCCGCGTCCATAAGCTGCACGAATTCGGTATTGGTGCGGCTGGGGAACCAGGGGTGGTGTTCGAAGGCCGGGCCCACCACAGGCAGATCCAGACTGTCCACATCGTCCACGAAGACCACGGCATGAGGATTGCCCATGGACACGCAGGTCACGGCCCATTCTCGATCCAGCACCCGGATGGGCTGGCCGATGCACGGGCTTTCGGGATCCGATGTCGTGTCGGGGCGGACGGGGATGCGCTGCCGGGCCAGTTCCGGCGTGCCCATGTCCACACAGACACGGGAGGGGCAGCCCCCGGCATCGTCCACCCGCTGCAGGAGCTTGACCCCGGCCAGGGTCTCCAGGCGGATGACGGGCCTGTCGGTCAGGGCATGCTCCCAGGCAAAGCGTCCCACGCAGCGGGAAGCGTTGCCGCACATCTCGGCTTCACTGCCGTCGGCATTGAACATGCGCATGCGCAGGTCGGCACTGTCCGGTGAGGTGGGCGGCAGGATGAGCACCAGCCCGTCGGAGCCCACACCGTAATGCCTGTCGCTGACGGCACGGGCCAGCGAGGGGATGTCCCCTTCCGCGAGCCGCAGATCTTCCGAAAATCCGTCAAGATAGACGTAATCGTTGCCGCAGCCTTCCATCTTGGTGAAGGCGATCTTACGCATGGTCGTTCTCTCCTCGTGCATGGAACACTTCTTCGGTGGCGGAGGCGGTCTCCGCGTCGTGGGCGGCTTCCGCCTGACGGCGGAGCACGTTCTTGTAATCCAGCGGCATGACCTTGACGAAGAGCGGCAGGGCGGCATCCCAGTTGGCCAGCAGGGACGCTGCCTTGGCGCTGCCGGTGCAGGCCACGTGCCGTTCCACCAGGCGGCGCAGCAGGTCCTGATCCTCTTCCTGCCAGACGGATTCCAGATCCACGCTTTCGATGTTGCAGCGGTTCTGGAAATGCTCGTCCAGATCGTAGACGAAGGCCGTGCCGCCGCTCATGCCTGCGGCGAAGTTGTAGCCGGTGCGTCCCAGGACGACGACGGTACCGCCGGTCATGTATTCGCAGCCGTGGTCGCCCACACCTTCCACCACGGCGCAGGCACCGGAGTTGCGCACGGCAAAACGTTCCCCGGCCTGGCCGCAGAAGTAGGCCTCCCCGGCGGTGGCGCCGTACAGGGCCACGTTGCCGGCCACGGCCTGTTCCGCCGCCACGAAGCGGGCCCCGGTATCGGGGTGGACCACGATGGTGCCGCCGGCAAGGCCCTTGCCCGCGTAGTCATTGACGCTGCCTTCCACCTCAAGGGTCACGCCGGGGGCCAGGAAGGCCCCGAGGCTTTGCCCGGCCTGACCGTGGAAGTGGAGGTGCAGGCTGTCCTGGGGCAGACCGGCGGCCCCTTGACGCAGGACGATGCTGCCGGAAAGGCGCGCGCCCACGGCACGGTCCACATTGCGGATGGTCCGCTCGATGCGCAGATGGTCGCACTGGCCCGCCAGTACGGGTTCGGCGGCCTGATCGAGGTCCTGTTCCAGGGCCGTGGGTTCACAGACACGGGGGAAGCCCCCGGCATGGTGTTCGCAGGCCGCGTCAGGCGTCCAGAGCAGGCGCGAGAGGTCGAGGGAGGCCGCCCGGCCCGTGATATCCGTACGCTGTGCCAGCAGATCGGCATGGCCGACGGCTTCGTTCAGGGAGCGGAAGCCCAGGGCGGCCAGTTCACGGCGCACGTCCCCGGCCAGCAGGCGCAGGAAACGTTCCACATGTTCGGGGCGGCCCTTGAAGCGGGCACGCAGCTTTTCGTCCTGGGTGGCGATGCCCGCCGGGCAGCGGCCCTTCATGCAGTTGCGGCACATGACGCAGCCCATGCTGACCATCAGCGCCGTCCCGAAGGCGAATTCCTCGGCGCCCAGCAGGGCAGCCACGAGCACGTCGCGCCCGGTGCGCAGCAGACCGTCGGTCTGGAGGGACACCCGCCGGCGCATGCCGCAGGTCACCAGCGCCTGATGCGCCTCGGCCAGACCGGATTCCCACGGCAGGCCCACATAGTGGATGGCGGAATGGGGGCTGGCACCGGTGCCGCCGTCATGGCCGGAGATGACCACGCAGTCCGCACCGGCCTTGGCCACACCCACCGCGATGGTCCCGACACCGCTTTCGGCCACCAGCTTGACGGAGATGCGGGCCGAAGGATTGAGGTGACGGAGGTCGTAGATGAGCTGCGCCAGATCCTCGATGGAGTAGATGTCGTGATGCGGCGGCGGGGAGACCAGGGAGACCCCGGGCATGGTGGCACGGACACGGGCGATGTCCACCGTGACCTTGTAGGCGGGCAACTGGCCGCCTTCACCGGGCTTGGCACCCTGGGCCGCCTTGATCTGGATCTCTTCCGCATGGGCAAGATATTCCGCCGTGACGCCAAAGCGGCCCGAAGCGATCTGGCGGATGCGGGAGCGCGCGTCATGACGACGGCCGTCCGCGTCCGTCCGGGGCGTGTTGCGGGCCGGATCCTCGCCGCCTTCACCGCAGTTGGAGGGCACGCCGCAGGCATTGCAGCCTTCGGCCAGGGTGCGGTGGGCTTCGTCACTGATGGCGCCATAGGAGATGGCCGCACCGACGAAGTGCCGCAGGATGGCCTCTTCCGGCTCAACATCGTCCAGAGGGACGGGGGCGCGGGCCGGGTCGGGCGCGATCTCCAGCAGGGAGCGCAGCGTGAAGCCCTGGGCTTCCTGTTCGTTGCAAAGGCTGGAGAAGGTCTGCCAGGCCGGGGAGGGAGCCTGTCCGTCCGTGTCTTCATTGACGGCCGTATGCAGGGCGCTCACGGTACGGGGGCTCCAGAGACGCGCCGCAGGGGCGGCAGCGGTGGTATCGGCATCGTCCCAGGCCTGCGCGTGACGCAGGGCGGCATCGCGGGCCAGGGTCTCCAGACCGATGCCGCTGATGGAGCAGGGCGTGCCCGTGAAATAACGGTCGATGACATCCTGTGACAGTCCTAGGGCCTCAAAGGGCTGCGAGCCGCGGAAAGATCGCAGGGTGGAGATGCCCAGACGGGCAAAGGCCTTGAGCAGGCCCTTCTTCAGGGCGTTGATATAGCGTTCCTGCGCGTCTTCTTCGTCAAGAGGCCCGGCGTCCGTGCTCAGGTGGCCTTCCCGGGCCATGCGGCGGACGGCATCCAGGGCCGCGTGCGGGCAGACGGCATTGACGCCGTAGCCGATGAGCTGCGCCATGTGGATGACCTCGCAGGCTTCGCCGCTTTCCGCGATGATGCCGCAGGCATGGCGAAGCCCGGCACGGATGAGATGATGGTGCAGGCCCGCGCAGGCCAGCAGGGCGGGGATGGGCGCCTTGTCCGCCGTCATGGCCGTATCGCTCACCACCAGGATGGTGGCCCCTTGGGCGATGGCAGCCTCGGCGTCAGCGAACAGGCGATCGAGGGCCGCGCGTAGAGCTTCTCCGTCGCCGTGGGCCGGGAAGGTGGCGTCAAGGGTGGCGGCCCGGACGGCGAGACGCCGCGAGGCCCGGATCCGGCGCATGTCGTCCGTGGTGAGGAAAGGATGGGGCAGGCGCAGGACAGCGCAGCTTTCGGGGCCCGGTTCCAGGATGTTGCCCGCACGTCCGGCATGGCCCATGAGCGACATGGACAACTGTTCCCGGTAGGGGTCGATGGGCGGGTTGGTCACCTGGGCGAAACGCTGCTTGAACCAGCGGAACAGGGATTGCGGCTCGTCGCTGAGGCAGGGCAGGGGCTTGTCCGTCCCCATGGAGCAGACGGGCTCCTGGGCGTTCTCGGCCATGGGCACGAGGACCTGACGCTGCCATGTGCTGTCGCAACCGGCCTGACGCAGACGGCGGTCCAGCGGCGGCAGGGCGTGCGCGGCATCGCATTCTTCGCCCATGCCGTTCAGGGTCTCAAGGCGCACGGCGTGCTTCTGGAGCCAGCGGCGCCAGGGCTGGGAGCGTATGACCTGCCCCTTGATCTCCGCATCAGGCGCGATGCGGTGGTGTTCCACGTCCGCCAGGATCATGCGCCGGGGCTGGAGCTGACCGCGCTGGATGATGTCCTCTTCAGGCACGTCCACAAGGCCGCTTTCCGAGCCGAGCACCATCAGGCCGTCCCGGGAGACGCTCCAGCGGCAGGGGCGCAGGCCGTTGCGGTCGAGCATGGCGCCCACGCGCCGCCAGCCGTCGGTGAAGACGAGGCAGGTGGGGCCGTCCCAAGGTTCCATGAGGGACGAGTGATATTCGTAGAAGGCTCGCTTGTTGTCGCCCATGACGAAGGTGGGCCCGAAGGGTTCGGGGACCATCATCATCAGGGCGTGGGGCAGGGTGTAGCCTGCGCGGACCAGCAGCTCCAGCACGTTGTCCAGGGTCCCGGAATCCGAGGTATCGGGATTGATGACCGGCAGGGCGTCCTTCAGATGTGCTCCCAGCAGGGGCGAGGCGAGCACGGCCTCGCGCACGCCCATGTGGGCCGCGTTGCCGCGCAGGGTGTTGATCTCGCCGTTATGGGCGGCCAGGCGGAAGGGCTGGGCCAGGGGCCACGAAGGCAGGGTGTTGGTGGAAAAACGTTCGTGGAACACGGCAAAAGGCGCGGCGCAGTCCTCGTCCGTCAGATCGGTATAGAATTCGCCCAGCCGGGAGCCGGGGAGCATGCCCTTGTAGACGATGCTCCGGCAGGAGCAGCTGGCCACATAGAACAGGCGGGTGTCCTGTCCCTGCCGGCGCAGCTCCTTCCAGATCAGGTTCTCGGCCATGTGCCGGGCAAGGAACAGGCGGCGTTCAAGGGCTTCGGGATCATGGAGCTCGGCGGCTTCGGGGGAGCTGGTATCCGGCAGGACGAGCAGCTGCAAAAAGCCGGGCATGGTCTGACGGGCGGCGGGAGCCAGCACGTCTTCGCGCACAGGGACGTCACGCTCGTCTTCCACGCGCAGACCGCAGGCCGTGAAGATCTCGCGGAAGCGCTGCAGGCACAGTGCCCGTAGCGCCGCATCCCGGGGCAGGAAAAGCTGGGCCACGGCCCAGGGGGCGGCGCAGACCGACAACGCGGGCCACTGGCGCAGGAAGAAATCGCGCGGCAGAGGGAAGAGGATACCGGCGCCGTCACCGTTCCTGCCGTCACCGCCGCCACGATGGGCCATGCGGGTCATGGCACCCAGGGCCATGTGCATCACGTCATGACGGCTCTGGCCGTCCAGATAGGCAACAAAACCCACACCGCAGGCATCATGCTCCCGGCGGGGATCGAAAAGACCGTTCATATGTCACTCCTGGGAAGGCTGGGGGAGTGGAGGGAAAACGCCCCCGGGCGGGGATGGTCATGCCCGGCCCGGGGAGACAAAGGGACCAGTTCGGGGATCAGTGCAGCCAGAGCATCTCCGCATAGGAGGGCAGCGGCCAGACGGCGGCATTGAGCATGCGCTCAAGGGCGTCGCAGTGTTCGCGGCAGGTCTGCATGGCAGGGACCACGCCGTCACGGGCGATACGGGCGGCCGTGTGGGCGTCCGCAGCGGCACGCAGCGCGGCAAGCTGCTGTTCTAGGGCGGAAAGGGCAGCGTTCAGGCCCACGGTATGGCCGCGCAGGCAGGTGAAGCGCTCTTCTTCCATGGCGGCCTCGGTGCTGACGGCCCGGGTCTTGAGCACCAGATCGGCGGCAGCGGCCTGCTCCTGCAGGGCGACGGGCAGGATCTGCGTGCGGGACATGTCCAGCATGAGCGAGGCTTCGATGGCGATGGTCTTGGCATAGGTGTCCAGCAGGATCTCCTGCCGGGCCAGCATCTCGCGTTCGGAAAGCACGTTCTGGCGCAGGAACACGTCCATGACTTCAGGCGTGTTGTAGCGTTCCAGGGCATCCACGGTGGTGGCCAGGTTGGGCAGGCCGCGACGGGCCGCCTCCACGGGCCATTCCTCCGAGTACCCGTTGCCGTTGAAGACCACGGCCTGATGTTCCCGGAACAGACGGGGCAGCAGCTCCTGCAGGGCGGCGTTGAGGCTCGTGCCGGAACCCACGGTGGCTTCCAGCTCGGTGGCGATGTCGTCCAGGGCGCAGGCCATGGCCGTATTCAGGGCGATGTTCACCGGCGCGATGGACTGGGAGGAACCCACGGCCCGGAATTCGAACTTGTTGCCGGTGAAGGCAAAGGGGCTGGTGCGGTTGCGGTCGGAAAGATCCACGGGCAGGGGCGGCAGGGAGGAAACGCCGATCTCCATGCTGGTGCGGCCGGGCTTGTGGGTCACACCGTTCATGATGGTGTCGATGACGTCGGTCAGCATGTCGCCCAGATAGACGGAGATGATGGCCGGCGGGGCTTCGTTGGCACCCAGACGGTGATCGTTGCCCGCACCCACCGTGCCCAGACGCAGGGCGGCGCTGTGCTTGTGCACGGCCCGCAGCACGGCGGCCAGGAAGACGAGGAACTGGGCATTGTCCAGCGGGGTCTTGCCGGGATCGAGCAGGTTGTTGCCCTCGGAATCGCTGATGGACCAGTTGTTGTGCTTGCCGCTGCCGTTGACGCCGGCAAAGGGCTTTTCGTGGAGCAGGCAGATGAAGTCATGCCGCGGCGCGATCTCGTGCAGCAGGTTCATGATGAGCATGTTGTGGTCGGTGGCGATATTGGCGTCCTCGTAGATGGGCGCGATCTCGAACTGACCGGGGGCCACTTCGTTATGCCGGGTCTTGGCCGGGATGCCGAGGCGGAACAGGGCGTCCTCCACATCCTGCATGAAGGCCATGACGCGCGCCGGGATGGAGCCGAAGTAGTGGTCCTCCATCTCCTGGCCCTTGGCGGGCGGGGTGCCCATCAGCGTGCGGCCCGCCAGCAGCAGGTCGGGGCGCAGGGCGGCCAGACGGCGGTCGACAAGGAAGTATTCCTGTTCCGGTCCCACGCTGGGGCGCACGAAGGTGGCCGTATCGTTGCCGAACAGGCGCAGGATGCGCAGGGCCTGGCGGGAAAGGGCGGAAATGGAACGCATGAGCGGGATCTTGCGGTCCAGGGCCTCGCCCGAATAGCTGTAGAACAGGGTGGGCACATGCAGGGTGCGGCCGATGATGAAGGCAGGGACCGTGGGATCCCAGGCCGTGTAGCCGCGGGCCTCGAAGGTGGAGCGCAGGCCACCGGACGGGAAGGAGGAGGCATCGGGCTCGCCGCAGATGAGCATCTTGCCCGAGAATTCGTTGATGACGCGGCCTTCGCCAGTGGGGGTCAGGAAGGCGTCGTGCTTTTCGGCCGTCAGGCCGGTCATGGGCTGGAACCAGTGGGTGTAGTGCGTGGCCCCCTTGCTGATGGCCCAGTCCTTCATGGCGCAGGCCACGGTATCCGCGATGTCCGGGTCAAGGCATTCACCGCGGGCGATGGTGGCCTTCAGCGTGCGGAACACGGGCTTGGGCAGACGCTTTTGCAGGATGTCGAGGGAGAAAACGTCACAACCGAAGATGGTGTCGATATCGGTGGCAGGGGGCTGGTGGTCCGGATGGCTCTGGGCGATCTGCCGGATGGCATCAGTTCGAGCATTCATGGGGAGACTCCTTGGATCTCTTTTTTCAGGCGCGCTGGAAAGGAGAGGGTGACACCTTTCACGGCGGCCTGATGGGGAGGAAAACGGAAAAACTTTGGGTAGCGGTTCCTTACAGGGCGTCAGGGCCGCGTTCACCGGTACGGATGCGGATGGCATCCAGCACGTCGTAGATGAAGATCTTGCCATCGCCGATCTCGCCGGTGCGGGCTACGGTAACAGCCTGCAGCACTTTTTCCAGTGCTTCGTCATGGACCACGATCTCGATCTTGATCTTGGGCAGGCAGTCCACGGCGTAGGTGGTGCCGCGATAGACTTCCGTATGCCCGTGCTGGCGGCCGAAGCCGCGCACTTCGCTGTAGTTCATGCCGTGGATGCCGATGGCGGTCAGCTGCTGCTTCACTTCTTCGAACTTGGACGGACGGATGATGATTTCGAGCTTTTTCATGATGGGCTCCAGATATTCCTAGTGACAGGTGGAGATGTCTCGGCAGTTACAGGGTGTAGCCGCGTTCGTTGTGCAGGCTGAGGTCCAGACCCCGGGTCTCGGAGGCGGGATCCACACGCAGGCCCACCAGGGCATCCGTCAGCTTCAGCAGGATGCGGCTGACCAGGTAAACAAAGCCCCAGGTGGCGACGATGGAGATGATCTGAACCACAAGCTGCCACGGATTGCCGTAGAACAGGCCGTTGACACCGTTGATGCTGGCGGAGGCGAACAGACCGGTGGCAAAGGCGCCCCAGGTACCGCCTACACCGTGGATGCCTACCACGTCGAGGGCGTCGTCATAGCCCAGGCGGTTCTTGAGCAGGATGCCACCGTAGCAGATCATGCCGCCGGCAAAGCCGATGGCCAAAGCAGGCATGACTCCCACGAAACCGGCTGCGGGCGTGATGGAGACGAGGCCCGCCAGCGCACCGGAGATGGCACCCAGGGTCGTGGCCTTGCCGAAGCGCAGGTATTCAAGGAGCATCCAGCCGAAGATGCCGCCGGCCGTGGCCAGATGGGTGGTGACCAGGGCGTGGCCCGCAAGGGCGTTGGCAGCCAGAGCACTGCCGGCATTGAAGCCGAACCAGCCGAACCAGAGCAGGCCGCCGCCAAAGAGCGTCATGGGCAGATTATTGGGGATCATGGGCGTCTTGCCGAGATCAGCGCGGGGCCCCACCGCATGGGCGCAGGCCAGGGCAGCTGCGGCGGAAGCCATATGCACTACGGCACCACCGGCAAAGTCCACGGCGCCCAGCTTGGCCATCCAGCCACCGCCCCAGACCCAGTGTGCCATGGGGCAATAGGCAAAGACCGTCCAGAGTGCGGAAAAGACCAGCATGGCCGAGAAACGGATGCGTTCGGCATAGGCACCGGAAATGAGCGCCACGGTAAGGGCTGCGAACATGCACTGGAAGGCCATGAAGACATTATGCGGCAGATTGGCTGCGGGGCCGTTGGCTTCGCCCCCCACGCCCATGAGGAACACATGGTCAAGGTTGCCGATAAGGCCGGAGATATCGCCGCTGAAGGCAAGGGAATAGCCGAACAGGGCCCAGATGATGGAAACCATCCCCAAGGAGGCATAGCTGTGCATGCATGTGGAGAGGATGTTCTTTGACCGGACGAGCCCGCCGTAGAATAAGGCCAGAGCCGGGGTCATGAGCATGACGAACGTGGCGCAAAGGATGATGAACGCGGTGTCTGCAGGATTCATGGAAAACCTTCCTGTGGTCTGGCGGTGCGACAGGTATCGGGCCTGTGCACTGCGGAAAATATGATTGCCGTTTTCTCAGACAGCGAGCAGCGGCAGACGGCACAGGACAAAGCAATCCTTGTGCCAGAAGCAGATATGAGGAAGGTTTGTTGATGTAATAAGCTAAAATTATTTATAAAAAATTTATATTTAACGAAAGCGCACCATAATGCAGAAGAAAAAGAGTCCTTGGGAAAGGTATATTTCTACCAAATGGTAGAAATGTGCTGAATGTACGAACATGCGCTTTACGGCACAAACGGGATTTGAGGTTGATAATCTTTATAAATCAACTAGATATGAAGATATTTTTATTTTTCTACCAGAATGTAGAAAGTTGATGCGCTATACATTGATTGAACACCCAATCACTGAAAATTGAAATATATCATATTGATATAATTATATTTTTTTAATTTTATACCAAAATGTGGACAAAGCGGAGCCGCAGGTCCGGACGGACAGACGCTATGTTACGAAGCGTTGTTTTGTGCCGGATAGTTCCCTGCGGACCAAGACAACAAGGGCGGAAAGATATGCCCTGGACAGGATCTGTGCAAAGGCGAAGTTGGCCTGCCTGCATGGTGAGGAATCCATCCTGCTTCTTGCCGGGAAAAGATGGTTTTCGTGCGCCCGCACACGGAATCCCGGGCGTGATGCGGGTATCTCCCTGTGGAACAAGAGGATGACCTTCAAACACAGACAAGGAGATCAGGATGCCCGGACAAGCATGGTTGGCAGGAAGGGGCGCAAGTGCTCTCAAGGTAGGGCGTGCCTGGCTGGGGAGCTGCTGCGGCCTGTTACTGGTGGCGGCTTTGGACAGACTGGCCGTAGGCGATTACGGCGTGCCCATGTTGATAGGTTCTTTTGGTGCCTCGGCGGTACTGCTGTTCGCAGCCCCGGACAGTCCGTTGTCCCGTCCACGCAATCTGCTGGGAGGGCACTTTTTTTCTGCTCTGGTCGGTGTGGCCTGCGCACAATGGCTGCCGCCCTTCTGGGCTGTATGCCTTTGCGTGCCCACAGCCATCGCCGTCATGCTGCTGAGCGGGACAGTGCATCCGCCGGGAGGGGCCACGGCCCTTATCGCCGTCACAGGCGGAGAGCAGATCCGGCAGCTGGGCTTCTGGTATGCTGTAGTCCCCTGCCTGGCGGGTGCTGCCCTCATGCTGGCTGTTGCCTGGTCCATGACGGCAGCGGCATATCTGTGGGCCCGCCTGTACGGTCGTGTGCGCGTGAAAGGGGGAGAGACGACGGGTCTCCATATCCTGTCAGGGAGGTAAAGTTCACGGGCAGTTGGGCAGGGCGCAGACTGCCGCATGACAGGATCGGCGGATCCGGAAGAGAAGGAGCTGTCTTGCCTGCGGAAAGGGAATAGGATACATTATAAAAGAAGTAACCGAAGCACTGTCCTTCAGTGGCTATTCCCTTTTTAAAGGAGATTGTCGATGATAAAAAAGGTCTTTACCGTGCTGCTGGGCCTTCTGGTGGCGGGCGCCATGATCTCTGTGGACTGTTCGGATGCGGCGGTCAAGCGTAACCGTGTCCGCCCGCGTACGGTCAGCAAACCGGTGACCCAGCCTGCCCCGACGGCCACGCAACAGACGACCGCTGCCCCGGCAGCGGCGGCTACGGCGACCGCTCCCAAGACGACGACTACGGCTCCTGCCGCTACGGCCACCCAGCCCACCACGGCCCAGGGCATGCCCTATGGTCAGACGATGGCCCCCGGCCAGACCATGGCCGCACCGCAGTCGCAGGGCAGCGGCATGGGCAGCGCCCTGCTGGGCGTGGGTGCCGGCCTTGCCGGCGGCTATCTGCTCAACAGCGCTCTGTCCGGCTCTGATGCCACCGCCGCTACCGCTGCTGCGCCTGCCGAAGGAGGGCAGTCCGCCGTGGCGGCTACCCCGGCTCCTGCGGCTGCTCCGGCCTCGCCTGTGGCGAACCTGCTGGGCTACGACACGGCCAACTACTGTACCCAGCTCTCGCAGGGCAATGCTGACGTCATGCAGCAGTGTACTGCCGCTGAGGCTGCAGCTACGGCGGCTTTCCGCCAGTGTGTGGCCATGTCCACTGGGTTGAACGGCATCGGCAGCTACGATGCCCTGCTGCGCTGCCTGCGCGGTACGCCCGCTGCCCAATAAGCTGGCTTCCTGTCAAGAGAATCGTCCCGTCTGATGTTTTCAGGCGGGGCGATATTGTTTTGCAGGGCATGGCGGGAGAAATGGTAAATGGAAAGACTCCTGGCTAGAAGGCCAGGCGGGACTCTGCCAGCATCCTGTCGATTCTGCATACTGGAAGGAATGCTTTTTCAGCGATCCTTCAAGGGCAGGGCGATCCCACAGGATAAGGCCCGGTGACCGCGCTCCGGGGTACGCTTCAAAAAAAATCGTTTTCTTTCCTCAAGAGCATTGACAGGCTGCCCGCTTTTCTATAAGAACACCCTCACGACGCGCTCGTAGCTCAGCTGGATAGAGCAACAGGCTACGAACCTGTAGGCCAGGAGTTCGAATCTCTTCGGGCGCACCACAACAAAAACAAGCGGTTAGCTGTAACAGGCTGACCGCTTGTTTTGTATCTTTTCTTCAGCAGGGCGTGCGGGCAAAGATGCCGCATGCTATCGCGCTGTCCCTGTCCGGAGTCTCCCCCTTTGCTTGAAGAGGATATGGTGAGCAATGTTTTCACGTCCAAGGCGAGGCGAGGAGAGGCTGACTATCGCTTTGTCCTGCTATCCTTCCTTCATTGATCTTGCTCATGGCGGACACCGGCCTCCCCGCTCTGGGGGGCGCCTTATTGTTTTGAACAGTGCAGCAGGGATGGGCTTCCCAATGTCCCAAGGGAGTCTGCCCAAGTAAGTTGGCTCCACCTCCGTTTCGCTGTTGTCGAAGTAAGTGTGCCCGGTCGTGATCGTATTACCGGGAAACCTCGGATACAAAAAAGGCCCCGCCGGAAGCGGGGCCTTTTTCATTCAGTCGGAAGCGGGGGCTTCGCGGCGGCTTAGTACATGCCGCCCATGCCGCCCATGCCACCCATGCCGTCAGGCATGGCAGGAGCGTCCTTCTTGGGTTCGGGCTTTTCGGAGATGGCGCATTCGGTGGTCAGCAGCAGGGAGGCCACGGAAGCGGCGTTCAGCAGGGCGGTACGGGTCACCTTCTTGGGGTCGATGACGCCGGCCTTGATGAGGTCTTCGTATTCGCCGGTAGCGGCGTTGAAGCCGAAGCCGTCCTTGCCCTGGCGGACCTTTTCCACAACGATGGAGCCTTCAAAGCCGGCGTTGTGGGCGATCTGGCGCAGAGGAGCTTCGATGGCGTTGCGGATGATGTTCACGCCGGCCAGTTCGTCGTCGTCAGCGGGCTTAATGCTGTCGAGCACCTTGGACACGCGGATCAGAGCGGTACCGCCGCCAGGCACGATGCCTTCTTCCACGGCAGCGCGGGTAGCGTTCAGGGCGTCTTCCACGCGGTCCTTCTTTTCCTTCATTTCCACTTCGGTAGCGGCACCCACATGGACCACGGCCACGCCGCCCACCAGCTTGGCCAGGCGTTCCTGCAGCTTTTCGCGGTCGTAATCGGAGGTGGATTCCTCCACCTGGGCGCGGATCTGCTTCACGCGGGCCTTGATTTCGTCGGCCTTGCCGGCGCCGTCAACGATGGTGGTGTCTTCCTTCTTGACCACCACGCGCTTGGCGGTACCCAGGTCGTTGAGGGTCATGTTTTCCAGCTTGGTGCCGGTGTCGTCAGAAGCCACCTGGCCGCCGGTCAGGATGGCGATATCCTGCAGCATGGCCTTGCGGCGGTCACCGAAGCCGGGGGCCTTGATGGCCACGACCTGCAGGGCGCCACGCAGCTTGTTGACCACCAGGGTAGCCAGGGCTTCGCCTTCCACGTCTTCGGCCAGGATCACCAGAGGACGATTGACCTTGGCGACCTGTTCGAGCACGGGCAGCATGTCCTTCATGCTGGAGATCTTCTTCTCAGTGCACAGGATGTAGGGGTTGTCCATCTCGCATTCCATCTTCTCCGCGTTGGTCACGAAGTAGGGAGAGAGATAGCCGCGGTCGAAGCGCATGCCTTCCACCACGTCCATGGTGGTTTCCAGGCCCTTGGCTTCTTCAACGGTGATCACGCCTTCCTTGCCCACCTTGGCCATGGCTTCGGCGATGATGTTGCCGATGGTGGCGTCGGAGTTGGCAGAGATGGTACCGATCTGGGCGATTTCCTTCTGGTCGCGGGTGGGCTTGGCCAGGTTGGCCAGTTCGCCGATCAGGGCTTCCACGCCCTTGTCGATGCCGCGCTTGATGGCCATGGGATTGCGGCCGGCAGCCACCAGCTTCACGCCTTCGTGGTAGATGGCCTGAGCCAGGATGGTGGCGGTGGTGGTACCGTCACCGGCGGCGTCGGAGGTCTTGGAGGCGACTTCCTTCACCAGCTGGGCGCCCATGTTCTCGAACTTGTCGTCCAGTTCGATTTCCTTGGCGACGGTCACGCCGTCCTTGGTGATGACGGGAGCGCCGAAGGACTTTTCGATGGCAACGTTACGACCCTTGGGGCCGAGGGTCACCTTCACGGCATTGGCCAGCTTATCAACACCACGCGCCAGTTTTTCGCGGGCTTTCACGTCGAAGAGAACTTCTTTAGCGGACATTATATTTTCCTCCTGGGAATAATCGAAAAGCGGAGAGTGTGTATGACCGGCGCGTATGCGTTAGTCGGTCAGGATGGCGAGGATGTCTTCTTCGCGCATCACCAGATGGTCGATGCCGTCCAGCTTGACTTCGGTGCCGGCGTACTTGTTGAAGAGCACCTGATCACCCTTCTTGACGGCCAGTTCAACGCGGGTGCCGTTTTCCAGGACCTTGCCGGGACCGGTAGCGATCACCTGACCCTTGCAGGGCTTTTCCTTGGCGGTGTCGGGGATGTACAGACCGCCGGCGGTCTTTTCTTCGGTTTCCAGGCGCTTGACCAGCACACGATCGTTCAGGGGCTGCAGTTTCATGGTGTCAGATCCTCCAAAAATTTTTATGGCCACGCTTGGGTGGCATGCACAGCGTCCGCGGGGCGGAGCTGAAATTATCGCGTCATGACCGCCGTAAACCATTGCTGCGGTCCCGCAACGGGATAGTAGATAAGACACTCTTTGCGCTTGAAAAGGGGCAAAAGGAATTTTTTTTGCAGAAAAGTTATTTTTTTAGCATAAAATAAATAAAATCAATATGTTATAAAAACAAAAAACTTTTCTTCCCAGCTGTTTTCCCGGGTACTGGGGAATGGCCGGGAAAAACGCGGCAGGAGCAGGATGAAAAGCGGAGGATGCGGCAGCAAGCGTGCAGCCAGCCTTGTGCCGGCACAGGCAATCCGGTGTGAGGGCGGGGATACCGGATGCATCAGAGCAGACGCTGGGCTGGTTGCGGGCCGAAAAAAGAAAGGCCCCGCATGGGCGGGGCCTGAAAACAGCTATCTGCAAGATAGACTAGTCTTTGTTGCCGAACAGCTGATCCGGCGGCAGGACAGTGAAGCCGTTGCTCTTGAGCAGATCCACGGCCTGGTCGGTCTTGTCGAAACGGAAGATCATGATGGCACAGTCAGCTTCACGGGTGATGAAGGCATACATGTATTCCACATTGATGCCATGCTGCGAGACGAACTGCAGCACGCTGTCCAGACCGCCGGGGGTATCGGGCACCTGCACGGCGACCACACTGGTGCGGCCCAGGGTGAAGCTGTGTTCCTTGAGAACGGATTTGGCTTTTTCCTGGTCATCAACGATGAGGCGCAGGATACCGAAATCGGAGGTATCAGCCAGGGAAAGAGCGCGGATGTTGACGCCGGCCTCAGCCAGCGTATGGGTCACTTCGGCCAGACGGCCGGCGCGGTTTTCCAGAAAAACGGAAAGTTGTTCAGCTTTCATGGCAGGATCCTCTACGCTTTGGGAGCATCGTCGCCCGAGGTGGGCTTTTTGTCCTTGCCGGGGGTGATGTCGATCTCGTCAGGCTCGGACGAGGCCCGGCGGAAATTTCGGATGGCCCGTCCCAGCCCGCCACCGATTTCCGGCAGTTTGTTGGCGCCGAAGATGAGCAGCACTACGATCAAAATAAGTAACAGTTCCTGCATGCCGATGCCGAACATGGGGGCCTCCCTTGAATGTTGAGCCTTTCAGGCCATTGATTTGAAAAACATACGACGTGAAGGTGCCGAGGTCAAGACGTGCTGCGCTAAAGGACACCTCGCATGCGCTTGCGTACCTGCTGGGGAGAGGCGGGTGCCTTGAATCCCGCCTCGATGAGGCTGTGGGCGACCATGTCGCGGGCAGCGCGGCTCCTGCCGCCCATGACCACCACCAGCAGGCGGGTCTTGCCACGGCGGGCCGTGACGATGATGTTGTAACCGGAGGCCACGGTCCAGCCCGTTTTCAGGCCATCGACACCGGGTATGCCCAGCATGGTGTTGGTGGCCCCCAGGGTGCGCCCGTTGAAGCGGAAGGAGCGCAGGCTGTGGTAGCGCATGGCCTGGGGATGGCTGCGCAGATAGGCGCGGGCCAGGGTGGCCATGTCGCGGGCCGTGGTGCGCTGGCCCGCTGCGGGCAGGCCCGTGGGGTTCTTGAAGACCGTCCGGGTCATGCCGAGCTGGCGTGCCTTGTGGTTCATGAGGTGGGTGAAGTTGCGGCTGTTGCCGCTGATATGCTGGGATATGGCCATGGCGGCGTCATTGCCCGAAGCTACGGCCATACCGGTAAGGAGCTGGTCCACGGTGACTCTCTGGCGGGGACGCAAACGCATGCTGGAACCGCCCACCCGGGCCGTAGGATGGACACGGATGCTGGTGTTGCGTTTCAGGCGGCCCATCTTGATGCGGTCCATGACCACATACATGGTCATGACCTTGGTCAGAGAGGCGGGCGGGATGGACAGATTGGGGTTGTGCTCGTACAGCACCTTGCCGTTGCTCAGGTTGATCATGACGGCAGCGCGGGCCCTGCGGGCCGCATCGGCACCGGCAGGCAGCGAGAGCATGGCAAGGACAAGCAGCAGGACGCACAGCCAGCGCCCCGGGATGGAGGGGGAGTGGAACATGAGCTTCAGGCCATATGGTGGTAGGTTTGATGGGCTTCTTCCACAGCCTGCATGGCGATGGCCAGCAGCACGGGGCCGATGATGAGCCCCATGGGACCAAAACTGCCAAGACCGCAGAGGATGGCGATGATCAGTACGAAGAAAGGAGCATTGATGCCCTGTTGCAGGAACAGGGGGCGCAGGATGTTGTCCACGCTGGTCACGGCCAGCGTGCCCCAGAGGGCCAGGCCCACGGCGGGCATGGTGGCGCCGGAGAACCAGAGGGAAAGACAGAGCGGGCCCCAGACGAGCGCCGTGCCCACAAAGGGGATGGGCGCCACGACCGTGGCCAGCAGCCCCCAGAAGGCAGGCTGCTTGATGCCCGCCACGGCAAAGCCGATACCGCACAGGACCCCCTGGGCGATGGCCACCAGGACGATGCCCAGCATGACGCCCTGCAGGGCCCGGCGGATGGCCAGGACGAAACGGCCCAGCATGGTGGCTGGTATGTGGAAGATGCGGGCCGTGATCAGGTTGATGCGGCTTGCGTAGGCGGCAAAGATGACCGTGAGCGTCACGAAGAGGAACAGGGTCCAGAGGACGGTCATGGTGCCGCCCAGCACGTCCACGCTGCGGTTGATGAGCAGGCCCATGGTATCGGCCAGCATGGCATCGAGGTTGCTGAGGAACTCCGAGATCATCTTGTCCACTTTGGGATAGTCCGCCAGGCTGTGGCGCAGCTCCTGGAAGCGCATGACCCATTCGGGCGGCAGCTGGAAGTTGTTTGCCTGGAGTTCCCGCAGCCTGGCCAGACCGCCGGCCACCTGGGGCGACACCAGCAGCACCAAGGTGCTGATGGGGATGACCACAGCCGAGAAGATCATGACGATATAGCCGTACAGCGGCAGGCGATGGGAGCAGGAGATCACGATGTGCCCCAGCCTGCCCGGATGGCGCAGGCGCAGACGCTTGCGCCAGTGCCGGATCGTGCAGCGCATACGCCGGTAGACGGGCAGCGTCAGGCAGGCGAAGCATCCGGCCATGACGATGGTGACGGGGTTGGGGCGGAGCAGCAGGAACCAGGCCAGTGCGGCAAGGATGTACAGGAGGCGCGGCAACATGTTGGGCATGCGGGGAACCTTTAAGCGGCAGAATGGGTCTGGGCGAGGATAGCACGCGGGGCCGGAGCTGCCAAGTTCCCTGTGGGAAGAGGGACGACCGCGGGGCAGAAGCCGAAAAAAAGCCCTGTGCAGGGATGCAGCAGGGCTTGATGGTGTTCCGGTGCCAACGGTTAGTCGAAGATGCTGGAGCCGCGGAAGGTGATGTCCACGATCTCGTAGGTGACGCGGCCGCGCGGGATGTCCACGCTCACTTCGTCGCCCACTTCCTTGCCCAGCAGGGCCTGGCCCACGGGCGAGAGGAAGGAGATGGAACCCTTGGCGGGCTCGGCTTCGTCGGGACCGAGGATGGTGTAGGTGCGGCTTTCTTCGGTATCCACGTCTTCCACTTCCACCGTGGAGCCGAAGATGACCTTGTCACCGCTCAGCTTGTCCAGGTCGACCACCTGGTAAAGAGCCATGCGGGACTCGATATACTTGATGCGCGCTTCCGCCATGCCCTGGCGTTCGCGGGCGGCATCATAACCGGCGTTTTCGCGCAGGTCGCCTTCTTCACGGGCCTCCTTGATGGCCTGGATGATGGCGGGGCGTTCGCTCTTCAGGCGGGCCAGCTCTTCTTCCAGACGCTTGTAGCCCTGCTTGGAAATGGGGATATTGGTCACGGCCATGATACACCTCTGTTCGTCAGATGAAAAAAAAGCGTCCGCTGCGCGGGCAGCGGAGCGCGTGAAAACTGTATTCGTTATTTGGACTATAGCCGTTGCCCCAATATTGGTCAAGCCCCGCAGACCATACGGATCACCCGTCTGCGGGGATGCCGCCGGGCATGTTGAGGCTTGCACCGGGAGGCAGCTGCGTATATGGTGAAGATAATTTGAACAACTTCTTACCTTGCCGGAACGCCATGAAAAAATACTTGCGTTACCTGGGGCCTGTACTCATAACGGCACTTTTCGTGCTGGCCATATATCTCCTGTATCACAAGCTCAAAGCTTACAGCATCGCCCAGATCAGAGAAAGCATCCAGCAGGTCTCCACGGGCAGTATCTGTTTCTCCATCGGCCTGATGATCGTCAACTACATCATCCTGGTGGGCTATGACTGGCTCGCCCTGAAGGCCATCCACAAATCCCTGCCCCTGCCGCGTGTGGGGCTCGTTTCCCTGGTAGGGCAGGCCGTCAGCTACAACTTCGGGGCACTGCTGGGCGGTACGAGCGTCCGCTACCGGTTCTATTCTGCCTGGGGCTTTTCCCTGGTCGAGATCGTCCGTCTCGTGCTCATGCTGGCCGTCACCTTCTGGGTCGGTGCCCTGGGACTGTGCGGCGTGGTCTTCCTGCTGGCGCCGCCCGTGATCCCTGACGAGCTGCTGGCCAAGATGCCCATCCATGACGTACGCTTCCTGGGGGGCATCCTGCTGGCCATTGCCCTTTCCTATCTGGTGCTGTGCTTCACCATCCGCAAACCGGTCCATATCTTCGGCAAGGAATTCGTCTTCCCCATCCCCCGCATCGCCGTGGCCCAGATGGTCGTGGCCGGGGTGGACCTGATCGCTGCCGCCGCCTGCATGTATGTGCTGCTGCCCGATGATCTGGGCATCGGCTTCATCGACTTCCTGCCCAGCTACCTCATGGCGCAGGTGGCCGTGGTGCTGACCCACGTGCCCGGTGGCGTGGGGGTCTTCGAGCTGGTCATCCTGCACCTGACGCATACCCCGCGCGAGCAGGCTGTTTTTGCAGCCGTGCTGCTGTTCCGCCTGATCTATTTCATCCTGCCGCTGCTGGCCGCCGCGGCCCTGCTGGCCGTGTACGAAGCCCGGCAAAGCCGCAATACCCTGCGGGAAGCGGGACGCTGGCTTTCGGTACTTTCCCATTCCATCGCGGCCTACACCACCTTCGTGGGCGGCTGCATCCTGCTGGTCTCCGCCATGCTGCCGACGCTGCCCGCCGTGGTGGCGCAGCTTGACGACTTCCTTCCCCGTACCCTGCTCATGGGCGGGCATCTGGTCTGTGCGCTTTCCGGGGCCTTGCTGCTCTTCGTGGCCTATGGGCTGGAGCGGCGCCAGAACCGTGCCTTCTGGATGGCGGTGATCCTGTTGCTGCTGGGCATCGCAGGGGCTTTGCTCAAGGGCCTCTCCTTCCTGGCCGCCGGTGCCGCCCTGGTGGTGCTTATAACGGTCTGGCTGTCCCGGCGCCGCTTCTATCGTTCTTCCTTCTTCTGGGAAGAAGCCATCCCGGCACACTGGCTGGTCCTCGCCTTTGCGGCTCTGGGCCTGGCCATGGGCCTGGGCTGGTTCATCTACCATCCGGCATGGGACAGGGCCACCCTGTGGGGCTTTGAGCAGCACTTCAACGCTTCGCGCGTGCTGCTGGCCGATGTGGGCATCGCGGTCGTGGTCCTGGTGTCGTGGCTCGTCCGGGTCAGCCTGCGGGCCCGCAAGCGCCTGCAGGAACGCAATCTGCAATCCGGGCGTGTCCCGCGCGTCTGAAGTCGAGATGTATCTGAGGGCTGTCCCGCATGGGGCAGCCTTTTTCGTTGGCGGGGCAGAGGATGGGCCGGAGTTCTTTTTGAGGCTGCGGGCAGACTGTCAGCCGCGGCAAGCATGACCGGGGCACGCGTTTTCTCCGGTCGGACCGGTAAAAAGGAGGCCGGAGGGCTTCCGCCGTCTGGCTGCAGGTGTCCGGGCCGGGACATGGCATGCGCCTGGCAACGTGGCGGATGACAGGGCAGCGAAAACGCCGGCTATTGCCGCTATACTGGTGTTTTTTGGGGGCGTCTTTCAGGCTGGAAGACGCCCGTTACCATTCGGAGGTATGGACCATGATGACGGAAGAAATCCTGTATGCCCGCCTCAAGGAGGCATTGCGTGATGCCATCGCACGGCATCATCTGGACGAGCGCAGTATCAGCCTGAAAAGCCGCGGCCTTACCCCGGAAGAAGCCATAGGGAGGACCGCGCGCACGGACTATCCCATTCTCAACGGCAGGGAAGTCATGCTCCAGGCCCGGTTCGGCGAGGCTCTTGGGCAGGCATTCACCAGTGCGCCGGTGGATTTCGAGGGCTCGCTGGCCGATGTGCTTGAACTGGACACGACACATGATCCCCAGGCAGCCGGGATGCTGGTGGCCACGCTCAATGCCGTTTTGCGGGCAGTGGGCGAAATCGGCAATACGGTCCACTGCCGCGATGACGGGCCGGAGCTGTGCGCGGAACGGTATGCCGCTCTTGTCCGGGAGCGCTTCGGTACGCCGCGCATCGCCCTGGTGGGGTTCCAGCCTGCGCTGCTGGCACGGCTGTCCAAAGAATTCAGCGTGCGGGTGCTGGATCTCAATCCCGAGATCGTGGGGACGGTCCGGTCCGGCGTGCTGGTGGAAGACGGCATGGCAGCCTATCAGGATGTGGTGCGGGACTGGGCCGAGCTGGTGCTGTGTACGGGCAGCACGCTTTGCAACGGTTCGTTCGTCAATTTTCTGGGTATCGGCAAGCCGGTGCTGTTCTTCGGTACCTCCTGTGCCGGGGCGGCGCATGTCCTGGGGGCGGAACGCTTCTGCCCCATGTCGGCCTGAGGCCTGCCCGGCGGGACTGGCCATGGCGTCCCCTTGCTTGGCTGTCGGGAGAATGTCGGTTGTCCGACATCATCCTGACAGGTAAGGGGATCCAGACTGTCGGCATATGCGGAGGTAAGCATATGACCGACAATGACAGGATACTTTGCCAGGTACTGGAACAGCAGCTTTCCCTGCGCCTGCGGGAAGGCTGCCGCGATGTGCTGCTGCATCTTCTGCCCGCGCCCCTGCGGGGGCTGCTGTATATCGCCCTGCGCAGCAGTGCTGCAGGCTATGCCCGGATGTGGGTGGGGACCCGCAAGATGGAAAGCCGCAGGCAACAGCCCCGAAAGGCAGGTCACCTGCGGCAGGAAGAGGTTTTGTGCGGCAGGCCGGCCTGATGACGGCGTCAAACATGTCCGGCCCGCATTTTACGAAACCTAGAATTTGTAGATGAAGCTCATGTTGACGTTCCAGGCGTCCTCGATGCTGTTGGCACGGTGCCAGCTGCCGTTTTTGCTGAAACCTCCCCAGACATCGGACGACTGATCCAGCCAGAGGGCTATATAGTTGGCTTCCACAAGCAGACGCAGGTTGTCATAGATCTGGTAGGAGCTCATGATGCCGAATTCCGCGGCATAGTCCCGCTGCGTCAGGTAGATGCCGCCATTGGTGTTGACGTTATTGAAGTCCGAGGCCGTGCCGTACAGGCTGCGGCCCGCATGGCCGGGAACGTCCAGTTCTCCCTTGATGTAGCGGGCCATCCTGGGGGCATTGGTCCCGTTATAGAAGTTGACACGGATGGTGTGGCTGAGTTTGTCGATGAAGCTCAGGTCCCGGATGCGCGCACCAAAGCCCCATGTACCGGCCAGGGTATAGCCCAGTACGGCATCGCGGCCGATGGTCCAGGTCCCGAGCGTCCCGAAGCCGGAAAAACCGCTGGTGCATTCGTTATTGTAATCAAAGGACGGCAGCCGCTCGGAACCGTTCGTCGGATCATCGTCATCACCGCTGCTGTACCAGGCATAGATGCCGGGCGTGCCCCAGTCCAGTTTGTATTCGGCCAGCAGTGAGGCATACCAGCCGCTGCGGTTCAGGGCTTCTTCACCGGAATCGAAGGTGCCGTAATTGACGCTCCAGGCCAGCCGGAAGGGATCGGCAGCCGTGATCTCGCCGGTCAGGCCTGCCCAGAATGCCGTTCCGTAGGCATTGGCCGAGGTGCCGTCAGCCTTGTGGGCGGGCAGGGCATACCACGAAGGGCCTATGCCCGAACCGTAGCCGCTGCCATAGTAGTCATTGCCGGAGCGGAAGGCATTGCTGCCCACCATGCCCAGCATGGCCCAGGGGGTCAGGCGTACGCCTTCGAAGGTCAGAGGCAGCAAAAGTCCGAATACGTCCACATTGTCCAGGTAGTGGGTCGTTCCGTCCGCCCCCCCGCTCCAGTTGTCATTGAATGGCCGTGCCCAGAATGCCGTCACGGCGGCGTGCTCGCCAAGAGGGGCGGACACGTTGATCCCCGCCACGTCGGCATCGAAGACCTGCGAAGCCTCGGAGGCGTAATCCGGCAGGAAGATACGCTGGATGCCCATGCGGGCCTTGACGGCCGTGCCGGGGACGACCCAGTCCAGATAGCTGTGCTTTATCTTGACGATATTCTTGTCAGCACCCAGAGCACCTCCTTTGGAAGCGCTGCCCCAGGTGGCGGCGCCGATCTCAAAATAGACGGTCCCCGAAAGGCTTTCCGAGGCGATGGCCTCCAGTTGCAGGCGGACACGTGTCTTGGCCTCGAACTCGTCCTCTCCCCAGCGTCCCCATCCGGTCACGTTATGGCCGTTGCGGTCATTTTTAACGAAATTTCCCCCGCCGCCGTACTCGAGCATATTGATCCATACGCCCTTGGCCTTGAAGTCCACGGCCTGGCCCTGCTGAGCTCCCCCCAGAAGCATGCCGGCCGCAAGAAAAAGGATGGCCAGGTGTTTCTTCATATCCGTTACTCCTTTGACAGTAGTTTTATGCTGTTGTTTTTTTGTTTTGGGGATCGCAAAGATATTTTTTTACAAGCTCAAGAAAGGTTTCATATTCCGTGGAAAGAGTCGTATTCCTCTTTTTTATGTAGCCAAAAGAAAGGCATTTTCCGCAGCCATCTATGGGAATATCCCGGATGGCATACTTTCTGAAGGAATCATTCATCAGACGTATGCCGAAACTGCAGATATCCGTATGCAGCAGCATCTCGATGATCTGATTGTCGCTGTTGGTGGAAAAGAGGCTTTTGAAATTTGCCGCTTTGGACATCCCCACACTGATCCTGTCCAGGTGATGCTCTATGGAAAAGAAGTCATTGACCGGCTGGATGAAGCTGTTGTCATCAAGGTCGGAGAAGCTGATGCTTTCCCGGTCATACAGGGGATTCTTGGGCCCTACGTAGATGCAGGGCTCATGCTGCGAGATCTCGATGAATTCGATGTCCTTGTGGGCAAGGACATGCGAGAAGCATTTATGCTGGTCTTTGGAAAAGTAGACGATGCCGATATCGGAAACGCCGGTATGGACATTGTCCACGATGTCCTCCACCGTCCCTTCCAGAAATGACATCTTGTATTCATCGTGGTTGATGGTGTTGTACAAAAAGCAGAACAGCCGCGAGATCATGGTGGACGGATAGCAGGAGATGTTTATTTTCTTGTATTTTTTTTGCCGTCCCATCTGCTTCATAAGGCGGACGTTCTGCAGGATGGCGTGGGCCTGGTCATAAAATTCCCTGCCTGCTTCTGTCAGGGAAACGCCGCGGTTGGAGCGGACGAACAGCGTGACCCCCAGCTCTTCTTCCAGCATGCTGATATTTTTGCTCACGCTGGATTGCGAGGTATACAGGGTCTCGGCAGCACGCCGGGTGCTGCCGAAATCGGCTGTAGTGACAAAGTGTTCAAGTTGGCGCAGTTCCATGATGATGCTTGCCGGAAGGCGTATTTTTTATGTGAAAAGGGCGCCTTGCGGGACGAGGCCCGTCAAGGATGCTTTTTCGCGCCCCGGACGAGGAGAGTGCCGGCATGTTGCAGATTTCCTGTATTTCCGGGGCGGAGGCTCCCCGGAGAGGCGGATCTGCACGCTGGCCGGCAGCCCTTGTGTCTAGCCGTAGGCCACCAGGGGCGTACCGGCCTTCACGGCAAGAGAGACCGTCATGTACAGGATGATGCCGTCCTTTTCGGCCCGGTAGCAGTCGATGGCACGGCCAAAGATGTCGCGGACGGTCCCCAGTACCGTGCCCCGGCTGACAGGCGCTCCGGGCGTGACTTCCGGGTACCAGCAGCCCTGGTCCTTCGACGTCAGATAGACGGCATCCCGGATCTCGCGCTGCTCCCGGCAGGGCAGCCCCGTGACGGGCGGCAAGAGCTGCAGATGGGCCAGCAGCGCCCGGATGTCCCGCTTGTAGGCATCCACTTCGGCCCGGGACCAGACGCCGTTGCCGCCCCGTTCGATGAGCAGGGACGGTACGCCGCGCAAGGCGGCGGAGTTGTAGGCTTCTGTCGTGGCCGAAGAAAGGACGCGCACGTCCACATCCAGGACCTTGGCGGCCTCTCTTGCCCTGTCCGTGATCCGTTTTTCGGCCACGCCGGGGATGAAGACGAGGGGGTGCATGCTTTCGTGCAGATCACCGCCGTGCATGTCCACATAAAAATCGGCATCATCCTGCAGACTGGTGATGAGATGGGCCAGACGTTCGGCCTGGCTGCCGTCATCCCTGCCCGGAAAGACCCGGTTCAGGTTCTTGCCGTCTTCCGCCACGATCTCGGACAGCCGTTCGCTGAATCCCGAAGCGTTGGCCAGGTGGACGATGGTCAGCCGTCCGGCCACGACGTCCTGGTCCAGTTCTGACGCCAGCTCTATGGCTGCCTGTATGCTGCAATATTCGCATCCGTGTATGCCGGCGGTAAGCAGCACGCGCGGCCCGGGTCTGTTGCCGTGTATGGTGGTCACGGGCAGGGAGAGGTCACGCTCACGGAGCAGGGCGATCGTTTTTTGCCCCGGGGCGGCTTCCGCCCGCGAAGTTTGATGAAAGTTCATGTACGTCTCTGTCAGGATAAGGTTCAGCAAAGGGCCGCGCCGCCATGCCTGAAGAAAGGCGCGTCACGCAGCCGGGGCCAGTAGCGCAGCAGGAAGAACGACCTGCCGGCATAAAAGATCAGGTATGCGCCCCACAGGCCGTGGTTGCCCCAGAAAGGGACAAAAGCCAGCCAGGCCAGACAAAAAGCCACGAGGGCCTGCAGGGTGGAGAGGAAGACCGGGCGGGTCAGGCTGCTGCCCGTGAACAGGCCATAGTAGGTCAGGCCCAGGGCCGCGCATGCCGGGAAGCATATCCCCCAGTCCGCATACCGTTCCGCAGCGGCCAGGACTTCCGGCAGATCGGTGAACAGGCGCAGCAAAGGCGTGTGCCCCGTGGCGTAGATCAGGGTCATGCCCAGCAGCGCCGCGAGGGACCAGTGCAGGGTAAGGCGCCGTGTCCTTTCCAGAATGGCGGCACAGCCCTGTCCGGCGGCCTTTCCGGCAAATACGCTCGATGTATTGGCGATCCCCTCGAAAACATAGGAGAAGATCAGCATGATCTGGAGGATGACGGCATTGGCCGAGATGGTCAGGGTCCCGAAAGATGCCGTGGTGATCATGAAGATGTTGGTCTGGGTCAGCAGGCAGACCGTACGCAGGAACAGATTGCCGTTGACCCGTGCCATGCGCAGCATTTCCCCCACGCGGACGAGACTGGGGAGCGGGGCAGGGAGGGGAGGCAGGGAATCCCGCATGGCGACCAGCCCGGTGATGGTGGCAAACAGGCAGGCCAGTACGGATGCTGCGGCCACTCCCGGTACCCCCCAGCCGAACAGGCTTACGAAAAGCAAGTCGAGCAGCATGTTGACCGCATTGCCGCCTATCTGCATGAGCAGGGAGGCCCTGATGCGGGCCTGCCCCATGAGCCAGCCCAGTAT
The DNA here is from genome assembly GCF_012843875.1 of Desulfovibrio piger. Lineage (GTDB taxonomy): Bacteria > Desulfobacterota > Desulfovibrionia > Desulfovibrionales > Desulfovibrionaceae > Desulfovibrio. The sequence goes on along the minus strand of NZ_JABAFY010000007.1, from coordinate 32,161 downwards.
GGCGTAGTTCAGCAGCGTGAGGGGAGCCGTCCAGATCAGGATGTCGTAATAGATCCCGGCGACTTCTCTGGCAGCCGGATCAAGGCGCAACAGGAACATGGCACCGGAAAAGACGGCATCCCGGCACAACAGGATGAGCGTGCCCAGCAGCAGGGCCATGATGCCCGGCAAAAGGAATGCCTTCCAGGCGGCCTCCGCATCCCCTGTGGCCAAGGCCTGCGCGCTGAACCCTGTGGAGCCCACGCGCAGGAAACCCAGCAGCCAGTACAGGGTATTGAAGATGACGGCACCTACGGCCACTCCCGCGATATAGGAAGGGTCGGAAAGGCGTCCCATGACAGCCGTATCCACGGCGCCGATGAGCGGCTGCGTCACCGTGGAGAGGATGAAGGGCAGCAGCATGGCTGCATATTCCCTGCGGGAGGGGGCGGACAGGGCGGCCGCCTGGGGAGGAACCGGGGGCATGAATCTATCCTTCTCAGGCAATGGCCGCGTAACGATCCTGCCCGGTGCGGGCAGCCCCGCTGCCGTGCTCCACACCGATGCCCATGACGGATCCCAGCAGGTTGCGGGCATAATCGTTACGGATCATGGCGATGCGCCGGATATCGTCCACCTGTTCCACGATGGTGCCGGCGTCGATGAAAACGACCCGGTCACACAGGTAGGTGATGCTGGTCAGGTCGTGGGTGATGAACAGGTAGGAAAGCCCCAGATCCCGGCGCAGCTCGATGAGCAGGTCCATGATCTGCACCTGGGTGGAAGCGTCCAGCGAGCTGATGGCCTCGTCCAGAAGGATGATGCGCGGCCGGATGGCCAGGGCACGGGCGATGCATACACGCTGCAACTGACCGCCGCTCAGTTCATGCGGATAGCGGGAGATGAACGCGGCCGGCAGGCCCACCTGCTCCAGCAGCTCACAGATCCGGGCGCGGCGGTCCACACGCTGGCCCGTACTGCGTTCCAGGGCCCGCAAGGACTCCCCGATGATATGTTCCACCCTGAAACGGGGATTGGCCGAAGATGTATAGTCCTGAAAGACGACGGAAAGGCTGTGGTGCAGGGCGGCAGCCTCGCGGGCGGAGCGTCTGGCATACAGATCCAGCCCGTTGATGCGCACTGTGCCCCGCTCCGGTTTGAGCAGGCCGGAAAGCACACGCCCCAGCGTGCTCTTGCCGCTGCCGGACTCACCGATGATGCCCAGGCATTCCCCCTCGCGGAGGCTCAGGGAGATGCCGCGCAAGACCTGCTGCCGTTCCCGGCCGAACAGGCTTTTCTGGTTTTCCTTTTTGAATGAGACGTGGATGTCGTCTGCGTGGAGCAGTGTGTTCATGCGGGTATCCTTCCGGGGACAGGAGCATGCAGCGCATCCAGGAAGCGGTGCATGACGGCCCTGTGCTGTTTGATGTGGTGGCGGGTGTAGGTGTCCGTGGCGTTGTCGAAGATCTCCTGTGCCGTACCGCTTTCCACCGCCTTGCCGTCATGCATGACGATGAGCCTGTCAGCGATGAGCGACAGCACGCCGAGGTCATGCGAGATGAAGATCATGGAGACTTCCCCGCGCTGCTTGATGCGCAGGAATTCCTGCATGATGGCATACTGGCTGATGGAGTCGATGGCTGTCGTTGGCTCGTCGGCGATGATCAGCGAAGGCTGCATGCAGATGGCCAGCCCGATCATGACGCGCTGCAACATGCCGCCCGAGAGCTGGTGCGGGTACTTGCGCAGCACGTCCGCCGGGTCGTGGATGCGCATCAGGCGGAGGATGTCCTCCATCCTTTTTTGCAGGGGCCTGCCTTTCAGGGCGGTGTGCTCCTGCAGGGTCTCGGCCATCTGCTCCCCGATGCGGTACAGGGGATCGAAGCAGGACATGGGATTTTGCAGGACCATGCTGATCTTGCCGCCCCGCAGGCGGCGCAGCTGCTCCGGTGTCTGGCTCAGCAGGGGCCTGCCTTCAAAGCGGGAACTGCCGGTGACCTGGAAGTTGTCGTCCAGCAGGCCCAGCAGGGCCTTGCAGGTCATGCTCTTGCCGCTGCCCGATTCTCCCAGGATGCCCAGGCATTCTCCCCTGACCACGGAAAAGGAGACCCGGTCCACCAGCTGCACCAGACGCTTTCCCTGTCGGAAGTGGACGGACAGGTCCCTGACGGTGAGGATATCGTTCATTGGCGCACCGCCTTGGGATCGAGGGCGTCGCGCAGGCAGTCGCCCAGCATGTTGAAGGCCCCTACCAGCACCACCACGGCGATGCCGGGGACGATCATCTGCTCGGGGTTGGAGACCATGACGTTCTTGGCTTCATTGAGCATGGCGCCCCATTCGGGCACAGGGGCCTGGACGCCCAGCCCGAGGAAGGAAAGGGTAGAGATGTTGAGGATGGCCCATCCCGTATCCAGCGAGGCCAGTACGGCCAGTTCAGCGGCGATGCAGGGAAGCATGTGCCGGGTGAGGATGTAGAAGTTTCCGGAACCGATGCTGCGGGAGAAAAGCACGAAGTTCATGCCCGTATACTTGATGGTCGCAGTCCGGATCATGCGGGCGTACCAGGCCCATTTGATAAAGATGCTGGCAATGACCACATTGCGGATGTCCACCCCCAGCAGGGCGACCACGGCCAGGATGATGATCTGGCTGGGGAAGGAGAGCATGACGTCCACCACACGCATGATGACTTCATCTACCGTGCCGCGGAAGTAGCCTGCGGTGATGCCCATGATCACGCCCAGCCCGATGGTGCCCAGCATGGTCAGCAGAGAAAGGAAGAGCGTGGGCCGTATGCCGAAGAGCATGCGCGAGAACACGCAGCGCCCCAGATGGTCCGTGCCCAGGGGATATTGCCAGGAGGGGCTGTCGAATTTGTTGAGGATGTCGTTGGCATAGGGATCGTTGGGCGCCACCCACGGAGCAAAGATGCCCAGCAGGGCCGTGACCAGGACGATCCCCATGCACAGCAGGGCCATGGGATTCTTGAAAAGTTGTTGCAACATTTACGCTTTCCTTTCGCGCAGGCGCGGGTCGGCCACATACTGCAGGATGTCGAAGAACAGATTGAAGAAGACGAAAAGCACGCCTACCAGCAGCACATAGGCCTGGATGACCGGATAGTCGCGATTGAAGATGGAGGCGATGCACAGGCGCCCCACACCCGGCCAGGCGAACACGTTCTCCACCACGATGGTGCCGGCGATGAGCTGGGGGATGCTCATGCCGATGGCGGTCACGCAGGATTGCAGGGAGTTCTTCAGGATATGGCGCACGAGGATGCTGCTCTGCTTCAGGCCGCGGGCCTGGGCATAGAGCACATAATCCTCGCGCATGTTTTCCAGCATGTTGTTGCGGATCAGGCGGATATAGGTGGAGATGTAGCTCAGCGCCACGGTGAAGGCCGGCAGGATAAGGCTGGAAAAGCCCCCGTAGCCGCTGGTGGGCAGCAGGTCCAGCTTGATGCTGACGATCCAGATGAGCAGCAGGCCTACCCAGTAAACGGGCATGGCCGTGGTGGCAAAGACCACGCCGCGCATGATGCGGTCGAACCATGTGTCCTTGTAGACGGCGCTCAGGAAGCCGATGGGCAGGCTGAGCACGATGACGTAGACCAGCGAGAGCCCGGCCAGTTCCAGGGTGGCCGGCAGACAGCGGCCTATCTCGCCCAGCACCGTCCGGGCAGGATTGGTGTAGCTCACGCCCAGGTCGAAGTGCAGGCAATCCCAGAGCCAGTGGGCATAGCGCACCAGAAAGGGCTGATCCAGACCCAGTTCGGCACGGGTTTGGGCTATGAGTTCTTCCGTGATGATGGGGGTCTGGCGGATGCGCAGGGCCACCTCGGCAGGGTCGGAAGGGATAAGGTTGATAAAGACGAAGCACAGGAAGGATATGCCCAGCAGCAGGGGCACGGTGGCCAGCAGGCGCATGATGATGTAGTTTTTCATGAGGCGATCCGGGCGGGAAAGGCGGGGAAGGGCCGGCCTGTGGCGGGATAGCCCTTCCCTGCGGGGACTTCCGTCCCGCTATTTCCCTTCAAAGTACATTCTGGTGAACGGCACTTCGTACTGGGTCTGGTTGAAGCCCACCCCCTTGAGGCGCTTGGTGAAGAGCGCCTTGTTGGTCTCGTAGGTCAGAGGGATGTAGATGGCATCCTCATGCAGATGGGTCAGGGCAAAGGTGAAAAGCTCCTGCCTGCGGACCGGATCGGTGGAGGACATGATCTCCGTGATGGCCGCATCGATCTGGGCCTTGTCGGGCAGGGAAAGCTGGGCGGCATAGTCGCCGTAGACGCGCTGGCGCATGGCGGCCATGGAAGACTGCGGGTCGTAAGGCATGCCCCAGCAGATGTTGAAGATCATGTCGAACAGGCCGTTCTTCATGTTGTCGCGATAGGACTGTTCTTCCTCGCCGCGCAGGCTCACCTTGATGCCGAGCTTGCCGTATTCATGCTGCAGGTATTCGGCGATGGTCTTTTCCGTCACGCTGTTGCTGTTGTAGAGCAGCCCCAGCTCCATGCGCTTGCCGTCCTTCTGGCGAATGCCGTCGGAGCCCGGCTTCCAGCCGGCCTCGTCCAGGATCCTGGCGGCCTTGGCCATGTCATATTCGTAGGGTTTCAAATCGATGTCGCAATAGGGGACACTGCGGGCATACAGCGTATCCGCGGGAAGTTCGGTATTGTGGAACACCCCCTTGGCGATGGCGACACGGTTGGTGGCATGCTGCAGGGCCTTGCGGACATGGATGTCGGCAAGTACGGGATTCTGGCCGTTGAGGACGATGTGCCGGGTGGAGGTGGGGGCGGAAAGGGCAACGCCGAACCCTTTGCTGTCCTTGTATTTGTTCAGGGCATCGGCATCCAGCATGTTCTTGCCCCAGATCAGGTCGATCTCGCCTTTTTCCAGAGCCAGGATGCGGGTCTGGTTGTCGGGGATGACCTTGACCACGACACGCTTGATCTTGGGCTGTTCGCCCCAGTAGTTCTCGTTGGCCTCGAAAACGGCGTATTCGTCCGTGACGACCTTGGTCAGCTTGTAGGGCCCGGTTCCCACATAGGCCGTCACGCAGTTCTTGGTGGATCCGTTTTTCATGGCCTTGGGCGAGATGATGGCAAAGGGACGGGTCACGCCCAGTTCCGTAAGCATGGGCCAGTACGGAGCCTTCATGAAAATGCGGAAGGTCTGGGCATCAGGCGCGTCCACCTTTTCCAGCAGGTGCATCATCTCCAGCCAGGTATGGCGGGCACGGTTTTCCAGGATGGCATCGAAGTTGGCCTTGATGGCAAAAGCATCGCACGGGGTCCCGTCAGTGAACGTGACGCCCTTGCGGATATGGAAGGTGTAGACTTTGCCGTCGGCAGAAATATCCCAGCTTTCGGCCAGGCAGGGCTTGTAACCGTCGGCCGTGATGTCCACCAGGGTCTCGAAGATCATTTCCTGCGCGTACATCTCACCGGCATACAGGTGGGGGTTGAGATCACGGACATCCCGGTAGTTGACAAAATTCAGCGTATCGGTCGTGTCATTCGTGGCCCGGGCATCAAGGCCGGGAAAAAGGAATGTCCCTGCCAGGGCAAGAGAGAAGGCCAGCTTGCCGAAAGTGGAATGAATGGTCATGCAGTCCGTCCTTTGTTATGGAATAAAAATTCATTTTCATTTCCAATGGACTCTATGCCATAACCTTCTGATGCCGCAAAATACTTTTTTCCCATTACCCGTGATAGGAAAGGGGAATCACGGCAGGGCGGAGCATGGGTATCCCAGGGGCCCTTCAGGCGCTGGGGCAAAGGTAGAGTACGGACTGACTGGAACCTGCGTGGATGCGAACGGGGTGGGCCAAGACGAAGTACCTGATAGAGGAACATCCGGTAAGGATGCACACAGGTCCGGCATCGTGGGTTACTCCCGCAGCCGCAGGGAGCAGGCCGCGGCAGGCGAGCCGCCGCTTTCGGCCGTGTCTGCCGGTTTGCGCGGCGTGTGGCACAGGCGGGCCATGGCATAGACCGTTTTTTTGACCTCCCTGCGCAGCCAGTCCGGGGCCAGCGCCTGGGCCCTGTCAGCAAAGCCCAGCACCCAGGAAAGACACTCCGCTTCGTTATGCGCCCTGATAGGCAGCCTGACGGAACCGTCGTCATGCATTTCGCAACGCTGGTCCCGGCTCCAGCGGCGTTCGGCCGCATAGGTGGCGGCCTCCGGGGCAAAGCGCAGGCTGACTTCGAAAGGTTCTTCTTCCATTTCCATGATGCCAGCCCCTCGCCGGACGGTGCGGGGATGTCCGGCAGGGCGGCAGAGCTGCGTCCGGTGACGCGACTGGCCGTGATGCGATGCACGCCAGCAGGGGCGTATCGTCGAACAGACGCTCCACCGGACCGTCATCCGTGACCATATGGTCTTGCACGAAAAGGCTCTCGCGATAGGCCAGCAGGCGCAGCGGCGCATACTGCCAGGTCTTTTCCTGCCGGTGCAGGGCAGCACGGTAGCTCACGGTACAGACGTTGCGCGTCTGCATGGCCTGGGTCAGACAGTCCAGCGTGGCCGCAAAGGGCTCGTAGTCGATACGGCCCTTGCTCAGCCGACCGCCGATACCGCCGGGCGGCAGGCTCTCTGTGTCCGGCAGCAGGGCGGCCGCCAGATACGGGCTGTCACACATGACGCGGTGCATGTCGTCCGGCAGACAAAAAAGGCGTACCGGTATCCGGTACGCCTTTCGTGTTTCGTGCGTCCTAGGGGGCTGTGGCTACTTCATCTCCTGATAGAATTCGTCCACGGCGGCCAGCACTTCCAGCGGCGGGTTCCAGCCGATGAGCGTGGCCATGAAAAGGTTCAGAGCCATGCTGACGGGGCTTTCGAAGACCGGCGAGAGATCACGCGGGCGTGCGCCCTTGAGGATGGCCTCCACCAGACCGGCGCTGAAGCGGCCTTCTTCGGCCGTATTGGATTGCGCCACACTCAGCAGGGCCCCGTGGATCACGTCCGGTGCGCCCAGCTGGGAAAAGGTGGGGACATGCGCATCGGCCAGCGGCTGCAGCACCCTGCGCATGGCACCGGCCTGCAGACCGACATTATACGTGAGGTAAACAGCCTCGGCCCCTTGGTCCACCAGTTTTTTATGACAGGCCAGCAGACGCTCCGAGGCCAGGTCCGTGTCCTGGATGTCGAAGGTATCGGTACAGCGCAGCAGGGTGATCCCCAGTTCCCTGGCGGCATCCTCGATCTCGTTGAGGGCGATGCTGCCGCGGCCGGCCGGGGTATCTTCGTAGGCGATGCCGAGCTTTTTGAAGGCGAAGATGTCGTGGAAGAGCAGGACCTGGCGCTTGAAGCGGTCAGGCTCGATAGGGGCCACCAGATTGTCCCGCCCCGAATCTTCCACCGAGGGGATGATGCCCGCGTCCACCGCATTGGTCACGGACGAGACGATGACTGGAACAGGCAGATCCTGCGCGGCAAGATCCTGTCCGGCCCAGGTCCCGAAGGCCAGGACCATGTCCACGTCCTTCTTTTCCCGGATGCGGCGCAGGACCTCCTGGCGTACTTTTTCCCGTTGTTGGCCGTCCCAGTCCGCGGAGTAGAAACCGTCCGCCGGAAAGACAAGACGTTTGCCGCCTGCATGCTGGTGCAGCCATTCCCACATGCCGCGGGCTTCTTCGCTGTCCTTGGGCAGGGGCACATGCCCGTTCTCGATCAGTCCGCGTTCCTCCAGTCCCAGGGCCAGTCCCTGAAAGATGCGCTGGTAATCGGAAAAGGGGCCGCCTTCCACATAGATCACCCGCCATACCTTTTCCCCGTCGGGATCGGCCTGCGCAGGGGCGGCAAAGGCGCAGTCCCGGAGCAGCAGAGGCAAGAGCAGCAGGCAGGCAAGCACAGGGGCAACATATCGTGACGTCTTCATGAAACCTCCGAAAGGGGCGCCGTCTCCTGCTGGGGAGAGGCGGGCCGGGAGTCGGGAAGGGATGGTCCCGGCAGAGTATCGTGGATAAGGGTCTTGCGGATGTGGGGCATACGGCAGGTACGGGCCACGGCCCAATAGGACGGGATGAACCGGACATGTTCCCCCGGCACGGGAGCCTGTGGGCAGCCGCTCAAGTCCAGGATGGCGTAATTGCCGCTGAAATCGGATATCCGCCAGTCCGGGCGGGCCAGGGAAAGGCCCCGGACGTCCGTATGCAGGCTGCCGCAGTCCACCAGCGCCTGGAGCCGTTTTCCCAGATCAGGGCAGTCGGCGTGCAGCCCCCGTCCGTTGTGGACGCTCTGTCGGGGCGGACGGATGTCCCGTTCCGTCACTTCCAGCACCGTGGCCGACAGGCGGAAGATATCCTGCCGGAAGTCCCCGGCCAGCAGGGCTTCGTCCCGGTACATGTCCCGGCCAAGCAGCAGGGGATCCCCCATGCGGAATTCCATGATGCAGCCGGGCGGCAGATGCGGTCCATGCCCGTGACGGCGGGCGAACCAGTTCCAGAAGATGCTCCCGCCCAGGCTGACCCGGTGCAGGGCATGCCCCAGCAGGGTGCCTGCCCGGGCCGCCAGGGCTTCGAGCAGGGCCATGTTCTCGTCGTCCGGACAGGTCCCGTACAGGCAGCCGAGATTGACGCCGATGCCCGCCACATGGGCGCCCGGCCCATGGGCCGCACGCTGCGACGCGGTCGCCACGGCCCGCAGCAGGGCGGGGGCATCTTCCTGCGGGATCCCTTCGCGCATGTCGCCTATATCCACCATGAGCAGGGCCTCGTGATGCAGACCCGCGGCACGGGCAGCAGCATCCAGGGCCCGGAAGGTCGTCTCACAGGAAAAGGCGCTGCGTTCGAACAGGCGGACGACGTCGTCCGCCCTGTCCGGGGGGGCCAGATTGATCAGGACGCGCCCTGTGCGTGCAGGCGGCTCCTGTCCGTACAGAAGATGCTCCGTCATATCCGCGATGCCGTAGCGGGCATAGCCCTGCGTACGCAGGAAATCGACGACGTCCGGGTGGGAAGCCACCATCTTCAGCACCGGCAGGAAACGGAAGCCCCAGGCCTGTTCCTGGCGCCGCACAAGACGCAGATTATGGGCCAGGGCATCCAGATTTATCTCCAGTTCAGGCATGAGGCATCTCCAGGGGGAAAGGCGCAAGAAAGGGCAGGCTCCCGATGGGCGGGGCCTGTTGCAAAAGGCTGTCCAGCAGCGGCGGTCGCATCTCCTGAGCGGACAGGTCTTCATAATGATACGGCAGCGAGGCTGCCAGGGCATGATCGACCCGGCTGTGCCGCAGTGACTGCCACAGGGCGGGAGAGAGGCCGCCGGCCAGCCAGAGGTCCGCGGCGCCGGCTCCCCGGCCGGTCTGCCGCAACGGGCCGTCAGGGCAGGGCAGACGCAGGGGCAGCAGCCCCGTGCAGGGCGGACAGGGACGGAATGCCCCGGCGATGCGCGTGGCCGGCCCGTCGGCACCGCAGTGCCGCAGAGCCGTACAGATGCCCCGGATCATGCGCGGCAGGTACGAGGTCTGGAAGATGCCTCCGGCACAGCGCAGGCCCCTGGCCGCCGTCACGGTGGCGAAATAAAGGAAAAGCGAGGGGAGGATGCGCTCTTCCGCCAGGGCCCTGCCCAGGGTGCGGGCATCCAGCGGCAGGCGCCAGCCTGCATCCCGGACAGCCACCAGCGAGCGGAAATCGCGGGCAGGCCGCAGAGCCAGGGCCCGGCCTTTGCCGTCCACGCCCCAGAACAGGAAGGTGCCTCGCTGCAGGCCCTGCGCATCCCCGGTCCAGCAGGCCCGTTGCCCGTTGAGGGCATCCCAGATAGCAGCGGCCAGCGGCGGATGCAGGAGCAGGTGCCGGACAAGGCTGTCCGGTTGTTCCAGATCGGCCGTGATCAGGCGACCGCACAGCCATTGCATGTCCAGCGAGACCAGCGGCGGGAGGTCACAGCTTTTCGGGATGACCTGCTGCCACAGCAGGGCATTCATGAGGCTGGCCTGATCCCGGAATGTCTGCTGTTCCAGTACGCGGGGATGGCGGTAGACGGCCTGGACAAGACGGTCCAGAGCATGCGGCTCTTCCGGCTGGCCGAAAAGCTGCGAGGGCAGGATGACCTCGGCGGCGGTGAACGCCGGGCGCACGCTGATGAGCCCATGCCGGTCCCTTCCCGGCAGGATGGGCAGTTTGCGGCTGCGGAAACTCACCTCTTCCGGGGTGCCGCATCCCAGCAGGATGCCGCGAGGATACGCCACGTTGTTGGCCGGGACAGCGCCGCAGTTGAACAGGGGCACGGCGTGGCGGCAGCTCATGGCGAACAGCAAATCGCCCTGGAAGAATTCCGGGTGGAAATCCACACCGTGATGGTTGGCCGTAAGTGCATGGAGATCGCTCTCCAGTTCACGGCGCAGGGCCTGCCCCAGATCAGGCGAATACAGCCGGGCGCAGGTCGCGGCGGCCAGTTCCACAAGGTCGTCAGCGGCTTGCGGCGGCCTGGGCAGGGCGGCGTCCGCGCCAAAGCCTGCCGCATAGTCCGCCAGTGTCTGCGCTCCTGCCTGTTCGAAGGCCGCCAATGCCTCCGGGCAACGGCTGCGGATCCAGTCCCGGGCGGAGGTCATGCTCTGTCTCCCGAATGGCGGGTCGGGCGGACCAGTAACAGGAAAAGAAGGGAAATGGCCACCAGGATGATGCCTGCCCAGCGGGCGGCGTCATCCACGCTCATGATGGCCATGACAGCCCCCACGCAGACCGGGCCGATGACCTGCCCCACGCGTTGCAGGGCATCCAGCAGGCTCATGGCCTGATCCACACCGATGGCCCGGGCGATGTCCAGTTCCAGCAGGAATTCGCTCTGGGCCGGGATGTTGAGACCGGTGGCCAGTCCCAGCAGGATGGATCCCGCCACCGAAGCCGGCAGGGGAGGAAGGAAACAGAAACAGGCCACGGACAGGGCCGAGAGGATGCCGGCCCAGAAAAGGAGCGGGCCTTTGTGCAGGCTGTTGCCGACCAGACGGGCGAAAAGGGGACCGCTGTAGATGACGATGAGGCAGTTGAGCATGTAGATGCGTCCGATGTTGGACTGGGCCACATCGGCCTGCTTGAGGAAGACAGGCAAAAAGTAGTTGAGGAAACCCACGCAGAGCAGGGTCGAGGGCAGCAGAGCCAGCAGGATGAAAGCCAGGAAGTGGCGGTCCGCCAGCAGGCGGCGGATCTGCGGCAGCGTCAGTCTGGCGGCCGGGGCTTCTTCCCGGACGTCCTCCTGCTTTTCCTGTCCGCGCAGCAGACGCAGGGGCACCAGGGCCAGACAGGCCAGGATGACGGCGGAGATGGCGAAAACGGGACCGTAGCCCAGACGTTCGGCCAGCATGGCCCCCAGGGCGCTGCCGCACAGGGATCCGGCATAGACACCGGCAAACATGTCGGCCAGTTTGCCGTCTCGCACCGTGTAGGCCTGGGCAGTGAGCAGGGAAAGGCCGTAGCCCAGTCCCACCAGCGCCCGGGCGGCGATGAAAAGCCAGGGGGTCCAGGCCAGCATGGAGGCCAGATAGCCCAGGGCCATACAGATGATGCCCGTCATGAGGGGCGGCCGGGCCCCTTTGCGCTTCATCCATGTCCCGGCGATGAGCACGCTGAGGCCGGTCATACCCATTTCCGCGGAGATGGGCAGGCCCAGCAGTACGTCGCGCGGGAGTATGCTCGTGGTGGTGAGTTCGGCCATGCGCAGGGGGATGAAGGAAATGGTCATGTCCATGGCCAGGATGAAGACGAACATCAGCGGGCGGAACAGGGCGCTGCGGTGAGCGTGGGATTGCGTCGTTCCCTGCAGGCGGGCTTCCAGACTGCGGGAGAGCAGCAGGAACATCTCCACCATGAAGATGAGGGAGATGGCCACCAGGGCCAGGATGTCCAGCCCGTTGGCGATCAGGCGCTCCAGCCAGGGACCGCGCGCGAGGGTGGCCCGCAGTTTCCAGCCCTGCTCCGGCGAATCCCCGCTGACGGAAAAGGCCGAGGCCAGCTCCAGCAGGGGGAATTCCTCGCCGGGCGGCAAAAGTTCGGGAAGGGGGCCGGAAGCGTGGCTCGATGCGAATACTTTGCCGGAAGGCGCCAGGACCTCCAGGACAAGATCGTCACCGTGGGCGGTGGCGGCCCGGGTCAGATAGGCGGACAGGCGGCTGGTATCGTCCAGGGAGACACCCACCAGCAGCAGGCGGTTGAGGTCCTCGGTCAGGATGGCGCCGGTATGCGCGGCATCGTTCCTGAGCCCCTGCGTATATTGCCGGCTGACGGCATGCAGGGCCAGGGCCCCATTGCCCAGCATGAGCAGCAGGAAAATGGCGATGCACAGATTGCGGGGCATGCCTCCGGAACGGCGCAGGCCAAGGCAGAGGGACAAAAGCAGTATCCCTGCCAGTGCCAGCCAGCCCTGAAAGAGCAGCTGCTGCCGGAAAAGATCCCTGAGTGTGGCATCCAGATTGCGGGAAGGCATCCAGACCGCGATATGGCCCACGATGTGTTCGTCCCGGTCCGCGACGGGGGCCAGCAGCAGTTCCCCGTCCTTCAGGGAAAGGACAGCCTCTGTTCCCGTTTTCGGCAGGCGGTCGCTGATGTCCGGCAAAAGCGGGAAGCGCCCCCAGTGATGCAGGGCCATGCCCCGGGCATCCAGTACGGCCAGCGGCATATCGGCAGCCTGGCCCACACTGGCCAGCAGACGGTCGATATTGTGGTAGGTCTCCAGCTTTTTGCCAAAGCGGATCCCTATGGCCATACGGCTTTTCAGGGCCGTGGCCGCCACACTGGCCGATGCCTGCGTCCCTTCCCGTGTGGCCGTGCGCAAGGAGGAATAGAGCAGGGCATCGTACAGCAGCAGGCTGCACAGGAGGATGGCGATCCATCCGGCCAGGATGCGGCCCAAGGGCGCGCGCTGGTCCATCGAAGAGCAAGGCATGGTCATGAGGATGTCCGGGGAGAGGCAGGTTGGGCCACGCTCGCACTGTGCGTGCGGCAGAAGGCCAGCATGGTGATGTCGTCGGATTGGGGCTCTTCTCCCCGGAAGCGGACAAGCTCCGAGAAAATGAGCGTCAGCAGTTCCCTGGGCGAGGCCCCGCGATGGGCGGCCAGGAAATCCTGCAACCGGGCCTCACCGTACAGTTCCTTGTCGCCGTTCATGGCTTCGGTCACCCCGTCGGTAAAGAGCAGGCAGGTCTCCTGTTCCTTGAGGGTATCCGTGAACAGCGTGTATTCCATGTCCGGGATGACGCCCACCAGCGGGCCGCTTAGCTTGTCCAGCATGCGGGGCGGGGCGTCCGAGGCCGCATCGATGATGTAGGGCGGGCAATGCCCGCCGTTGGCGTAGCTCAGTTCACCGCTTTGGGGGTCATACAGGGCCAGGAAGAGGGTCACGAACATGTTGCCCGGGTTGTGGGCCTCGAGCATGGCGTTGACCTGCGACATGGCGGCCGCCGGATCGAGCCCGGAGACGAGGGCGTAGCGCACGAGCGTGACGGTCATGGACATGAACAGGGCCGCCGGGACACCTTTGCCGGACACGTCTCCCAGGACAAGGGCCCGCCGCCCGTCGCTGGTGACGAAAAAGTCGTACATGTCGCCGCCCACTTCCTTGGCGGGATCCAGAAAGGCCGAGGCCCGGAAACCGCACACTTCGGGAGCTCCGTCCGGGGGCGGGAGGATGCCCATCTGGATCTCGCGTGCGGCGGAGAGCTCGCCCTCCATGCGTTCCTTGCTGGCGGTGGCCTCCATCAGATTGCGGATGTTGGTGGTAAGGGCCCCGCCCAGATGGGCATAGGCCCGGGCCAGCTGGCCCAGCTCGTCGCGACGTTCCAGCGGCAGCCCCTGGCTGAGGAGGGGCTCGAGCCGGTCAAGGGCATCGGGGGCGGCAAAATCCACTTCGGCCAGCTGACGGGTCTTGCGGGTCAGCAGTTTCAGGGGACGCAGCGTCCTGATGAGCATGAGCAGGGCCGCCAGAGCCACCAGCAGCATGATGGGCAGGCTCACGGCCAGCAGGCTGGCCAGCAGGCTGTCGGAAGGCTCCCGTATCTCGTCCAGGGGGGCCGTCAGGGCCACATACCAGCCAAAGGCCCGGATGCTGCCCAGCAGGCAGAGCATATCGCCCTGTGCCGACGGCAGGATGACCTTGGCCATGCCCGTCTGGCGGGCTTCTGCCCGGGCCGCGTCGAGGCCGTCAGGAAGAAGACCGTCACCACTGGAGACCAGGATATGCCCGTCACCGTCCAGCAGCGCCACGAGCCCGCCGGGATAAAGGGACATCTCCCTGAATTTTTCCCGCGTGTCCTCCAGCAGTTGCGTCTGGGCCCGGACAGCCATCTTTTCCAGATCGTCCAGGGGGATCATGGAGACCAGGATCTCCCGTGACGGCCTGTGGCCGTCCAAAGGCAGGAAATAGGTCAGCACGGGGCGATAGGTGCCGGAGGGGACCATGCGGCCTTCGTTGGTGGCCACGAGGCGGGGCAGGTCAAAAACGGCAAAATCACCATCCCGGGACAACTGTTTGAGCAGGCGCTGCACGGGCCGCTGTTTGGCATCCCGCAGACTGGACGACAGGCCCAGAAGACTCGTCTGGCCGCTACGGAGTTTTTCCGTATCCAGGATCTCCATGCGGATACTGTCGACGTCATCCACCAGAGCGATGCTGGCGGCGTCCATGGCGGACAGCAGGGGTTGCAGGACGAGGTGGGCCTGCCCGCTGCCCGCGGGACGTTGCGGGGCCAGGGCCCGCAGCAGTGCCTGGACGCGGGCGGAGGTGTCCCGCAGCTGCGCTTTGCGCAGGAGCACGGAGCGCACCTTGGCCGCCAGATGGTTGAGGGTGGCCGTATTGAGCCGTTCCTCTTCCACCAGCAGCAGGGTGGCGAAATTTTTTTCTTCCATCCCGATCATGGTCTCCCCGACCCGCTGCCAGGTCAGGTAGAGGACCAGCGCGACGGTGAGGGCCACGGAACAGACCACCAGCAGGGCCAGCCGCAATCTCAGGCTTGCGTTCATGCCTCCTCCCCGTCATGGCCGTGGGCCGTCTTGTCGAGGCGCAGCAGCTTTTTGCGCAGGCCTTCCCGGGTGATGCCGAGCAGTTCCGCCGCCCGGCTCTTGTTGCCCTGGCAGGCGTCGAGGGCCCGCTGTACCAGCAGGCGCTCCGCCTGTTCCAGATTGAATGTCGTCCGGATGTCCGGCAGCGGTTCCCGGGGGGCGGTGGCGCTTGTCTTTATGCAGCCGTGGCGCGCCAGGGCGGCCAGCAGTTTGGGAGAAAGATCCGACGGACGGATGACCGTATCCACGGTAAGGGCCGCTGCCCGTTCCATCTCGTTGCTCAGTTCGCGCACATTGCCGGGCCAGTCGTAGGCCAGCAGGCACTGCTGGGTGGCCGGGGCCAGGGGCAGGGCAGCGCGTTCCATATTGTGCGCATGCTGGGCCAGCAGATGCCGGGCCAGCAGCAGGATGTCGTCGCCCCGTTCGCGCAGGGGAGGGAGCGTCAGCTCGGCCACATTGAGGCGGTAGTACAGGTCTTCCCGGAAGCGCCCCCGGGCCACGGCCTGCCGCAGGTCCACATTGGTGGCCGCGATGACCTTGATGTCCACGGGCACGGGCCGGGCGCTGCCCACGCGCAGGACTTCCCGTTCCTCGAGCACGCGCAGCAGTTTGGCCTGATTGGGCAGGGACATGTCCGCCAGTTCGTCAAGGAAGAGCGTCCCGCCCGAAGCTTCTTCCACCAGGCCGCGGCGGGCGCTGACGCCGGTGGCCACGCCCTTTTCGATGCCGAACATCTCGCTTTCGAACAGGGAGTCGGGGATGGCCGTACAGTTGACGGCCACGAAGGGGGCATCACGCCTGGGGGAGTGGTAATGGATGGTCTTGGCGAAGATCTCCTTGCCCGTGCCGGAAGGCCCCAGGATCAGAGTGTTGATGGGCCGCCGGGCGATGGCCAGGGCCTGGGCCACCACCTGGCGCATGGCCGGGCAGCGACCGATGATGCGGCGGACGTTGTACTCCTTTTGCAGGGTCTCCACCACCTGCCGGTTCTCCTCGTGCAGGCGCAGACGGCTTTTTCCCAGCTCCTGCGAAAGCTGTTCCACCTTTTCCAGCAGTTCCGCCCGGTGGAATTCACGGGCTTCCACCTTGACGATCATCATGCCGAAGGCCTCGGCCAGACGTTCCAGCTCCGGCGAGGAGCTGCCTTCCCGGGTCAGGGCGAACAGGGCATCCTCGTCCGCGGGACGACCCCAGGCAAGGTCGTCGCACAGGCGTATCAGCAGGGCAAGGGTTCGGGCGTTCTTTTCGTGCATGGCTTATCCTTGGCGCAGGGATTGCACCCAGCGCAGCACTTCCGCCACGGGGCCGATGAGGTCCTGGGGGATATAGGCGTTTTCCGTGCCTTGCTCGTACAGGCTGCGTGCCAGCGGCACGTTGCGCATGATGGGGATGCCCTCTTCCCGGGCGGTCTCGATCATGCGCTGGGCCAGCACGCCCTGGCCCTTGGCCAGGATGACGGGCAGGGGGGTCCTGTCTTTTTCATAGTCCAGAGCCACGGCAAAATGGGTGGGGTTGGTCACAAGCACCTTCGCTTTCCTGACGTTGGCGATCTGGTTCTGGGCGATCATCTCCTGGTGCAGCTGCTTGCGCTTGCCCTTGATGAGCGGATCGCCCTCGCTTTCCTTGAATTCCCGTTTGACTTCTTCCTTGCTCATCATGTGCTGCTTGTTGAACTGCCACTTCTGGAAGCACCAGTCCGCGGCGGCGATGACGCAGAACACGCCCGCCGAAACAAGGACAAGGTCACCGCAAACGGAACCGAGAAGGCGCCACATGTCGCCGATGTCACCCTGCGGGATGCGGAACAGCTGCGGCATGTAGTCGGAAAAAATGATGTACACATTGATGCCCAGGATCAGCACCTTGATGATGTTCTTGAGAAACTCCACCAGATTCTTGAGGGAAAAGACCTGCTTGAACCATTTGTTCATGCTCAGGTTTTCCAGTTTGGGCATGGCGGCCTGTACGGAAAACAGCACCCCCACCTGCATCATGTTGGCACAAAGGGCCACGACCATGACCATGCCGATGAGCGGCAGGGCCACACGCAGGGCGCAGAGCAGGGTGGACGTGACGGCCAGGGGCAGGGCCTCCTCGAACGGCCTGTCCATGAGCAGCATGGGGGCCTCGCCCATGGCCAGCAAGGTATTGAGCATGTCGGAAGACATGGCCAGCAGATAGACGGCCACCGCCATGACGGTCAGGGCCGAAGGCACGTCCTGGCTTTTGGCGACCTGCCCTTTTTCCCGGGACTCCCGCAGGCGTTTTGGGGTCGGTTGTTCTGTTTTTTCGCTGCTCATAGGCTCAAAGTCTCCCGCGCTCCGCATCTGCCGTCATGGCCTGCGGGCATGGCGGCATCATTCCCCTCCCGGCAGGAGATTATTCAGCTTGAGGATGGATTCCCGTGTAAAATCAAAAAGTTCCGGTGCATGCGACAGCAGCAGTCCAAAATAGAAGCACAGCAGGAAAGCCGCGATGCCGCACTTGATGGGCATGGCCAGCACATACACGTTGAGCTGGGACGCAAAACGGTTGATCAGGCCCAGGGCCACGTCGGTCAAAAGACAGGCTGCCGCGATGGGCCCGGCCAGCAGCAGCATGTGCCCCATGAGCCAGCCGACCTTTTCCGCAAAATACAGGGGCGCTCCCTGGGGCACATCCAGGGGCAGGAGCTGCGTCACCGGCCAGATGCCGTAACTGGCGTACACCAGCCCCACGAAGGCCAGGAACGCCCCGGAAGTATAAAAGATGTAGACCAGGCTCTGGAACAGCAGCTGGCCCAAAGGGCTGCTCTGGTCGCCGGAAAGGATGTCCGTTCCTTCAGCCATGCTGGCCCCGCGCTGGTTGTCCATGAAAAATCCGGCACTTTGCACGGTCCAGAAGACGATGCCCGCAAGAAAGCCGATCATCAGGCCGAGCACAGCCTCCTTGAGCAGGAGCAGGGCCAGCTTGCCGCCCACCGCCAGGGAGAGCGCTGCGGAAAGCGTGATCTCGTCGGTCAGGTGGCTGACGATGACGGGATGCAGGGGCAGGTACAGGGCCAGCACCAGCAGCAGACGTATCTGGCCCATCACCACCGCAGAGCCCAGGAAGGGCGCCACCGTGACCAGGGCGAAGAGCCGCGGCGTGCCCAGCAGCAAGGCCGTGAGGTGCCCGTAGACCCCGAGTTCCTGCAAAAATTGCGAAAAATCCATGCGTGTCCTGTCCGTGGCGTATCCTGGGGGCACCCCTTCCGTCAGCCGTATCCGGGCCTGCCGTTCAGAGCAGGTAGAAGCGGTTGAAGATGTCCTCGCTGTACCGCAATATCTCGCCGCTCAGCCATTTGCCCATAAGGAAGAGCGTCAGGCCCACGGCCAGCAGCTTGACGCCGAAGGCCAGGGTCTGTTCCTGCAGCTGGGTGATGGCCTGGATGAGGCTGAGCACGATGCCCACCACCGAAGCCACGATGATGGGCGGCAGGGACAGGATCATGACCAGGTACAGGGCCTTGACGGCGTAATCGATGGCAAGTTCCATGCCTAGCTCCTAGAGGCGGATCCGGTTCATGGGCTGGACGCTGATCTCGGGGGTGAGCTCCTGGTAGGAGACCACTGGCAGGCGGTAATGCTCCCCTTCGATAAGGCGGCGCACATAGCGCCGGATGTCCATGCTGGCCAGAAGGACGGGCATCTGGACATGCTTGCGGTAATCGCCCGCCGCTGCTCCCACGGCCGCGATGAAGCGGCGCGAGGTGTCGGGATCCAGCGCCAGGAAGGCCCCGGCCGATGTCTGGCGGATGGCCTTGCGGATGGTCTCTTCCACCGAGGGATCCATAAGGATGGCCGGCAGCATGTTCTGGCCCCGTGAATACATGTAGCTGATCTGGCGCTTGAGGGCCCCGCGCACGTATTCGGTCAGCATGACGGTATCTTTTTCCTTGGGGCTCCATTCGATGATGGCCTCGAGAATGTTCCGCAGGTCGCGGATGGAGACCTGTTCCTGGGCCAGACGCTGGAAGATCTCCGCGATGCGCTGCACGGGCAGCAGACGGGTGGCCTCGCGCACTAGGTCCGGGGCGCGTTCTTCCATGCGGTCCAGCAGGTATTTTGTCTCCTGCATGCCGATGAAGCTGGAGGCATGCCGTGCCAGGATCAGGGAAAGGTGATAGGCCAGGATGCGCGAGTGGGTCATACAGGAGAGTCCGGCCTGCTCCAGCAGGGCCTGTTTTTCCGCCGGGATCCACAGGCTTTCCACATCGGGCAGGAAGTTCTCTCCGCGCCGTACGTCCAGGCCGAGCATGCGCAGGGTGTCCTCGCTTTCGCGCGCCAGCACCATGCCCTGTTCCAGATGTCCGCGCGACATGGGGATCTCGTTGACCTGGAGCTCGTAGGTCAGGCCCGACAGGGACGAGGAAACGCGCAGGTTGATGCCCGGGAAGGGCACGCCAAGGTCGAAATACAGCGCACGGCGCAGTGCGGAGAGCTCGTCGTTGAGGTTGTCGTAGTCCAGGGATGCCGCCAGGCCCTCCGAAATGTCGAGGATGATGGGGACCGTGGGGGCAAAGTCGTCCTGGGGACCGGAGGGCCGCCCCTTGCGTTCCTTGCGGGTGGCGGACTTGAGGGACTGGTTGAGCTCCTTGCGGGCATCCCGGGGCGCGGGGGCGGAACGTATCCTGTCCAGGATGTAGCCGAGCCCGGCGATGGCGAAGGCCAGGGCGAACAGCTGCGGCTTGGGAAAACCGGGGATGAGGGCGAACAGGAAGATCAGCCCGCCCGCCATGAGCAGGGCCTTGGGCTGGGCGAAGAACTGGCCGCCGATCTGCGCGCCCACATCTTCCTGGGTATCGCCGGAACGGGTGATGAGGATACCGGCCGAGATGGCGATGATGAGCGAGGGGATCTGGGAGACGAGGCCGTCACCGATGGTCAGGATGCCGTAGATCTCCAGGGCTTCCCCGGCAGAGATGCCGTGCTGGGTGATGCCGATGACGGTACCGCCCACGATGTTCACCACGGCCACGATCATGCCGGCGATACTGTCGCCCTTGACGAACTTCATGGCGCCGTCCATGGCGCCGAACATCTTGCTTTCCTGGCTGATGACATCGCGGCGGCGCTGGGCCTCTTCCATGTCGATGACCCCGGCGCGCATGTCCGCGTCGATGGACATCTGTTTGCCGGGCATGGCGTCCAGGGTGAAGCGCGCGCCCACTTCGGCCACGCGTTCGGCACCCTTGGCGATGACCAAGAACTGCACGATGGTCAGGATCAGGAAGACCACGGCACCAACGACGAAATTACCGCCCAGGGCGAACTCGCCGAAGGTCTGGATGATCTCGCCGGCGTCGGCGTTGAGCAGGATCAGGCGGGTGGTGGTGATGTTCAGGCCCACGCGGAACAGCGTGGTGAACAGCAGCATGGTGGGGAAGGAGGAGAACTCCAGCGGTGTCCTGACATACATGGTCATCATCATGATGGCGAAGGACAGGGCTAGGTTGGCGCCGATGAGCGTGTCCACCAGGGCCGTGGGCAGGGGCATGATCATCAGGGCGATGACGGCCACCAGCAGGCCCACCAGGGCCAGGTCACTGTGGCGCGTGGTCAGGGAGACGATGTTGCGTGCGTCGGAGAACAGGCTCACAGGCGGCTTCCCCCTGCGGCAAGATAGGCATTGAGGGCATTGCGGGCCTCGTCGGGGCGCTGCGCCTGCCACAGGGCACGGGCCCTGAGCAGATGCAGCACGGCATCACGGGAGGCCAGCGGTCCGCCCGCCAGGACGAGGTCCAGCTGTTCCAGGGCGCGCTCGGGATCGCCCAGCTCCAGCCAGGCCACGGCAAGACAGCGCCGGGCCCAGAGGTCGGCGGGATCCAGGGCGAGCAGGGCCAGGGCCAGCTTGCGGGCACGCTGGAACTGCCCCATGCGCAGAAAAAGATGGCCCAGCACCTGCAGGGCACGGCCCTGGCCGGTGGTGAGCGGGGAGGTGGCCTCCGCCATGCTAGCCTCCTACCATCAGGCCGGTATAGGCCCGGAGCAATTCGGTGTTCTCCAGCAGCGGCGCCAGCTCGTCACGCACGAAAGCCCGCACGGCGGGCTTGTCGCTGTCCCTGAGGGCCGTCAGGGCGCCCTGCAGCTCCATATGGAAAAGTTCGGGCTGGAGGAGGGAGCCGTCGCCCACGGGCGGACAAAGGGCCGCCTCCAGCTGCTGGGCTGCCTTGCGGCTGTTGTACAGCTCATCCAGACCGGCTTCACGCATGGCGCTGGAGGCCAGCGGACGGGCATCAGGCAGGTGTCCCGCCGTCCCGGGGTCCATGATGTTCTGTATCCCCAGTCCGGGATCCAGCAGGTTGATGGAGGATGTTGCCATGATCAGGCTCCCTGTAGATGGTTCATGACGCGGGCCAGCTCCATGACGGCCTCTTCCAGCAGGGCGGCCGTGGTCTGCCGTTCGGGCAGACGGGTCAGGAGGATCAGGGTATCTCCTTTCATGCCGGCGGTCAGGGAAAAAGCGTGTGCATGCCGGTAATGGCACAGGGCCAGGGCCCGTTCGGGCAACGTGCTGTCATGCGGGGGGAAGGGGCGGGCCAGATAGACCAGCAGCTCTTCCTGGCCATGCCGTTGCTGCTTTTCGAAATACAGGCGCCCCATGCCGCTGACATCAAGAGCCACCAGCCCCTGCGGTGAAAAGGCCAGTCCGGGCAGGCCCATGCGCATGCCGAAAGCGTTCAGTTCGTGGTCCAGCATAAGATCTCCGCGTATGTCTTGGACAAAGGCTTATCCCTGTTCCGCCAGCCAGGCGTCTTCCTCGGCGATGGCGGCGTCCACGGCATCCTGGACGGCATCCAGCACCTTCATGCGGCCCTCGTTGCCGTCGAACAGGGACGGGGCGAAGGAACGCGTAGTGTTGAGCAGCTCCTGAAGGAAAAGCACCTTGTGCTCGATGTCCGGGGCACCGGCTTCCTCGGCCAGGCGGCTGATGCGGCTGCCGCTGATGTAGCGCTCCTTGCGCAGGTCCAGCACCTTGCCCAGCAGGGCCATATCGTCCAGAGGACAGTGCCGGATCCCGTGGATGCTGCTCCAGCGTTCCAGCAGGCGGGCGCACAGGCTGCGGGCGCTTTGCAGCTGCCGCAGCTCGCCCAGGCTGCCGTTGACGTGCTCCAGATGGCTGGTCTCCATACTGGGCACGTCGGCCGCAAGGTCGCTGGCCAGTGCCTTGTAGAGGAAGTCCAGCGCGGCTTCAAAATTATTGCCGTACGTCTTCTGGATATGGTCGTAGAGGCTGTTGACGTCTTCAAAATGACGGACGGTTTCCCGATAAAAGCTCCCCAGCGCGCCGGCATCGCCCAGTCCTTCAAATCCCCGGGCATTGAGCGCGCCGTTGATCCCGGCCCGTATGGCGGGGCCTTCCGTGCGTTCCAGCTCTTCCAGAGCTTCGTTCAGGACACGCAGAGTCTCCGGCGAGGTGTCGGGGGGGGCGGACAGCTCTTCCTGGATGTCCTTGAGGGCGGCCCATGCCTCGGAGGGGTCGGGAAAGAAACGGCGCAGCTGGCGCAGGGCTTCTTCCTTTTCGGTCCGGGAGTCCAGAAATCCCTTGAGATCCCTTGTCTTCTGGACCTCGCGGGCTTCACGCATCATCTCCTGGTACTTCTTGATGCGTTCCTCCATGGCCTCGTTGATCTCGTCCCGCTCCTTGCGTTCCTCCAGTTCGAGATCGTCCGTGGTATCCACTGCAAAGGTCAGTTCTTCGGCAGCCTCGGCCAGCAGGGAAAGGGGAGATTCCACCACGGTGGCCGTATTGCCGAACAGCGAGCCTGTGGCTGCGGAGGATGCCGTCGTATTGCGGGACGTGGGCTGCACCTGGGAGTGCTGAATGGAAAAATCGATGCTCATGACGAACTGCGCCTCCCGATCCCGTAAAAAAATGTTGGCAACACGATATGCGATATGCCAGAATCATGCCACATATTTCTGGTAGCACGAGCCTGTGGCAACAGCAAGGGTACTCCCTGCGGGATCTGGCGTCCTGTTCGTAAAAAAGTCCTGTCCGGGAGAGTGTTGCGGGAATTTTGTTGTTTATCGGAGAAAGTGAAGTATCAAAAAAGTTGGCAATCGGGCGCTTTGTTGGGCATTTTTGATGCGTTTTTAGCCAAATACAAGCATGGCACGCTTTATGCTTTGCCAATTGCAACCGCACTCAAAAGGAGATTTGTTATGTCGTTTACGGAACAGGATATGAAGAAGCAGATGGAAGATTTCGCCGCCCTCCGTGAAGAGTTTTCCCGTCTGGAAAGCCAGGAAAAAGCCATGCGCAAGCAGCTCGGCCTGCCGGAACAGGGAAAGACGGATCCGGCTTCCCTGACCCCCGAACTGCGTAAAATGGCCGAAGAAGCCGAGGCCGAAGCCCGTCGTGCCGGTGAAGCCCGTGCCGCCCAGGCCCGCACCGCTGCTAGGCCGGCCGCTGCCGGCGGCATCCCCGGAGGCGGCCGCCGGAATATCGTCCGCCTGTAGGCGGACGGGCAGCAGGCTTCACGCCGTCTGTGCCGAATGTTGATTTTCTTCTTTTCCAACAGGGTATCATAATTAAGGAGTATATATGAGTCAGGTCGATTTCAATAATGTCTCTGCCACCTCTTCCCTTGGCGAGCTGGGCCCCACCACGAGCCTGCAGCTGATGTTCGCCAAGCTGCAGCTGGAACTGGCCGAGACCGCCAAGACCCAGGCTATGGACAAGATGGACGCCATCGCCAAGGCGCAGGACGAGCAGAAGTTCGTTTCCCAGCTGCTCAACGAGGCCCGCCAGGCCAAGGCCGATGCCAACTCCGGTATCGCCGCAGGCACGCAGTCCGAGACCTATTCCAACGGGACGACGGAAAAGAACACCAAGAACTGTACCCTGATGTCCAAGGAAATGGTGGACTACATGGATGCGCACGGCCTGGCCTATGACAAGACCGGCGGCGACTACAATCACAGCTCTGATGAATGGGACGTGGCCATCACGGCCCTGGAAGGCCGTCTGGAAGAGCTGGGCACCAATACCCAGCAGGAGATGGTCTATATCCAGGATTACATGGGCCAGTACAACTCCTATCTGCAGGGCGCCAACACCCAGATCGCCAACTCCAACCAGACCCTCACCAGTCTGGCCCGTGGTCAATAGGCTGCGGCCGACATAAGGAACTGATATGAGCCAGGTCAATTTTTCCTCGACATCTTCTGTTTCGTTCGGTGAACTGGGCCCCACCACGAGCCTGCAGCTGATGTTCGCCAAGCTGCAGCTGGAACTGGCCGGGACCGCCAAGACCCAGGCCATGAACAAGATGGACGCCATCGCCAAGGCGCAGGACGAGCAGAAGCTGGTCTCCCAGCTGCTCAACGAGGCCCGGCAGGCCCAGGCCGACGGTAACAGCGGTACGGGAGTGGGCAAGACCAGCATCAACGGCGTCACGGTCACAGGCAAGGACTGCTATCCCATGTCCCAGGAAATGGTGGATTATATGGATGCCCACAAACTGGCATACCCCAACGGCGACGGGGACTATATCCTCGGCAAGGACGAGTGGGACGTGGTCATCACGTCGCTGGAAAGCCGTCTGGAAGAGCTGGGCACCGGCACCCAGCAGGAGATGGTCTACGTCCAGGACTACATGGGCCAGTACAACTCCTATCTGCAGGGCGCCAACACCCAGATCGCCAACTCCAACCAGACCCTCACCAGTCTGGCCCGTGGCCAGTAGCCGTCAGACAGGCAGACGGCATCCACCCCAAGGAGCGAGTATGAGTCAGATCACCGAACAGGAAAAAGACATCCAGTCCGCCCTGCTGGACATGGCCAGGGCGGCGGGGTTCACGGAAAAGGAATTCCACACCATCCAGGCCGCCCTGGAAAAGGGGGCCACCCTGGCCGATGTGTTCAACATCAGCAAGGATACTCTGGAATCCGGCTATGCCTATGCCTACAATCTGTACAAGGCGGGCAACTACAAGGATGCCGAAAGCATGTTCCGCGGCCTGTGCATGTATGATGGCGACGATCCCCGTTACTGGATGGGTCTGGCCGGTTGTCTGCAGGCCCGGGAAGCCTGGCAGCAGGCCATCGATACCTACGGCATGGCCGGTGTGGCCGGCGGCCTCAAGGATCCCGCGCCGTTCTACTATGGCGGCCTGTGCTATCTGAAGCTGGGGGATGGCGAGAACGCGGCGGCTTCCTTCCGCGCCGCTCTGGGCTTGGGCGATGCCTCCATCCCCGCGCACAAGGCCGTCCATGACCGTATCCGTGCCCTGCTTGCCACGCTGTCCCAGTCCAAGGAGTGATGCTATGAGTATGGTTCAGGGAACACAGTCCGGGACGCCCGCGGCCGATCTGAGCGCACTGCTGCAACTGGCGGCGACCCAGCAAGGTTCGACCAAGGCCCTGGATGTCAAGGATCTGGAAGAGAGCCTCAACGCACTGCGCTCCTTCCTGGCTGCAGGCGGTGATTCGCTGCTGCCGGATCTTGAAGAGCCGTCCTCGAAGAGCAGCACCACGGTCTCGCTGTCCGGCCTGACCATGAGCGGCCTTTCTCTGGAGACCCTGCTGGATGCTGTGGGCTTCGAGCAGCGCCGTACCGAGACCAAGGCCGGTATGGCCTCGCTGGAGGCCCGCGCCCAGGAACGCGCCATGGCCAACGACGAAAAACTCAAGTCCATCCAGGAGCAGCTGGAAAAGGCCAAGAGCCAGAGTTTTCTGGATGGCCTGCTCAAGGCGTTCAAGTATATCGGTATGGCACTGGCGGCCATCGGCTCCGTGGCCATGATCGCCGCCGGTGCGGTAGGCCTGGCGGCCGGAGGTTCCGGTGCGGCGCTCATCGCCGTCGGCGTCGCGAGCCTGGCGCTGCTGACCAGCTCCATCACGGAGGAGGCCTCGGGCGGCAAGGCCGGCTTCAGTCCGGCATTCATCATAGGCAAGATCATGGAGGCGTGCGGCGCCAGCGATACGGCGATCCAGTGGACGAAGTTCGCCGTGGATCTCGCCACCACCATCGTCCTGGCGGCGTGCACGTTCGGTGCCGGGGCGGCAGGCGCGGCCGGTAAGGCGGCCCAGACCGCCACCAAGGCGGTTTCGGACACGGCCCAGACCATCCAGAAGGCGGCCTCCTGGACGGCCCGTGTGGCCACCATGGCCGGTGGAGCGAACACCATCGCCCAGTCGGCCACTACCATCGCTTCCGCCTCCAACGAGAAGGATATCAGCTTCTTGCAGGCCCAGCAGAAGCGTCTCCAGGCCATCCTGGAGCGCATCGCCATGGCCAATGAACTGGACGTGGAGCACCTCAAGCAGATGATGCAGCGCTCCGAACAGACGCTCCAGACCGTGTCGGACATCGTCCAGGAAAGTGTGCAGGCCAATGTGGCCATCCTCAGCGGCAATCCGGCCATGGCCTGATGCCTGAAAAGGGAGATAGTATGGACACCATCATCACGAATGCAGCGGGATACAGCTCCGTCGAGTATAGCAGGCTGCTGGAGCAGGCCCAGGCGAAGGGTGTCAGCGCCGCCAAGGTCGATGAGGCCCTGATCAATGCCATCCAGGCCGGCAAGGACTTTACCGCGGCCGTCAAGGACGTGCGGAGCCAACTGCCCGACCTTGCGTCGCCCGGAGATAATTCGGGGGACCTGTCCGGTTGGGTGGCCCTGCCCAGCCCCGCTGCCATGTTCGCTTCCGTGATCCTTAAGGATGCGGCAGAGCAGCGGCGCACCAACCGCAGCATCATCCAGGCGCAGGGATTGCAGATCGTCGACCTGATGGAACAGCAGGCTGACAAGATCGAGACGGGGGCCATCCAGAAGTTCGCCTGCGCCGTGACCGGGGCCGTGGTGAACATGGCGGCCGGTGGAGCCAGCCTGGGGGTGGCTGCCGCCGGTGTGGGCAGATCCTCGAGCGGCGGACTGAACATGCGCGCCGGCAATGCCGCGGACGGACAGCTCACGGCCGCAGTTGCGCAGTCGTTCAATACCATGCTTTCTTCGGCCGGAAGCATGTTCACGGCGGGCGGGGAGTTCGGCCAGAGCATGCAGTCTGCCGAGGCCAAGCGTCTGGAAGCCCAGCAGGAGCAGATCCGCACTATGATGGAGCAGACCAAGCAGACCAACGAGGCGCTCAAGGACCTGGTCTCCAAGTCTCTGGACTTCATGAACTCCATGCAGGCCAACATGAACCAGACGCGCACCAAGATCCTGGGATGATCCGGCAGCGCCCGTAAGGGCGCGCCGGTCCGGAAGAAAAGGTTTGACGATGACGCTTGTTTTTGCGTACCGTTGAACTGTGTTTGGACATGAAAGACGTATGCAGGACTGCCTATGGTTTCGCTGGATGACAAGGTCCGTGCCCTTGCGGTGACGGCCGGTTGGAAGTCCCCCCGTCCGGGACAGGACGGTTCATACAGCTTTCGGCTGGAGGATGGCCTTGACCTGAAAGTCTTTTCTCCCGACGGGCGCTTGTGTTTCCTTCTGGCTGACCTGCACGCCCTGCCGGAGCCGGGACATGGACGGGACAGTCTGCTCCGCAAAGTGGCAGGCCAGCAGGCCGGCATCTGCCGCGAGCGCGCCTCGGTCGTGGCCCTTGAACGGCAGGAAGATGCGGCTGCCCGGGGCCTGGACGGGGAGCGCCTGATATTGCAATCCCGGGTGCCTGTGGACGTACCCCAGCAAGAGTTCGACGATGCTGTCCGGGATTTCCTCAATGACCTCGCCTGGTGGAAAAAAAGCCTGGGGGACTCGCCGCGTGAGGAGTTGCCTCCCATGTTCTCCATGTCGGGTACGTTTTTCGGAGGCGTCTATTGAAGCGCCTTGTAGCTGTCTGCCTGTGCTGGATCTTCTGCTGCCTTCTGGCGACAGAAGGTCTTTGCGCGTCTTCCCGCAGCGCCTTCCCGTTCCGGGCGGCGTTCTCTCATTATGCGGACAATGAAAATATCTGTACGGTCCTTTCCGCTTTTGCCCGCGCCGAGGGCTATGGCTCGGTATGTAGTCCTGCCCTCAAGGGGCAGATGAGCGGCCGTTTCGAGCAGGTGGACCCCCGTACGTTCCTCAACGGCATGCGCTCGGCCTTCGGGGTGCGCTGGTATACGCAGGGACGTACGGTGACGTTCTGGAACGACAGCGAAAAGGCGGAAGCCTTCCTGGCGCCGTCTACGGTCTCGGCCGCCGCCTTGCGGGACATGCTGCGCAGTGCGGGCATGATCTCGCCGCAGCTGCCCGTCAAGCTGCTGCACGCCCAGAATCTGCTTTCGGTCAGCGGTCCGCCCATCTATCTGGACCAGCTGCGCGGGGCCATGAAAGCCTTTGAGGATGCCCAGGGCAGCCGCAGCGTCATGCGCGTGTTCCCGCTCAAGTACGCCTGGGCGGAAGACATGAAAGTCAACAGCATGGATTCCACCGTGACCATCCCCGGTGTGGCCAGCATCCTGCAGGCCATGGCCAACGGGACCCCGCTGACCGGGTCACAGGTGACGGTGCAGCCGTCGGCGCAGGGAGGTCTGCGGGGCAAAGGGCTGATCGCCATGAACGCCTCGACGGATACGTCCCAGGCTTCGCCGGCAGTCCCCCAGAACGGGAAGGATCAGTCCGGGACGACTGCCGGGCCCAGCATCATCGCCGATCCCCGGGTCAATGCCGTTGTGGTGACCGATGCCGAATACCGCATGAGCTATTATGCCAAGGTCATCGCCGATCTGGACAAGCCTGTGGAGCTTGTGGAGATCCATGCAGCCATCGTGGATATCGACAGCGATTTCTCCCGTGATTTCGGCGTCAACTGGTCGGGTGCCGGTGCTTACGGCAAGCACTGGACAGGCGGCGGCAGTGCCGGGGGCACTTCGACCAGCGGCATCTTCCCCTCTGCCGGGGCTTCCAGTGCCGGGGGCCTTTCCTATTCCACCCTGTATTCCTACGGCTCGGACTACTTCCTGGCCCGCGTCACCGCTCTGGAAGAAGACGGCCAGGCCCGCGTGCTGGGCAAGCCTTCCGTGCTGACCATGGACAACGTGCAGGCCTCGCTGGAAAATACCAGCTCCTACTACGTTCCCGTATCGGGCAACGAATCTTCCGACCTGTTCAAGATCGACTCCGGGACCGTCCTGAAGGTGACGCCCCACATCATCCCCGGCTTGCCGGGGCAGGCGGACAGCATCAAGCTCATGGTCAGCGTGCAGGACGACCGGGACGACGGCTCCAGCCTTTTTTCCGTGGATCCCAACAACCTTTCGCCCATCAAGCAGACCAAGATCAATACCCAGGCCATAGTGGGAGAAGGGCAGAGCCTGCTCATCGGGGGACATTATTACGAGATCCAGAGCGATGCGGAGACCGGCATCCCCGGCCTCAAGAACATCCCCATCCTGGGCGGCCTGTTCGGTTCTACGGGCAAAAAGCATCAGCGCATGGAGCGTCTTATCCTGATCACGCCGCGCATCGTCCGCATGGATACGGCCTCCAATGTGCCGTCCCGCGTGGATGACCCCCGTTTCAGCCGGACGCCGACACAGGCCGACTATGAGGAACGCCGTCCCAAGGAGATGCCTGTGGGCGGTTGTGCCCGTCGCCGTGAACTGGCGCCGGACGTGCAGCCCGCACCTTCTGTGACGGTCACGCCCCAGCCGGCGCCTGTGCCCGCCACCAACAAGAGCATCCAGAATTCGACCATGCCGCAGCCCATACTGACTCCTGCCAGCACGGGGGCCCAGCCGGTGCCGGCCCCTGTCGGCAGCACGTCTGTTTCTGCCGGAGGACGGCAGTGACCTGCAGCCGGGGCAGTGCCATCTGCCTGTATGTCTTTTCCGGGCCGCATCTGGGGGCCTGCGTTGAACTGACGGAAGGAAGCTGGGTCGTCGGGTCTGATGATGCCTGCGACATCATCCTGACCGGTCTTGCTCCCCGTCATGCCGTTCTGGACATTTCGTCCGAAGAGAATGCCTTTCCCGTACTGGCCGTGACGCCCCTGGATGGTCCCCTTCGCCTGCAGGGAGAAGAGCCCGTGGAGCCCGCCGAGGCCGATGGTCCCTTGCGCCCCGCAGCCGGGAGCGCCTGGTATCTTGGCACGACCTGTTTTGCCTGGAACCGTCCCGGAGTCCCCCAGGAAAGCCTTGTACCGGAGCTGTCCCCGCACGCCCGTACCGTCGGGGCCGAAGAAGCGGCGTCCGCGGAGGCAGAGGCTGTCCCCGCTGTCACGGAGACAGCGGAGCTGTTGCCGACCGCCAATGATCTTGGCATGGACGCCGGGGCTTCGGAAACACTGTTGCCGGATGTCCCGGAATCTTCTCCCGCTCGCCGTGTCGGCTGGCGGGCCTTGCTGCTGGTACTGGTGGCGATTTTTCTGCTTGCGTTGTCGCTGATGGTCAGGCCTGCGGACTCTGATCCTGAACATTATCCTGAGATCATTAAAAAATATCTTGAAGATGCCGGCATACGCGGGCTGGCTGTAAGCCGCCGTGATCCCGGAGTGGAGATCCGCGGGACAGTGGCGGACGATGCTGCCATGATCCGTTTGCGTGACATGGCACGTGGCTTGCATATCCCTGTGTACCTGGAAGTTGCCGTACAGGAAGACATGCTGCGTGCTGTGCGCAGTTCGCTTGGTATCCGCGGTTTCCATCCTGATGTCGTCCTGTGGGAGAACAAGGGCAATCCGCGTTTGCAGGTCAGGGCCTATATGAAGGACGAGCTGCTGGAGGCAGCGGCTTTCACGGCCCTCAAGGCCGAAGTCCGGGGCCTGCTGGCGGTGGACCGGCACATCGTTTACGAAAAGGATCTGGCGCCGGTGCTGGATGCGGCCCTGCAGCGGGAAGGTCTGGGGAGCGTCCGGGTCATCTACCTACCGGGCAGGGTGGATTTTTCCGGTGATTTCCGGCCGGAGGACACCAGAAAACTGGACGCCATCCGTCAGGATGCCAGCGAGCTGTTCGGTGTTCGGTTGCACGGGACCTCGTCGGCGTCGGGCGCTCTGGCAGCTGCAGAGCGCTCCCTGACACCTTCCCGGGACGGTGAACCCGCCGCTGCCACACCGGCCCGGCCTTCGGGCGGTACCGGCGGGGATCCCCTGGGCGGGCTGCGCGTGACCGGTGTCACCATGTCGCCCATGCGTTTCGTGACTACCGCCGACGGCAGACGCCTGTTTGAAGGCGCCGTGCTCCCCAGCGGCTGGACCCTGGAGAGCATCGATACCAAAGTCCTTGTCCTGCGTAACGGCAGCCAGGTCGTCAGTCACAGATTGAGAGGTAAATGATGGAAATGGAATCAGCCTTTGACATGCTGGCGGAAGATCCTTCGGGCCGTGGCCTCAAGCAGCTTCGCGAGGAGCTGTTCGAGATGCGGACGGACGTCAAGCGCGCCATGGATGCCGGCATGACGTCAGACGAGATGGCTGTTGCCCGGCAGGTCATGGCCGCCGTGGATGCCGCGGAGAAAGTGGCGGAGCGTGTCTACGATACGCTGAACCGCTGATCCGGGGAAAGCCGCCGCAGACTGCGGATGGCCGGTGTGGCCGGTCCCCGCAGCTTAGGAGCGGCCCTTCCGGCCGCAGCGCCGGGCAGCAGAAAGCGTAAGAGCAAGATGACCGCATTGCGGATCAGTCAGGAGAATATCATGAATATAGGAAGTTCGGGCGGGATCGATATCGGCCAGCTGTTCCAGAATGCCACCAATGGGCTGAGCCAGGACGGGCAGGCCCTGCAGGCCAAGATGGACCAGATCAGCGCCTCCGGCGAGGTGGACCAGATGCAACTGCTGGAGCTGCAGTTCGCCATGGGGCAGTACAACGCCAAGCTGGAGACCATCTCCTCGGTGACCAAGAGCATCCAGGATATGCTCAAGTCGCTGGCCCAGCGGACGGGCTAGCCTCCGGGAACGGAGGCGTGCAGGCAAGAATGTTGTGACGGGGCCGTTTTCCGGCCCCTAGATAGTGTCGTCAAATTCAAAAGTATGTTATAATCTCTTCACTTACAATGAGGAGAGACCATATGGCGGCACATCGGAGGCATGATATTTCCGACAAGGTATGGGCAAATATTGAAAAACTTCTTCCAGGTTCCAAAGGCTCTGTCGGTCGTCCTTCCGCCGATAACCGATTGTTTATCAACGCCGTCTTCTGGATACTGAGAACCGGGGCTCCGTGGCGGGATTTACCCCCCGATCTTGGCGACTGGAAAAATACACATCGCCGCTTCTGCCGATG
>NZ_JABAFY010000069.1 GCF_012843875.1 Desulfovibrio piger | reverse complement strand
CTCGCTACTGTTGTTACCTCGTCAATTTTATGGGACTACTTTACCTTGCTTTGGCCTGTATCCTTTGGAGAAAACTATTATAGCAAGATGTATGCCGGACATTCTCTAAGTGTACTTTCTTGCAAAGGGAAAATTGGGAGGATGCTGGCAGGCCAGTCAGAAGAGGCGGAGTTGTAACTTTGCTAGATTTATGGCAAAAATGGAGTGCTCAATTTTGCGCTCACGGCTTGCAAGAAAGTACACCTTTTTGCAAGGCCGGCGGGCGTATTCCCAAGGGATAACGGCATGGTCAGCAGAGATAACTTGTTGGAAACATACAGGAAGGGAACCTCCATCCCCTCGCGGAGGTTCCATGGCAAAGCTTGAGGAACTCACCGCAGGCAGCAGTGTTCTCGGCATCGCACCGCAGGAAGCCGTAACTATCGTGGCGGCCCAGTGGTACGGCAATGCCGTTCTGGACATCACCTACAAGGACAGCCGGGGCACGCCGGGCACTCGCCTTCTCTACCGGGAAGACGAGTCTTCGCTCACACTCCAGAAGGCCGAACTGCCGTGGAGCTTCGATGCCGACGGCGCACAGCTCCGCCTTGCGTCCGAGGCGTGGCGCATCCACTACGCCCACCTCTTCGACCCGTATCTCGCCGTCCACACATCCGATGTCGAGCCGCTCCCGCATCAGATTTCCGCCGTCTATCAGGAACTTCTGGGCCGCCTGCCTCTGCGCTACATCCTCGCGGATGACCCCGGCGCGGGCAAAACCATCATGACCGGCCTGTTCATCAAGGAACTCATCGCGCGCGGCGACCTCAAACGCTGTCTCATCGTCAGCCCCGGTTCGCTGGCCGAACAATGGCAGGACGAGCTTTTCCGCAAGTTCCACCTGCGCTTCGAGATACTCAGCAACGAACGCATCGAAGCCGCCGCTTCCGGCAACGTGTTTCAGGAAACGGGCTTCGCCATTGCGCGGCTCGACAAGCTGGCCCGCAACGAGAACCTGCTCGACAAGCTCCGCGTCACCGATTGGGACCTGATAGTCTGCGACGAAGCCCACAAGATGTCCGCCACGGTCTGGGGCGGCGACGTGAAAATGACGCGCCGCTACCAGCTCGGCCGCCTGCTTTCCAGCATCACGCGGCACTTCCTCCTACTCACCGCCACCCCGCACAACGGTAAGGAAGAAGACTTCCAGCTCTTCCTCGCGCTCGTGGATCTGGACCGCTTCGGCGGAGCCTCCCGCACGGGGGCGCAGTCCGTCAACGTGTCGGATGTCATGCGCCGCCTGGTAAAGGAAGAACTCCTGAAGTTCGACGGCTCTAAACTCTTCCCCGACCGCCACGCCGCCACGGTGGACTACAGCCTTTCGCCGCAGGAAGCCGAACTCTACAAGGCCGTGACCGAGTACGTGGAGAACGAATTCAACCGCGCGGACAAGCTGAACAACGAGCGCCGCACTACCGTGGGCTTCGCGCTCACCATTCTCCAGCGCCGCCTCGCGTCCTCGCCGGAAGCCATTTTCCAGTCTCTGCGCCGCCGCAAGGAACGCCTTGAACGCCGCCTTGAAGAAGAACGCCTCGGCCAGCGTGCCCAGATGTGGGAGCGAGACCACACCGTCCTCGACCTTGCCGACGCGGAGTTCGATGACGACGACCTGCCCTCCGCCGAACTGGAAGAAGCCGAAGAGCAGGTGGCCGACCGCGCCAGTGCCGCATCCACCATCGCGGAACTGGAAGCGGAAATCGCCACGCTCAAGGTGCTGGAAGCCATGGCCGCCCGCGTGCGCGCCAGCGGCAAAGACCGCAAATGGGAAGAACTCTCCGGCCTGCTTCAGGACGAAGAGTGCATGTTCGATTCGGACGGCTCCCGCGAAAAGCTCATCATCTTCACGGAACACCGCGACACGCTCCGCTACCTCACGGGCAAGATTCGCTCGCTCCTCGGCAGTGAGGAAGCCGTGGTGGTCATCGACGGCGGCATGCTCCGCGACGAACGCCGCAAGGTTGAGGAACGCTTCAAGCAGGACAAGGACGTGCGCATCCTCATCGCTACGGACGCCGCAGGCGAAGGCCTCAACCTCCAGCGGGCGCACCTTATGGTGAACTATGACCTGCCGTGGAACCCAAACCGCCTCGAACAGCGTTTCGGCCGAATCCACCGCATAGGCCAGAGCAAGGACTGCTGGCTCTGGAACCTCGTTGCCGCAGAGACCCGCGAAGGCAAAGTCTTCAAAAAGCTCTTTGAAAAGCTGGAGCAGGAGAAGCAGGCGCTGGGCGGCAAGGTCTTCGACATACTCGGCAAGGTCACGTTCAACAACCGCCCCTTGCGCGAACTGCTCATCGAAGCCGTGCGCCACGGCAGTGACCCCGCTGTGCAGACCCGCCTCGACGCCGACATGGACTCGGCCTTCGACCGCGAGGCCATACGCAAGCTGGTGCAGGATCACGCCCTCACGCAGGACGTGATGGACGCCGAAACCGTGGCCGTCATACGCGAGAACATGGAACGCATGGAGGCCCGCCGCCTCCAGCCGCACTTCATCGAAGCCTTTTTCAAGGAGGCGTTCCGCGAGCTGGGCGGCCGTATGTCCCCGCGCGAGAAGGGCCGCTGGGAAATCACCTTCGTTCCCCACTCCGTGCGCAGCCGCGATATGCAGGTGGGCAACGGCGAGCCCGTGCTCACCCGCTACGAGCGCATCTGCTTCGACAAGGCATACCGCAACATTTAGGGCGCTGTGCCTGCCGCGTTCATCTGCCCCGGGCATCCCCTGCTCGAAGCCGTGCTCGATGTGATGCGCGAACGCTCCGGCGACCTCTTGAAGCGCGGGGCCGTGCTGGTGGACGAAAGCGACCCCAGCGAAGCCGCGCGCCTGCTCTTCTACATCGAGCATACCATTCAGGACGGCACGCTCCTTGCCGACGGGAGCCGCCGCGTCATCTCGCGCAACATCCATTTTGTAGAGATAGGCGAAGACGGCACGGCCACGAACGCAGGCTACGCGCCGTATCTCGATTACCGCCCCGCCTCTGGCGAGGAGCGGCAGGCCGCGCTCGAACACGCCAGCGGTAAGGCTTGGCTTGCGGGCGGCGTGGAAAGCCTCGCCCTCGGCCACGCCGTGACGCGGCTCATCCCCGGCCACCTGAACGAAGTCCGCACCCGCAAGGAACGGCTCATCGACAAGACCGAAAAGGCCGTCAAGGAACGCCTCACCGCCGAGATCCAGTACTGGGACTACCGCGCCGCCGACCTCAAGCTCAAGGAAAACGCGGGCAAGCGCAATTCCCAGCTCAATTCGCAGATGGCGGAACGCCGCGCCGAAGAGCTGGCCGCCCGCCTCAAACGCCGCATGGACGAGCTGGCCGCCGAGCGCACTATTTCGGCCCTGCCGCCGGTCATCATCGGCGGGGCGCTCATCATTCCCGGCGGACTGATGGCGAAGCTCACGGGCCGCGCCACGCCTGAGTTCTGCGCCGACGCCCGCGCACGCAAGGCCATAGAAATGGCGGCCATGCAGGCCGTGATGGAAGCCGAACGCGCGCAGGGCTTCCTGCCCCGCGACGTGAGCGCGGAAAAATGCGGCTACGACATCGAAAGCACCGTGCCGGACGCCCTCGCCAAGGGCGTTCCCAGCCTGCGCTTTATCGAAGTGAAGGGCCGCGCCGCCGGGGCAACAAACGTCATCGTCACGAAAAACGAAATCCTTACGGCCCTGAACCAGCCGGAGCAGTTCATCCTTGCCCTTGTGGAAGTGGACGGCCCGCGCACTCGCACGACCTACCTGAAGCGGCCCTTTGTAAATTCGCCGGACTTCAGCTCGGAAGGCAGTATTTTCAACCTTTCCGCGCTGATGAGCAATGCGGAAATCATCTACGAAGGGTAAGCCATGAGCCAGATAAAGAAACTCATCGAAGTCGCGCTTCCGCTGGAAGCCATCAACGCGGAGTCCGCCCGTGAGAAGTCCATCCGGCATGGCCACCCTTCCACCCTGCATCTGTGGTGGGCGCGCCGTCCGCTGGCCGCCGCCCGTGCTGTCATCTGGTCTTCCTTGGTGGACGACCCGTCCTCGCATCCTGAGCTTTTCCCCACGGAACAGGAGCAGGAAAAGGAACGCCAGCGTCTGCACAGCCTGCTGGCCCGCCTTGTGAAGTGGGAAAATTCCAACGATGAAGACCTGCTGAACGAAGCCCGCGCCGAAATAAAGAAGTACATGGGCGAAGAGCCGCTGGTGTTCCTCGACCCCTTCGCGGGCGGTGGTGCTATCCCGCTGGAAGCCCAGCGTCTGGGGCTTGAAGCCCACGCGCACGACCTGAACCCCGTGGCCGTGATGATAAACAAGGCCATGATAGAGATTCCCCCGCGCTTTGCCGGGCAGGCTCCCGTGAACCCCGAAGCCCGCGCCAAGCTGGGGCAGGATCGCTCGTGGCGCGGAGCCACCGGCCTTGCCGAAGACGTGCGCTACTACGGCGAATGGATGAAGCAGGAGGCTTTCAAGCGCATAGGTCACCTGTATCCCAAGGTGCAGATTCCTGCCGAACAGGGCGGCGGCGAGGCGACCGTTATCGCATGGATATGGGCTAGGACTGTGAAATGTCCGAACCCCGCCTGCGGTTGCGAGATGCCGCTGGTTCGCAGTTTTGAGCTTTCCAAGAAAAAGGGAAATGAAGCGTGGATTGAGCCGCATTTCGAGGACGGAAAAGCCAGCTATGAAGTGCATCATAGCGGCAAGCCCAAGCTCGAAGGCACGGTGAACCGCAAGGGAGCTGTGTGCGCCTGCTGTGGTACGCCTGTGCCGTTCACCTATGTGCGGGAACAGGGGATGAAAGATGAACTTTCAGCTCATCTTATGGCAGTTGTGGGAGAAGGAAGAAATGGTCGTATCTACATCCCCGCTGATGAAATCCAAATAAACTCTTCAACGGTTGAAAAGCCTTCCGATTATCCTGAAGGAGAGCTGGCTTATTATCCCGGGCATCTAAACACCAATGTTTATGGCCTGACGGAATTTCATAAACTCTTCACCAACCGCCAGCTCACAGCCCTTACCACCTTCAGCGACCTCGTAGCCGAAGCCCAGCAGAAGGCCATGCGTGATGCCTTGGCCATCGGCATGACCAACGATGAAACGCCACTTGCTGAAGGTGGCGCAGGTGCATTGGCCTATGGTCAGGCTGTAGGCGTGTATTTGGCGTTTCTTGTGGATAAGATGGCGGATAGAGGCTCTTCTATTTGCAGTTGGGATAGCACACGCGATGGCCTAAGAAATACTTTCGGCCGTCAGGCGATTCCTATGGTCTGGGATTTTTCAGAAGGGAATCCTTTCAGCAATTCTTCTGGATGTTTTGATAATATGTTGGACTGGGTTATAAAATGTCAGTTGGAGTTTCCAGCTAGCTCCAAGGGGCATGCCATTCAACATGACGCTCAGACAGACTGCCAGCTTCGAAATATTGTCGTATCTTCCGACCCGCCTTATTACGACAATATCGGCTATGCCGACCTTTCTGACTTCTTTTATGTCTGGCTGCGGCGTTCTTTGAAGTCCACTTACCCTCAGCTTTTCCGAACTATGCTTGTCCCCAAGACGGAAGAACTGGTGGCTACTCCCTATCGTTTTGATGGAAGCAAGGAAAAAGCCCGTAATTTTTTTGAAGACGGCATGTTCAAGACCTGCTGTCAACTTTACAAATATTCTCGGGAAAATGTGCCCGTTACCATTTATTACGCTTACAAACAAAGCGAATCGGACGAGGGAAAGGAAGACAAGCAGACGGCCTCTACAGGTTGGGAAACCATGCTTTCCGCTATCATTCAGGCTGGCTTTGCCATTACCGGCACATGGCCAATGAGAACAGAAATGGCTAACCGCTCTATTGCCAGCAACTCCAACGCCCTCGCTTCCTCCATCGTGCTGGTCTGCCGCAAGAGGCCGGAAGATGCGCCCTCCTGCACGCGGCGTTCTTTCATTGCCGAGCTGAAACGAGAACTCCGCACGGCGCTGAAGAAGCTCCAGTCCAGCAATATCGCCCCGGTGGACATGGCACAGGCCGCCATCGGCCCGGGCATGGGCGTGTATTCCCGCTACGCCAAGGTGCTGGAGGCGGACGGATCGCCCATGAACGTGCGGAGCGCACTCCAGACCATCAACGCCGAGCTCGACCTGTATTTCTCGGAACAGGACGGCGTGCTCGATTCCGAAAGCCGCTTCTGCGTTGACCTCTATACCCAGTTCGCCTTCAACAACATGAAGTTCGGCGAGGCCGACGTTCTGGCCCGCGCTAAGAACACCTCTGTGGAACGTCTGGCCGAAATGGGGCTGGTCTATTCCGAAAAGGGCGTCGTCCACCTTTTCGACCGCTCCGAACTGCCGGAATTCAAAGCCGAGGCGCGAAGCTCCACGGGCCGATGCCTCTGGATGCTCACCCAGTACCTTTGCCAGTTCCTCGAAAAAGGCGGTGTTGAGGCCTGCGCCATGCTCTGCATGGATTACCCCGCCGACGCCGAACGCGCTCGCGACCTCGCCTACCGCCTCTTCTCCCTTGCCGAGCGCAAGGGCTGGAACGCCGAAGCCTACGCCTACAACTCGCTCGTGGTCTCGTGGCCCGAGATACAGCAGAAGGTTTCCGAACTTCGCGCCGTGCGCCGCTCCGCCCAGCAGGGTTCCCTTATCTGATGAGAGTTAGCCATGACCAACAATAACGAACTCGTTTTCCGTGGTTTCCGTGCCCTGCTCATGGGCTTTGCCCCGTACATCTGCGCCGCCCTCCGTGTGGAGTATGGGCCGGATTGGTGGCGTCAGGCCGTGCTCACCACCCTGCACGAGCTTCAGCGGCGAGGACTGCCCCTCGAAGGTCCGGATCAGAAGCTCATGGAATCGCTGGACATCCAACGATGCCTCATCCTTTTTGATGCGCTGTGGGGCGATGTGTTCCGTAAGCGTCTGTCCATCGACCACCGCACATGGGCCAAGGAACTCATGGGCGTGCGCAACAAGCTGGCCCACATCGGCGCGGACGATTTCAACGACAGCGACACCTGGCGCGCGCTCGACACCATGTCTCGCCTCTGCGAGCAGATAGACGCCGAAGCCACCGAAGAGATCCGCGCCCTCCTGCGTGAGTCCCGCTATGGCTCTGCCGCCGGTTCCACGGCTGTCACCGCTCAGGCCGCTCAACCCGCGCCCGCCGCGCCCAAGGCTTCCGGCATACTCGCGGAATCCCCGGCCAATCTGCCGAGCTGGCGCGATGTCATCGAACCTCATCCCGACGTAGCGCAGGGCCGCTACCGCAACGCCGAGTTCGCCGCCGACCTCTCGCAGGTGGCGCGCGGCGAAGGCTCTTACGAATACCGCGACCCCGTGGAATTCTTCGCCCGAACCTATGTCACCGAAGGCATGGCCGGGCTTCTGGTGCAGGCTCTGCGCCGTGTGTCCGGCAAGGACGGCGAACCCGTCATCCAGCTCAAAACGGCCTTCGGCGGCGGTAAAACCCACAGTATGCTGGCCCTTTACCACCTTCTGCGCGGCACGGTCTCCGTGGACAAGATTCCCGCCGTGCGTCCGGTGCTCCAGTCCGCAGGGCTCGCCAGTCTGCCCAAAGTCCACGCGGCGGTGCTAGTCGGTACTGCGCTCGACCCCAGCAAGGTGAAGCGCCCGCAGAATCTGCCCGGCATCACGGTCAGCACGCTCTGGGGCGAAATGGCCTATCAGCTCGCGCTCTCGGCCCAGAATCCCAAGCTCTACGACTTCGTGAAGGAGGCCGACAAGAAAGGCATCTCCCCCGGCTCGGAAGCTCTCAAGAACCTCTTCGATGCCTGCGGCCCCTGCCTCATCCTCATGGACGAACTTGTGGCCTACGCCAAACGCATCTACGGCGTGAACGGCCTGCCGTCCGGCTCTTTCGACAATTTCATCACCTTTATTCAGGAGATAACCGAGGCCGCCCGCGCCAGCCGTAACAGCCTTGTGGTGGCCTCCATCCCCGAATCGAACATCGAGATCGGCGGCGAGGCCGGGCAGACCGCTCTGGAGGCCATCGAGCACACCTTCGGCCGCATGGAATCCATCTGGAAGCCCGTGGCCGCCAACGAGGGCTTCGAGGTGGTGCGCCGCCGTCTCTTCCTCGACTGCAAGAACCCCGGCGCACGAGACATGGTGTGCGAGCATTTCAGTGCCATGTACCGCGAGAACACGTCGGATTTTCCTCTGGAAACCAAGGAACTTGAGTACAAGAACCGCCTCGTTTCCTGCTACCCCATCCATCCCGAAGTCTTCGACCGCCTCTACGACGACTGGGCCACGCTGGAGCGCTTCCAGCGCACGCGCGGCGTTCTGCGCCTCATGGCGGCGGTCATCCACGAGCTGTGGATGGGCAACGACGCGGGACTGCTCATCATGCCCGGTTCCCTGCCTATGGACGTGCCCAACGTGCGCGACGAGCTGACCCGCCACCTCTCCGAAGGCTGGAATCCGCTTGTGGATAAGGAGGTGGACGGCAAGCAGTCCGTGCCCTACCTGCTGGACAAGGCCAATTCGCGCTACGGCAAGATTCTCGCCGCCCGCCGCGTGGCCCGCGCCATCATGCTGGGCAGTGCGCCCACGGTGCGCCAGCAGAACGTACGCGGCTTGGAGGCGTCGCGCGTGCGCCTCGGCGTGACCCAGCCCGGCGAGCAGGTGGCACTGTTCAACGACGCCTGCAACACGCTCAAGAACAAGCTGGCCTACCTTTACACCAATCCTTCCGGCGACCGTTTCTGGTACGACACGCGGCCCACGTTGAGAAAGACCGTGGAAGATCGCGCCACGCAGATCGCGGCCTCGGACGTGGAATTCGAGATAGAACGCCGCCTCAAGAAACTGCGTAAGGAAGCGCCGTTTGCGGGTATTCACGTTTGCCCGACGTCGTCGCTGGACGTGCCGGATGAGCAGTCCGTGCGACTGGTGGTTCTGCGCCCGGCGGAGAGCTACGCTCAGTCGGCTCAGGACTGCGCCGCCATGCGCTCAGTAAGTGAGATGTTTGAAAAGCGCGGCACGGCTCCGCGTATGTACCGGAATATGCTGGTCTTTCTCGCGGCGGATCAGGCGCTGATGGCCAATCTTGAGCAGGAGGTGCGGCGTTTCATTGCGTGGACTTCCATCAAGGAAGACAGCCAAGACCTGAACCTCGATGCCGCGCAGAACCGCGAAACGGAAGTCAGCCTCAAGCGCAGTGACGAGACCGTGGACCTGCGGCTCAAGGAAGCATGGTGCTGGCTGCTTGTGCCGAGCGTTGACACCTACGACCGCAAAACGCTGGACTGGGAACGCACGCGCCTGAGCGGCGGCACGGACGGCATCATCACTCGCGCGGCCAAGAAACTCCTGCAAAATGAATGGGCTGTGACCAAGTGGGCCCCGGCGCTCCTGCTCATGGAACTGGATAATCTGCTGTGGCAAGGCGTGAACCATCTGGAGATAAAACAGCTCTGGGAATGGCTCTGCACCTATTGCTACCTGCCGAGGCTGGCGAGCTATGACGTGCTAGAAGAGGCGATTACGAGCGGCCTTGGCGAGACGGAGTTCTTTGCCTATGCCGCCGCTGTGGGCGAAGACCGTTATATCAGCCTGAAACTTGGCGAGAGAGTGCGCCCGGAAAAGAGCGGCTACCTTGTGAAGGTGAAGGCCGCCAAGGCTCAGATAGAGCGGGAGAAGGAAGCCACGACTCCGCCGGTACAGCCGCCTGTCGTTGAACCTGTCGTGCCTACTCCTGACAGGCCAGCTCTTGTTACTCCTACGCCTCCCGCGCCCCAGCCGGTTCAGCCCACCCCGCCTGCGCCGAAGAGCATGAGCTTCTACCTCTCGACTCAGCTCGACACCACCCGCGTGAACCGCGATGTGCAGAAGATCCTCGAAGAGGTGGTCTCCATCCTCACGCAGGAAAACGGCGTTACCGTGGAACTGCGCTTCGACGTCCATGCGGCTGCGCCCAACGGCCTCCAGCCAAGCACGATACGCGCTGTTTCCGAAAACTGCCGCACTCTGAAAATCACCAACTTCGGCTTTGTGGAAGAGTAGAGGAGCACGAAAAGGAGGAAGATATGGCTACATTTAGAGCGTGTTTGGAAACTTCAGCTTTTATAGTTACAAGAAGGCATGTGGACAAAAAAAGACTGTGCGCGGCAGC
>NZ_JABAFY010000068.1 GCF_012843875.1 Desulfovibrio piger | reverse complement strand
CACATGCCTTCTTGTAACTATAAAAGCTGAAGTTTCCAAACACGCTCTAAAATCAAAAAACATGCCGGACATCCTCTTAGGAGGCGGTCTGCAATTCCGTTTCGGATGACTGGCACCGGCATGACGGACTCAACGTCCCGTCATTGCACACGACGCGTCCTTGATAGCACTGCCCGGATACGCCCCCATGCCACGAGCAGCAGCCACGCTGGGCACTCAGGATCCCTGCCAGCGGGTCGTCATCTCTGTACGAGAGATCGGAGCCACATTGCGCGGGCTGGGGTTGAGGCATGTCCCCTGCTTCTTCCGCCCATGCCGGCAGAGCAAAGAGCATCCCTGACAGGGCTACTGCACCCAGGATTTTCCAATACATCGTTTTCATCTCCCCCTCCTTTTGCCGCCCCGCCTGCTGGCAGGACTGCCTTTGTGAAAGCTGATGAGCAGCTTTTAAATATAGATTATTAGATATATTGTCACGCAAACTTTGGTGGGACAACGGGGCTGGGGGAGGGAGAAGGGCAATGAGGCAGGA
This sequence comes from Desulfovibrio piger, assembly GCF_012843875.1. GTDB lineage: Bacteria > Desulfobacterota > Desulfovibrionia > Desulfovibrionales > Desulfovibrionaceae > Desulfovibrio. The sequence continues at coordinate 9,837 of NZ_JABAFY010000068.1, read as the reverse complement.
AAAAGAAAAAGAGGGGAGCCCTTTCCATTCCGGACAGGGCTCGATGGAGAAAAATTGAAAGGACGCAAGATGCCCGCATACCGCAGAAACGATATGCAGATATTCTTATCTATTTGATATAAAAATATTTTTATACGGACTCAAAATCCGCCTGTGGAACACCTTGACCAAGGCGAAAGAAAGCCCGCTTTTTTTGAACATCTGGTATGTGTTCAAACATAAATAACGGCCCTCGTCCTGTCGGGACGGGGGCCGTTGTTCGTGCAAAGCTGGGGAGTGCAGCGGCTAGAAATCAGTGGGGAAAAGCTTGCTGTCGGCAGGCTTGAGATTGTCCTTCAGCATCTTCTTACCGGCATCGAGGGAAGCGCCCATGATGGTGATGACGCTGCCGAGCTTGCCGTTGGCACTGAAATAGCTGACGCCCCTGACCTGCTCTTTGGAGAATTCTCCCACATAGGAATCGCCGGAAGCCACAGGTTCGGAGGTCGTGAAACCGGCAGCCTTCATATTGGCAATGGTCTGAATCGCGAGATCTTTGGCGGAAAGCGGGACAGGCGTGACAGCCACAGTGATGACGGTCTGTTCGGCGGCGTTCTGGAGGATGGCCATGGTCGCGCCCTGGGCAGACTGCACAGGCTGGGGTTGCGTCCAGCCGGAGGGAAGGTTCAGCGTAAAGTGGTCGGTCTTTACTTCATCAGCCAGTGCTGCGGATGCGCAAAGAAGGATACCCAGGAGACAGGTTGCCGTAAGCGTCAGGACTTTCTGCATATGATCCTCCCTAAGAGTTTGAAAAAGGCTAAACGTTTCTTGGTAGATAGGCAACAGGCAGAAGAGCGTCCCCGGGGGCGTTTTGGGGGAGCAGGCTGTCCGGATGAATATGACATCTAAAATAGGCGAGACCTTGCTGGTCGCCCGCTGGGGACGTACCCTCACGGTCTGGTACGGCTCTTACAAAGAACATGCCTGGACCGCTTACTTGTTTCTGCATGCGGGACGGGCAGACTATCCATGGGAGACCGCAAGAGGGCTCACCTCATGCTTTTTTAAGGAAAGATGGCAGGTCCGCGCGAAGTCGGCCTTGCCGGTTGTTCCTGTTTGTCTCGCAAATTCGCAACGAAGGAAGGATCTTATCCGGGCAGACTTCCGGGGTGAGCGGATGCTTTTGTCCCGTTTTGAACAACGTTGTTTATTTGTCGTATCCCCTTGCTAAGTTTTTGTTTCGGTGCTACGGTTTCATAAAATATTTTTTGTGGGGCGTCTTGTTTCAGGAACGCTTCACAGAAAAAACGTGCCGGAGCTCGCAGCCGTCAGGCAAGCACTCCCTCCGGCATGTTCCCTGTTTCATCCTGACCCAGGAGAGGAAGCCTATGAGCTACACACGAAGGGGATTCCTGAAACTGGCAGGCGTGAGTGCACTCTGTCTCTCGCTCAGCCAGTTCGGTTTCAACCTCGGCGAGGCCCAGGCCTATGCCGGGAGTCTCAAGATAGAAGGCGCGAAGGAAGTCATCACGATCTGTCCGTTCTGCGCTGTCTGCTGTCAGGTCATCGCTTACGTGCGCGACGGCAAGCTCGTCAGTACGGAAGGCGACCCTGACTTCCCTGTCAACGAAGGTGCCTTGTGTGCCAAGGGCGCAGCCCTGTTCTCCATGTACACGAACCCGCACCGCCTCACCAAGCCTTTGTACCGGGCGCCCTACAGTGAAAAGTGGGAAGAGAAGGACTGGGGATGGATGCTGGAAAAGATCGCCCGTCGCGTGAAGGATACGCGTGACAAGGATCTTATCCTCAAAAACAGCAAGGGCCAGACGGTCAACCGTCTGGAAAGCATTTTCATGATGGGCACCTCGCATGCCTCCAACGAGGAATGCGCCGTTATCCATCAAGCCATGCGCGGCCTGGGTGTTGTCCAGATGGACCACCAGGCCCGGGTCTGACACAGCCCCACTGTTGCGGCTCTGGCAGAGTCGTTCGGACGCGGTGCTATGACCAACCACTGGATCGACATCAAGAATGCCGACGTGGTTCTTATTATCGGCAGCAATGCCGCTGAACATCATCCTGTTTCGTTCAAATGGATCATGCGGGCCAAGGACAACGGTGCGGCGCTTATCCACGTCGACCCCAAGTTCTCCCGTACGTCCGCCCGTTGCGATTATCATGTGCCGCTGCGCTCCGGTACGGATATCGCGTTCCTGGGCGGTATGGTCAACTATATCCTGGAATCGAACAGCTATTTCCACGATTACGTCGTCAACTATACCAACGCCTCGTTCATCGTCGGCAAGGGCTATGACTTCAAGGATGGCCTTTTCAGCGGCTATGACGCCAAGGCGCGCAAGTATGACCAGAGCAAGTGGGGCTTTGAAAAGGGCCCGGACGGCGCTCCGCTGCGTGACGCCACGCTGAAGCACGAACGCTGCGTCTTCAACCTGATGAAGAAGCACTATTCGCGTTACACCCTGAAGAACGTCTCCGACATCACGGGTGTTTCCGAAGAGAACCTGCTCAAGGTCTACAAGCAGTTCTGTGCCACCGGCAAGCCCGACAAGGCCGGCACCATCCTGTATGCCCTGGGCTGGACCCAGCATACCGTGGGTGTGCAGAATATCCGCTGCTCCACGCTGGTGCAGCTGCTGCTGGGCAACATCGGTGTGGCCGGCGGCGGCATCAACGCCCTGCGTGGCGAGCCCAACGTGCAGGGCTCCACGGACCATGCCCTGCTGTACCATGTGCTGCCCGGCTATATCGGCCTGCCGCTGGCTCCCTGGCAGACCCTGGCCCAGTTCAACAAGGCCAATACCCCGGTCACCAAGATCCCCAACAGTGCCAACTGGTGGGGCAACCGGCCCAAGTACTTCGCCAGCCTGCTCAAGGGCTGGTACGGTGAAGAGGCGAAACCGGAAAATGACTTCTGCTACGGCCTGCTGCCCAAGGGTGAGCCCGGAGCGGACTACTCGTACATGTATGTCATGGACAAGATGTACCAGGGCAAGATCAAGGGTGGTTTTGTCTTCGGCGTCAACCCCATGAACAGCTTCCCCAACACCAACAAGATGCGCAAGGCTCTGGACAATCTGGACTGGATGGTCTGCGCCGAGCTGCACAATTCCGAAACCACGGACAACTGGCACCGTCCCGGCGTCGACCCCAAGAAGATGAAGACCGAAGTCTTCCTGCTGCCGTCGGCGCATCGTGTGGAAAAGGCCGGTACCATCAGCAACAGCGGCCGCTGGCTGCTGTGGTTCGACAAGGCCGTGGAACCCGCCGGTGAAGCCCGCAACTTCGCCGACATGTTCGTGCCGCTGATCAACAAGCTGCGCGAGCTGTACAAGGCCGAGGGCGGCAAGCTGCCCGAAGCCCTGCTGAAGATGAACTGGCCCGAAAAGTACGACCCCGAAGAATGGACCCGCCGCATCAACGGCTTCTTCTGGGCCGATACCAAGATCGGCAACCGCCTGTACAAGAAGGGCGACCTGGTCCCGGCGTTCGGCAACCTGCAGGCCGACGGCTCCACCTCGTCCCTCAACTGGCTGTACACCGGCAGCTATACGGAGGATGAAGGCAACAAGTCCAAGCGGCGCGACCCGACCCAGACGCCCATGCAGGCCGCCATCGGCCTGTATCCCAACTGGTCGTGGTGCTGGCCGGTCAACCGGCGCATCCTGTACAACCGCGCTTCCGTGGACCTGAACGGCAAGCCCTACAACCCCAAGAAGGCCGTTATCGAATGGGACGGCAAGAAGTGGGTGGGCGACGTGCCGGACGGCCCCTGGGCGCCGCAGGCCGATACCAAGAACGGCAAGCTGGCCTACATCATGACGACGGACGGTTACGCCCAGCTGTACGGCCCCGGCCGTCTGGACGGCCCGTTCCCCGAGCATTACGAACCGGCGGAAACGCCCGTGGCGCAGCATCCCTTCTCCAAGCAGCTGAGCAGCCCGGTCTACAAGTTCCATACCAGTGATATGGACAAACTGGCCAAGGCTGCCGATCCCAAGTATCCCATCGTGCTGACGACCTACAGCATGACGGAACACTGGTGTGGCGGCGGTGAGACCCGCAACGTGCCCAACCTGCTTGAAGCCGAGCCCCAGCTCTACGTGGAGATGAGCCCCGAGCTGGCCAAGGAAAAGGGTATCGCCAACGGTGACGGCGTGATCGTGGAAAGCGCCCGCGGCAGGGTGGAAGCCATTGCCATGGTGACGGTCCGCATCCGTCCGTTCAAGGTCATGGGCAAGACAGTCCATCTGATCGGTATGCCCTTTGCTTATGGCTGGACGACGCCGAAATGCGGCGACTCCACCAACCGTCTGACCATTGTGGCCTGTGACCCCAACACGACCATCCCCGAAGCGAAGGCCTGTTGTGTGAACATCCGCAAGGCGGACAAGTTGACGGAAATTGCTTAACCAGCACCGGGCGTGCCCTTCGGGGCACGCCCCCCAAGGAGCAAAGATATGCCGAAAGCATTTTTAGTCGATACCACACGCTGCACGGCATGCCGCGGCTGTCAGCTTGCCTGCAAGGAATGGCACGATCTGCCCGCCAACGAGACCAAGCAGCGGGGGAGCCATCAGAATCCGCCGGATCTGAACCCCAACAACTACAAGATCGTTCGTTTCCACGAGCATCTGGACAAGCAGGGCAATGTGGTCTGGAACTTCTTCCCGGACCAGTGCCGCCACTGCGTCACGCCCATCTGCGTGGACGTGGCCGACATGGCCGTGCCCGGCGCCATGATCAAGGATCCCAAGACCGGTGCCGTGCTGGTGACCGACAAGATCAAAAAGCTCAGCGAGCAGGACATGGCAGACGTCATCCATGCCTGTCCGTACAATATCCCCAGGTATGACAAGGTCAAAAAGACCCTTGCCAAGTGCGACATGTGCGCCGACCGCGTCGCTGCCGGGATGCTGCCCGCCTGCGTCAAGACCTGCCCCACCGGGGCCATGGCCTTTGGCGAACGGGACGAGATCCTGGCCCTTGCCAAAAAGCGGCTGGAGGTCGTCAAAAAGACTCATCCCAAGGCATTCCTGGCAGATCCTGACGAAGTCAGCGTGATCTACCTGCTTGCGGAGGAAGCCGAGTTTTATCACGAATACGCGACCTTCGGCTAAATGTCGTTGCCTTCTCCCCGTTCCCACCCTCTCTCCGAAGCCCGCAGGCTTCGTTAGCCGGAGTATCCATGGCCGCATCCTGTCAAAGCGTGGAAGAAACAGTCAGCGGTATCCTTGCCCGCCGTCCTGTCCTGTCCCCTGTCCTGCAAGCCTTTGCCCCGCTGCTGGCTGCTCGGGCCGCGCTGCCCGAACAGCTCAAGCCCCTGCTGGAATCTGCCGGCATCCGTCTGCCCGAGATGCAGCGTGAGCGGGCCGCACAGGGCTATCCGCTGCTGGCGGAGATGTCGCTTGCCGGTATCGGGACAGCCCTCAGGGCCGCGGCCGAGACCCTGATTCCGCTGCTTGCGGCCCAGGATGTGGTCAGGCCGCATGAGGCGAAGCTGCGGGCGTTCTTCCTGGATGCTGCACAGGGGCCTGAGGCTCCGGTGGCCCTGGCGGAAGCCGTGCTCAATGAGACGGCCGAGAGTGCCGAAAGCGTGGGAAAGATAGCGGCGCATCTGGATATCCCTGTACAGGTGCTGCTGTTCGCGTTCAGCTTTATGCTGGGGCCTGTCCTGCGGGCCCTGGTGGAGCTGTCGCCGCACGGGAACGGGAAGGAGGCTCCCTGGAACGTGGAAGGTGCCTGGCGGCAGGGCTATTGTCCTGTCTGCGGATCCGGGCCTTCCATAGCGTATCTGGACCGGCCTGTTTTTGATGAGAAAAACGCGTTCCTGGCGGGCGGTGGCGGCAAAAAGCACCTCCACTGTTCGCTGTGCGGCACGGACTGGACCTTCCGCCGCGGGGCTTGTCCCTTCTGCGGCGAAGAAGGGGCAGGTGCCATGGAGATCCTGAAAGAAGCGGGGAATGCCCTGGGCGAGCGCCTGGACTGGTGCACCCGCTGCAAGACCTACTGCCCGGCGGTGGACTTGCGTGAGCGCGATACGACGCCCGATCTGGACGTCCTGGCGCTGGGGATGCTCCATATGGATATGGTCGCGGCCAAAAAAGGCCTGCAGCCCATCCATCCCGCTTTCTGGAACACGTTTTAGCACGAGCTGCCGTGGCTGCCTTGCGGCCAGCGGTCACTACGAGGTAACGCATGAAACGAGCGCTCATTGCGATATGTATGCTGTCATTGATCGGCGGCGCGGCCACCTGGGCCGTGGCTGGCGACGCCAAGGCTCCGGACAAGCCCATCGAGCTCAAGAGCTCGGAGCATAAAAAGATGTGGGTGAAGTTCAACCACGCTACCCATGAGAGCGTGGAGTGCGACGTCTGTCATCACGCGGCCCCCTCTGATGCCAAGGATGCCTATGTGTCCTGTGGCGCAAGCGAGGAATGCCACTCCCTGAAGGGGACGCGGGAACGTGATCCCCAGAGCCTGTTCTGGGCGTATCATACCAAGAATTCCGAGCGTTCCTGCTATGGCTGCCATACGGCCATGCTGGGACCGGGCTGCCGTCCGTGCCACATGCCTCCCCAGGGCGGCGGAGCCGAAGGAAAGTAAGTCACAGTCTGTCTGCTGCCCCGCAGGGAGAGATCCTGCGGGGCAGTTTTTTCTGGAGCCCGGACGGTTGCCGGGTGCGGGTATGCGCGCTTGATCGTTCCTTTTCGGAAGGTTTTTCCGGCCCATGCGGTTTACAGGGCTGCAACAAGCGGGTATCGTTATACAATAGGTCCTTCGGCACGGCAGGCGGCCTGTCCGGTGTCCTTGCGTGCCTGGACTTTCGGATTTTGGCCTTTCCCGAAAGGCCGGAGAGGAAGCCCGCGGATGGTCGGGCAATATGCGGAAGAGCCGCAGGATTTTCAATGGAGACACGCATGCGGATCGGAAAGTGGGATCACGATGCCTTTGTGGCCGTGGTAAAGGATTTTCATGGCCATGTGGCCCCCGGGGTCATCATCGGCGGATATATGGTGGAAATGGCACGGCGTACCCTGCCGGAAGGCATCCTGTACGACGCCGTTTCAGAAACGGTCCAGTGTCTCCCGGATGCCATCCAGCTGCTGACCCCCTGCACGGTGGGCAACGGCTGGTTGAAGGTCTATCATTTTGGTATTTATGCCCTTTCCCTGTATGACAAATATACGGGGGAAGGGACGCGCGTCCGTCTCAACGTGGAGGCCCTGGATGCCTATCCGCATGTGCGGGCCTGGTTTCTCAAGGAAAAGCCCAAGCGTGAGCAGGAACCGGAACTGCTGCGTGAAGAGATCCGCACGGCCGGCATGGACCTGCTCCAGGCCGCCCCTGTGCGTATCCATCCTGACTTTTTGGTGAAGAAGGGGAAAGGCGTCGTGCGTCGTTGTCCGCGCTGCGGGGAATGGTATCCGGCAGTGCTGGGCGATCTGTGCCGTCGCTGTCAGGGGGATGGCCCCTATCTTGCCGGAAAGGAATAGCCCTGTCGTTCCGGGCCCACGGAAAGCATACTGCCGTGGGCCTTTTCTTTTCAGGAGAGAGCGTGATGGAACTGGAAGCCCGCAAAGCCGTACTGTATTCCATTTTTGATGCCGGGGTGCGGGCTGTGGCTCCCGATGCGGCCCTGATGCGTCATGTCTGTCTGGAAGGCGACAGCCTGCTTGTGGACGGGAAACGCTGGCCGCTGCCGCGCCGGGGCCGTTTGCTGGTGCTGGGAGCCGGCAAAGGGGTCGCGCCCATGGGTGCTGCCGTGGAAGAGCTGCTGGAGGATCGCATCCATAGCGGGCTGCTGGTGGTCAAGTACGGTCACGGTCTGCCGTTACGGCAGATCACCCAGGTGGAGGCCGCCCATCCTGTCCCGGACGCGGCAGGCGCAGCAGCCACACAGGCATTGCTGGAGCTGGCCGCCGGGACGACGACAGACGATCTTGTTCTCTGTCTGCTCACAGGCGGGGCCAGTGCCCTGACGCCGGCCCCGGTGCCCGGCGTCACTCTGGAAGACATGCAGCAGGTAACGGAGCTGCTGCTGCGCAGCGGCGCGACCATCGCGGAACTCAATGCCGTCAGGAAGCATCTGTCCCGTTTCAGCGGTGGCCAGCTGGCCCGGACGGCTGCTCCGGCCGGGGTGGTGAGCGTGATCGTTTCCGACGTGGTGGGGGACGCTCTGGATGTCATCGCCTCAGGTCCCACAGCGCCGGATGCGTCGACGTTTGCGGACTGCATGGACATCCTTGCCCGCTACGAGCTGGCACCGGCCATGCCGCCTGCTGTCCTGGATCATCTTCAAAAAGGCTGTCTGCGTCAGAATGCCGAGACGCCCAAGCCGGGGGATGCCTTGTTCCGGCATGTGCAGAATGCCCTGGTCGCCACCAACCGGCAGGCCCTGGATGCGGCGGCGGAGCAGGCCCGGCAGCAGGGCTTCCGTCCTGTCATCCTGACGGACAAAATGGTGGGGGAAGCCCGGGAGCAGGCGGCCCTGCTGGTGGCGCAGGCCCGGCGGATGGCGGCCGAACTGCCGGCGGATGCACAGCCTCTCTGCCTGCTGGCCGGGGGGGAGACGACGGTGACGCTCCGCGGCGGGGGCAGGGGAGGGCGCAATCAGGAAATGGCGCTGGCAGCCAGCCTGGCCTTGCAGGACTGCCCGCATGTCTGCGCCCTGTTTGCCGGTACGGACGGCACCGATGGCCCTACGGACGCTGCCGGAGGATGCGCCTGGGCCGGGAATCTCGCTGTGACGGGGATGGAGCAGGCACGTCATGCCCTGGAAAAAAATGATAGTTATCCGATACTTCACCATTGCGGTGCCCTGCTGCGGACCGGTCCCACACGGACGAATGTGATGGATCTGGCCGTGCTGCTGGTCTGGCCGGAAAAGGCTCAGTAAAAGTTTTTTCTTTGCGGTCATAGCTTGACAATGACAGGTTTAAATAGTAATGTTTATTAAATAATTGGAGTTTGCTATGGCCCAACCACAGACCAGAATGACTAGGCAACGTGCTGTCATCCTTGAAGAACTGAGAAAAGTCAAAACACACCCCACAGCGGATGAGCTGTACAGCATCGTTCGTGAGCGCCTGCCCCGCATCAGCCTCGGCACGGTATACCGCAACCTCGATTTCCTGGCGGATACCGGCGAGATACGCAGGCTCGAAGCGGCAGGGACGACAAAACGGTTCGATGGCGATATTTCCTGGCATCAGCATGTGCGCTGCATCCATTGCGGGCGCATAGGTGATGTCATGCAACCCCTGCCGGTACCCTCTGTGGCAGGCATGCAGGTAGAAGGCTTTTATTCCATCGTCGATTCCCGTGTGGAATTTGACGGTATTTGTGAAGCCTGCGCCGCCAAGGGCTTGAAGTAAGCACACGCTTCCGGGACGGACTTTGTCCGTCCCGATCCCTCAAAGGAGATTGTTATGGCTGAAGCTCAGGATATGTGGCGTTGCCAGATGGTGAATTGCGGTTATGTCTACGACCCGGATCGTGGCGACAGACGCCACAAGATCCCTGCCGGTACTAAATTCGAGGACCTTCCCGATGACTGGCGCTGTCCGGTCTGTGGCGCGGCAAAGAAAAGTTTCCGTCGCCTCTCGGAAGAAAATTAGTATTCAGGCAAGGACGCCCTTCGGGGCGTCTTTTTTATGATGGCTGTGACTGTATCGTGCAGGCACGGAGTAAAAGACACCCGGTATGCGGGTGTCTTTTTTTGAGAGTATTGCATAAAGAATGTTATAATGACATACTCCAGTTAAGAGAATGTCCGGCATACATCTTGCTATACCAGTTTTCTCCAAAGGATACAGGCCAAAGCAAGGTAAAGTAGTC
>NZ_JABAFY010000067.1 GCF_012843875.1 Desulfovibrio piger | reverse complement strand
AAACGTCTGGGGAATGCCGAGATACGCCTGAGCCTGGGAACATGTTTCCGTCAGGAAGCCAAGCTGCTTGCCTGCCGACTTTTTGCCTTGCTGCATGCTTCGTTACCTGGTGTACCCGATCTTCATACGCTGCGGCATATCCTTGTCCGGCATCTGTCTTCTATGCAGGGAAAGGATGTCAGTGAATACGGGAAACGTGGTCCCCGGAAAACGGCTCTGCCCTGCTCTTTTCCGCAACCACCAGTAATGACGGTCACAAACAGCATGAGTGCAGGAGATGCAAGAGGCTTCATGACTTCTTCTTTTACTTGTGATCGGCAACCAGCATATCCGGCCACAGGGTTCACTTCATCTGCCAGGAAAGCTGTTTGTCAGGATACCTGCCTTCATCCACTATCCCAACCAGTTACAGCAAAAATTTCCCCGCTTTCCACAGCAAGATTTTCTGGGAAACACATCGCTGCCATATCACCTGACGGGGCTTTGGCTTCCCCTTCGGTGACTTCCTGTTCCGCTGAAAACAGTATCAGGACAGACCATCCTCACGGGATGCTCTGCCCTGATACCTTATGAAAGCCACCCGTATGTAAGGATGCCTCGCGCCCTAGACACTCGACTAGCCAAGTCATAAGAAAGCCTGAAGAGGGGACAATCCCTCCCCAGACTCACTATAATCGAATTTATCCAAATAGCTGTCGCTATAAAAACAGGCTTACCTGAGCTTTTTTATTCATATTGTTCGATGAGTATATTTCCATATACTGGACATCACCTTTAAAATAAACAATACACGATCGACATGTTCTGTTATTGTCAAAGATATTTTGTTATCATTTACCAAAATATTGGATGATTTTTCACCTTTTTGTATAGAATTAATATCTTTATAATCAATACTTGATAAGCAACTTGTTGAAGAATACAAAGTCGTACTTGTTAAAACAAATCCATCGTCGCCTCCTCCCAAGAATGTCGCATCATAATACATTAGAACATCATCATCATTTACAACAGCATTAGTAAAAAATGAGGCATTATTTATCTTCTTTCTATTATAGACTGGACAAGCATAAAAAGAAGAATCATCTGAGACCATATTTCCAAATTTAAAAAGAATATACTTCGCAATATAAGATTTGTTTTCCGCGATATCTATCAATCTACAACTATAGTCAACACATCTATCCACATCCATTTCTTTGATAGCACTATCAAGAAGTATTAAATTCTCTTTTCTAACTTGTCCACTAAAGTCACTCCCACTATGAGCAACATAACAAGCATGAGAAAGCATTTTTAATAAAAAAATAATTTTTTCCTGATTTCCGTGCCTCATATTAATATAGATATGGTCACAATTATTACACACAACATAAATAGAACGATTTTTAGCATATACATCACTAATAATCGAATAGGGAATCATATATATTTTATTTGACGAAACGGACAGATATAAAGCCGAAGCTGAAAGGGCAAACCCTTCATCACCTCCGCCAAAAATCGTAGAATCGTAGTAAAAGAGAATTTTATTATTCTTTCGCAGACTATCTGGAATGAATTCAGCATGTTTGAGCTTTTTGACATCAAAAAAAGGCATGACATAAAATGATGAATCATCCCTGACCAAGCCTCCCACACATAAGATAATATCCTTACATATCTGTAGACACGACATGCCTAAAGACAACATCTTATAGATATGGAGCGGACATCCCTCATCCATATTCAAAAGAGCAGCTGAAAATAACGTACTACACTCATCAAGCTCAGTATTTTGAGAGAATTCATGCAATATTTGGGCAGTAACCTTCTCCACCTTCCTGGAAGCAGATGATGCCATATCCTGCTCCATGAAAGGAGTGACCTGCTGCAGCATGGATGTTATTACAGATTCCTCCAATCCTAATTCTTGCCCTTTTTTTAAAAGAAAAGCCTGCTCTGCCAGACTAATCGTACCATCTGCAAGTGCAGCTTCTATCAACAAGGAAAATTGATCCATGGCATGGGGGGGATCCGCTAAAGCCTCCGCAGGAGAAGCTGCTCGCTTAGGGGAAGGGGTTCCGCAAGCCTGACAGACCGCCCAGCCAGGAGGGTTCGTCAGACTGCCGCAGCAGGGACAAGCTATTTCACTGTGGGATACTTTCCTATCCATACGCTCATCTTCACAAACAAGTTTTTCTCCACAATCAGAGCAAAACACACCAACAAGATAGTCTTTATTACAGCGCTTGCAATAAGGCATTAATCTTCTCCATAAGTGAAGTCACAGTCAAAAGCCCCTGTCGCACAAATAGTCAACTTAGCCTTAAGGAAAGGTGATCCGGATATTTCTATGTTCATCCTATACAAATCTCTAAATATAACAATAAGACTATTAACACTAAAACTATCCAATTCCAAATTATATATCTTTTCATCAGAAGTACATACTTCTATTTCAAAATTTACTATATCATCCGTGAAATCGACATCCAAACAGATTTTCTTCCAGCCATCAGATAAAAAAGGCAGCAGAATTTCAGCAATTGATTGAAAATAGGCTGTTATATTCATGATGCTGCCCCTGTATTTTCAAAGTATTTTGTGTGTACCTTGCCATCATTAATAGTGTATTTAACCGTAAAAGAGTCAGGGCGCAAGTTTGAATCAGTATAATTTGGCTTCACTGTAATATTAACTTTCTCACCGTTTCTCACATACTGTGCAAACTCATTCTCCATACTCTTCCATGCGCCTCTATTTAAATTCGCATTCTGGGGTACAAGATTTGTCAGCCCCGAAGGGCCGCCAAACCGGGCTCCTATCATATGCCCGGCATCATCTGTAGGCAATCCCATTCCTCGAGCTTCAGCTTGGGCGGCAAGATCACGTGCCGAAGGGGTCAAATGGAGTTCTCCGGAAACGTTCTTCAGCCGTCCCAATCTATCCGTTACACTGCGATATCCGTTTTCTATATATATATTATTGGGTTCTAGTTTACCAATTGCCCCTATACTATATCTTCTTGGCATCGAATTTATACCAGTCTTTACTGCAGCGGCCATATTTCCCGATGCCGCCACTGCCTTGACGGCCCCTAGTTTCACAAAAGAAATGGCCCCTAAAGGAGCAATATCTAGCGCAACCCATAAGGCATCCTTAGCGCCGATTTCAGCGCCATAAGATACTTTTGAAGCGACATTTGCGATAGACCCAACAAATGGGGCATAGCTAATATAGCCCTGATCAAAGGAAACATCGTTTTCTACTGTGATATGTTGTGGCTCTAATTTATCTTGTGACGTTCCGACAAGCTTACAGTTCTGAGAAAGATCAACAGTATCAAGCTTATCGTTCAAGCCACTGGCTTCAGGAGATTCTATTACATATACTTGTCGTGATATAGTACCACTACTATCTCTGCTTTCCTGATTATATAATCCATTTCTTCCAATAAAAGCACCGATATCGAGTCCAGCAACTATTTTCGTCTCTTTTCCATCACGTGTTACGATATGTTCCTGGCATGTAACAATCTCGCGTTCAACAATAGCCTTATCTTTCAGAAGGATAGAAGGACCATGCATAGCCTGTCTAGCTGATGCAACATCAGAAATTTCAGATTTCTCATCCTGCAATCTGTAAGCCCTGCTTTGCTCTCGGATAATATGCCTTGTCTCCTGCTCAGATTGAATTACTTTCTCCTCACGGGTAACGAGGACTTGCTTCGTATCATCTTCTCCAGAAGGCTGCTGCTCGACCTTGCTGCTTTGACCAATTTCCTTCTCCTCTTGGATGGCCTCCCCTTTCCTTGTTTCTGCAGAAAAACTATCTACAATGAGGTGTTTTGAAGCGTGCGGGTTAAGACGTATAGGGTCAAATATGCAATGAAACATGTTTAATGTTAATAAATTGGCGAAATCTGCAGCACTCATGAGGACAAGCTGCATAGAAGGAATCTTGCCTTCACGAATAGTTGCATACAGGTCCATCAAATTTCCAGCACCCAGATATTTCTTATCAACGAGATAAGCTGTTGAATAATGCTCTTCTCCTATATCTGTCTTTGATTTTCCAATCTCTTCTTTATTAATAGTCGCAAGATTGTTCCCATTTATATTTACTGATTCATTGTTTCTTGAAGCAACGTTCCCGCTATGTACTATAGATGAAATACGTGCAATCAATCCTAAATCATAGCTACCAAACATACGCTTCATCCTTCTCAGGCTTAATGAATTTGCGTTCTACATCTTTTAATATATTTATATACAATTTTACCGCCTCACAAATCGTATCGTCATTTGAACATACCTTTGTAAGAAGGCGTATACCACTTTCCGCTCTAAGCCATGATGAGACATTAATACCATCATACATTTTAATTATATATTTTAATAACGCATCTTGGACTTCCGTCGTTACCTGCTCAGTATGAAGACAGCTTTGCAGGGCAGTTACCATATCCAACTGAAATGCATCTTGATGTGACCTTACAAACATACGTATAAGTTCATCAGCAAAGTCTAAAGTGCCATCTTGTTTTTCTTGCATACACCAAAGGCCATAATGTAAGGATAGCTTGCGTAGTTTTGTCCAAGCCATCTCAAAATCTTCTTTGCCAAGCCACTTGAACAAGGCCTGATACAAAGCACAGCATAAACGGATACTCCATATCCTCGGGATGTTGCCTAAATCATCCAATTTATCCATAAGCAAACACATCCCTTCAGATAAACAGGGACCAAGTTTTTTCTGTTCAAAATTTTCTGTAAGAAAAATTGATTCTTCTCGCAGCGTCAAAAGTTCACCTGGAGAAAGTAACAACATGAGCGTACCAAGACGACGGATATGTTCAACCCAGACTTGCTGCTGAATCTTATCCAATTTTACAACGATAGTTGTATCACAAAAAACATGCTTATATAATGAATCATTATTTGTATAGTCTTTTCTATTATGCATACTGAATTCAGTATACCGACTTTCAGCAGGAATTATCTTTACCTGTGCTGGCTTTTCCATACCTTCAAAAAAAACCGAAGCTACTCCACGATGGAGACGAGCCAAATCAGCAGTCTGCTTTTTATCGAGTAGCATACAGGAAGAAAGACTTTCTTTATCATCTCGTGCAAGTATACGATGTGCTATTTTGATATCTGTATTTTTGACTATATCATCAATGAGCTTGGCCGGTATCTGATCCGCGATAATGAGCCCCTGGCCAAACGAGCGGATTTCTGCCAGCATATCAGCAAAAACTTCCACTCCTTTTTCTCGACCACTCCCTTTCGTCTCAGAGCCTCCTTTAGGCTTAGCAAGCAAGCGATGTGCCTCTTCAATGACGAGTACATGCCGCAACTCAGATCGAGACGAACGCAGTATGCCAGCCTGCCGATGTTCAAACAATTTAAGCAGGAGCAGGCTCATAACAAAGCCCTTCTCCTCATTATCGGCAAAAGGCCACAACTCAAGAACGCACGGGCGCTGTAACAGGGCCTCCCAGGAAGTAGAGAATCGACGATCCAGAACCTCCCCTTTGGCTCCCCGAGTCATACTGCTGAGGCGAGAACGGATAGCTCCCAGGAGGCTGCCACTATAATCAGTTGCATTGGGGAAAAAGGTTGCTATCGCCTGTTCTACCATGGGGACAAGCATGGATAAAGTCGGCAAAAACAATTCCTTCAGCTTGTCACCAGGAGCGTCGATCAAATCCTTACAGGCCTCGTATGCCGGATTCGTTCCTGTGTGCAAATCCCAACCACAGTCGGCATAAGCCTTGTAAATAATATCTTCCAGGATGTAGGGCATACTGGAATACATTCCCAATGAAGCATTGAACGCAGCTTTGAGATAATCGATGTGAGGAGTCAACCCAACAGCAGTTTCGAAAGAAAATGGATTGAGTGTAAAATCATTGTTATTTTTTCCTAATGTATAAACCTGGAGCTCGGGAATATATTTTTTAAGCTCCTCATATTCTGTCTTCACAGGATCAATGACCAAAAAAGGGATACCTTGTTTGTGCCACAGCTCAATCAGCATGCTGCGAATAGTCGTACTTTTTCCAGAGCCGGTAGCGCCTGTCACAAAACAATGACAATTAAGCCTGCTCAATGGAACAATAAAAGGTCGCCCCGTTTCTCTACCTCTATCCAGAGTGCAGCCTAGCTCGATAGCCTTTTCCTCCTTAAAAGATACTGGCAAAAAACGTGCATATTCTACCAGTTCCTGAACATCAAGCCCCGGCATATCATGAAGAGGTAGTCCAACATAGCGCGAAAGTTCTGCGGAGGTTAACCACGTAGATAACCCCTCATAGGCCTCGCCAAGTTTTTGTATTCCAGGAGGAGAAATTCGCAATACTTGAAATGGATTAAATGCAGAAGGCACATCAAAACAGCGTAATGGATCTGGAAAGCTATCTGGTCCACTCATAAGCCCCTGGAAAACATCTCCCAGCATATGTACTGTGCCATCATCTTCAGCCATAATTGTACAGACAGTATTCCACATCCCTTCTCCCATACTGTCCTGCGTACGCTTGTAGAGCTTATCCATCAAACTTTCAAGAAATTGAGCTTCCTTAGAAATGGCTTCTGAGGTCATGCCGGATGTAACGGTTTCAGCGTTATTATCAGCTATATTTTCTGATATTCCGGCATTTTTACTAAAATTTTTTTGTACACCATTCTGTTCGGAAAAGTTTTGTGTAGATACTACCCCTCCCGAGAACCAACGCGACGTATCTGAGGCGATACGGGAAATAACATTCCCGTCTCTATTCATTTGAGACATGGACGAAGAATGATTTTCGCCTTGTGAGGTTCCTGTGGAAAAATTAATGGAGCTTCCCCGAGTAACGCCTGACTGGGTTGCGTATGAAGCCTGCATCGAATATTTTGTAAGTGGATGCAACGTATTAAGTGTTGCTGAAATATTTCCCTGATAAGAATTAATTTTTTCCCTATTTAAAGGAAATGCTGTCACGACTAAAGCAAAGTCATTATTATTCGCAGCATCAGCTATACGCTCTATACCAAATTCTACCTGTAAACTGTCATTATTTTTATCATTCCTGGTATATTTTGCATCAGGTATGCCAAGAATGACTTTTTTATTAGGAAAATCCTGCAACATTTTTTGAATTACATCAGCATCTTCAATGACTTCTGTTGTACAGCCAGGGAAAAAAGAGTTAAATGCTGCGGATAGTGTCCGCCGCTTTTCAAAAAATGCTTCATGTTCATGAAACATTCCATAATATAAATACATATCCCCTTGCCGAGCTAACAAGATGTAAATAAAAGGGATATTTAATCTATAGCATGTTTTAATATAGTTCTCCATAGAGAAGATAAGATTCTTCTTCTCTCGATAGCAAATTTTATTCACCTTGAATAGATGCATCTTAACAAAACTATAATTATCAAAAAAACATAAATTTTTATATATATCAAAATTGAGATTATTTAAATTTTTTCTGTTCAACTGAATATTCAGCACATTTAAATATGAAGAATTTTCGTTATTCATAAGATCATTTCCCATTTTTATCCCTCTGGAGCTATAGATCGCCAGTCCATATTTAAGATTCAACCTGACCTAATATATACTTTTTTTTATAAAACAAACATTCAAACTACTCCCTATTATCCTATTGAACGATACCATAGTCATTCTCTTTGTTTATACACAGGTTCTAACAATTCGTAAGGAAATAAAAAAATTATTATAAAAACAAATAATATACAATAACACCATAAATGATTATAAGGCTTAAAAGTATGACTGTTGTACGAAGGAATGGATATCTATTATACTTATGGGGCCTCTCCTTAAAAAAATAAAGCCCTCCATCCTGTGTGCTGGCTATCCGGCAGCTCACACCATTCAGCTGGGGAAGATCAGCGAAAGGCCTATATTTCCGTTTTAAGTTTTTTGAATCCCCTTCCCGTAGCTCCCGTTGAGGGAAAGCCCCTTGCTAACATCGATGATGTCCATTGTGCTATTAACCGGTCTTTGCCAGAAACGAATGGATGTACGCTCTGTTCCTGGGAATCTTTCTGTACTTCAGCCAGCGGGCATCCGACACCTCCATTCCAAGCGGATGCGTGACAGAGCATCCTAATCTGTGTGCGTTATGGAGAGCTCAGGAATATCACCGGTATCCTTAGCGGAAAATCGAATTAGCTTCCTGCCGAAGAGCTTCAAGATATAATCAGCCATGACTACTCCGTTTCGGGCTACTCGCTTGCTCACCTGAAATTTTTTCCATGTGTCGAGTTGTGTTCATCTGCACGCAAAACACCTTTCTTCCTCTCCGTCACCTGGATGAGGAAGCTCCGTGAACCATCCCCCCAATTAGGGGATACCACAAAATCCTACACGCTCTATGCCTCGGGCATACCACGTTTTCCTTAAATCAAAAAGCGTGCTGTTCCTCCCTCAATGTCATGGTTTTGCAAGTCCCGTTTCAGCAATGTTTCTCTCTCTTGCTCCCCTGGAGGAATCCTGCTAGCGCTACCTAATGGAGCGAATATTTGCTAGACTGCAATTTTTTAAATCTACCACTGTCATCATTGTTATCGCAATAATTTGATAAATTATCTACTTTTATTATTAAAATTTAATAGCAATAAACAAATGAATGCCTATATAAAATTTCACAAAAATTCTGTACGATCATTTATACTCTACAAACTTTCTGTCAAAATTTAAACTTTATCTTGCATTATTTCCTGCAATACTATAACACGAAAGAAGTGTTTACTTGGAAAATCTTATTTTTTATTAACGGCTTGCATTGGAATTTTTAGGATTCCCGCCCTCGGCACCAGCAAGACATCAAGGGTTGTGGCAACTAGCCGCAACCCTTTCTTTTTTGGTTGTTTCGAGCAGCGCAGCAAGCCCAGCCCGTCCCCTGTTTTTCCTACCTTTACGAATTTGGGTCAAACAGGTGGTACAAAAGGTGCCTCAAATGCCATCCGCTGCCGCTTCTTCCGCTCACCCGCACGGCACTTGCCACTCCCACCCAGCAACCCGCCGTTCCGGCCAGCATCTTCTTTGCGTGGGACGCATCTTCTATTTTCGTTGTGCTCTGCCTGCTGCTGCCCAAAAAACGTCTGGGGAATGCCGAGATACGCCTGAGCCTGGGAACATGTTTCCGTCAGGAAGCCAAGCTGCTTGCCTGCCGACTTTTTGCCTTGCTGCATGCTTCGTTACCTGGCGTACCTGATCTTCTGATCTTCCCACGCTGCGGCATATCCTTGTCCGGCATCTGTCTTCCATGCAGGGAAAGGATGTCAGTGAATACGGACGACTTCCAAGGCCGTCTTCCTCTCCGCCCCGCGGCAGAAGGATAGAAAAAGAGCCTGTCCGCCCTATTCGGAACCAAGCACAGCCCGATATTGGGGAGCGACGAATTTGAGGAATATCCCCAGCGAGACAAGCTGCCCCCAAGCTGCAACCATATAGGCAATATCCATCCCCAATGACTGAGAGATGATCCCTCCCATCAGGAGGGAAAGACATATACCGCTATCCATCCCGATAAAGTACATTGCATTGGCAACTCCCCGCTTTGTCTTGTCCGCCAGATATACAAGTACTGTCTGATAGCTGGGCAGAAGAGCCCCCAGAGATATGCCCAGCAGCCCCCCGCATCCCAGAAAAAGTACGGGAGATGTCGTCCGGGTAAGGAGCAACGCAGCGCCCAGCGCCACAAGATTCGCCATACAGACCAGAATGACGAGATAGCCTTTATCTACAATATAGCCGGAGAACAGACGGCTCACCAAGAGCCCTATCCCCATCAGCAGAAAAAAAGCACTGGCATAGGAATCCATGCCAGTGTCTCTGGCCAGCACTGAGGTATAATTCGAGACCATCCCCAGCATGAAGGCTGCAATGAACAAAGAGGCCAGTGCATAGAGGCCTTGCGGCATGAAAAACATGTCCCAGGCAGGCTTTCTGTGTTTTGCTGCCTGTATTTTTTTCGGAGCCGTGATGAATAACTGCAAAAAAGTACCCAGCATGGCAAAGACAAAGGGCAAGCCAAAAGCAGCGGCATAGGAATATTTGTTCGTCACATACAAGCCCAGCATGGGGCCAAGGATCATCCCCAGCGACAACATACTGCTGAATACCCCGATCCCCATCCCCAATTTTTTCTCAGGGATAAAGCTGACTGCCATCGTTGCCTGCGAAGTGGTCATGATGGAAAAGCTTATGCCATGCAACAAACGTATGCCGATAAAAAGCGAGATCGTTGCCGCCATAAAAGTCAGAGGGAAAAAGATAGCGCAGCAGGTGGTAGCAATCAGCAGGAGACGCTTGCAGTCCATCATATCTGACATCATCCCGGAAAAAGGACGCACCGCAAGGGCGACCAGGGGAAAGGCTGCGAGACCTATGCCCATCACCGATTCTTTACAGTGAAGGACATCGATCAAATACAACGGAAGCACAGGCATTACTGAATATATAGCCATACATGTGCAAAGGTTTGCGATACAAATGAAGAGGATGTCCGGCATGTTTTTTGATTTTAAAAGGTGTGGTAATCTCGTCCCATGAAACAAACAGATTTTCGTGAT
>NZ_JABAFY010000066.1 GCF_012843875.1 Desulfovibrio piger | reverse complement strand
TTTACCGCCTTTGTTCATTTGGCATTTTCCATGATTTTACTCAGAAGAGTCATCAAGGAATTATGAAATGACTTCTAGACATATAAATAGCTTGAACACAAACAATAATCTTAAACAACCTACCTCTAGATATTGAAATAATAAGCACAAATAAACTTGCCGGACATATTGCTGTTAGTATATATTTTATTGCATACATTGGATAAGAAAATGCTGACAATAGAGCAATACAGAATGTGAAATACAAACAAAATATTGCTGCAAATATTATTTTCAAAATACCAATCTGTCTGTATATACACATAGCTTGTCCATTTTTCATATCCAACCCCCTATACTCTGTAAGCTTTCTGAATAAATGACAATTTGTGAGCTGCGTCATTTGTCGATTATTGCCGATTTCTATTCTAACCATTTTTCACAAAAACAAAAAGTCCTTCTCTCTTAATGTGGTAATCCCGTCCGCCCAATATTTAGCAACGTGAATCCACCATAGAGGCTACCATGTCTGCTAAATTTTCCATCCTGGACAAAACGGCCCCCCTCCGGGGCGTCTTTTCCATGCGGGTCATCGACCGCTCGGGGAAGGTCATCCGCGAGTACAGCGATCACAACATGATCGTGAACACGGCACGGGAAGCCCTTGCCAGGCTGGTGAGCGAGGGCGACCAGTCCAAACGCATCACCCGTTTCGCCGTCGGCGTCAACGACGAAACGCCTACCCCTGCGGATACCGTCATCACGGGCATGTATCGCAACGCCATCGTGGGGCATGATTTTCCGGAACCGGGCGTCGTACGGTTCAGGTGGCAGCTTGGCTATGAGGAGGCCAACGGCATGAATATCGTCGAGTACGGCCTGCTGTGCGACGATGACAGCCTGTTCGCGAGGAAGACGCGCGAGGCCATCTACAAGGCGAATGACATCGCCGTGGACGGCGAGTGGTCCATCATCTTCTAGGGGGCCCAATGGACGTTCTGAAAGAGTCGCCGGTCTGGGTCACGCCGGTCTACGCCATCGAGCGCACCGACCCCGTCATGGGCGGGGAATTCGGTATCAACAACGTGCAGGCACGACAGCTTGCCTGGCGTACCCAGTATCTGCGCGCCCTGCTGGCCATGGACCACCAGCCGGACGGATCCCACCTGCTTTGCGAGCACCACATCGCCCGTCTGGCGGCCATCGCCGAAAGCAAGCTGCGCCTCTCCGTGCCTACCGGACGGATACGGGAGGGCATCGACAGGCTGGATGTCATCCTGGCCGGTATCAAACAGGGCCTGGACAGCATCTCGGGCACCATGGGCACACCGCTCAGGGCCATCTATGACGCCCTGATGATGTCCTGGGAGTACGGCTACACCCGCTACGCTTTCGAGCTGTTCACGGACAATTTCTCCCTGCGCGACGCATTCCAGGATGTACGGGTCATCGAGACCATCGCCGGTGACGATTCCATCGACCTGGAAAACACGGCCACCATCGCTTCCGGGGAAGCCTACCTCATCATCGACCGCACGACCGGCATGCAACAGCAGGTGACCATCAAGGAGATCCTGACCGAGCGGCGTGTGCTGCTGCACGAGATCATGCAGTTCTCCACGAACGATACGGCCGTTCTCACCAAGAGCGCATGGAGATATGCCGGGAACAAGGCGGAAGCTGATGCCGGTGCCACGTACATGACCGTGCTGACGACGCTGCTCGACGGCATCGAACAGGGCAGCCTCATCATCAGCCACAAGGAAGACGTTCGCTTCATGGTCGAATACCACCGGGAAAGCGACAGCCCCACCGACTGGACGGAAGTGCCGTGCACACGGACGTACATGGATCAGGTCAGTGGCGATTACCGTTCCATATACGACGTCCCCGGCGGGCGCCTGGCTTTCCGCATCACCGCGCTGGGGGACACCGGCGTCGACCACATCGTCTTGATGTCCACCACGACGGGCGTGCTGCCCAGTACCGTGCGCACCCCTGTGGTGATCGCGCCCGACTTCAGGCTGCAGCGCTTCGGCGCCCTGTACGACGCGAAGCATGCCGGCACGGAGATCCAGTTCGCGCCGGACAACTACTTCGCCGACTCCGTCGAGACCGTGACGCTCCCGGCCTCGAGCGACCCAGCGCCTGTCTGGGGCCTGGAGGACACCGTGCTCGCCGCGCATCCCGTGGCCCCCGGGGAGTCCGTATGGTGGCGCGCCCGCTACAGGGCGGACGACGGCAATGTCTCCCTCTGGTCGGAAAGCGCCCAGTACAGCCGCGGAAACATGGAGGGCGGCGATGCCTGAAAAGAGAGCAATGCCTGAGAAAGCAATGCCTGAGCCTCAGATCTCATTCGCCGTTCCCTGCGAGCCGGTGTGGGATGAATACATCCGCCAGCTGGCCATCACGGACAGGGTGCTGGGCTACGACCCCCTTACAGGCGAGGACGGACCATCGAACATCCAGTGGCTCCAGCTTGGCAACCGTACGCTGTATCTGAGGAAGTTCCTGGAGACCGGACACAGCCTTGAGGGGCATCATGCCCTGAAGGACAAGGACTTCAAGCCGGGCATCAACATCCCGGAAGACCGTCTCGCCCTGGACCACGGCACGAAGGATCTGTATACGGCCATCGGCAAAGTCATGCTCACCGCCGAAGAGCTTCGTACCCGCGCCGACATGATGCAGGACGTGAGCCTGTCCTTCTCCGGTGCCATGATACGCCTCATCCCGCTGAGCCAGGAATACTCCGGGAACCGCAGTGCGTACGAGCTGTTCACGGACAGCGTGACTTCCATGCACTTCATGTCCACGAAACTGCTGGGAGAGATCGATGGCGACGAATCCCTGGACGTTGAAAGCACGGCCGGTCTCGAAACCGGCAAGTCGTACGTCGTATGCGACGAGGATGGCGGCAGGCCCGAAGAAGTCGTCATCATGTCCATCCTTACCGACAGGCGCATCCGCTGCACGGAGCGCCTGCACATCACGCGCGACAGCGGCTTCCTCGCGGCTACCAACCTGCTGGCGGATCCGGATAGCCTGACCGGCGCCGTGGCCAACGGTGACTTCACCTACATCTCGAAAGAGCTGGACGTGCTGGCGGACGCCTCTTCGGGCAGGCTGATCGTCTGCCGTTACAGCGGTGAGATAACGGCAACGGCGGAATACCGCCTGGCGGGAAGCTCCGTATGGCGCACCGCCGAGCCTCTCCCCGGACGTGAATACTCCGACGGGACGGTGGACGACAATTTCGCCCTGCCGCAGGGCACGATGACCATCCGCCTGCGCTACACAGGCGGGACGTATCCTTTCAAAGTCCGGTACATCGTCGTGCGCCCCGTGGTCGCTGTGACCTGGATCGAGGACATCAGGCAGCCGGAGATCTTTTCCGCCTCACGTCACGACGGAAATATAACCATCAGGGGAAGCAAATACGGAACTCTGTATGGAATCCCTATAGCGTACATGGAAGCCACCGTGTCCGCATCCGTGTACATGGGCGATGACGATTACAGCGTCACCATCCCGGCGGAAGACATGGAAGACGGGAGCATCACCTTTCCCCTGCCTCCTGAGCTGGCTGATGCGCCTGCTCTGTACCTGCGCATCCGGCATGCCGACACGGAAGGCAGCGTCTCCCGCTGGTCCGATATCTACATCCACATGGATCCCACGGTGTAACTCATGGCAGAGATTCGAGAAAAAGCCCGCTGGGTGGATGACATCTACCGCATCCAGAAGACGGATGCCATCCTCGGTGGCGAGGACGGTGTCATCAACATCCAGCCGACGCAGATAGTCCAGCGTACCGCTTTCCTGAAACAGAGCGCCGAGGCCGAGCACACGGAAGGCGGACGGCATCAGGTGACCAACGACATGGTCGCTGACGACGCGGCCATCGACGAGAGCAAGCTGCTGTTCGAGGTGCCGCTGAAGACGGTCACCCTGGCGCTGGAAGGAGCCACGAAAGAAGTCGGGGAGCTGAAAAAGGACGTCGTCGACGTCATCGGCAATGACGGCATCCTCATCCACGGCCTGACGAAGACGGTCCTGCTGGACTGGAAGTACGCGGACTTCGGCTTCGAATTCGAGATGTGGACCGGTGACCTCATCATGCGGGACATCGAAAACCGCACGGTCACCTGCGCGGTCGCCGACGACGACAGCGTCGATGTGACGGATTCGTCCGGTCTGCGCCGGGGCATGCGCCTGCTCATCTCCGACGGCGTCAACGCCGAGGAAGTCGAGATCAGGGAGCTGCTGGACAAGGGCCGCATCATCCTCAAGGACGTGCTGAAGAATACCTACCGGACACCGGCGATCCTCGGCTACACGGACTGGGAGATCGCGGAAGGACTGGCTACGGGCGCCCCGGGAGCCGTGTACTACTCCAAGATCACGACCGTGCTGGAACAGTCGCCGCGCGGCACGCTCGTCATACGCCGTGACACCGGTTCCGGAAAGCTGGCCGTCCAGTACCGTGACGGCCGCGTTTCCGGCGCGTGGAAGGACGCCACGCTGCACAAGGTCTCCATGACGGCCGATAAGCAGTGGTTCGACGAATATTACCTTGTCGACGGCGGATTCACGCAGCTGCGTGTGGCCGTCACGAAAAATGCTCCCGGCGTGCGGGTGAAGCACATGGCCCTGTTCTCCACCCCGGTGAAACAGAGCGTGCGCACCATCAGGACGCCGGACATCACGAGCCCCACCCCCAACCAGCAGGTGTTCCGCGACCTGCTGGTGCTGGACAACACCGGGTACTTCAATGCCTATCGCGACCCGTTCACAAAGACGGAATACCGCATCTCTGACAAGGCCACGGGCACGCCTGTGGTCACGTTCACTACCGGCAGACAGGCACCAATAGACCTGATCGATCAGGGCACGCTGCCGGTCAACGGCGCATACACGGTCGCCTGCCGGCACCAGTCCGATATCGGTGAGTGGTCTGCCTGGTCGGAGCCCACAGACTTCAGCCTCGTCCCGATCGAGATCTTTTTCGGCTTCCTGGGCGCCCTGCGGGCGACAGGCTTCAATGATGCAAGCTTCAACACCCTGGCGGCCGACCGTATACGGTTCGGCTTCTACGGCGCGGAGAGATCCGCTGGTTTCGGCGCCGCGTTGTTCACATCAAAACTTGAGGATTAGACATGCAGGCAAATGTCATCTGGGCGTCCGAAGCCCCGAAAAACAACGTGGCCGCCCCCAGCACCGACAAGCAGAAACAGGGCTGGATCAAGGAAGTCCCGCCCCACGAGTGGTTCAACTGGTACATGAACCGTACCGACAGCCGTCTGACACAGCTGGAAGAGCCGTGGACGGCGCATATCTTCACGTCCGCGGCCGGCTCACGCAAAGAGGCCATCCCGGCGAACGAAAAGTTCCAGCTTCCGGCTAAATACATCGTGGGCGCCGGTCAGCTCCGCGTCTTCCTTGACGGCATCCTCTGCGAGGCCGGGGAACGGGAACAGTATGTCGAGGCCGGACAAGCCGGAGACCTTTCGGACTACATCCGCTTCAACGACACCATCGACCCGTCCCACGACATACGGGTCGAGATCCCGGTAAGCGGGCTCCAGAACGCGGGCATCCTCGACGGGACCATCGTGACCGTCAAGGACCTCATGCGGCTGATCGTCCAGTCCGCCATGCTCGATTACGGCCTAGGCGTGATCACGGAACGCGCCGATTCCCTGCCGGGTACCCGCCTGAAGGAATACGCCGATGGCGATACGTATACCGTTCCCCAATACCTTGTCGGCGGGAACGGCCTGCAGGTGTTCGTGGACGGCCTGCTGTGCGTGCGCGGCGTCGATTACGACGAGGCCTCCGGCAGCGACGGCGACAGGGCCACGACCATCACCTGGCGCCGGGCCGTGCCCGTCACGTCCACCGTCTCCGTCATCTGCCGGGACGTCCGCGCCACCGTCATCCAATAGGACTTTCGCATGGCCACCTGGTCGACATCCGATATGAAAAAAGACGGGCAAACCGGCTGGCTTGTCCGTCTTTACGAAAAAAGTGTCAACGGCGTGCGGGAGTTCGGTCTGCCTTCGGAGCACTCCCGGGGAACTATCGCCGTGCGCCTGCCAACTCTGGCCGAACAGGCGCGAACCATGCGTTACCGTGACCCGCTGCCGCCCGGGAACAATGTGCCCAGTGGAGTGATCGACTTTCTGGATTGATCCCGGCTGGCGGCAGCACAGAGTTGGGACGTTGTAGCTTGGCAGGTTACCTCGATATGGTTTGTTTCAGCGCACGCAAGCAGTAATATATCTTTTTTGCAGCCTTTTTGGCCAACTCCCTGCGTCCTGAACCAAGAGGAAGCAGCGTATCGATGAAGGGAAGGCGCTTCACTATTAGCTTGATGGCGTCTTTTGACTTCTCAGATACAATTTGGCAGACCCAGTAGCTATAAGCAGTGAGCATTTTATCAGAATCTATTGAGGATTCAAATGGAATTAATTTTGCAAAATTTCTATCAAATTCTTTTGCATTTTCTAAAAAAGTTTCAAAAGGAGCACACAAATCAAATGATCTTGTCTTTATGACGGCAAAATCATCAAAAAATGTATCAATATATGATTTTACAAAATGAACTGCCGCATCCTGAGCAATAATAATTTCTGTTTTACTAACGTAATCAAATAAAAAAGAATCAAAGACTGGCAACCCATCATTGTAGCCAATACAGCTTGGAGCAATTCTGCTCATAAAGATTTCCCTGATAGATCCTGTTATCCTTGGGGTGAAATCATACAGGGGGTGCAGTCTAAACTCAGCTCTAGACGATCTAAGCGATGCCATGGAATTATTTGCATGGATAAAATATGATTCGATTTCATAGTTAAATACTTTTTTTAAAATATAATCTGCACGGCAAGAATACCCAACATCAAAAATTGCATTCTTTTTTCCAAGAAACTTCTGAAAATACTTTTCAGCACTCCTTCTATTGGCATCGACACACTTCTGAGAATATAAATTATTTGCGAAAAAAGTTAAAAAATGAATCTTCTCTTTAGTCGTTAAAAAACTTTTACCAACCTCTTTTTCTACTAAATCAACAGCTTCATTTAGTGATTGCTCATAACATGGCTTTAGCACAGCCATTAACATCTTTGCACTCCAATTCGCTCCATTATTTTCTAATAACGTATAAATATTATCTTTATTTTCTATCATCAATGGAACTAACGCCCTACGAGAAACATAGAGATAGTTTGTTTGAACTTGAAGATTAAATTTATTTTTAATATAATCAAAAGCCTCCTTAACAACAAAACCATCTCTCGCGAGAAACTGTATAGTATCAAAATGTGAATAATCAGTTTTCAAATGAAGTGAGCAGCCCAAAATATACATACCTAAAATTGCATACCCAATCTGGTACACATCATTATTAAAATCACTTTCCTTATTAAATTTTACATAAGGATTATCAAAAAAATTATTAGCAATAAGTGCCAAAGCACACCTGAACCCTAAAAAGCAATACGATCTCGTAGTGTTTATATAAGGAGATGTTTTTTGCAAATAGCTCCAGAAATTTCCAGAATATATTTCTGAACATTTTGAAAGCAAAAGGTCTATCGTTTTTGGCAAATAGATTGCAGCAATATCATGCCGAACAGCCATACAGAAATCAGAATGATAATTATCACCTATATGTACAATTTTCTTATTTTTATATTTATTTTTTACATATTTAAATATATCTCCAGTTGATTTTGTAATCCCAACCTGTGAAGAAACATAGATATCAAAGTTTTCAGTAGTATATTCACACTTTTTGAGCATTTTAGATATACAACTTTCGGAAAGATACATATCGGAGATGATGATAATCTTCTTACCAAGATATAATGCAAGCTCATAAAGTTCATATCCAGTTTTCCTTTTACTAATATACCGAAGCTCTATCTCTATTTCTTTTCTTTTTATTTTATTAATAAATTCAGCATCAAAACACGTCATATCAGATATTTCATCATAAATTTCATCAAGTGTAATATCTTGAGCATTACCATTTATTTTTTCTCTAGCAAGTCTTTCAGCCTCTATACGAATAGAAGAAAAACTAATAGTATCAACACAATTACACTCTTTAGACACATAATCATCTAAAATATAAAAAATATCAGTTGGATGGAAAAAAGGACGTACAACAAGCGTATCAAAGACATCAAAGCTTACTACATCACTTTCAATAATTTTTCTTTTTGCTTCATCTAATTCATTTTTTCCAAAAAGCTCTTCATAGTAAAAATAATTTTCATCGTTATCATTATAGATATAGTTATTATTTTTCATTTTTGACTTAATATACAAGATACTATCACTACTCTGAGCATTTTTCTCCCAACTATGAAGTACTCTATCATACCACTCATCCAAGTATATCCTATATTTCTCAGCACCACTAATAATACCAATGAGATAGTCAATATTTGAAAATACATTACATATACTTGAAACATGTTCTTTATAATTAGAAGTATCACTTGTTACATTACTGTCATGCCGACAATAATAGTAGTAGTTATTATGGACATTGGCAACTTTTCTAGCTAGTAAAAAGAACAGAGACGAAAACATAATGTCTTCGCACATAACAATATGCTGATCAATTGACTCCAGAAAAGAAAAAGCACGTTCTACCAGTTGACGTGTATAAAGTTTGTTCCACAAAACATGCCAAGTGAAATCTCGCCCTGCTTGCTCAAAAAAAGCCTGCTGCACATCATCTCCAACCAATTCAATATCTGTTTTTCGCAGAACAGAGCGTGGGAAATAAGTCACTGTAGCATTTCTATGGATATTAAAATCACCTACAACTATATCAGAATTTGTTTTTTCAATTTTACTGACAAGTGATCTAAACCAATCAACAGAAATAAAATCATCAGAATCAATAAACGATATATAATCACCTTTGCTATGCCTAAAACCAATCATACGAGCTTTAAACGAGCCAACATTTTTAGATTCTTCAATAAATTTAACATTATGTCTATCAGAGTATTTCTTCCTAACTGATGCAAAATCTCCCTGACTACCATCATTGACAATAATAATTTCTATGTTTTTATACGTATTAACAAAAATAGACTCCAGAGCAGAATCGAGATATTTTTCCGAATTAAATACAGGGATAATGACAGAAATAAGCTTTTCCATACTCTCTCCGCTTAATTATTAATTGCCATTTAAGAAATGTATATCTTTCAAAAAAGATGACGCCATCTCTCAACAAACATTTTCCAGCGGTAGTGTGCAGCCCTTCCTCCTTTGCGTAACGCATCCAAGGGTAGCATGCACAAGGGATACAGCACGTTGGCTAAACGGAACCAAAACGGGAATGCGTGTTTTTTGAGCAGGTACATGCGCCCGGCAGCGTAGCTGGCAATCTTGGCATCAGACGGCACATGCGCATCTGGCGAGGGATGGAAGACCCGGATGGGCGGGCAGCGCCAGACAGACGCGCGCTTGCGGGCCTCCAGCAGATAGTCCGTATCTTCACCACACCCGTAAGGCAGGCCAGTGCCTGGTCCAAGCTGCGAATCGAAACGAAGACCTTTTACAACTGTGGCTCGGAAGAATTGCACGCAGGTTCCCCTTGAGCGAATAGCGCTTTGGTGGAGAGGGCCTGTTCTACACTATTAGGTTGGGAAATCTGAGGAGAAGGAGTCCAGTGGCCCAACACAGCTCCAGCTTCTGGATGACGCCGGAAGGCCTCCACGACCTGGGCCAGCGTATCCGGCGCATACCAGCAATCATCGTCAGGGAAGGCAATAAGCTCTTCTTGTTCCAGCATAGGGAACAAGGCATTGCGTGCTGTGGATACGCCTTTGGATGGCAGATGGACATGTGACACTGGCAGAGCCTCATGCTGCCGCAAGAGGTCGTCCAGTATACCTGGTGCATTTTGGTCTGCGAGGTAGATATGAAAATTCGTATAGGTCTGCTGGCCTAAAGAAGTCAGCAGCCTGTCCAGCTCGCGAGTACGACCGACAGTCGCGATGCAGAGAGCTAGGCGTGGTGAAGCGCGCATAGAAATTAGTCCTTGTGGCGTCATGTGGGATGCAAGTATTTCATAGTCCTTCCTTACCTGTACTGTCAATTTTCAGGCACTACGAGGCCGACTCGTCAATTCACAGGTACGTTGAAAAAATCCGTATACATTTTCGCCAGTTCGCTTCCTGACGCCACGTCGAACGTTACCGTGTACGCCACGCAGTCCGCAGGGATCTCCACGACTGTCTCCGTATACGCCAGGTCGATCATGCCCTTCGGCACATGCAGGTCATCCAGCCGGTCGACGACCAGGTTCTTGCCATAGGCGAGCGCCAGGGCATTGCGCAGCCTCACAGACCCGCTTGCCGAAGAAGGCAGCATCTCTCCGACGAAGTCGAAGGCCGTCCTGTTCATGTTGCACATGACCAAAGTGAGCTTTCTTTCTGTTTCTTGTTTTTCTGCCAGTTTTTCTATGTTATCTGACATCTTCTTTTCCCCTGTAATTTGTTCATATATTAGTTCCCAGATTAGAGGATGTCCGGCATGTTTTTTGATTTTAAAAGGTGTGGTAATCTCGTCCCATGAAACAAACAGATTTTCGTGA
>NZ_JABAFY010000065.1 GCF_012843875.1 Desulfovibrio piger | reverse complement strand
TCGGTTATCTTTCGACTGTCGAGCAGCTGCGGGAAAAGGGTATCCTGCTTGCGGTGCAATTCATTTGACAATCTGCCCACAAATCTTCTCCGCCCCTACTGCGGGCGATCCAGCACGCGCAGGGAGATGGCCTCGGCCACATGGGCGGGAGCGATGGCGTCCTTGCCCTCCAGGTCGGCGATGGTACGGGCCAGACGCAGCACCCGCGTGTAGGCGCGGGCGGAGAGGCCCAGGGCGCGCACGGCCTGCTCCATGAGCGCGTGCCCGGCGGCATCGAGGGCGCAGTAGCGTTCCAGCAAAAAGCCGCCCAGATCGGCATTGCAACGGCAGGCTGTACCGGCATAGCGGTCATTTTGGCGCTCACGGGCCGTCAGGACGCGTTTTCGGATGGTGGACGAGTCTTCGGCAGGGCTGCCCCCGCGCAAATCCTCATAGGGCACGGCAGGCACCTCCACGTGGACGTCGATACGGTCCAGCAACGGACCGGACAGCCGGTTGCGGTACCGGTGCAGGATGTCGGGGCGGCAGGTGCATTCGTGGTCGGGGTCCCCGTAGTAGCCGCAGGGACAGGGATTCATGGCGGCCACCAGCATGCAGGCGGCCGGATAGGTGAGGCTCTGCCCGGCACGGGCGATGGTCACGCGGCCGTCCTCCAGGGGCTGGCGCAGCACTTCCAGCGCGTTCTTGCGGAATTCGGGCAGCTCGTCGAGGAAGAGCACGCCGCGATGGGCCAGGCTCACCTCACCGGGCAGGGGATGCAGGCCGCCGCCCACCAGGGCCACCTCCGAGACCGTGTGGTGCGGCGCCCGGAAGGGACGCACGCGCACCAGCCCCTGACTGGGGGCCAGCTTGCCCGCCACGCTGTAGACCTTGGTGACTTCCAGGGCTTCTTCAAAGTCCAGGGGCGGCAGGATGGTGGGCAGACGCTGGGCCAGCATGGTCTTGCCGCTGCCGGGCGGGCCGATCATGAGCAGGTTGTGCCCACCGGCGGCCGCCACTTCCAGCGCACGTCGCGCGCCCTGCTGGCCGCGGACCTCGGCAAAGTCCATGCCGGACAGGACGGCATCCTCCGGAGGCGCGGGCAGGGGCTGCCGGGCTTCGAGCTCTTCCCGCCCCAGCAGAAAGGCCACGCACTGGGAAAGATGCGCGGGCGTGTAGACCGCCACGTCCCGGACCACAGCCGCCTCCGCGCCGTTGTCCGGGGGCAGGATGACGGAAGCGAGGC
The DNA here is from genome assembly GCF_012843875.1 of Desulfovibrio piger. Taxonomy (GTDB): domain Bacteria; phylum Desulfobacterota; class Desulfovibrionia; order Desulfovibrionales; family Desulfovibrionaceae; genus Desulfovibrio. Next base: position 9,762 of record NZ_JABAFY010000065.1, on the reverse strand, counting down.
CCAGCTGCCGGGCCATGATGGCCAGGGGCAGCATGCCGGGCACCGGCCGGAGCGCACCGGAAAGGGAAAGCTCTCCGGCAAAGACCCGGCCCTGCAGGGCTTCCACGGGGATCTGCCCGCTGGCCGCCAGCAGGCCAAGGGCCAGGGGCAGGTCGAAGGCGGTCCCGCTCTTGCGGCGTCCGGCCGGGGCCAGATTCACGGTGATGCGCGAGGGCGGCAGGCGAAATCCGCAGGCCCGCAGGGCCGAAAAGACCCGCTCCCGGGCCTCGCGCACGGCCGCCTCGGCCAGGCCCACCAGCGTGAAGCCGGGCAGGCCCTGACGCACCAGGTCCACTTCCACATCCACCGGGAAGGCATCCACCCCTTCCAGACCGGCGCCGTACAATCGTATGACCATACTCCTCCCCCGCGCCGCCGTCGCCCCTTTGCGGAAAGGGCCATCCCCGTACGGGATGACCGTCGCTCCGGCCCGTACGGCGGCTGTAAAAAAAGCGCTGCCGCATCTGCGACAGCGCCTGTGATCATGCTTCTGTGGAAAAAGCCCGCAGGACACGGCAGGGATCGCACCCGTCATGCCCTTCCGGCAATATGCACGGGAAAGAGGCCACGGCCGGGAACGGAACGTCCTTCCGCTGCCGGTACGATGCCTCTTCCCGCAACAGGATCTCCCCGGTCCCGCGCCCTAGCGGACGGCCTTGCCGATACGGCTCCAGCGCGGGCTGTTGTCCTTGTCGTCCCAGGACCAGTAGATGCGCCAGGCCTTGGCCTGGATGGCACCGCGATCCACAAAGCCCCAGAAGCGGGAGTCCAGCGAATTGTCGCGGTTGTCGCCCATGACGAAGTACTTGTCCGGCGGCACGGTCACGGGCCCGAAGTTGTCGCGGATGGGCTCGATGATGTTGGGCTGCTCGTAGCGGATGTACTTTTCTTCCACGGGCATGCCGTTGCGGTAAAGACGCTTGTCACGCACGGTGATGACGTCGCCGGGCAGGCCGATGACGCGCTTGATGTAGTCCACCGAGGGATCGTTGGGGTATTCGAAGATGATGATGTCACCGTAGGCGGGATCATCGCCACGGTAGATGTAGCTGTGGGTGAAGGGGATCTTGATGCCGTAGGCGAACTTGCTGGCCAGCAGGTGGTCGCCCACCAGCAGGGTCTCGACCATGGATTCCGAGGGGATCTTGTAGGCCTGGACCACGAAGGTCCTGATGACGAACGCCAGGACCAGCGCCACCAGCAGGGCTTCGCCGTATTCACGGATCAGCGATTTCTTGGAGGATTTCTGCAGCAGAGTACTCATGGATCTTCCTTTTTCGGGATTGCCGCCCAAGCGTGCGGCCCTTGCACTATGCCCCGGCACGGCGCCGAGGGCAAGTACCCGGAGATTATTTGCCGAACTTGTCCACGTAGCCCATGACGAAGACCAGCAGGATAATGCAGGGCAGGCCGTAACGCAGATAATACTTCATGAAGCGCGGGAAACGCACCCCCTGGCCCTGGTTGACCTCGGCCACGAAGTTGTCCCAGCCCCAGCCGCGCCGCCAGCTGCAGAAAAGCAGGAAGAGCAGGCAGCCGAAGGGCAACAGGTTGTTGCTGAGCAGGAAGTCTTCCAGATCCAGCACGCAGGTGCCGGGGCCCAGGGGCTGGAAGTCGGCCAGCAGGTTGAAGCCCAGCGCACAGGGCAGCGAGGCCAGCCACAGACAGACGAAATGCACGGCGCAGGCCCGGCGGCGCGGCATGCCGCTGACGTCCACGCTGTAGGAGATGATGTTCTCGAACACGCCGATGACCGTGGAGAGCGCCGCGCAGCTCATGAACACGAAGAAGAGCGTGCCCCAGAGGATGCCGCCGTCCATGGCGTTGAAGATGTTGGGCAGGGTGATGAAGATCAGGCCCGGGCCGCTGTTGGGCGCCACGCTGAAGGCGAAACAGGCCGGGAAGATGATCAGGCCCGCCATGATGGCCACGAAAGTGTCCAGGCTCATGATCCACAGGGCCTCACCGGTCAGGGAGCGGTCCTTGCTCTGGTAGCTGCCGAAAATGGTCATGTTGCCGATGCCCACCGACAGGGTGAAGAAGGCCTGGGTCATGGCCGCATTGAGCACGGCGTACCAGCCCACGCTCTGCATCTTCTCCACGTCCGGGGCCAGATAGAAGCTCACGCCCGCGCCCGCACCGGGCAGGGTCAGGCTGCGGACCACCAGCAGCACCAGGATGGCCAGCAGGCCCACCATGATGACCTTGACCACGCGCTCCACGCCCTTCTGCACGCCCATGGCGCAGACCAGGCAGCCCACGCCCACCACGATGGTCATGCCCAGCACCTGTTCGAAGGGGCTGGCCAGGGTGCTGCCGAAAAAGGACGCCACGCCCGCGGTGTCCAGACCGGAAAGGTTGCCGGAAAAGCTGTGCCAGCAATAGGCCAGCATCCAGCCCGTGACCGTGGTGTAGAACATGGAGAGCAGGTAGCTGCCCCACAGGGGGATCTTGCTGAAGATGTGCCAGCGCGTGCCCTCGGGCGGCAGGACCTTCAGGGCCCGCCCCATGTTGCTGCGGGACGCACGGCCCACGGCGAATTCCATGATCATCACCGGCAGGACGGCCAGCAGGCAGAGCAGGTAGACGCCCACGAAGACCGCGCCGCCGTAAGCACCGGTGATATAGGGGAAGCGCCAGACGTTCCCCAGCCCGATGGCGCAGCCCGCCGAAAGCAGCAGAAAGCCCAGACGGCTGCCCAGCATCTCTCTGGACTGAGACATGAAACCTCCCTGCCGGCCGCTGGGTCGGCATGTGTCGTTGTGCACGGGAAGAGAGCCGGAGGCCTCTGCCCGGCGCCCTGCCCTTTACGGTCCGCGCCGCCCCCGGCCGGAGGCGTGCAGCCGTCAGGCTGCTGCGGGGACGCTGCCCGGGTCATCTTCCGGGAGCAGGACATGATGATGCCGTCCCGCGGACGGCCTAAGATCCGTGGATGCGGCCCGGGCTCTCATGCTCCGGGCCGTGCATGACAGGACCGCCCCCCGGAGGCCGCCATGCGGCGCGGGGAACGGTCCCGACAGCGGGAGCGGCCCTTGCGGACCGCCGGGCCCGCCTACTTCCAGAACTTGTCCACGTAGCCCATGACGAACACGAAAATGATCAGACAGGGCAGGACGTAGGTCACATAGCCGCGCAGCCAGCGGGGGAACTTCATGCCCACGCCCTGGTCCACTTCGGCGATGAAGTTGTCCCAGCCCCAGCCGCGGCGCAGGCAGCAGAAGAGCAGGAAGAACAGGCCGCCCAGGGGCAGGATGTTGTTGCTGATGAGGAAGTCTTCCAGATCCAGCACGCAGGTGCCGGCGCCCAGGGGCTGGAAGTCGGCCAGCAGGTTGAAGCCCAGGGCACAGGGCAGCGAGCAGACCCAGATGCCCACGGCATGCAGCCAGGTGGCGCGGCGGCGTTCCATGCCCCACACGTCGGCGCTGTAGGAGATGATGTTCTCGAACACGGCGATGACCGTGGAGAGGGCCGCGAAGCTCATGAAGATGAAGAACAGCGTGCCCCACAGCTGGCCGCCGGCCATGACGTTGAAGATGTTGGGCAGGGTCACGAAGACCAGACCGGGGCCGGAGCCGGGCTCCACGCCAAAGGCGAAACAGGCCGGGAAGATGATCAGGCCGGCCATCAGGGCGACGAAGGTATCCAGGCCCATGATCCACATGGCCTCACCGGTCAGGGAGCGGTCCTTGCCCTGGTAGCTGCCGAAGATGCACATGGCGCCGATGCCCACGGACAGGGTGAAGAAAGCCTGGTTCATGGCCGCGTTGATGACCGGGAACAGGCCGGTCTTCTCCAGCTTGGAGGGATCGGGCGACAGGTAGAAGGAAACGCCAGCCTCGGCGCCGGGCAGGGTCAGGGAGCGGATGACCAGGGCCATGAGGATGAAGAGCAGGCCCAGCATCATCAGCTTGACCACGCGCTCCACGCCCTTCTGCACGCCCATGGCGCACACGCCGCAGCCCACGAGCACCACCAGGGTCATGCCCACCACCTGGGCCACGGGGTCGCCCAGGGTGGCGCCGAAGAACTTGCCCACACCGGCGGCATCCAGGCCGCTCAGGGCGCCGCTGGCCATGTACCAGCAGTAATAGAGCATCCAGCCCGTGACCGTGGTGTAGAACATCATCAGCAGGTAGCTGCCGATAAGGGCCACCTTGCCGCCCCAGTGCCACTTGCTGCCCTTGGGCTCAAGGATGTGGAAGGCCAGGCCCATATTGCGGCGGGCGGCACGGCCCACGGCGAATTCCATGATCATGGTAGGCACCACAGCGAACAGGCAGAGCAGATAGATACCCACGAAGATGGCGCCACCATACGCGCCGGTGATGTAGGGGAAACGCCAGACGTTCCCGAGGCCGATGGCGCAGCCCGCCGAAAGCAGCAAGAAGCCCAGACGGCTTCCCAGCATCTCACGCTGTGTGTTACCAGACATAATTCCGCCTTGATCCTTTGAGAGTTGATATGGTCCAGCCCTGCTAGCCGCGCAACGCAAAGTTGGCGGCAAAGCAGATGGCAACAATGTACATGATGGGGCTCACCTCGCGCCAGCGCCCGGTCAGGACGCGCAGCACCACGAAGCTGATGAAACCGAAGCCGAAGCCCGTAGCGATATTGAAGGTCAGGGGCATGGCGATGATGGTCAGGAAGGCCGGGATGGCCACGCTCAGATCGCGGAACTTGATCTGCACCACTTCCTGCATCATCAGGGCGCCCACCAGCACCAGCACGGGGGCCGTGGCATAAGCGGGCACCATGGCCACCAGCGGCGTGAAGAACAGGGCCAGCAGGAACAGGCCCGCGATGGTCACGGCCGTCAGGCCGGTACGGCCGCCTTCGGCCACACCGGCGGCGCATTCCAGATAGGACGTGGCCGTGGTGGCGCCCAGCACGGCGCTGCACATGGTACCGATGGAGTCGGTCACCAGGGCCCTGTCCAGATGGCGGATGTGGCCATCCTCATCCATGAAGCCGGCCTTGCGCGCCAGGCCGATGAGCACGCCCATGTTGTCGAACAGGTCCACCATGGTCAGGGTGAAGATGATGGAGATCAGGCCGTGATGCAGAGCGCCCTTGAGGTCCATCTGCATGAAGGTCTCGGTGGGCAGGGGCAGGCTGAAGCCGGAAAAGGCCTGCTCCGGCATGGCGGTCACGCCGCAGAGCACACCGGCCACGGTGACGGTCAGGATGCCGATGATCATGGATCCGGGCACCCGCAGGCACATGAGCATGGCCAGCAGGGCCAGGCCGCCCAGGGCCAGCAGGGCTTCGGGCTTGGTCAGGGGCCCCAGGGTGACGAAGGTGGAGGGGTCCGCCACCACGATGCCGCAGTTCTTGAGGCCGATGAAGGCGATGAAGGCCCCGATGCCGACCACGATGGCGTATTTCAGGTCCATGGGCACGGCGTCGATGATCATTTGCCGCACGCGGGTCACGGTCAGCAGCATGAAGAACACGCCGGAGATGAAGACGGCGCCCAGGCCCGTCTGCCAGCTGTAGCCGGCCGGGCCACAGACGTAATAGGCAAAAAAGGCCGTGATCCCCAGACCGGGCGCCACGCCCACGGGGAAGCGCGCCCACAGGCCCATGAGCAGGGTGATGGCGATGGTCACCCAGATGACGGCGGCCACGGCGCTCTCGCGCGGCATGCCCGCATCGGCCAGCATGGAAGGCACCACGAAGATCAGGTAGCACATGGCCATGAAGCTTGTCAGACCGGCACGCAATTCCTGCCGGACCGATGTCCCGTTGCCCTTGAGGTCAAAAATCTTTTCCAGCATACATCCTCCTTTCGAGCCGGAGCGGCGCCGCCGTGGGAGTGCGGGCCCCGGCGCACCGGCAAAAAAGACAGGCCCCCAGGGGCCGGTCCCCGGGCATGCGCCCGACCGGCCGGGGCCATCTTCCCTGGCCTGCGGCAGCGCGGCATCCGGCTGCGCTCCGCAACAGTGGTGCGAAGCGTTCTTATACCCGGCAAGGCCCGCTCTGCCAAGTGCGCCGCCAAAGCAAAAAAGGCGCGGCACCCCCTCAGGGATGCCGCGCCGGCAAAAACGTTCCTCAGGCGGCCGGGCCGGTGCTGCCCTGCTCCGGGCCGCTCCAGACACCTTCGGTGACCACATGGCGGCCCCGCGCCCAGACATGGCGCGGCCAGCCCTGCACCTCAAGGCCTTCATAGGGCGTATAGTCGCCCTGATGCAGGCCGCGGACGCTCAGCTCCCGGCAGCAGACAGGATCCAGCACCACCACGTCGGCGTCGAAACCGGCTTCCAGACGGCCCTTGCGTTCGCCCAGGCCCAGCAGGGCGGCAGGCGTGGTGCAGGCCACATCCACGAAGCGCGGCAGGGTCAGGCGGCTTTTGCGCACGCCTTCCGAGAACAGCAGGGGCAGGCGCGTCTCCACGCCGGGCATGCCCTGCGGGCAGGCAAAGACCGATTCCCGGCCGGTGGCCCACTTGCGGGCATAGCTGACCTCGTCATGGGCGGAGACCACATGATCCAGCAGGCCGCGGGCAAGCGCTTCCCACAGCAGGCGCCCGTCACGCGGGGCCCGCAGGGGCGGCATGCAGACATACTTCAGGCCCTCGGCCGCCCCCTCGCCATAGCTGGCGGCATCCAGCAGCAGATAGCGCGGCGCCGTGCAGGCATGGATACGGCCGCAGTCATGCCCGCCGGAAAGCGCCGTCAGGGCGCGTGCCGACGAGACCGGGCCCAGACACAGCGGGCTTTCCGCCGCATGGGCCAGGGTCAGCGCCAGACGCACGGCCGTTTCTTCGGCATAGGCCGGGAAGACCTGCGGCCAGATCTGCACGTCCCGCTGCCCTTCGGCTTCCAGACGGGCACGCATGCCCCTGACCACGGGCTCCAGACCGCAGGCCGCCAGCGGCAGCATGCCCTGGCTCTTGAGACCGCGCAGGCGCGTGCAGGCGTCGGCAGCCGTCAGCAGCGACGCGGGAAAGGCCGCGCAGGCCGCCGCATCCGGCAGTTCTCCGGCGGCATCGGCGTGCACGACCACATCCAGGGGCAGGCCGTCCGTGACCGGCGTGGAGCCGTCGCACGGCGGCAGCACGCCCAGGCTGGTGGTACCGCCCAAGAGCGCGGCCCGGGCCAGGCCGCCCAGCCCCGCACCGGCGGGACGCACCTGGGCGTCCACCCCACCGGGCAGCACATAGCAGTCCGTGGCGTCCACCACGCAGGCGCCGGAAGCGGAAAGGCCTTCGCCCACTTCCACGATACGCTCGTCCTCCAACAAGACATCGGCCCTGCGCACGCCGTCATGGCGCACCACAAGACCACCCTGTACCAGAGTACGCATGATCCCGACCTCGCTGTTACAGGCCGCGTCCCATGGAGACGCCGCCGATCATCTGTCCCTTGGCCTTGACCTCCGTGCCGCAGCCGCTCAGGCAGGCCGCCAGCATCACCGCCACCAGCAGGAGCAGCGGCAGGAAAAGGCGCCCCTTGCGCACGGGCCTCATGACGGACGCTCCTGCGTGACCTTGGCCCCGGCGGGCACGTCGTCGGTGATCCAGACGTTACCGCCGATGACCGCGCCCCGGCCCACGGTGACGCGGCCCAGGATGGTGGCGCCCGCGTAGACCGTCACCTTGTCTTCCAGGATGGGATGGCGCGGGATGCCCTTGGTCAGGGTCCCGTCGGCATTCTTGGGGAAGGAGAGCGCCCCCAGGGTCACGCCCTGGTAAAGACGGCAGCTGTTGCCGATGATGCAGGTCTCGCCGATGACCACGCCCGTGCCGTGGTCGATGAAAAAGTCGTTGCCGATGGTGGCCCCGGGATGGATGTCGATGCCCGTACGGGAGTGGGCCATCTCGGAGATGATGCGCGGGATCAGCGGCACCTTGAGGCTGTACAGCTCATGGGCGATGCGGTGATGCACCATGGTGTACATGGAGGGATAGCAGAAGATGGTCTCGCCGGGGCTGGTGGCCGCGGGGTCGCCCTCGTAGCCCGCCTGGGCATCCCCGGCCAGCTTGTGGCGGATGTCCGGCAGCTTGTCCATGAAGGCCAGCGCCAGCTCGCGGCTGTTGCGCTCACAGTTCTGGCAGCCTTCGCCCTCGCCCTTGCAGGAGAAGGAGATGCCGCGCTGGATCTGCTCGGCCAGCAGACGGTAGACGCTGTCCAGATTGGCGGCCAGGTGATGGCGCATGGATTCCCGCCAGACGCGCGCGGCCCCGAAATAGCCGGGGAACAGGGCGGCCCGCAGGCGATCCATGATCTCGTTCAGCCTGTCCAGGGAAGGCATGGCCATGCCGCGGGCCGAACAATGCCAGACCTTGTCCAGGGATTCGGGATGGCAAAGACGGTCGACCACGGAATCCAGCCGCTCCATGGCGGCGGAAGAAGTATTGTCCTGAAGAATGCTCATAGTCACCTGCGTTGCATTTTTTCGCGCATTGTACACGGCAGACGCCCGCAAGGCAAAGGAAAACGGGCACCTGCCCGCGACCGCGTCCGGCGTTGACAAATCCGCCTGCTGGGCTAGGTTCAGGACGCAGGCCCCTGCCGCCCGCGCAAAAACGGCCCGGCCCGCACAGCGCATCCAGAAGGGCATGAACGGCTCTTCCCCGGCCTGCCCGGCCCTTTTCCGCCGGGCATCCTGCGGGCAAGGAACGCCTGCCCCGCCGCACACCTTTCCCTACAAGGAGCCCCGTCATGAAAGTCCTCGCCACCCCGCGATCCTTCGGCAAGAACAATCCCGAACTCTTCGACATCCTCCGCGATGCGGGGCTGGACGTCGTGCGCAACGATACCGGCGGCATCCTCTCCGCCGACCGGATGTGCGAAAAGCTGGCCGACTGCGACGGCCTGATCGTGGGCGTGGACCCCGTCGATGCCACGGTGCTGGCCGCCGCGCCCCGTCTGCGGGCCATCGCCAAGTACGGCGTGGGCCTGGACAATATCGACCTTGCCGCCTGCGAGGCCCGCGGCATCAAGGTCTCCCGCACCGTGGGCGCCAACAGCGAGGCCGTGGCCGACTACGCCCTGGCCCTCATGCTGGGCGTGGCCCGCAAGGTGGCCCTCATCGACCGCCGCTGCCGTGAATGGGACTGGAGCAAGATCACCGGCATCGACCTGTACGGCAAGACCGTGGGCATCATCGGCCTGGGCGCCATCGGCAAGCGGGTGGCCCGCCGCTGCGGCGCGGGCTTCGGCATGAAGGTGCTGGGCCACGACATCGTCTGGGACGACGCCTGGGCCAGCGGGAACCATGTGGAGCGCGCCGGTCTGGAGCGTATCTTCCGCGAAGCCGACTTCATCAGCCTGCACACCAGCCTCGACGACAGCACCCGCCACCTGGTGGATGCCCCGCGTCTGGCCCTCATGAAGCCCACCGCCATCCTCATTAACACCGCTCGCGGCGAGCTGGTGGACGGCCCCGCCCTGCTGGAGGCCCTGGAGCAGAAACGCATCTACGGCGCCGGTCTGGACGTCTTCGAACAGGAGCCGCCGCAGGATGCCCGCTGGTACGCCCTGGACAACTTGGTCATGGGCTCCCACTGCTCGTCCTCCACCAGCGGCGCCGTGGCCACCATGGGCCACATGGCCGTCAGCAACCTGCTCCGCGATCTTGGCTTGAAATAGGCGATAGCTTTTTGTGGGATGATGACGCGAGGGGGAGAGGGAAACCGTTTTGTGGCAGATTGTCAAATGAATTGCACCGCAAGCAGGATACCCTTTTCCCGCAGCTGCTCGACAGTCGAAAGATAACCGA
>NZ_JABAFY010000064.1 GCF_012843875.1 Desulfovibrio piger | reverse complement strand
GATGTGCCGCCATATGGTCTCTCCTCATTGTAAGTGAAGAGATTATAACATACTTTTGAATTTGACGACACTATCTACGGCGTCACCTTGTAGCGCTGCAGGCTCTTGGGCACCCACCATTCCTCAAAGTTGTACATGATGCCCGCCAGGGCGGGTTTGATGCCCATGAAACGGTTCTGCACCACAGGCAGGGCATAGGGCACATAGAGGAAGCAATAGGGCTGATCCCCGTCCAGGATCTCCTGCGCCTGATGGTACAGCGCGGTCCGGCGCTGACGGTCCGGCGTGGAGCGGGCCTCTTCCAGCACTTTGTCCAGATCGGGGTTCTTGTAGTGGATGAAGTTCAGGCCGCCGGGCACGGCCTGCGAGGAATGCCAGACCGCGAAGATGTCCGGGTCCTGGGTGATGGTCCAGCCCAGGATGATGGCATCGAAGCGGCCGGTATTCACGAATTCCCGGATGAAGGCGGCCCATTCCACGGTGCGGATGCGCACGTCGATGCCCACGGCCCGCAGCTGGCTCTGGATGATGGTGGCGGTGAGGATGCGCGGCTCGTTGCCCTGGTTGGTCAGGATGGTGAACGCCAGCGGCTTGCCGTCCTTGTCCAGGATGCCGTCGCCGTCACTGTCCGTGAAGCCCGCCTCGGCCAGCAGTTTGCGGGCCCTGTCGGGATTGAAGCTCACAGGGCGCAGGCCCGGATGATAGGCCCAGGTGCCCGGCTTGTAGGGCCCGAAGGCCGGTTCCCCCAGCCCCAGCAGGACGCCCTTGACGATGTCGCCCCGGTTGATGGCGCAGGAGATGGCCTGCCGTACCTTTTTATCCTTGAAGAAAGGATGTTCCAGATTGAAGCCCAGGAAATTGTAGACCGAGGCCAGATAGCGGTATTTGTGGAAGGATTCCGCCCATTTTTTCCCCGATGTCTGGCGCAGGTACTGCTGCGGGCTCAGCTCCATCACGTCCAGACGCCCGGCGCAGGTCTCCATGAACATGGTGGCCGTATCCGGGATGATGCGGAAGACCACCTCGCTGATGTGCGGCCTGCCCAAAAAGTAGGTGGGGGAAGCTTCCAGCACGATGCGTACGCCCGGCTCCCAGCGCTGGAGACGGTAGGGCCCGGCGCCCACAGGCTTGCGGGCGAAGGAGGTGGTACGGATGTTCTGCCCTTCCAGGATGTGCCTGGGCAGGATGGGATTCATCCAGGAAGACACGGCCCGGGCAAAGAAATGCTCGTAGCGAACCTCGAAGCTGTAGCGGTCCAGCACGCGGAATTCCTTGATCTGGAGAAAGTCGTCCGCATAGGGACTGCCCGTGGCCGGGTCGATGACCATTTTGTAGGTGAACTCCACATCCGCGGCCGTCAGTTCGGTGCCGTCTTCCCAGAGGATGCCCTTGCGCAGACGGAAGCGCAGCAGACGGCCCTCGTCTTCCATGCTGAAGGACTCCGCCGCCCAGCATTCCGGCTCCAGATCCTTATTGAAGCGCAGCGGCGCCACATAAAGCAGATCCGCCACTTCGTGGGAGGCGGAGTCCGCCGTCAGATACGGGATGAGGTTGGAGGCCTCACCGATACTGCCCAGCAAAATGCGATCGCCGTCCGTGGGGGGCATGCTACCCTCCTCGTCATCCGCGGCGGCGGACAGCGGCAGACAAAGCAGCAGGAGGAGCAGAAAAAAAACTCTCCAGGGGGCGCTGCCCCCTGCCGGAGAGCCCTTGCCCGCTGCCCGGGAAGCGGCGAAAAATACCAACTTTTTTTTCATAAAATATTTTTTCATAAGTTACGCGCGTCTATTGCCATTGAAGTGATGCCTGTGATATTACTCCCAAATCTATTACTGCGATTTTTCAACGGAGCCCGCGCAGAAAACCGGGCCGCGGAGAGTATGCATGAGCAGATCTGAGCAGAACGTCGTCAGGGAGATGTGCCAGGCCTTCCTGCACGACGCCGTTCCGGAGTATATCCGTGATACGGCTTACTATATCCTGTCCGAAGGCGGGGTGCAAAAAATAAATATCCAGGAGGGCGAGACCTGGGAGGCGCAAGGCGTCATCCAGGGCGAAGACCTCCAAGTCTATACGCCCAGCCTGACTTTCTCCATCACGGATCGCAGCACCCGCCACCAGTGCAACTGTTCGGAATCCTTCACCAGCACATGCCGTCATGTGGCGGCCCTGGCCCTGCGTCTGCTGGAGGAACTGCGCAAGGAACAGGGCGACGCCGAAGAAGTCACGCCCCCTGCCAAGGACTGGAAGCAGAGCTTCCGCTCCTTCTTCTCCACAGACATGGAGCCCGAGCCCGGCAAGCACTACCTTATTTTCCGCTTCCAGCCGGAGCAGGGCCGTCTGCTGGTCTCCTTCTTCCGGGGCCGCCAGAACAAGTCCGGCCTGTCCAGCGTGCACAACGAGATCACGCTCCAGCAGATCATCAACAATCCCGACTGGTGCGAGTTCTCGCCCCAGCTGCCGCATGTGGCCCGCCAGATAGGCCAGCACCTGGACTATTACGGTCATCGTGTGGAGATCCCCGACGGTCTGACCTCGTGGTTCTTCTGGGCCGTACGCAAGGAATATTACCTGCTCTGGAAGGATACCGACCGTCCCTGCCGCATCGAGAGCACGCCCTTTGCCCTCAAGCTCAAGCCCAATTTCGATGACAACGGCTTCAGCTTCGACGTGCTGCTCAAGCGTGAAGGCCGCCCGCCCCTGCCCATCCGGGCCAACGGGGCGCCCAGCGACCACCTGCATGGCGCCGAGGCCCCCGAGGACGCGCCCATCACCTTCCACGGCCAGATGCCGCTCTGGGTCTGTTACCAGCACAATTTCTATCCCGTACAGACGGGCCTGTATCCGTCGCTGGTGCACAACCTCATCTACGAACGCCCGGTGGTGCCGCAGGAAGAGATCTCCGAGTTCCTGGACCGCGTCTGGACGCGCCTGCCCTCGTCCGAACTCTACGAGCCGCAGCAGTTCCTGCGCATGATGGAGCCCGTGTTCCAGCCGGCCACCTACAATCCCAAGCTCTTCCTGGACGAGGAAGGCAGCCTGCTGACCCTGGAGATCGACAACATCTACCAGACCCGTCACGGCGAGTTCACGCTCAACGGCCCCAACCCCGATTTCCAGACCGGCAGCTACACCTACGAAGGCCAGACCTATCTGGTGCGCCGCCATCAGGAAGAAGAGGCCCAGCTCATGAACGAGCTGGCGGGCATGGACTTCCAGGCCCGTTCCAGCAAGCTGTGGTTCCTGGAGCCGGAAGAAGCCATCGCCTTCCTGCTGGACTCCTACCCCACGCTGGTGGAGAACTACCGCGTCTACGGCGAGCGCGCCCTTTCGCGCTACAAGATGCGCACGGCCAAGTCCTCCATCTCGGCCGAGGTGGTGAGCAACGAGAAGGAAAAGTGGTTCTCGCTGGAGATCAGCGTGGATTACGAAGGCCAGTCCCTGCCCCTGGACAAGATCTGGAAGGCCTGGACCCGCGGCAAGCGCTATGTGCAGCTCAAGGACGGCTCCTACACCAGCCTGCCCGAATCCTGGCTGGAAAAGATCGCCCACAAGCTCACGGCCCTGGGCCTGGACCCCAGCAAGCCGCCGCAGACCAAGTTCAAGCAGTTCGAGGCACCGGTGCTGGACAGCCTGCTGGAAGACCTGCCCGGCGCGCGCACGGACTCCTTCTGGAACAACCTGCGCGAAAAGATCCGCTCCTTCCGCGAGGTGCGGCCCGTACCGCCGCCAAAGGCGCTGCAGGCCAATCTGCGCAGCTACCAGCTGCAGGGCCTGTCCTACCTCAACTTCCTGTCGGAATACGGCTTCGGCGGCATCCTGGCCGACGAGATGGGCCTGGGCAAGACCGTGCAGACCCTGGCCTTCATCCAGCATATGGTGGAAAGCCGCTTCGAGGGCCCCAACCTTATCGTGGTGCCCACCTCGGTGCTGCCCAACTGGGAGCGCGAAGCGGAAAAGTTCGTGCCCGGCCTGCGCCGCCTGACCATCTACGGCACGCGCCGCGAGGGCATGTTCAAGCATATCGCGGAATCGGACCTCATCATCACCACCTACGCCCTGCTGCGGCGTGACCTGGAGGAGATGGAGAAGTACGAGTTCAACACCGTCATCCTGGACGAAGCCCAGAACATCAAGAACCCCAACACCATCACGGCCCGCGCCGTGCGCCGCATCCATGCCCGCATGCGCCTGTGCCTGTCCGGTACGCCCATCGAGAACAACCTCTTCGAGCTCTGGAGCCTGTTCGAGTTCCTGATGCCCGGCTTCCTCGGTTCGCAGCATGCCTTCCAGCGCGGCATCGTCAAGCCCATCAAGGACGGCGACGCCGAGACCCTGGACTACCTGCGCACCCGCGTGCGGCCCTTCATTTTGCGCCGTACCAAGGCCGAAGTGGCCAAGGACCTGCCGCCCAAGGTGGAAAGCGTCACCTGCTGCGCGCTGGAAGAGGCCCAGGCCGAGCTCTACGCCGCCCTGGCCCGCAAGCTGCGCGCCCAGGTGCTGGCCGACGTGGACGAAAAGGGCCTGGCCAAGAGCCAGATGTCCATCCTGGACGCCCTGCTCAAGCTGCGCCAGATCTGCTGCCATCCGCGCCTGCTCAAGATCGACCTGCCCGGCTTCTCCAACAACCTGCCTTCCGGCAAGTTCGACGCCTTCAAGGACATGGTCATGGAGATCGTGGAGGGCGGCCACAAGGTGCTGGTCTTCTCGCAGTTCGTGCAGATGCTCCAGATCATCCGCCAGTGGCTGGAGTTCTCGCAGATCCCCTTCTGCTATCTGGACGGCGCCAGCAAGGACCGCTTCGAACAGGTGGACCGCTTCAACAACAGCCCGGACATCCCCATCTTCCTCATCTCGCTCAAGGCGGGCGGCACGGGCCTGAACCTGACCAGCGCGGACTACGTCATCCACTACGACCCGTGGTGGAACCCCGCCGTGGAAAGCCAGGCTACGGACCGTACCCACCGCATCGGCCAGACGCGGCAGGTGTTCTCCTACAAGCTCATCTGCCAGAACACGGTGGAAGAAAAGATCCTCAAGCTGCAGGAAGCCAAGCGTGGCGTGGCCGAGGCCATCATCCCCGGTCAGGACACCTGGAAGTCCCTGACCCGCGAGGATCTGGAGATGCTCTTCGAAGTCTAGGCAATACCGCCGCAAACAGCGTCATCACACGGCGCGGAAGCAGGGCCCTGCCCCGGCTTTCGCGCCGTTTCCCGTTTTCGGGAGGGCCCGCCTTCCGCATATCCGGGCTGTACGGCAAGGCCTTGCCGGCGGCCGCCTTCTCCCCGGCACCCCCCATCCCGGAGAAGACACGGCCGCGCCTAGTCCTCCTGCCGCAACGCTCACTGTCCCGCCGTCCCTTGGCATACGTCCCCGCAATGACGCTCAGCCCCCTTGCGCGCCTGTTTCGGGAAGGCTATGCTCCAAGCAGCCTCCGGGCCTTCATCCCTGCCTTTCCGGCCCGGGGACGCCTCTTTTTCCGACAGACGCCTGCCAAGGAGACGCCGCATGGACGAAGCTCCCCCTACCACGCCCCGCACCCTGCTCTGGCGCGGCACACGCTGCCTGCGCAATGATTCTCCCGCCCTGCGCCCCTGCGGGCTCCGCCGCCTCTGCCGGTTGTTCGGCATCGACCTGGCCGCCCGCCAGCGGGAAACCGATCTTGTCCTGTCCATCTTCGCCGGGCTGGCTCCCCAGCACGGTCTGGACAGGGACCTGGCCCCTCTGGCCGTGCTGGCCCATACCTTGGTGGAGCTGGGGGACGGGATGCCCGATGCGGGCGAGATCCTGCTCACCCATCCTCTCAAGCGCCTTGATGCCGCCGGCAACCGGCTGCTGGCCATGGTCCTGACCCTGCTCACCGTGGGCAAGGGCCGTACGGACAAGGTGGAGCCCCTGCTCACCGCCATGGGTTGTGCCCGCGACGATCCCCGGCGGCGTACCGCCGTGGTGCTGGCGGCCATCGTGCAGGTGGCCCGTTTCGCCCTGCGCTTCGATCCGCTGGAGATACGCCTGCCCGGTGAGCCCCCCGTCCTCTTCCTCATCCGGGTGCGCACGCCCCTGCGCCTGCGCAAGCAGCTGGTCATCCATGCGCCGCTCTGGGAACGCCTGTTCGGCAAGTCCTCCCTAGAATGGTTCTGGACCTTCGATGCCGATGCCGACGCGCCCATCCCGGTCCAGGCGCCGCCTTCCGGGCAATTGTTCAGCAGCCATTTCAGCGCGTATCTGCAAAAGCAGGCACGGGCCCTGCATGAGCTGGCCCGCAGCGACAGCGCCCTGGACGAAGAGCCCATCCACGATGCCCGCGTCATCCTGCGCAGCCTGCTTTCCGTCTTCCGCAGCCTGAAACCCTATCTGCGCAAGGACTGGCTGGCCTCTGTGGAAGCCGACCTGCGTACGGCCCGCAAGCTGCTGGGCGGTGTGCGGGATACGGACGTGCTTTTGGGACACATCAGGGACTATGCCTTGCGTCCTATCCCTGCCGGTGCCGCCGAGACCGCCGCCGCAAGCGGACAGGCCCCGGAAGGTACTGCCCCCCTTTTCCGGCCGGCGGATCTGCCCGCCGGTCTGCGCAGCCTGTATGCCGCCCTGCAGGAAGAGCGCGCCACGGCCCTTTCCCGTGCCGCGGTCCATTATGCCTCGGACGCCTACCGGGAGCTGCTGCACAAGCTGGATGACAATGCCGCGGCCCAGACCTGCCGCCCCATGCTGGACCGCCGCGGACGCGCCCGGCCCATGCTGCTGGCGGACATCATGGCGGCCGGTGTGGATCAGGCCACACGTGACCTTCTTGCCCATGACCGCTGGACGCACGGGCACCTGATCCCCGAAGACCTGCTGCACAACATGCGCATCGCGTTCAAGCAGTTACGCTATCTGATGGCCTTTTTCGGCAGCCAGGGCGGCAAGAACGGCGAACGCCTGATCCGCCTGTGCCGTCGCTGTCAGGAAAGTCTCGGCCAGATGCACGACAACGCCGTGGCCGCGGCCACGGCCCTGCGCCACTTGCAGCACATGCGGGAGACCCGGCAGCATGCGGAGGATGCCGACGGTCTGGAGGAATATGCCCGCTGGTGCGAGGACGAGATGCACCGCCATGCCATGGCCTTCCTGACGGACTGGGCGGACAACGGCCGGAACGAGCTTTGCCGCCTGACCCGCAAGCTTTCCCCGTCCGCAGGCGATCCGCTTCCCCTGCTCCGCCCGGACGACTAGCCGCGGGCTCCCGGACGCGCCATCGCCCCGGGAACGTGCGGCCCGGCTGGCAGCCCCTGATAAAAAAGCGCCCTTTTCAGGGCGCAACGGCAGGAAACCGGCAGGGCGGGCCATCTGGTCCCTGCCCTCCGGCTTTCGGGGCCTTTGGCCCTGTAAAAGATGCCTCCGCTAGCAGGACGTGCCCAGGAACTGGGTGGACACGAAGCTGGCGTACTGGTCGGTCATGCCGGTGATGAAATCCAGCACCCGCAGATAGGAGACGTACAGGTCATCCTCACGGCGCGGCGCATGGCCGCCCATGAGCTGCAAGGCCTGCTGCTCCTTGTAGGTGAGCCGCCCGGGATCGCAGATGCGGCGATGGCAGGCCGGGATGAAGGTATCCAGCAGGCGCTTGTAAACACTGTAGGACCCGATCTCCAGCGCCGTCTTGTGA
Organism: Desulfovibrio piger; assembly: GCF_012843875.1. GTDB lineage: Bacteria > Desulfobacterota > Desulfovibrionia > Desulfovibrionales > Desulfovibrionaceae > Desulfovibrio. The sequence continues at coordinate 3,529 of NZ_JABAFY010000064.1, read as the reverse complement.
CTGTTCTTGAGGATGCGCCCGTTGAAGATCTCTTTGGCCCTGTCCATATAGGCCCGGACGTCCTCCGGCGCCATATCCATGAGCGGACCTTCGAACTCCCGCCGCATGATGCGCTCGTACTGCGCGGCGAAGGTCTCGAACAGGCTCGCGGTCACGTGACCGATGACACGGGCCCGCACATACCCGGCCCGCTCCCGGTCGGACCCCATATCTTCCAGCCGCTGCGGGTCGAGCTTCAGGCTCGGGGCCAGAGGCTCCACCACCTTCAGGATGTCCGCCAGGGTGATGATGTCCAGCTCGCGGGCGTCTTCCATGTCCACGATGCGGTAACATGTGTCGTCGGCCGCTTCGGCCAGCAGGGAGAGCGGATGGCGGGCAAAGTCGCCCCGGCGCGTTTTCAGCCCCAGAGCGCAAAACACCTCTTCAAAGATGCCCGCCTCGGCCTGATAGTAGTTGAACTTGCACTTGCCGCTCCGCGTACGGGACTGCCAGGAATCCCACGGATATTTGACCATGCTGGCCAGCGTGGGATAGGTGAGCCGGAACCCGCCCTGATCGCGGTTGTTCTCCACCACGTTGACTACCCGGAAGCCCTGGGCGTTGCCGTCGAAGCAGCGGAAATCGCTCTGATGCGTCTCCTCCAGCGCATTCATATAGGTGTGGTTGGCCGGGTCCCCGAACCAGTCACGGATGGCGAACTCGCCCGCATGGCCGAAAGGCGGATTGCCGATGTCGTGGGCCAGGCAGGCGGCTTCGAGGATCTGGCCGGGAAATTCCGGCGCGGCATACTCCGGCAGCTCGTCCCGGCGGCGCAAAAAATAGCCCGCCATGGCGCCCAGCGAACGCCCCACGCTGCTGACCTCCAGCGAATGGCTGAGGCGCGTGTGGATGTGATCGTTACGCACCAGCGGATGCACCTGCGTCTTGCGGGCCAGACGCCGGAACGAACTGGAATAGATGATGCGGTCCCGATCCTGCAAAAACGGGCTGCGGGCCGGGTCCAGCTTCTTGAAATCCACCCCGCTGCCCCCGTAGCGCAGGGGAAGGAGCAATTTGCGCCACTTTTCCTGAAAATTCATGGGACCTCCCGCGTGCCTGAGACGGTGAAGACAGACCAGTAAGTACAGAACTTGCCACGCCTGGATGCGGAACACAAGAGCGGCCGGGCCGTGGCGCACTTATGCCGCATGATTCCTGAAGTGGAAAGGGACATCTGGCCGGTCGCCAGCCTGAGCAGCAAGACGACCAGCCTGTCCCATCGCATGGACCATGGCCATACTGCCCCCTCTTGACGGACAGACGCTTGCCACCTATAAGGACAGCACGCGCTCGTAGCTCAGGTGGATAGAGCAGGAGCCTTCTAAGCTCTTGGTCGGGGGTTCGAATCCTCCCGGGCGCGCCATAATAAAATCAGGCGGTTACATGCTTTTAGCATGTGACCGCCTTTTCTTTTTTCTTCTTTTTATCCCGCTCTTATCCCGCGAAATGAACGTGAACACCTGTGTTTTCCCATGATCTGCTCTCGGCATGTTTCGGTGTTGTTGGTAAAGATTGGGGATCAGGGAAAGGCCACAGAAACTTCTGTGAAGCCTTGCCTAACTGCCAAAAGCAGCTGCCAGTGACTCAGCTCATCCTGATACCGCCATGTCTCTCCGAAAAATTATAAATAACATACTGAAATATAAGTTATTTCTAAATTTTAGAATCTACCATATTGAAAAATGTCGCTTTTGCCTACCTTGGCATCAGAAAGCATGCTTCACGGAGAAAAATATGATGCCTAACAACTCTTCCCAGTTAATCGAGACGATTATCCGCGGGCTCGAACAAGAACTTCCAGTCACATTCCAGCGTAGGGATATTCCACGCTATATCGGAAATTCTTTGGCTGTAGGGACGCTCGCAAACATAGCTGCCAAAAATGGTCCCCCGTTCATCAGAAAAGGCAATAAGGCCATCTATGAGCGCAGCAGCTTCCTGGAATGGTACGCGAAATGGTTGGCCTCAGGAGAATTTTGTAGATGCAACAAATGTGCTGATGGAGATGAGACTTCCTCCAAAAATTCCTGTGAGATGTAGTCCCACTACCCTATGTCGTGAACGGTGAACCAGCCCAGCGAAGGAGAAACCACCATGATAGACCTGTACCCCCCTTAACCCACCACTCGAGTCTCTGGATAGCTATCCTACAAATATCGTAAGAATTTTTCCCCTTTCACCCTTTAGCACGGATTGAGTCCTGACTGCTGCTCTTTAAAAATTGATAGGGATTTCAAGGAACTGTTTTAGTAAGAAATAAATTCTAGTTACCTATAGGAGAATACAATGCTGCGTGATAAGGATTACGAGTTTCTGAAGTTTGCATTTTTAAAGGAATTTATTCTAGATTCCGCAAGACATATTGAGTCTACTTGCGATAAGTATCGTACTGTTTTTGATGATATAACCTATTGGCGTAAAAATACTTTTGCCTATGTGCATTACACGAATAATTATGATAAGGAAAAAAATTTCTACAATAACTGTATGGATTATTATGAATGTGAATTGTATCAAGCATTACTTGAAGCACTTAAGTCAATGGGGATTAGCAGTTCCTCAATATTCGATGTTCATAAAATAAAAGAAACTGCTGTAATCAGTGACATCTTAACTAGAAATTATGATGCACATCGATACAAACGTTATAGCCTTAAAAAGATAGGCTGTTTTGAATATAAAAATAAACTAATGCAGTATTCTGATGAGATCGAAGATACTATATTTGGAAAAATAAAAATATACTATATTAAGTATGAATATAAAAGTGAAAATAGTATAAAGCGCTTGTGGATTCCAGCAATGCATGCATTAGAAAGGCAAGTTATAGGTCTACTTCCTCTACCAGCAACCTGTCTCAATAAAGAGAAGATTGAAAAAAATGATACTCAGACAATCATGTTTTTTGCTTCTAGTGAAGTTGCGTTAGAATGGTGCCTCATTGATAAAAAATATAAGTTACTCGATGACGGTGGATATATAGTCTCTGGTATATTCGATGACAGGCACTATGAGGATGTAGATCTGAAAAATATTCTGTGCGGGAAGAAAGTTGTTTTGGTTGCTTCTCATGAAGATGAGCGTCTTGATGGGTTAAAAAATATCATCAAGGTACTTGAGGACGCAACTTACTTGTATATTTACCCTTGGCTCATTACAGAATTGCCCTATTCGAGAGAGGATTTCCACAGTAACAGCATCATGTACGCAAGAGCTGAAAAGAACGACTACTTCTCAAATCTGGAAGATCCGGTCCTGCTGCTGAAGAAAATCGAGAGAGAGGCTCTCTCCGTAGATGAGTACAAGAAATGGAGAAAGGCTATCACCACACCTGAGGTAGCTCCCGGAGAGGCTTCTGGGGAACTCTGCTTGGCCTCTATGAGCGAAATAATGGCTACGAGACAGATGATGCCTAAGAGAATGTCCGGCATACATCTTGCTATACCAGTTTTCTCCAAAGGATACAGGCCAAAGCAAGGTAAAGTAGTCC
>NZ_JABAFY010000063.1 GCF_012843875.1 Desulfovibrio piger | reverse complement strand
TTAATCTTTGGTATTTACTCATGAAATTCGATTACACGATTTTTATGACTTTTTCTGGAATTATGAAATGACTTCTATTATTAATATATTTTTGCTATACCATACTTTTTTAAATGGTGTGCCTGTTGCAAATGAAGGTTTTTTTGTCATATTTGAATCTTTTTCTCCAGATAAGATTTATGAAAATTGGGGATGGATAAAATCAAATTTTAACAAATATGGATTGATGATTATTGCTGTATCTATGATTGTTTTTTATTTTATTACTAAGAAGACAATGACATATAGTGATAAGAGGGTTAATGTTTGTTTTGTTGTTGCAGTGGTGGCGATTATGTTGTCTATTGGCTTATATAAATATAAAAGTTTTTCAGAACTGTTTAGTAAATACCAGCAGTCGGCAATATTTATTCATTATGACAGGTATAAAGATATGATATCTTCTATGAAAGATATAAAAAAGTATACTGATAGTATATCTTTTAATGCAGTGTGCTCCAATATAGATAAAAATCCGCTATATGTTATTGTAATTGGAGAGTCAGCGACAAAGCATCACTGGGGACTTTATGGGTATAAACGGAATACAACTCCTGTAATTAGTGGAGAGAGTGATATATTTGTTTTTGAGAATGCTGTGTCAACATCATCATCTACTCTTATGTCACTAACAAATAGTCTTACTATTGAAAATTCTGATAATAAAAAACTCTCTATTGTTGATTTTTTTAATAAATCAGGATTTTATACTGAACTCTATTCAAATCAATCAGAAGGTGGTCAGTACGACACTGCATTAGGGTATCTATTTAATAACATTAAAAATAAATATTATGCATCAAAGTTTGGACAGTATGCAAAACTAGATCACATCGTCGTTGATAGAGCAATCGAGTCGATAAAAAATAATAATGTTCCAACAGTAATATTTATCCACTTACTTGGCTCTCATGTCGATTTTTACGATAGATACCCGAAAGATTTTGCTGTATTTACATCTGATGATATTGTAGTAGATAAACCATATATCAAACAGAATAAAAAAACATTTGCTGCACAACGTATAAATAGTTACGATAATTCAATACGTTACACAGACTTTCTTCTTGGAAAGATTATAGATACTGTGCGTAGTACAGGGCGATATAGCTTCGTACTCTATTTCTCTGATCATGGAGAAGAAAATTTTGAATTTAGAGACCATTTTGGACGTGGAGGGTTAAACTCAACGATTGTTTATGATATACCAATGATTATATGGGGTTCGAAAGATTTTTTGAAAGAAAATAAAGATATGCTTACGTCTGATATATTACATCGACCAGTATGGATGAAAAATCTTCTTCCTTCTATCGTTGAGATATCTGGAATAAAATCTGATCAGATTGAATTTAAGAAAAGCTTTTTTCAAAAATATTTCGAAGAGGAGAGACGTCTCTGCGACGAAAAAGACTATGATTCTTTGGAAGGACATCAAGCTCCGTAGCTAAGCGTATCAAGGTCTTCTGGTGACTGTCACACGGAAGTCGTCATGCGTGGGCATGCATGCATCCGCGTATGCGCCGAACGACACATGCCCGCCGTCCAGTATGTCATTGCCGAACAGCATGTGGTTCTCGCCGAAGCGGTATGTACCGTCGGCATGGGTCATGCTCGAGTAGGTCAGGACGACGTACCGGTCGAGGTAGGGAGACGTATCCCAGGAGTAGGTATCCTCAATGGTCCTGTGCCGGGCGAGTATCTCGAGGATGTCGCTCGTGTTGTCGTGGGACAGGTCCCAGCCTGTATCGTAAGGGATCGTCCCGTTGAGGAAGGCCGCGCCCGTGATGGTCTCCTGGTGGCGAAGCTGCTTTTCCGGCGCGCAGGTATACGACTGCCCGCCGTCGAAGCGCATCGGGACGGCGACGGCGTCCCTGCCATGCGCCATGTGGGGATCCATGTAGTAATAATAGACGCCGTCGAAGCGTCGCGAGTGCCCGTAGTCGTATGCCGACGCCATGACCATGTCGGCATTCATGTCGTTGTCGCCATCCTCTGCCTTCTCCGTGTCGACGAACACGGCCCGGAACAGGGGCTCGACAAGAGGATAGAGATAGACGGGGAATCCGGACTCAATGATCTTGTGGAATTCCCGGACCTGTCTGAGATATGTCTGGTACGTCTCGAAAGAGACACCGATCTTCACATAGACGGTGTTGTACTTGAGCACCTTGTCCATGAGCTCCATCTTTTGCTCATGGCTCAGCCCGCTGTTCCCATCGAGCAGAGCATCGGGGAATATCGAGTGTTCCCACCATCCCGGTGCGTTGACGTAGTCGAGTACCTCGTTGAACGTGGCCAGCAGCGTGAACTGCGGCACGGTATCGCCAGGCTTTGCCGTCAGCTTCGAAAAGGCATAGGTGTAATATTTGGACTTGTCCGTTTCGATGCAGATGTACGGAGCCTCGTCGATGATGCCGCGTTCAAGGTCGGCATTGACGTAGTAGCTGTCGACGATGGTCTCATCCCTGTACCGGGTATAGGGGACACCGTACATGATGTTGAGGACATCCGAGATGCTCTTTGTCGTCTTCGCGTTGGCATAGAAGCGCATGAGCGCCGAGACGAACCACTTGTACTGCTCGCCGTCATTCGACTTCCGGTACAGGAACCGCCCGTAACGGTTGTAGATGACCGTGCTGGACAGGGCCAGGTCACAGGCCCAGAGCAGGATCTTTTTCCGGCCGCTGATGTCAAGCTCGTACGAGTAATCGGCGATGCCCCTGTCACCGAAGAGGTCGACATAAAAGCGGTAGCCCTTGCCGGGGATGACATCGAAGTGCCTGCCGCGCTCCAGGACGACAGGAGCCTCGAACAGGGAGGTGGTCAGGTACGCCGTGTCGACGACACCGGGGAAATCGACCTCGTAGCAGGCCACCTCCGTCCTGTACTCGTCCGTGTATACCGCACGCAGGTCCGCCGCGTCGATGACGAGCAGTTCGAACTGGCTTGCATCCGTGATGGGCACGTCCAGGATGTTCGAGGCCCGAACGAGATCCAGCAGCCGCGTATATTCCTTCGAAACAGCGGCCATGCTCCCGGACGCGGCAAGCGAGACCGGGACAAGGTCCCGGTAGTAGGCCGTCCAGTAGTCGCCCAGGGCCGTAAGCATGGATCTGGCCTGCAGGGAGTGGTCGCTGATCTCCAGCAGGTGGGTGGCCACATCCGGGGAGATACCTTCCGCCTTGTACGGGATGATCGCCATACACCGGCCCCCTTACGATTTGGAGAAATTCACGGTCACGAGCCCCTCATCGGTGTAGAGCTGCACCGTGTTGTCTGAAAGCTGCGCCGAATGGGTTTCCGTGATATCGGCGACGGAGAACTTGTCCGGCATGTCGAACCGGAGGACTTTGCCGTTGAGCGGATCGAAGAGGGAACCCTTGCAGACCACAGGCAGCCTGATCTTGTGGACGGCATCCACAGCGTCGTGGACGGCGGCCACCAGTTCGGATGCGACCCAGGGAGCGCCGGTCTTCACCAGGTTGGAGACGTAGTCCGTGGCCGCCAGCCGGATGCGGGTCGAAATATCAGCCAGCTCTTCTTCGGAGTAGCCTGACTGCAGGGGGACGAGCGTCACATCGAGCACGGGGCGCAGCACCAGGGGGATCTTGTGCTTCACCAGGGGGTCGTAGCAGACGACACGCTGCCCGCCGGCCCGGACGAAGTCGCTCACCCGGTTGAGCACGGGGTCGGTAAGGATCTCCAGGGTGACCTTGTCCAGGCCGGACGTTCCGGAGACCCTGATGGATTCCGGCAGGTAGTTCCCGCTCCCGAAGAGCGTCTCCTCGCAGGCGACCTCAAGACCGGTGGGGGTCCCGTCGATATACGCGCCCGAGAACCCGGCGACAGAGACGTCCCCGGGAAACTGGCCGGTGCTGACATATCCTTCGGCGTCCGCTGCCACGTCGTACATCTGGCGTGTGAGCTCCGTGGCTATCCAGATGTCGGCCTTGTTGCCGACATGGACGCGCACACCCTGAAAATCCACGATGTCCCGGAGCTGTTCCTTTTTCCCGTGCCCGGCCACATAGAGGTCGATGATCTCGTCAAACTCCTCGCGCAGCACGGTGTTGATGGCCCTGTCCGTGATAAGCTCCCGGGTGGTGATGGCTTTTTCCGCGCGGCGGATGAAATCCTCGCTGCTTTCCACCAGGACACCGGCGACGAATTTGGACGGTATCGAAGCGCGCAGGAAGTAGATGTCGCCGACGGTCGCGGATACGGTATCCGTCACGTCCGGGGCAAGGTCGGAGTTCCCGTCCGAGCGCACGGCGACGTCGATATAGTATTCGTTGATGTTGTCCGTGGAGTTGTACAGGCAGCCGAAGCTGTCTTCCGTAAAGACCTGTTCACCGTCGGCCACAAGGGAGAGGGGGGCGGCCGGGACCACCGGCGCGGTGGCCGGTTTTGTAGCCGTGCCGACCGGCTGGCCGTCTTTGTACTGCAAAAAGTCGACCGGTTGCAGGAACCAGAGGCGGACATGACCGTAGGAAGGCTTGCCGTCGTTGCGCGTCACGAACCAGTTCGACAGGATGCCGTCCACGGCGTCGTCGTAGTCCTCCTGACCGATGGTGTCCTTCAGCTCCAGGGCTTTCTGGAGGCTCTGGTAGGCGCTGGCCCTGTCCACCATCTGGGCGAACAGGCCGTAGATGACGGCATTGGGCTTGATGACGGCGTCATGCAGGCCGGTACCGTCCTCGAGGGAGCCGGAGTAGCCGGAGTCACGAAGGAACTGGACGATGGTGTTGACCGCGGAATCGAACCGCTCTCTGGAAAGGATAAGATCGCTCATGAGGAAGCCTCAGTTACGGCGCCGGTCTGTCGTGAGGGCCACGACGGCGCGGTTGTTCTTCGTGGTCAGTATCTCCAGATAGACGTCCACCCTGTCCGGGGACAGACGGGCGTTGTAGCGGATGTCAAGAACGTTGATGCGCAGCAGGCGCTCCTGGTCGTTCCCGTCGGTCTTTTTGATGAACTCCGTGCAGCGTCGCACGTCGTCATGGACTTCGAGCGTCAGTTGCGGGATGAACGCCTGGGAGATCTGGGTATGGTGCATGGAAACGCCGCCGTATCCGGGGTCAAAGGCGTCCGAGCCCCGGCCGGTGAGCAGGTATTTCACGACCTTGCCGGCAATGACTTCGATGCCGGAGGCGGATGGGTCCTCAGGTCGCACGAGCTGCATGTACTCGCTGGAATTCGTCTGGTCGGTGTAGTTGCCCGTGGGGTTGTACAATCTGAGGTCGAGCACGGCCTATCCCTCCGTCGTGGTCTGGGCCGCTTTGGCTTCCTTCGTCCCGGACAGCATGGCCAGGATCAGCCCCTGCTTGTAGGCGAGACGCGACTTGCGCGTATCGAGGTCCCTGGAGGCAAGGTCATAAAAATCCTTGCGGTCCCGGTTATACAGTTTGGCCATGCGGGTGCAGGCCTGCGTGGCGTCGTAGGCGTCGGACATGGCCAGCAGTTCGGCGGGCATCTTGGCGTGGACGGAGGTGAAGACGGCGTTGGCGATGGCCCTCCCGTCCGTGGAGAGGGCGGTCATGCCTTCCTTCTGGGGGAGCTCTTCCGGCGTCTTGTCGTCCGTTTCCCCCGAGGCCGTCCTGTCCCCTTTGGACAGCATGGAGCTCATGGAGCCCAGGTACTTGATTATGTCTGTGGCTGAGGCGATGCTCATCAAAAATTCCTCAGTGGTTTGAAACCTCCCCTTCAGGAAGAGGCAATCCGCACGACCCCTGTCCGTCGGCTGCGGAGTCAGTCGGCGGAACGGTTAGAACAGGCCGACTGCGGATTGAAACATGTATGGCTCCGGGTCAGGCGAATTTGCGGCGGATGCCGGGGCGGGCCATGATGCCCTCGATCTTCCTGCGCAGGAGGTTTTTGCGGTAGGAGAGCTGCGAGAGCGTGATGCCGAGCTTTTTCTGGAGCTCCGCGTTGGAGAGCACGGCGGCGCCGTTGAAGCCTGTCGTGTGTTCGAAAAGACGCTTCTCGTCCGGGGTCAGCTCCATGTAGATGCCGGACAGCAGCATGTCGTCATCAGCATCGTCACTGGCGGAGAAAAAGTCGCCGGAAACGGCAGGGCCGGATTCCAGCAGGTCACGCCGGTTGTAGTCCCGGAAACGGGTTATCTCCGAAGCAGTCCAGCCGAGTTCGTCATGCAGTTCGTCCGTGGTCGGTTCCCGGCCCAGGACCGTCGTGAGCTGGTCTACGGCCATGTTATAGGTGTTGACCTTCATGGTGATGTTCTCGGGCATCCTGACCGTGTTCTGGTGCGTATAGACGATACGGCTGAGGGGGAGCAGGGAGTTGGTCACCCATGTGGCCAGCGCGGCGCCGGAATGCGGGTTGTAGCTGTCCAGGGCCTTTTTCGTGAGCAGCTTCGCCTCGTTGATCAGCACGTCGCGCGGGATGGGCCCGGCCCATTTGTTGACCTGGTTGTTGATGACGCCGCTGAACCTGTCCAGCAGCTTGCCGAGGTTGTCGGGCGACGGGACGCGCTTGTATTCGTTCCAGAGACGCATGTCTTCGTCGACGAAGGCGGCGTTGACAGGGACGGGTCGGACTGCGGGCATAAAAAACCTCCGCGGAAAGATTGTCCGCGGAGGTTGGGGGGATACAGGTGGGAAGGCGGTTCAGGTACACTGAATAATATAGTTCAACCACATGGTTTTACCCAGCGCGCCTTATATCCCCGCCCTGAAGGGCGAGGCTTTACGGCGCGCTTGGTAACTGCAGCTTGACCGGGCACGCCTGTTTGCGCGCGAGGATCGGCACTACTCATAAACCATTATCGCGAACTCCTTCGCCTGTATCTGAAGCAGCAGGGAACGCACATCGGATTCCACCTCGGTAATGGCCTCACTGGCGTCGAGTATCTGTGCTCCATCCTTTTTGGTGCCTTCCCGGCTTTTGTCCCGGGCTTTCTCCATGATCTTGTCCATGATCTTGTCCGCGGCCCCCTTTTCACCTGTTCCCTGTGTTCCGTCAGCAGTACCGGAAGCTGTGTCATTAGCTGTTCCGTTTATGGGTCCAATACGGGAATCAATCATGGAGCCTGTACCGGAATCATTCGACCCTTCATCAAAAGAACCGATCAGCTCTTTTTCCGGCATGTTGGAAAAACCGTCCTCCATACCGTTCCCGCTTTTTTCTCCCTTTTCCTCTTCCTTTCCAGTTTCCTTTCCCGTTTCCTTTCCCGTGACAGTCCTGAAGATCTTCAGAGGACGTCTTTTTTCAAGGAAATCGCCATTCAACTGAAGAGGTGTCTGCGGGCCCTCCGGACCGTTCCCGTACGTCGCCGTGAAACCCATGAATGCACAGTAGTCTTCGAAAGTGACGATGTTCCTTCGCATGTACCTGTAGGCTTCACGCGGGTTGCTGTGGGGCGATGCCGTGGAGGTGTCCGGTGACGTCAGTTCCGAGAGGAGGGTGTCGTAGGACACGGCATCGGCACCAGGCACTCCCGGAGCGCCCGGCGTACCGAGGATGGTCTGGTAGATCTCCGTCATCCGGCTTTGGGACTGCGTGATGTTGTCCACCGCCGTCAGCGGGTGGTTGATGGGGATCGTCGCGGCTTCCTTGAGCAGCCTGGCGAAGTTCATGCTGATGCTCGTCCTGACCTCGGTGCCGGAGATGCTGTGCTCGACAGCCAGGACGTGCCCGGCGAAGGCGAAGTGGGTATCGTTGTTGTCGAAGACGACACCGGGGAACCCGGGTGTGACGTAAGGAGCGAACTGGCAGGTCGCCGTGAGCTGTCGCGGGGCGTACTTGAGGTTGAGCAGCTGCCGCCGGCAGAAGCGCTCCTTGAAGATCTTCTCCGTCGCCAGTGTCGAACCGGTGTTGTCCTGTACCCCGCTGTTCATGAAGGGGATGTAGTGGAACCAGCGCGGGGTACCGACCTGTCTTACCCACGGCCCCGTGAATTCCTCGACCTTCAGGAGCTCGTTGCTCAGGGCCCGGATGCCGTTTTTCAGCAGAGCGTCCGGAACCTCGAAGTTCTGGTATGTCTCGGAAGGGTAGAAATCCAGCAGGCCGGTCTGGGCGAGCTTGCTGCTGGTATTCCCGCTGACCAGCTGGGCGAGGGGGCCGAACAGGTTGCGGATCTGGATGCGGGTAGGGGAGCCTTTGTACTTCTGGCTGGTCTGGATGCTCGTCACCAGGGTACGGTGCAGGACGTTGCACTGTGGCGGAAGGGAATCCGTCAGCAGCGGTTTCATGCAGGACGACACCAGCCTGGCCGGGATGTCCTTTTCTTGCGTGCCGGTGTCTTTCTCCATACCGGTTTGGGCCTGCTCCGCACCGTTTTTCTCCCCGGTGCCGGAGCCCGCGTCGGCGGGAATGGCCGCGTGGTAGGCCGGATTGGCGATGTAGAGGTACTCGTACTCCATCTCGTCCACAAGGAAGGTCAGCAGCTCGCGCAGCGTCTGCTCCTCGGAAGCGTTCACGGCGCCGCGCACCAGCAATTCCATGGCATGGAACGTTTGCATGCCATAGATCATCGGGAAAGCTGTAGCCATGTCGTCCGTTTCCGGCAGCCCGGCGATCTTCCAGGCGGTCCCGTCATTCCCGGCTTTGTCGAAGTAGGGGAGGTATTCGAAACGGTCGAGCAGCCTGAGCGCTTCCGCCTGGTCGCGGAAATACTGTGACAGCTTCGACGCGTGGAGCTGCCCGAGCGGGGGGTGGTACTCCTCGCCCGTTTTCGGGTCCGTCTGCCCGGCCATCTGCATGAAGGCGTAGATGTTTTCCAGGTACTGCGACGGGTATTTGATGGGCAGGCCATTGTCCAGGGGATTGAGCCCGTAGCGGAACAGGCAGTGCGGGAAGGTGATGTCCGACGTGGCAACGTAGGCGGCCTGTTCCTGGTTGCCGGCACCGGACATGAGGAACATGTCGTCGAGCTGCGTCATGAAGCGCACCTTGCAGTCGCCGAGGATGTCGAAGTACGAGATGGCGTTGATGGTGACGCTGCGCTCGAGAGGGCTGTTCATGTAGACCTTGGATTCGATGAATCCCTCGAAAAGCAGGATGAAGTGCGGCGACTCCACCATGGTCTCCTGCACGAAAACGTGCACGGGCACGCGGTCCGCCTCCCCAAGGGAGAAGAGTTCCGGGTACGCCGGGAGGGCGATCTCCGCTGTGGGAGGTTCATTGAAGACACAGCGGATGTTCACCGAGATCGTCGGCAGCAATATGCCGGCGATGTAGACCCGGCACTGGAGGAGGTTGATGTTCGCGTTCTCCGCGGACAATGTACCGTTTTGCGGTGTTTGATCGAGATCGGCCATCGGCGAATGCCTCTTCTGGATTCCGGATTTTGAAATGTTGGCAGGTTAAAATCTTCGGCCCCGTTTTTTCGCCTAAATATTGCAAAAAGGCGCCGCGATGTTGCGGCGCCTTTTTGTTTTAGATGAAAAGCTTAAATATTACAGACCTATGTCGATGGCTTTGCGCAGGACCTCTTCCATCCGCACCTGCCAGCCTTTGCCGGTGCTGCGGAAATGTTCCACGATATCGGCGTCGAACCTTGCGGTGAACTGGATCTTCGGACGTTCCGATTTCGGGCGTCCACGCCGTGGTGCCAGCAAAGTCTCCACGGTTTCCGGCGGGAACAGTTCGGCGAGCGCCTCGCGTCCGGTCTTTCCGGCAAAAGGCGCCTCGTTTGCGGACGGCGGCACGGTGTCGGGATCGGCCAGGGCCGCGGCCGTAATTTCAGCGTCGGTCATTTCCCGACCAGCGCCAGGGAGACGCTGGAGCGCCGCGAGCTCTTCCGTGGTGTAGACGACCATTTCCTTGCCGTTTTCGTCATAGCGTCTCATACTTTTTTCTCTCCCGGCTGTTTGCCTTTCTGTAGCTGATGATGCGCATCCTCCGGTCTCGGGGAGTGAACACGAGACACATAAGGCGGTCATCATCGCGTGGAACGAAGGCGGCGTATCGTGGTTCTCCATAGTCATGGCGTATGTCCGGTTCTATCCGGGCGCGGCTCCAGTCAAGCAGGATCACATCAGCGAAGTCTTCGCCGTGTTTTTCCAGATTGCTCGTGCGCTTTTTTTCATCAAAAATTCCTTTGTGGTTTGAGACCTCCCCCTTCAGGGGGAAAAGAGAAGTTGACAAGACGGTGGAGCCGATGAAATCCTTTTTCGTAACCCCTCCCTTCAGGGAGGGCCGATCCGCACGACCCCTATCCGTCGGTCGCGGAGTCAGTCGGCGGACGGGGCGACTGTGGATTGAAACATCCCACTCGTATTGCATGAATATATGCAACTACAAAAAAAGTTGAGCTGTCAATATTTATAGCTACAAAAAATATATCCAAACACACCTTGACCACGGCTTAGAGGTTCACATACGTCGTGTATATCACACCATCAGCAACCGGACTTCGTCGTCCGCCTTCGACGTCTCACCGCCATCAGTGGCGCTGCTCGATACGCTGTCAGCTACGCCATCCGTGCCGTGCAGATAGTCGAACGTCACGAGGCTGCCGTTGTGGGACACATTGAGTGACAGGACGAGCATGGTGAACGTGACGATGAGAACGTCTTCCTGTGCTCCGCTCTCACTCAGCTGCATGCCCGTTACCGGACCTGTGTAAACGGAGTCCAGGCATCGCAGGACGGGAACATTGCCCGTCCTGGCCACGGCGGAAAGGCGCAGCCTGTTTTTGTAGCAGTCAACGAGGTATTGCTTTCCGTAATTCTCCGGGCCATCCACGAGGACGCAGCTGACCGTCATGTGGAGCGGTTTCTTGCCGAAACAGGTCGCCCCGAAGATGTCCCCGACATAGTGGGAAAGCTGCAGGTGCTCTTCAAGATTGAACTGGACGCTCTGGACGAGGAGATCGATGTCGAGGGGGGACGTGGCCGTCGCCGATTCGTAAAAAGCCGCACGGCCTGTGAAATCGTCCGGGCTGTACAGCGAATCGAGCGCCGAAAGCGTGTCTTCCGGAGTGGTCGGCTTGCGCCAGTCAAAGGCGTCTGTGGTCGATGTCCCGATCGATGTGGAAAGTTCTTCTGCTGGCATATGGCTAGACCGCAATATTTTCGCGAGGTTTGGAGGACGCCGGCGCACCGCTCCCGACAGGTTTCAGACTCGTTTCCGGGTCGGAGGACGACCGCAGGGCTTCGGGACCGTCTTCCTTTTGTTGAACATCCTGCTCACCTTTCCGTTCTGTTATACCTACTCAAATCTATTCATAACTAGACAAATAGATTCAATGCTAACTTCCTGCTTCATTGAGGC
>NZ_JABAFY010000062.1 GCF_012843875.1 Desulfovibrio piger | reverse complement strand
AGAGTCCCGGCCACCGCACCTTTTGACGCCGCCCTGTATCCAGCCTTCCCGGGGCGGCGTTTTTTATTGGCCGCGCCTGGCCCGGCAAAGAGGCCGGAGCGGTATCTCCCCTCCTTTAACGAAACCCCGAAAATCGAGCCCCCAAAATGGATGCACACGACACCCCCCAGACCAGCGAGCTTCACGGAGATACGCCTTCAGGCAAGAGCCACCCCCCGGGGCAGCACAGCTC
Source organism: Desulfovibrio piger (assembly GCF_012843875.1). GTDB lineage: Bacteria > Desulfobacterota > Desulfovibrionia > Desulfovibrionales > Desulfovibrionaceae > Desulfovibrio. Next base: position 11,278 of record NZ_JABAFY010000062.1, on the reverse strand, counting down.
CAGGACCGGAGGCGCGGCCATTGGCCTGAATACCATTGGTGAACGTATACGCGAGCTGCGCGGAAGGCGTTCCCAAAGCGCTTATGCCGCCGAGATAGGAATCAGCAAGTCCTCATTACGCAATTATGAGACGAATACGACACGCCCGGACGCGGATTTCCTGGCCGTCATCTGCGGACTGGAGGGCGTGACGGCGGACTGGCTCCTGTTCGGCGAAGAAAGCACCAGGAAAAACGCCAGGGAAGAAAAGCCCTGTTTCTCCGATTCAGGCAAGATCGAGGAACTTGAAAGACGTCTGTGTTTGCTGGAAAATATCCTGTCGTGCCTGCTGCGCGCCAGAGGAGACAGTTCCGGCGCCATCGCATAAAGTCGGTGATACTCATCCCGCAAAAATTTCGGCGCGGCGCGCCACGTCCGGCCCCGGCCGGATCGCATACCATCACAAGGAGACAACATGTCCCGTTTTCCCCGTTTTCTTTCCGGCCTCGCCCTCATGCTGACCCTGCCCCTGTCCGGTTGCCTGGATACCGGCCCGGACGTGGTCTGCGTGGATGTGGACCGTGTCCTCAGCCAGTCCAGGGCCGCGCAGCAGGCCAACGAACACCTGGCCAAAGTCCAGGCCATCCTGCAGAACGGCCTGGCCGCCTATCAGGAAGAACTGAAGAAAAGCCCTGAAGAAAAACGCGAGCAGGAACTGCGTCAGGGCCTGGCCGTGCTGCAGCGCCAGCTGGTGCTGGAACAGGCCGCAGCCCGTGACGTGGTCAGCAAGCACATGCTGGCCAGGATCGAAGCCTGGCGCGCCGACAAGGGCGACGTGGCCGTCATTGCCCGCCAGAACGTCCTTTCCGCTCCTGCGTCCATGGACATCACCGCCGAGATCATCAGCCGTATGGACGCCGGCAGTGTGCAGTTCGCCGAGCTGCCCAAGGTCAGCATCCGTACCCATGCCGACGGCCCCGACGAAAAGGCCGGCAAGGAAGAAAAGGCCGGCAAGGAAGAAAAGACCGGCAAGAACGACAAGGGCGCCAAAAACGAAAAGAAGTAGAAAAGACGAAGTAGAAGAGACGAAGTAGAAAAGACGAAGTAGAAGAGAAGCAACAAAGAAACAGAAGAATTTCTTGCCCGTCACAACCAGACAGGAGGATATCCCCATGCCCGCTCTGAAAAAGACCCCCGCCAACAGCCATGCCCCTGAACAGCGTACCGAACAGCGTACCGAACAGCAGCCCGAACAGCGTACCGAACAGCAGTTGCGCGTGACCATGCTGCCGGCCCCCGCTCTGGAAACCATTTACGCCAATGCCTTCCAGACAAACTACTCCCACGGCGAGATCCTGCTCACGGCCTGCGTGAGCCGCAACGAACAGGACCAGCAGGGCCCGGTGCTGGCCGTGCAGCCGCAAAAGGCCATCGGCATGAGCCCCGAAAGCGCCAAACGCCTGGCCGCCGCGCTGGTGCAGACCATCCAGCAGTATGAGGCCCAGTACGGCGAGATCGCCCTGTACTAAGGCTCACGAAAACGCCCGGGATACAAAAGGCCGGGGAGGCACCCCTCCCCGGCCTTTGTTGCGTCATCACGACCGTTCCGCCTTGCCGGCAGCACCGCCTGTTCCGTCTTCGGTACAACCGCTCCAGGAACAGACAGGCTAAAAATAATCCTTCACGGCCGCGCGGAATTGCTCGAGAAAGAGCTGCTTGAAATAGCTGACGTTGTTCTGCTCATAAAAAAGGATCATCGCTTTTTTGTATTCGACTTCATCAACACTTCTGTAGGATAGCGGACAGTAATCTGCCGCAACCAGCAAGGCGTTGCCAAGGATGCGTGACGTGCGCTTGTTGCCGTCTTCGAACGGCTGGATGTAGGAGATCATCAAAATGGCGAGCAGAGCCTTTTCCACGGCGTGCCGCGTCCTGTTGATCATATCTGACAACTTCTCAAGAGCATCACGTATTTGGAATTTGTTATCCAAAGGACGGTAGTTCGTCCCGACGATACCGACCATGCCGGAGCGTATTCCGGGAGCGACGTGCAGTCCTTCCGTCAGGAGGCTGTGGATCTCTTCCATCTTGCGGACGGTGATCTCTCTGTAGTACTCCGGCGCGGACAGGACATATTCCAGCGCCTGTTTGTGGTTGAGCAGCATGCGCGACTCTTCCACCGTCTTTCCGGCCGCGGTCACGTTGTCCCTGAGCAGCCGTTCCGTATCAAGAAGCGTATAGGTATTGCCTTCGATCCTTGAGGACTTCCATGCAAGCTCCACGGTGAGCCGTTCGTACTCCTTTCGCAAAAGGCCTGGAGATAACGTGGCTTTTTTCTGGCGGAACACGGCATTCAGGGCGTCCAGTCCGGCGATCTCGTCCTGCGTCAAAAGATGCTGCAATTCGTCGAACAGATCGAAATTGAAGTATTCGCTGCGCACAGAACGTTCGTCCGCGTCTTTTGAAAAATACGCGGCGACATCTACAGGCATGGTCTGTGCCGAATTCCGGCTGAGCGCATAGTACACGCCCCTGCCGGTGCCGGATCTTTCCACCAGCCCGAGACCGGACAGGGAATGCAGCTCCCGTACCAGCGTCGTTTTTGAACAGGCGCTCCCCATCTGTTCCAGATAGCGCCCGATATCTTCCCGCCGTACGCCGTCCTGATGACGCAGGCAGGCCAGGATCGCATCCTGCCGTTTCGTTGTCATGGCCATCCTCCGTTTGCGACTCATCGTCATGCCGTTTGCGCCTCATCGTCATGCCGTTTGCGTACCACTTCAGGAACGCGAACACAAACAGCGGCTCTGAACCGCCCCCGGCATACCGGTCAATCTTTCCGCATGGAAAGCATCGCCGCGCACACCGGTCACCCCGAATATTTCAGTACAGCCACGGTCATCACCGCCAATCCAGCCACCCTCACCTGCGACATCCTGAAGACGAAGGGCGGCATGCTCTACGGCGTGCCCATCCTCAACACCACGGGCGGCCTGCAGAGCAATGACGCCTCCTGGGCAAGCAACCTGCGCGGTGCCGTGGTCTTCTATACCTACCTCGACGGCCAGCCCTACATCATGGGCACCATCCCCGTGGCGGTAAAGCCGGGCGTGCCCACTTCGACCAGCAGCACGTCCACGGACTCAGGGGGCGACAACAAGCTCACCTACGGCGCGACACGCCGCGACTCCTACACCTGCGGCCGCCCGGCCTCCTACATGCCCGGAGACAAAGTCTTCTCCACCGACGGCGGCGCGGAGCTCGCCCTGCTGTCCGAAGGCGGCATCGTCCTCAAAGCCTCCCCCATGAGCCAGATCATCATGGGCGCCCTTATGGACTTCGTGAAGATCGTCGCCCGTGAGCTGACCATCAGCACGGACTTCGGCGACATCAGCTTTTCCCACGGCAGTTCCGGCCGCACGGGCATGTCCATCGTAGGCGGCGCCAAATACGGCGACGAGGCACAGCCCGGCAGCGGGACGCCCACGACCCATTTTTACCTCGGCGACACCCCGGATGCCCCGGATTCCCGCTTCGGCGTGCGCGTCAACAGCGTGGACGGCGGAGACTACGGCGCCATCGTCATGGGCACTGACGGCAAGCTCGTCCTGGCCACCTCGCGGGACGCCCTGCTTTCGGTGGGCAAGGACAACGAAGTCCGCGTCATGGGCGATGATTACTACCAGGTGGACGGCAAGCGCTCCGTCGAAGTGGGCGGCGACGAGACGCGGGCCATTTTCGGCAAGCTCGATTTCACTGTCGGCAACAGGGAGAACCACTCCGTCGGCTCCGATCTCGACCTTCAGGTGGGGGGCGCCCTGCGCGTCGGCGCGGAAAGCATCACGCTCGTGTCCCGGTCGAACAGCGTGGGACCGGTGGACGTTACCTGCTCGTCCCTCAATATCAGGAAGGCATAGCCACATGGCGACTCCCACGGCGAAAAACGGCAAATGCCCTGAAGGATACACGCATGTCTTCGGCCCCCTGTGCGTGGAGAAGACGACGCTCGACAAGGTCAGTGACACGCTCCCCGACATACCGGACGTGGACTTCACCTCCCCGGACTGCGAGATGGCCCTCGGCGCCCTGCAGCAAGTCCACAAGGCCGTGGAAAAGCTGATCCAGCTCCCGAAGCGCATCATGTCCATGGCAAAGAAGCTCCTTGACTATCCCTTCGACAAGGCCCGGGAGCTCATGGACGGCGCCTTGAAAGCCTTCGACGACGTTTCCGAAGCCATTGACGCTTTCCTGGACGGCCCCCAAAGCGCCGTTGCCGACCTCAAGCGGGCTTTGGAAAAGGCGCTGGATTGCCCGTACATAGCGCGTACCGAACTCGGACAGCTCATCGAGGAAGTGCTGGATATGCTGGATGCCGGCAAAAAGGTCGATGCCCTTGTCAACCGGCTGAAAAACGCCCTGAGCTCCAAGGCCAATTCCGCCCTCGACGCTCTGGAGGAAACGCCCGCCGAAGCGCTCAGCAACGCGTCGAAACTCTTCAACGACGCCCTGGACCGCCTTGGGGTCAAGGACTGGCTGGACAAGCTGGAAGAGCTCGAACGCTGCGTGGAGGCCGCCTGCGCCATGTACGACGTGGCCAAACGTCTTCCCGGGACCAGCGCGAAACAGCTTTGGGAATCACTGAACGGCGCCGTCGACGAGGCCGGGAATCGTCTGGAGGCGGCCGTGGCCCGTCCTGTAGGCGCGGCCCAGGAGACAGCCATGAAGGTCGCGGAAGATTTCAAGCTGGCCAAAGCGAAGGTCACGACAACGACATAGTGAAGACACATAAGGAGCACGGCATGCCACAGCCTGTTTGCTGCGTTGGCGACCGTTTTGAGGGCTTTTGCCGGGTCTGCGACCATACGGTGCAGGGGACCATGATGACAGGTGAGTTCCCGCGTATTGAGGACAGGAACGTCTGCGTCACGGGCAGCCTTGGGCGCGGGGACTGCGGTCATAGCTGCACGTCCGTGGGGCGATCACAAGTTCTGTTTATCGAAGGCAAGCCCGTCGTCCGCGTCGGTGACCCCGTCACCGGTGAGATAGAGGGCCGGCTTGTCACCGGCTCGGATTTCGTTTTTTCAGACTGAGCATAAGGAGAGAGATCATGGATATTCGCCAGGCATCGCGAGGTCTTCACGGCACGGAAGCACGCGGCACCATCCCCCCAGCGGCCATCGCCGAGGAAAAAACGCCCCGGCCCGTACCTGAAGTGGACGGAGACGCCACCCTCAAAAGCCCGCTGGAGGAGTTCGGCCCGGAGTCCGTCATCAAAAGCTACCGGGACTTTCTCCACGCGCGGGACATCTCCGATGACGACATCCGTGACGTCCTGGAATACCTGATCACGTCCGGGAACGTTTCCTGGAAGTTCGAGCTGTTCGACCGTATCCCGGCGGAGTTCCGCATCCGCCCCTCCTGGGTCGACGACTACATCCTGGAGACCATCGACAGGGAGACCGCCGGTGACGAACGCCTGTCCATGATGCGTTACAACAACCTGGTGGCCGTCTGCAACCTGGCGGCGTCCCTGGTCTCCTTCAAGGACGAGACATACCGCGTCGAGACGAAAGAGGACTTCGACAGGGCCCGGAAGCGCGTCCAGGACATGCCGTACATCATCCAGAACGCCCTGGTGAACAAGCTGGCGGTGTTCGACAGGACCATCGCCGTGGCCACGTCCGACTGGGCCATCAAAAATTTTATGCGACCCCGGAAGGAAAAGTAAGGGCTGAGGTCCTCAGGCATTCCGGGGTGCAATACACACGGCGCAGCGTGGAGTTCCGCCTGCTGCGCGAGCATGTCACAGCCACACACGCGTACAGGCACGGGCTGGGCCAGTGGTTCGGCGGGCGCATGCTCGATGTCTTCCTCCTCCTGTCCGTATCGTCCGGCCTGCGGGACGGGGCCCGGGACGACTACCTGAAGAACATGCGCGAGTACCTGGACGCTGTTTCCGACCTCGTCTCTCCCTTCAACAGACAGGATGCCGGCCTCCCCCAACGCCGGGACATGCCTGGACGCAGGCAGGCGACCGATGAAGACAGAACCCGGTATCTCGGCCTTATGGCGGCCGGCATGCACAGCGCCGGGAAACAGGGCTTCACCTCGCTGAAGGAATTGCGGCAGGCCATGGACGCCCTGAAGGAAACCATCAACCACATCAGCAGCGCCACGGCAGGTGACAGCAAGTGATCACGCAGGAACAAGCACCTATCTTCACGAATTACGGCCCTCTCGCCACCCAGTACCTGACCGGCGGCCAAATGGGCTACATGCCGCAGGCGCAGTATCTTACTCCTGCCGAGTACGGCGCTTTCCGCACGCTGCCCGGCCCGGCACCGACGAACTACCAGAACCAGATGCCCGGCCTGCTCCAGTCATGGATGATCCGCAACTACGGCGCGCCCTTCGGCCTGCCCAAGTACACGTTCAACACCTACAACCCGGCTGTGAACCAGCAGCAGTACATGAGTGCCATCCGGCGCCACTCCAGCGACCAGATGCTGGCCCTCGGCGGTACGGTACTGGATTTTGGCGTATCGTCGCTGGCCTTCGGCGCTCTGGGGGGTATCCCCGGCGCCCTCGCCGGTCTGGCCATGCCCAGTCTTGCCGAGCCCGTCGTCGACCGTGTCCGCGACCTGCGTGCGGTCCAGAACCTTACCATGCCCAGGATCACCGGCGGACGCGACGTGAACCTTGCCACCGGCATGGGCTTCAACGCGGCATCCGCGCGAAGCATCGACAGCTTCACCCGTGCGAGCGCGGCCGGCGACGTCCTGTTCAAGGAAGGCGACTACCGGCGCATGCTCCAGCTCGGCGTCGAGAACGGCATGTTCGACTACGCGGGCAGTGCCGCCCAGTACAAGGACATCATCAAGAAGCTGCGCGATACCATGACGACGGTCATGGAGGTCGCCGGTTCGACGGACTTCAAGGACTTGATGAAGGAGTTCAAGCGCCTTCAGACCATGGGCGCGGACATCTCGCAGTTCCGGGACATCATGCGCAAGGAGAACATGTTCTCCCGCATGGCCGGCATGAGCCACAGTGACATGGTGAACACCTACGGGCAGCAGGGGGCCTTCCTGTTCTCGTCCATGGGCCTGAACAACTACCAGGGCTCCATCCAGGCCATGGGCAACGCGGCCATGATCACCCAGGCGCAACGCATGGGTCTTATCAACCCGGCCATGGTGGCCCGGCACGGAGGCGTGTCGGGCATGGTCCAGACCATGACGCAGCAGGATGCCGTGGCCCAGACGAAGATACAGGATCTGCTCCTGTCATATCTGGCGAACGATTCCATGACCGGGCTCGACAGGAACGTCAGTCCCATGGACATCCTCAACAGCAAAAATCCCATGAATCTCCTGGTGTCCCGCTCCGGCCGCCTGAACCATCTGGACTCCATGATGGCTTTCCAGCGCAACAAACCCGACCTCTGGGGCGAAGCCGTGGACAAATACGGCGGCGACGTACTGGGCGGCATCATGGCACATGCCGTAGGCAAGCAGGTGGGCAGGTCGGGCATGGCCGCCACGGAATTCGGCTATCGAATGGAAGGCTACTCACCCGAGATCGCCCGCATCAAGGCGCAGCAGCTCCACAGCGACGACTTCCGGGAGCAGGTGGCACGCGAAGCGCACCTTGCCCGGCAAAAGCGCCGTGAGGAAGAGGACCTTGCCGCCAACCCCTTCCGCCGCCTCGCCCGCGACTTCGACAAGACGCTCACCAAATTCAGTGAGGCCACCTTTGGCCGTATCGCTGGTGCCTACGCCGGGTATGTCGAGCGTAACGATGCTTTGGCCAATGGCTACATCCCGGACATCAATGGCGTAAACAGCGATGTGGGGCCTACCTCGTCCGCCCTTGCCGACGAGAAGACGCTCAGAAAGGCCGCGAAGGCCGCGCAGGGAATGTCTCTGTCCAGGGATGAATCCATATGGACGACCGGGGCTCTGGACCCTGACGAATGGGAACGACGTAATCCTGTCATGCTTTCCGAGGAGACAAGCGGCGAAGGGATGAAAAAAGTCAGCTTCCGGGTAAAAGGCGGGCAGGTCTCTGGGCGTGCGAAGAAAAACAAGAAAACGAGGGTCTGGCACGGCTACGCCGATACCGGAGGCTCGTCGTTCGGCTCCCACCAGTTCGCGACGCAAAACCTGATCAGTTTTCTTAACAAACCGGAAAACAGGGACCTGCTCGAAGCTTTCCGGGCTGAGGGCATCGACCTTGCGAAAGACAGCGCTGATGTCGACGTGCTGGAGCGTGCCCGTAAAAAGCTTGGAGACAAGCGTTTGCGGAAAATCACCGGTAGTACCGAGAGCGAGGTCAACAAAAAAATAGAAGCCGCCGGTTTGGGGCTGACAGCTGCGGAAACTGAAAAACTCGGTCTGCTGCAGGGCGCCTGGGACAACGTCCTGAAGTCCGGCAAGAAAGACAGGCTGCGGCAGGCGTATTATGAGGAAGCGCGTGAACAATATACACACAGCCTTTACAGGAAGGCTGGCGGAAAGGAATCCTGGAGCCAGATCCTCGGCTTGATGCTCAAGGACGAGGGTTTCCGGCGCGTCCTGACGGACCAGGCCAATAACCGGGGTCCCGGAGGATGGAACAGGAAATACCAAAAATATACGGGCGCCGAGGCTGATTACCGTGTCCTTGCCAAAAATGTTTCCGTGGAGGAAGCCCGCAAGCTCCTGTCCTCGACGGAAGGCAAAAAGCAGCTCCTCGACCGCCTCTATGCGGCCGTTCGCAACAACCTGTCGCCTTCCAACGGCGCCTACAGACGTTACGAAGCCAACAGCAGGCAGACGCTGGCCTACAAGGCCGCGTTCGACATGCTCGACGGCAAGGCTCCGACCACAAACCGGGCCGCCGTGAACAACAACCTCGACGAAGACATCAAGCGCCTTACAAGCGAGCTGTCCGCGGCCCAGTTCGCTCTGGATCCCCAAGGGGTGGACGGGACGGTCTACGATGCCATGAGCATGAATGCCTACTTCGGCTCGAATGTCCTCAGCCGGAAGCTGTCCGGAGGCTCCCTCAAGGATGATGCCGAACTGCTCTCGAAAAAGCTCGGGATGGATATCGGCCAGGACGCGCTCGATACCGCCTTGCGTGATACGAACGCCTTCGATGTCGACTACCGAGCCCTGAACGCCCCCGTGAGCCGCCGGAAAGAGGCCCGTAAAGCCCTGGACCGGCTCATCGCGCAGCAGCGTCCGGATCTGAATGAAAAGGCCCGTGGTGAGCTTGTAGACGCGCTTTCAGGGGATATGGAAGTCCAGGGCCTGCTGGCGACCGCATCCGTGCGAAGGGGCGACCTGGGCAAAGACGATGACGTGAGTCGCAGGCTCATCGACTGGAAGAGGGCGGAAGAGGACGCCGTAAAACTACGCAGCAGGAAGCTGAACGAATTCTACGCCGGACGGTCTGAAAAAGCGTGGGAGGATTACTCGGGCAAAGCCCTGCGCGGTCTCGGCAAGGAAGACCTGGCTACCGTGCAGGCAGCCATGTCCGCCGATCCCCGTTATGGCCAGCTTGTGTCCCTGCGTGCGCTCACCAGGTTCTACAACTCTTCGGCCAACGAAAAAGAGCGCGGGAACATCCGCACGGAGATCGACCGCATCGCCGGGCTCTACGGCATGGACGGGCAGGCGGTCGAACGCATGCTCCGCGACGGCACGTTGCGGGCGGACGAGATACGGAGCTTCTCCGCGGACCAGAAAACACTTGATGCCCTTGGCGACGTCGGCGCACGGCTCTGGGAAGAGAACAAGGTGTCCTCACGGCTGTTCATGACCCGTAACCGGGACGCGATGGGCGGAGCGGCAGGGAGCGTCGCGCTGGGGATACTCGCGCCCAACGTGGCACGCCGCTTTGCCGGCCTGAACGAGCTCGCGAAGAAGAACCGCTTCAACTCCGCGCAGGATGCCCTGTCGAATTTCGAGGAGTTCCAGCGTCGTGTCGCCATGTTCGGCACACCGGCCGACAAGGCCCTTGTCGCCCGAATGGCCGAGGAGAGGAAGCGTACCGGCTCCGTCGATCCCGGCAAATACGGGGCCGATGCCTACACGGCAGGCGCCACCACGACGTTCGATGAGGCGTCGGCATCCGCCCAGACCGATCCCGGCATGGCGCAGGCCAACGCGCTTCGCGAGATACAGAAGCAGCAGGCGGACTACTTCGCGGGCCATAAAGCCGGAACCGCGTCCGGCACCATGACAGACACCATGCAGGGCCTTACAGGTACGCTCAACACTCTTAACGAGACGCTGAAAGGCGATCTTGTCACCACGTTGAACGGCGTCAGGCAGACGCTGGCCGGCCTGCAGAAAAAGCTGTAGGAGGCAGCCGATGGCTTTTGATATTCAGAGATCTTTCGATATCCAGGGATTCTACGACGAGGTCTACGGCTACAATACAGACGGACGCGACACTCCACCGGTGGATACGGTCTCCGTCTTCGATGCGGGGTACATCTCCTCGAGCAAGGCGGCGTCCCTCACCAAGGCCAGGACGGGGTATTTCGCGCTGGGCACCGGCGGTTCAGGAGGGCTGTTTAGACCGGAAAGCGGGGGACCGGCGGCGAACTTCTGGCAGATCATCATCACAAGCATCACGGAAGGACACTCGGAGAAATCCCTTGTCCACAATACCCTGTCGGAGAACGTGTCCGTCTTCGCCGCCGGTGCCCTGCCGGTGCAAATCAACATTACGGGCAAGTTGCTCCGGACAGCGTCCAACGATCACCATTTCGAGTTCCTGCGGCGCTACGTCGATGAACTGCGCGCCAGAAAGCTGGACCTGGAGGAGCGCACCTGCACCTTCGTCAGCAAGGACACGACCTTCAGGATCATCATCGAAGCCCTCGTCCTCGAATCATCCGTGGAGAACGAGAGCTACGTCGATATCAGCATCCAGGGGCATGCCTATGGCTACAGGATGACGGGCAGCCGTGACCCCCTGAAGCTCGGCTATTACGGTACGGAGCCGTCGGTGGCAACATCGGCTGCCGGGCTTAAACTGATTACTTGAAATGTGTCAAAAAATATGTAAATATACTCTTTATGAGCAGATTATGCACAATAGGTGAAGCAGCGCGATTGCTTGGAGTATCCATTCCCACCCTTCGCAGATGGGAAGAGAGCGGAAAACTGGTTCCCGAGCGTACAGCCGGCAAACACCGTCGATATGACATCACAAAACTCAAGCCCGAGCTGGCGATCGCAGATACGACCCGTACGACCATTGCCTATGCCCGGGTCTCCAGTCATGACCAGCGGGAAGATCT
>NZ_JABAFY010000061.1 GCF_012843875.1 Desulfovibrio piger | reverse complement strand
CGACGGTGTTTGCCGGCTGTACGCTCGGGAACCAGTTTTCCGCTCTCTTCCCATCTGCGAAGGGTGGGAATGGATACCCCAAGCAATCGCGCTGCTTCACCTATTGTGCATAATCTTCTCATAAAGAGTATATTTACATATTTTTTATCATATTTCAAGCAATCAGTTTAAGCCCTTTCAGGGGCTCGAGACTGAATACGCCCATGGTGTCACCTCGCAATGGATTTTCTAAAATATTGCCTGGTGCCGACAAGTATGTTCATCCTTCTTTTGTTCATGTAACTATGCGTAATTACACATTCTCTTTTGTTATAAGGTAGTGGAGCGCCGATTCTAGACAAGGCCTCCGCCTCATAAACCTTGTACAAGGAGAATTGGTAATGAGACATTCGAGAAAGCCACGAGTCATCTATCGCGACAGCAGGGACAGGATAAGCCGTATCCAGCAGGCATTCAGCCTGTCTGACGAAGAGCTTACGGGGATCATGCTGGTGTCCCCACAAACCACCCGTAACTGGGTGAACGGCTATTCCCACACCAGAAGATCCATGCGCATCCATAGGCAACGTATCGACCTGCTGGAAAAAGCCATCAGAGATCCCTACGAAAGCGCCGTCATCGCGACAGCGATCTCCCAGGGCGGTGCGGAGGGCCTTTCTGCCCTGCTCATGTACTGCATCGTCGGGGAAACGAGCCTGAAAAAAGCTGTGAATACCCGGCAGTTCATGTGGGTGAAGTACTTTTTGGCCCGGGAGTTCAGAGACAACGTCCATGCCGGTCTGCCCCCTGACAAAGCCTACCGGATGTCCAGTATCAACATGGCCATGACCAGGCTCGACAACCTCAAAAAGCACGGGAGGAGATAGCATGTGGTGGCCCGATGAACTGTAGACTATGGAGGCTGGTATGTCATACGGAGAAAGACCCGGATGGATCTCCACCGTGCGTGTGAGCTCCGCTTTCGGCAAACGCCACGCCGCGGTAAGCGCGGATGTCGCCAGGCTTATCAGCCGTATAGGCTGGGCCCGGGCAAAGGACATGTTCGAACCGTCAGGTGTCGACCTGGACGGTTCACCTGTCTACATCATGAGCCGTGACGGGTTCATGCTCGTGAGCGGAACATGGAACAGCGTCAAAGCACTCCGCACGAAACTTGTCCTGCTAGACGAAATGGAATGGCAGGCACACTGTGCACCGAACAAAACAAATCAAAATAACGTGCGTACCAATGCACACTGTAACGGACAACCCATAAACATCAACGTCACGGTGAACCTCGGGCAGAATGGCAATGCCATGCCGAGGTTTTCGCTTTGACAACTTCCAAATTGACATCCTCCCCGACCTTAGGCTGGGGAGGATGTCAATTAACGTTCTAAAGCAGGGAAGCCAATCTGTTCAGGCTTCCGTATCGCAAAACCATACACAGCCAAAAGGCCGCGACATGCGAAGTGTCGCGGCCTTTTTGTTTTCGGAGGACGCCATGAGTGAGATAACGAAGGTCCGTGTCCAGAGCTATATCGTCGGTATCCTGTCCCTCATCCTGGGTATCTGGAGCATCTCCCAGTCCCTGGATTTCCGTGAACTTCAGGAAAGGAATGCCGAGCTTTCCCGGAAGGCGGAAAATCTCTCCCTCCAACTGGAGGCCCGCCAGATGGAGATCCGGGCCCTGGAAGAGCTGCGTACCGAGGAACTGCGGATCATGTCCGCCGACGAGAACAGCAAGGTGAACACACTTGCGGTACAAAACAACAATCCGTGCAACATCAAGGCCATCAGGACGCCCTGGAAGGGGCAGGTCGGCACTGACAAGCATGGGCATGCAGTATTCGATGAGCCGGCGCACGGCATCCGTGCCGCAGCCAACGTGCTCATCAACTACTACCTTCGACACGGTCTCGACACGCTCAACGGCGTCGTCGGGAGATTCTGCACCGGAAACCGTGAGCAATATGTGGCTTATCTGTCCCGTCGGCTCGGGCTGCGACCCAACGAGAGCTTCGATGTGCTCGCCCGGTTGCCCGAGCTCTTGCAGGCTATGGCCAGGTTCGAGTCCGGGAGGGAATGGGACAAGTCACTGTTCCTTCCCTACTCCCTGATCTCCGTGGCCCACAGCAAGGGCGCCGGCGGCAAGGACAATGGCGAGGTATGCGCTCAATAACGGAAAAGGCCGGCGGGCATACCAGCCGCCGGCCAAACCAGAATCACGGTACGACTTGCGGCATGTATTTCTTATGGAAGCGTGCCTGCGAGTTTATCGTGATTCAAAAGGAGTGTTGAATATATGCACGAGATCCTTATCTATGTCAAGGAAGTCAGCGGCAAGGCCGTTCCCGCTGTCACCAGCCTGCAGGTGGCGGAGGTGTTCGAGAAGCGCCATGACAACGTACTGCGTGACATTGAACATATTTTGTCGCAAGTACCTGAAAACTTCATAAAACTCAATTTTGAGGAGTATGCTGCGGAGTATCGGGCAGGCTTTGGGATGAGAAAAACGGTTCCTCGCTGTAGTCAAGGAGAGGATGTCCGGCATTCAGACCTCTGCCGGTGCACTCAGAACGGATCGTACCACTCATCCTCGCCGGGCCATGACGCCAATCTTTGAAATATTTCCAATAATTTCTCCATGCCGAGGTCTTGATGTGTCGCCCATGAATGGTTTGAACCAGAATAACGGTGGCGATGTCCCGGAGTACATCGATATCGCCAAAGGGCTGTGGCCCCTGTTCCTGGCAGGATTTGCCGTCGCCATCGCAACCGGTGCCACGCATGTGAAGAAGGGATACCTGCAGCGGAACAAACTGAGTATCGCCCTGAATATCATCCTGTCTTCCGCCGTGTCATCAGCCATCTCCCTGGGGTTCGCGCTGCTTGCCCCTCTTTTTTACCCGGGCATCACCGCCGATATGAAGCTTGGTATCGTACTCGTCATCAACGGCATCGGCTTGAAGCTGTTCGACGTCTATATGCGAAAGAAGCACGGGCTCCAGGTCGTCGACTTGTCAGATACAGCCGATATCCACGAGCTCCGGAAGAGCATGACACCAGAGCAACGCCGGCTGCATGCCCAGGACTGCCCATTCAAAGGCAGCGAATGCTGCGGCGGCACGAACCAAAGCTGCACCTTCCAGTCAGATGGCTTGCAAACGGTCACCACCGAAGGCAAAAAAATCTGAGCACCCGTCCCGGTGTACAAACCAGAGTTTCGGACGTCGATATTTCGGCGTCCTTTTTTGTGCGCAAGGCGCGAGGTTCCGCAGGCCACGTCTCGAGCTGTTTTTCTCAAGCGTCTTTCAGCATCTCCCGGATGCTTTCGAGAGCTGCCGCTGCCTCCTTGGCAGAGAGCTCACCACGAGCCTGTTTGGCCTTCACCTCACGCCCCAGTTCATCAAGATGCTCAAGGAAACTTTTTGCGGATTTTTCCATTCTGAGGGCTCCTTTCATGTGTCTGTTTGAAACATACTGAATCGTTTGGAATTTTATTTAGGGAATCAGCCAGGGAATCGTTAAAGGATGTATTTAAATAACTATTTCCGGCACAAAATCAGGAACCTGTAGAGGTTCGTTCACCGATCCTTCTATAGTATATTGCCTGAAATACCTCGACAGTTCATCCCTGCCGGAATTGACACGAACACCTTTGTCAGCGTACTCGCTTGGTTCAAAGGAGTACGGCATGGCAAAAATCATCTCGATCGCCACCCAGAAAGGGGGCGTTGGCAAAACGACAACGGCTGTCAACCTCGCGCATGCGCTGAGCAAAAAACCGCTTGATAAAAAAGTTCTCGTCGTTGACCTCGACCCGCAGGCCAACGCCTCGCTCATCCTGGGAACGGAATATCCGGACAATCAAAAAATCACCGCCGTCGATCTCTTCATGAACGACGAGCATACCTTCTCTTCCTGCGTCGTTCCGACCAAGTATGAGAATGTCGATCTCATCGCTTCGAACATCAACCTGTTCTCCTGCGGTGAGCAGATAGGCTGCAACAACAGGGCGTCCATCATGACCCTCAAGAGCAGGCTCGATGCCGGTGTCCTTGCAAAATATGACTACATCATCCTGGACTGCCCGCCCAACCTCGGCGGTCCCTTCGTGCTGAATGCCATGGTCATTTCCGACCATTTCATCCTCCCCATCGAAGGCTCGTCCATGTTCGCCATGACAGGTGTGGAGCAGTTCCTCGACGCCGTCTACACCGTCAAGGAATTCGCCCCTGAACAGATGAACCTGCTTGGGGTCCTGCTTACACGCTACGAAGCGCGGACCAACGCCTCGAAGGCCGTTGAGGAACTCACGACGGAACGCTTTGGCGCCAAGGTGTTCGGGACGAAGATCCGTCGCAGCACCGCGGTCGACCAGGCCGGGCTGCTGTGCCGCACCATTATCGATTTTGATCCCAAAAACCAGGCAGCCGTCGACTACACGAACCTGGCCAGTGAAGTCGAGTCCCGCATGGCTGCCGCTGATGCCGTGCGTGGAGGCAGTGATGGCAGGTAACAACTTCAAGGAATCGCTGAAGAGCCAGTTCCGTGACGCTTTTGGCGAACAGCCGCGCCATCTGGCAACCCGTCCTGCTCCGGAAGTCAGCAGACCCGGAGAGGAAGAGCCTCATAGGGATATGGCGAAGGGACTTGGGGAGGATCCCACAGAGGTGAAGCCCACTCCTTCCGAAACCATGTCCGGCACCGCACCGCGAGCCGAAGCAGTGTACACGGCTTCCCCAAAGGCTGAGGGACACGCCAGTGAGATACTGGCTGTACACCCGAAAGAGCCTGAAGGGGGAAGTTGTGAAAAGCGTGTGGCAGAGCATCGCTGCGATATCGAGGACTTCCTCAGAGCTTCGCCGGAGGAGCAGCTCTGCTACAGCCTTGGTGAGCAGATGACGGCCATCCTCAAGCATCTGCTTTCCATGCCCAAGCCGTGGATCAACCTGACGAACGCCATGATCATCAATGAGTCCGGGACCCGTGTGCCGACGGAGTCAGTACGCACCCTGTTCCGTATCCTGCAGGATAAAGGATTCATTCTGAGCCGCCGGCGCGCCGATATCGGGACATACCGCGGCGTTGCCTATGTACTGAATCCGAAGCTGTGCGAGATCTTCTGTTCCATGCATGGTATCGGCATGCCTGAATGGATCTTTGACAAGGCACCGGCTATCGGCCAGGGAAAAGCCACGGCAAGGAAAGCCGGCCGTTCCAGAACGTCCGATGCGAAGTATGAGGAGCTGGCCAGACAAAATGAGGAGCTGCGCCGGCAGCTGGCTTTGCTGCAGGAACATCTGGCCAGGCTGACTGAAAACAATGCGTGGTAGCCATATATTTGTGTCCTGTTCATAACGATATGAGAAAGAGATGTATGCATTTGCATCGTACGCAGTCCGTTCTTTTAGCTGCGATGCTCATATCGCCAGTCATCTTTGTAAAGACTCCCTGCGTTGAAAAAAGGCTTATGGCAGGACTTGCCTTATTCCGTGAAACTGTTTAATCTGGATAAAATATCTTAAATAAAAGAGGGAAATGATATGGCTATTGAAGACAAAGACCTCCTTAAGCTTATTTGTGAACGTTATCCTGACCAGCCCCTGACCTATGTCATGGAGCAGTTCGGCCAGGCGAAGGCCATGTGCCTGCAGATCGAGCGTACTTTCAATGCTCCTGAAGTTGACCTTGGCGAAGAAGCTGAGGCTCCTGCTGAAGAAGCCGTTGAGACCGAGGTCACTCCTGATGCCCCCAAAAAGAAGCGTCTTACCCGTCGCAGCCTTGTCTGCAAGCCTGCTGAAGCTATTACGGACGAGTACATCACCTGCTGTATCTGCGGCAGGAAGATGAAGACCATTACGTCCATGCATCTCAAGTCCCACGACGTCACTGTCGAGGAATACAAGAAGCTTTGCGGCTACGCTCCTGAGCAGAAGCTGATGTCCAATACTTTCGCCGAAAAGATGGCGGCGAACATCAAGGCCGCGCAGGAAGGACGTACGCTGAAGCGCATGGAAGCCCAGTACTCCGCTGAGCAGGATGCCGCCGAAAAGGCCTAAAACGCGCCCCCAAAGCTGGATACCCAAAAGACCCTGCCTGTGAGAACCGGCAGGGTCTTTTGAGGTTTTGAGGCCCTGAACCGCGGCAGGCCACGCATCATTCTGCTCCGGCAAAGGGCGGTCTTGACAAAACACTCAGCTCCGACTAATTAAAAATCATACTTTTAATTAGTCGGAGCCTCCATGTATCTCGCCAGAACTCTTGAGAAAAGTATCCAGAAAGTTAGCGATTTCTTCCCAGTTCTTCTTATGACGGGTCCGCGTCAGGTAGGCAAGACGACCATCCTGCAGGCCTGCGGGAGTGAGGGGAGAAATTATATTTCTCTGGATACGCTGGAGAATCGCAGTCTGGCCCAGAACGATCCTGCACTTTTCCTTCAGCGCTTCAAAGCTCCGCTTCTTATCGACGAGATTCAGTATGCGCCACAGCTTTTTCCTTATATCAAAGCCGCCGTGGACGAGCGGAAGCAGAGCGGTATGTATTGGCTCACTGGCTCACAGCAGTTCCACCTCATGAAGAACGTTTCGGAAAGTCTCGCAGGTCGCGTTGGCATCCTGCATCTTGAAGG
The DNA here is from genome assembly GCF_012843875.1 of Desulfovibrio piger. Lineage (GTDB taxonomy): Bacteria > Desulfobacterota > Desulfovibrionia > Desulfovibrionales > Desulfovibrionaceae > Desulfovibrio. The sequence goes on along the minus strand of NZ_JABAFY010000061.1, from coordinate 5,064 downwards.
CTTTTCTCAGGCCGAACGCGACGGTCAGCCCGAACGCCGGCTATTCCTGCCCACACCGAAAGCCATCGAAGCCCGCGCCGCCTTCGCCCCGAAGACGGATATTGAAGCCGTCTTCCATCAGATATGGAAGGGGTCCTATCCAAGGATGCACGAGGCTGATGACGACATGTGGCAGTTTTTCTACGATGCCTATGTGCAGACGTACATCGAGCGCGACATCCGCGATCTTGGTTCTGTGGGCAATGAACTGGACTTCCTGAAATTCATGAAGGTGCTGGCGGCGCGTACCGGCCAGCTCCTGAACTACTCCGACATTGCTCGCGACGTTGGTATATCTGCGCCTACAGTCAAAGCGTGGGTATCCCTGCTCCAGACCTCAGGACTGATCTTCATACTCCAGCCCTACCACAACAACATCAACAGCCGTGTGATAAAAACGCCCAAGGTGTACTTCATGGATACCGGCCTGGTCTGTTACCTCACCGGCTGGAATGCCCCGCAGACGCTGGAAAACTGTGCCATGAGCGGCGAACTGCTGGAAACATATGTCATCTCGGAAATCGTGAAGAGCTGGTGGCACAACGGTAAACAGCCGAACATCTACTACTATCGCGACAAGGACCGGCGTGGGATAGACGTTATCCTTGAAGAGAACGGCGTGCTCTATCCCATCGAGATCAAGAAGAAGAGCAACCCGAACGCAGGAGACATCAAAGCTTTCGATGCCATCGAGACTGTCCTTAAACAGAAACGTGGCCATGGCGCGGTGCTCTGCATGGCGCGGACGCATTTGCCCATCACGGCGGAAGTCGATGCCGTGCCGATAAGCTATATTTAGAACACCTGACGTTATACGGAAGTCTGTAGCCAGAGTACGGTCACCGCTTATTCCGCTTCGAATTCTTCGGCACGGGCGATCTGGCCGGCCCGGTGCTCGCGCAGGATGACCAAAGCTTCTTCCTGGGTCAGGATACGGCCGCGGCATTTGGGGTTCTGCAGGCGATTCTCAGGGCAGTAGCCCAGATGCACACAGCTGGGCCCGGCCTTTTCAAACAGGTCCGGGGCGGCCTTGCGGCACAGGGAAAGCATCTGCCAGGCCAGATGGCGGATCTCGTGCTGGGCGTTGCGGCAGCAGCGTATGGAGAACCAGTCCAGCAGGGCATGGGCGTTCATGCCGATGATGGCCTTGAACTCCGTGGCCTGCGGCTTGAGATAGCGCAGGTCTTCTTCCGGCAGCCCGGCTTCCAGCCCGGCGTCGTACCACTGGCTGGTCAGGCCGGCCAGATCGCGGCCGGTGAGACGGGTCGTGTGCCCGTCGGGCAGGGTCACTTCGGCGCCGAAGTCACGCACGGCGGCGGGATAGACCACGGAGAAGCGGCGCTTGCCTCCCAGTTCCGCGCGTCCGGACTTGATGAGATAGGAGGCCAGGCGCTTGCGCACCAGCTGGGTCTCGGTCACGCGAGAATAGCCTTCCACGCCGAACAGGAAAAAGTCGAATTCCAGCGCGGCACGATGGCCGCTCTCCAGGATGTTGCGCACGATCTGCCGGGAATAGGGCGAGGCCGCTATCTCTTCCAGGCTGCGCTCACTGCGCACGAAACGCGCCGCGATGTCCGTGTAGATCTTGCCGCCCCCGGACAGCAGCACCACTTTGCCGTTCCCGGTATATTTTTCATCCAGCATGATGGGACCTCCTTGTAGTTACCTATGGCTAAACGTTGCCTTTTGGCAAAAATATGTTTAGCAGCAGGATAGGGGAGGCTGACACGAGTCACGACTCCGTCTGGAGCATAGTCTCGATACACATAACCAGGAGGCAGATATGTACGAACGATGCAAGAAATTCACAGTCGCATTTTTGGCAGCTTCTTTGCTCTTTGCTTCTTTGGGTGCTGCAGCCGCCAGTGCGGCAGGCAATGAAACGAACGACAGCTTTTCCAAAGCGAAGAAGATGCTGGAGCGTCAGGTCTACTTTGACCATCGAATCACGCTCTACTGCGGGGAACCCTTTGATGAGAAGAAAAACATCGACTTGCCCGATGGCTTCTATACGGAAAAGCACCAGAAGCGTGCTTCCAAAGTCGAGTGGGAACACGCTGTACCTGCAGAGAACTTTGGGCGTGCCTTCGAAGAATGGCGAGACGGTCATCCGCAATGTGTGGATCGTAAGGGAAAGGCCTTCAAGGGACGAGCCTGTGCAGAGAAGGTAAGCATTGAATATCGCCACATGCAGGCTGATATGTATAATCTCTTCCCTGCCATCGGTGCCGTGAATGCTGTCCGGAGTAACAAGCAGTATTCTGAGCTGCCTGGTTCCCAGCCGGCTTTTGGTATTTGCGAAGCCAAGGTTGACGGGAATCGCTTCGAGCCGCCGGCGCGTTCCAAAGGACAGGTAGCCCGCGCGGCACTCTACATGGCAGACAGCTATGACAAGTACCGCCTCAGCCGCCAGCAAGAGCAGCTCTTCAATGCGTGGAACAAGATGTACCCTGTTGATCAATGGGAATGTACCCGCGCCAAGCGTATCGAAAAGCTCCAAGGCAATGAAAATCGCTTCGTCAAAGAGCCTTGTGAGAAGGCTGGGTTGTGGTGAAGCTCTTCTTGCGTGGATCGGATTGACAAAAATAAAGAAAAACGGTTAGTTAATAGACAGTTATATAAAATATCGATGCTCAAAAGCATCATTAGCTAAAAGGGAGAGGTCAGTTTTTTCGGATTTCTCCCTTCCTTTTATGACGTTCTTGTGCAGACGGCAGCAGCTGGGAACGAAAAAGGCCCCGCTCCATGGCGGAGTCGGGGGCAGGCGCGGACTTCGGGACGTGATTCCGCAAACGCCTGCAAAGACAATTACTCCGTGATGTCCTTTGCTGTCTCCCGCATGCTGTCCACAGCCGCCAAAGCATAGCTCGTGCTTCGGCCGCCGCCCTCTCCTTTTTCCAGCAATCCGTATTCCAGCAGTTCCTTGATATCGCGCAAAGCTGTGTCTGGTGAACATTTGGCCAGCTTCGCGTATTTGCCGCTGGTGAGGTTTCCTTTGAAGTCATCGAGCAGCCTGTTGATGACTGTCCTCTGCCGGTCATTCAGCTTGCATGCACCGGCGCGGCTCCATATCTGGTTCCTCCGGACAACAGAGGCCAGCGTGTCGTCGGCGGCTGCGATGGCGCGCCCAAGACAGTCGACAAACCAGCCCAGCCAGGACGTGATATCCAGAGAACCTTTCTGGGTGTATTCCAGGATGGAGTAGTACTCTTTCCGCTCACGTTCTATCTGCCCGGACATGCTGTAAAAACGCTGCGGGCAGCCGTCCGCCCTGGCCAGAGCGCAATCGGCTATGGCCCGGGCGATACGCCCGTTGCCATCCTCGAAAGGATGTATCGTCACAAACCACAAATGGGCCACTCCGGCCCGGAGAATGGGATCGATGGATAACGGCGCGTTGAACCACTCCAGAAAACGCCGCATTTCAAGGTCCAGCCTTTCGGCAGCAGGGGCTTCGAAATTGACTTTCTCGCGCCCTATATAGCCGGACACTACTTGCATGGGGCCTGATTCCGCCGTGCGCCATTTTTCTGTGACAATGCGTCCGGAAACACCGTAGCCGGCCGGGAAAAGTGAGCTGTGCCATCCGCACAGACGATCCACAGTCAGTGGCTCATCGTAATGCTGCGTCGCATCGAGCATCATCTCCACCACACCATCCACGTTCCTTCCGGACGGCACCATTCCGGCCATTTCCAGACCAAGCCTGCGGGCCAGTGATGACCTCACCTGCGCGACATCGAGCCTCTCACCTTCTATGGCACTGGATTTCACGACGTCCGTGGTCATGGCCGCAAGCCCGGCCTCAGAGCGGACATAAAATCCCAGAGTGCTCATGCGGCCGAGCAGCAGTCCTTGCCGGTACCTCACAGCTGCCAAAGGCTCCGCAAGGACGGAGAGATCCCATCTGAAGTCAGGCCAATCCGGCCTTTCGTGTATGTATCGCATATTCGCCGCACTCCTTGCGGTGATTATGCGTGATATTCGCCGCATCCCATGGTGACAGCGTACCTGCCGCGTCCACAGGCCTTTCCGGATAGTCCTTTCTGGCCTAGCGTCTCAACTCCGGCGGCAGCTGCCTTCCCAGACGTTCGGATTCGTACGCCTCACGGCAATGATCGAGCTCGCCGAAAAGCAGGAACAGGCCGTCGACGATCTTCCGTGGCCAGTCCGTGCCTGCCAGAGAGAGGCGCCAGCAGCGACTGGACAGAGTCTCGTCGGCCCAGACCTTGCCGGATGACGGATTGCCGGTACTGATGAGTAAGCTGACGACAGTGAAGAAAAGGCAGTTGAACATCTGGTCGAAACAGATGAGCGTTTGCCAGATATTGTGCTTGATGACGGCGAATTTCGCCTCAACGGACGTGAAATTTTTGTGCATGGGTCTCTCCGCGTGATTTCCAAAGATATTGCCGCGAAGATGCCGTGGATTCAACTGTCATGACGAAAAAAGCTCCACCGTGTGTAGATAGTTGGTCAATCTGTTTTTTCTTTTTGTACCTTGACAAAACAGAATACGCATGATTTTCTAAATACGAGCATACTGGATGCGTTGGTTCCCTGTTGGATGCCGTTCTGGTGCGGCATATCGTGCTTGGCCCGGTCTATCGTGGACCGGGCTATTGCTTTTTTGAAAAAAATTTCCCACCTGGTTTGACAAAAAAATGTTTGTATGCTTACCTTAAAATGCGTTTCATCAAAGGGAGTTTCAATCCACAGTCGCCCTATCCGTCGGCTTCGGAGTCAGTAGGCGGACGGGGCGACTGTGGATTGAAACATCCTCTTGTCGTGGTTGGGCAAGAAAAAATCCATACATACATGGCGTGTGTGGTACTGTACCCGTCTCTTTTGAAGAGGCGGGTATATGTTTTTTGCGGAGTAAAAATCGCCAAGATATATTTTTTGTCAAAAAATTGCGGTAAAAATTTGACAAAATACGGAACAGGCGCTTTAGAGGATGTCCGGCATGTTTTTTGATTTTAAAAGGTGTGGTAATCTCGTCCCATGAAACAAACAGATTTTCGT
>NZ_JABAFY010000060.1 GCF_012843875.1 Desulfovibrio piger | reverse complement strand
ACGAAAATCTGTTTGTTTCATGGGACGAGATTACCACACCTTTTAAAATCAAAAAACATGCCGGACATCCTCTAAGCGATCAAGGTTTAAGCCCATAAGAAAGACGTTCTTCATATAATTATGTAAACTTTGAGATCTTATATACGCTGATATGGCAGGCTCTTCGTTGCGGCAATGTGGAAGTTGTTTCTCCTGTTCATTGAGTTTAGCTGCAGCAGGCAGTGAAATTTCTTAAGAATATGCTGATAATATGATTTCACAAGAAAATCTGGCTGTAAAAAAAGAGGCCTCTGCATCATGCAGAGGCCTCGTCACTATATTTTTGTCCTCGGAAGAATCCCTAATTAACGGGCAGCTTCCATCCAGCGCCGCAACACGGAAACCGGATGCAGACAATCCTTGCCGGAACCGTGCTTGATCTGGACACGGCAGGTGCCGCACTCCGAAGCGGCCACGGGAGCCGGACTTTTGCGTACGGCATCAAAGAGGGCGGAGCCCACCTGCATGCCGATGGGATACTTTTCCTTTTTGAAACCATAGCTGCCCGAGATCCCGCAGCATCCGGCATCGGCATTGCTGACATGCATGCCGGGCAGAGAGCGGAGCAGGTCGAGGCCGGGCAGGCCGTTGCCTTGGGCACGCAGATGGCAGGGGGCGTGATAGATGAGCTCGGAAGGAACCACGGAACTGTCCACAGTTTTTTCGGGCAGACGCAGTTCTCCCTTATCCACGCAATCCAGCAGGAAAGCCTGAGCATCCAGCAGAGTAGTGGAGACGCCATCGATCATCAGGTCGGGATAGTATTCCGGCAGATCGGAGGAGAACATCAACGCGCAGCTGGGGCAACCGGTGATGACCGGGATGCCTTCCTTGCGCCAGCGTTGCAGTTCCGCGATATTCTTTTTGGCATTGGCGCGAGCGTCGTCCCAGAATCCGTTGGCGACCATGGGCAGACCGCAGCAGACGAATTCCTCGGGAACGATGACATGGTAGCCAGCCTGGTTCAGCACCCACACAAGGTCGAGCCCGGTCTGCGGATCATAGACATCCAGATAACAGCCGGGGAAGAGGACGACATACTTGTTGGTATGGGGCTGCCAGATTTTTTTCAGCTGCTGCCGGAAACTCTTTTCGGCAAAGGCCGGCATGGGAGCCTTGGCGGAGATACCCAGCTTGTCCAGTGCAAAGCGGGTCACGGGATTGAGCATGCCAAAGTTCTTCAGCTTAGCAGGCACGTAGCGCAGCAGCTTGGCCATAAGTTCGCCGTGCCCAAGGATCCAGTCCCGCAGGGGCGGACGCTTTTTGCGGCACTGCTCGGCACGGGCCATCATGTTCAGGCTGGAGATCGGGACGCCCTGGGGGCAGGCGATATCGCAGTTTTTGCAGTTGGCGCAATAGTGCAGGGATTCTTCTTCGGCAAGACCCAGCAGGCGGAAACGCTCATAGGCGGGACCGATCATGCGGGGGCCAAGGAAGTTCGTGGTGGCCTGGGCCACCGGGCACTGTACCACACAGGTGGTGCAGGCGATACAGGCATCAGGATTGGGATGTTTGAGAGCCATCATGCACCTGCCTTACACACATTGGGCGGCATACCAGGCCGTGGCAAGGGCCACGCCGTTACCGCTTTTTTCAGTAGCGAAATCATAGCCGCCCAGCGAGCGGCCCACAAAACGGACATTGTCCAGCAGCACCGAGCCTTCCTCAGAACAGGGACGCAGCTGTGCACCGACGCGGACGCGCAGGGTAGCGAAGGCATGGCGGGCAAAGACGTTTTCTTCCGACCAGTCAGAAGGATCGGCGGAAGGCATCTCGCCATTTTCCAGGCAGAGCGGCAGCTGGAAGATGCTTTCCTGCATCTTGCCGGGCTCCGCTTCGAATCCGTCGCCCATGAAACCACCGGTAGCCACGATGATCTGATCAGCAGCATAGACGTGTTCGTGGTCGAGACCGGAGGTGATCACACCGCGGCAATGCCCGTCCGCGACGTCGGCACGGATCACCGTCGTATTTTCCAGCAGCGTGACATCCAGCTCGCGCAGGGCATTCAGCAGACAGGTGCGCAAACGCAGACCACTGACTCCCGGAGGGATGGAAAGCATTTCCACCACCGGGCAATCCAGCAGCTCCACCAGTTTTTTCCAAAGGAAGTTGCGCACGCCGCACACAGGCGGCAGCAGGATGAGGTCCTGTCGGCCGCAGGCTTTTTTCAGGGCATCGGCCAGCCAGAAGACCCCTTCGGGACGGTCCACATAGCGGGCCAGATCCAGAGCCGTGATATTGCGGTGCGTTTTGCCCAGGGGCGAGGGCAGGACGACTTCGGTGAACTCGATGCTCCTGAGAGCAGGATAACGGCGGAACTGCTTGATGATCAGATTGGGCTGACAGTCGCGCAGGCCCTCGATGGTGACCACGGCAACTCGTTTGGCCTTCAGCAGCAGATCGCCATCGGCGCTGGCCGGGCACAGGCCGCTCGGCTTAAGGGTGCCCATGATACTGGGGACAAGGCGATTGCTCTCTTTCATGGGCAGCAGGGACAGGCCCTGAGCGGCACAGATTTCTTCCAGGAAAGAGCAGGCTTCGGCCACACGATCACGTCCCAGCAGGCGATAGGGATGGGCCTCGGGCAAGGATTCGATGGCATCCAGCGGATGGCCGGAAACAGCTTGGCCGTTGACATAGCCCAGGACGTCCACGCAACCGCTACCGATGGCCAGCGCTCCCACGCCCCGGGAAAGGACAGTGACCTTGCGGCCGCGCCGGGCAGCGGCAAGGGCCGCCACAAGGCCGGACATGCCGGCGCCGATAACCAGGACGTCGCTATTTCTCTTGTTCATTGCCGGCTCCATCCAGATTGAGGGTGGCCGCATAGATGGCACGCCCCAGTTCGATTTCTTTCAGCTGCTTGCCCCACAGGGCCGGGCGCAGACCACGCCAGCGTTCCTGCAGGAATTGGGAGACGTCTTCCGTGGGGGAGAAGGCCAGGGGAACATTGCGCTCGGTCAAAGCGCCGATGGCGCGCAGGGAGCAGAACGTGCCCTGGCAGGTACCCATGCCCAGACGAGTGCGCAGGCGGACATCATGCAGGGAGTGGGTGGCAGGGTCGCGGGCCACATATTCCACTTCAGCCATGCTGACCATCTCGCATTCGCACAGCAGTTCGTTGTCCTTTTCGGATGCGGCCTTTTCCACCACATCGGCAAACGTGCTGCCCAGACGGTCGGCAGCAAGGACGGCGCCATTGAGCGGGAAGACCTTGGCGGCTTTTTGCATCAGCTCGGGGGAGGGATCCGCCATGATGGGTTCTTCCGCCGTACGGCACGGCTCGTTATTGCCGAGATAGCGGCAGACCAGATCGCTCATCCGTTCCGCCATCAGGCGGTAGGTGGTCAGCTTGCCGCCGAAGATGCTGCCCATGCCTTCCAGGCCGTCCTGCTTGTGGTCCACGATGTGGAAATTGCGGCTGGCGGCACGGCCTACGGCATTGTTGGGGGTGTAGAGCGGGCGCGTACCGGCAAAGGCACGCAGGATGCGGTACGAGCGCAGATCGGGGAACAGGGGCTCGCCGATATCCAGCAGACGCAAAACGTCCTCGGTCGTGGGCGTATTGTTGTCCGGGCGGTCGGTAGGCGTCGACGTGGTTCCCAGGATGGTGATGGAACCGTGCGGGACGAAGATGTCACCGTCGGAGCTTTTATGCAGGCGGTTGACCACGCGCGACGTGAAGCGGTGGTTGAAGACGATCAGCGTCCCGCGGTCGGGCGACACGCTGACATCCAGACCGGCCAGCTGGGCGATCTGTCCGGACCAGGAACCGGCGGCATTGACCACGTATTCACAGGCGATGTCCAGTTCTTCGCCGGTGATGCGGTTGTGGGCCGTGACGCCCGTGACCTTGCCGTTGCTCTGCTTGATGGCGATGACTTCGTGGTAGGTGAGGATGTCACCGCCGTAGCGCCGGGCACACAGGGCATTGTGCCAGACCAGACGGAAGCCGTCGACGCAGGAGTCCGGCACGCGGTAAACAGAACAGATATTGGGAGCCAGATTGGGCTCCAGCCGCCGTGCTTCGGCCACATCGATGCGCTCGGCGGAGATACCCGCACGGGCACAGGCTTCGACCCAGCCGGGTTCGAAGGCCGGGTCGTCCAGTTTGGTACGGACGAAAAAGCCTTCGGTCTCTTCCACACACTGCTTGCCGATGCGGCGCAGGATCATGTTTTCTTCGATGCATTCCCGGGCGGATTCGCTGTCACTGACAGCGTACCGGGCGCCGCTGTGCAGCAGGCCGTGGAAGCGGGAGCTCGTGCCGTGGGCCAGCCCCCCCTGTTCCAGCAGCAGGGCGGGCACGCCGCGCATGCTCAGGTCGCGCAGAATGCCGATACCTGTCGCACCACCGCCAATGATGATCACTGTGGTTTCTTTCACGCTGTCCTCCGCTCACAGGAGCGACAATTATAGCTTTGGAATCTTCGTTTGCGAAAGTTATACGGGGAAGTTGTCCCTTTCCTCTACTTACAGGACATTGTTGTGTCAAGATGGGCAAGAGGCGTGAAAAACGCCGCTTGCAGCAGGCCATCGGCCTGTGTAGAATCCCGGCACGGCGGCGGGTGCCGGACGGGGGCGCCACAGTTTTGCCGTCATTTTTTTCATTTTTGAAACTTGGGGGACACGGCATGCGGCTTCCTGACAAACGTTGCATCGTTCTGGACATGGATGGTACCATCTATATGGGGGACAATCCCATCGAGGGGGCCGTGGCCTTTGTGCAGCGGCACTGGGAAGATGTGGACTTTTTCTTCCTGAGCAACAATACCTCCAAGGCACCGGAGACCTACATCAAAAAGCTGAACGGCATGGGTATCCCCGCCCGCAGGGAGCAGCTGCTCTCGCCGGTGACGCCGCTGGTGGCTTTTTTGAAGACGGAAGGCATCCATACGGCGTATGTGGTCGGCAACCGGGATTTCGTTTCCGACCTGCGCCAGCGCATGCCCGAACTGAAGCAGCAGGAAGAAGGCGCACAGGCCGTCATCCTGGCCTATGATACGGAACTGACCTATGAAAAACTGTCACGTTCCGCGCTGCTGCTGCAAAAGGATGATGTGCGCTTCCTGGCCACGCATCCGGATCTGGTCTGTCCCTCTCCGGAAGGCCCCCTGCCGGACGTGGGCAGCTTTCTGGCCCTGTACGCCACCGCCACAGGCAGGAGACCGGAGCGCATCTTCGGCAAGCCGGATGCGACCCTGCTTTCCGGCCTGCTGCAGCGTTATGCGCCGGAAAACATGCTGATGGTGGGCGACAGGCTGTCCACCGACAAGCTGCTGGCCGAGAACGCCGGCATCGATTTCCTGCTGGTCCTGAGCGGAGAAGCCCGGCGTTCCGACCTTCCCGGACTGGAGCGCCAGCCGACCCTGGTGCTGGATCACCTGGGACTGCTTGACCAGTAGGCCGCAAGAGGCAATAGTAATAAAAACGTCCGGCAGCATTCTTCGTAGTCGCAACCCCCGGTATGCCTATGGCCCATACTTCTTTCTTTTTCGATCTTGACGGCACCATCACCGATTCCAAGCAGGGCATCATCAATTCCGTCCTGTATTCTTTGAACCATTTCGGGATCAGGGCCAGTGCAGACAGCCTGCTCTTCTTCATCGGTCCGCCGCTCAAGCAGTCCTTTGCCCGCTATTTTCCGGGAGACAGCGCCCGTGTCGCACTGGCGGTGGAAAAATACCGCGAGTACTTCCGGCGGCAGGGGATGTTTGAAAATCAGGTCTATCCCGGGGTGCCCCAGATGCTGGAGCGTCTGATCGAGCAGGGACACCGCATCCATCTGGCCACATCGAAGCCGGAGGTGTTCGCCCGTCAGATTCTGGATCATTTCCAGTTGAGCCGTTACTTCTCCTTTGTGGCCGGTGCCGAGCTGAACGGGGCCCGCAACGACAAAGTCGATGTGCTGCGTTATGCCCTTCAGGAAACGGGCGCGGATGTGTCCCATTCGCTGATGGTGGGGGACAGGTTCCATGATGTGGTCGGCGGCCATGCCGTGGGCATGAAGACCGTGGGCGTGCTGTACGGGTACGGGAGCCGTCAGGAACTGGAGTCCGTCCATGCTGACTATATCTGCCAGAGCATGACGGATCTGCAGACGACTTTGCTGGCCCTGGGGGCCGAGATGCGCCACTAGGGCGGGACGCTGTCTTAAGTGGATGAAAAAAGGCCGCTGCTCCTGTGACAGGCATCAGTTTACGAAGAGGAGATTTTTCGCGGTAAAGGCCTGTTACGAGCATTCGCATGAGAAAGAAAAAGCCCGGTATCACAGGATACCGGGCTTTCTTATCGTATGGGGTGTATTGCCGGCGGCTGGCCGGGGCCGGTCAGCCGGCAGGCAGGAGCGGGACTAGTTGATGTCCCAGTCCAGGCCGAAGGTGTCGTGCAGGATGCGCACGGCCAGTTCCACGTACTTTTCCTGGATCAGGATGGTGATCTTGATCTCGGAGGTGCTGATCATCAGGATGTTGATGCCTTCCTGGGTCAGGGCGGAGAAAGCACGGGCGGCCACGCCGGAGTGGTTGCGCATGCCGACACCGATGGCGGAGACCTTGGCCACATTGACGTCGGAGACCACGTCGGTGGCGCCGGTGCGTTCCTTCACTTCTTCCATGATGGCCAAGGTCTGCTTGAGATCCTTGCGGGAGATGGTGAAGGTCATGTCGGTATGGCCGTCAAGGCTGGTGTTCTGGACGATCATGTCCACCAGCACGCCCTTTTCGGAAAGGGGGCCGAAGATGGCGGCGGCCACGCCGGGCACGTCGGGAAGGTCGTGCAGGGTCACACGAGCCTGGTCCTTATCATAGGCAATGCCGGAAACAAGAACAGCTTCCATGCTGGAGTCCTCCTGGGTAACGAGCGTGCCGGGGTCGTCGGAAAAAGTGGAGCGGACGCGCACAGGCACTTTGTACTTCTTGGCAAATTCCACGGAACGGATGTGCAGCACCTTGGCGCCCATGCTGGCCATTTCCAGCATTTCTTCATAGGCGACACGATCCATCTTGCGGGCGCTGGAGCAGATGTTGGGGTCGGTGGTATAGACGCCGTCCACATCCGTGTAGATCTCGCATTCAACCGAACCCAGGGCGGCAGCCAGGGCAACAGCCGAGGTGTCGGAACCGCCGCGGCCCAGGGTGGTGATGCGCTGGGACTCCGTGCACCCCTGGAAACCGGCGACCACCAGCACGTCGTATTCATCCAGATAGCTGCGCAGGCGCTGGCTGTCGATGGATTCGATACGCGCATTGCCGTAGTCGTCATCGGTAATGATGGGGATCTGCCATGCCAGCAGGGAACGGGCGCGGATGCCCGCGTCTTTGAGCAGCATGGTGAAGAGCGCGATGGAGACCTGTTCCCCGGTGGAGACCAGAGAATCACATTCCGCCGGGTCCGGAGTGGAGGACCACTCGGAGGCCAGGGCCAGCAGACGGTTGGTCTCGCCCGAACGGGCGGAAAGCACGACCACCATCTTGTAGCCCTTGTTCAACCCGGCCTGCACTTTTTCGCGCACTTTCTTCATGCACTCCAGGTTTGCCACTGAAGTGCCACCGAATTTTTGAACTAAGATTTTCATGCCAGATTCCATTGATGCACCTGTCTCACGAAAAAAGGGGCAGATCCGTCCGGGAGCCGTGCCGTCCGGATGTGGTCCAGGCTGTATGCAGCTCCTGAGCCAGAGCCTGAGACGCCTGCCCATGCGCCATTACCGTCAGGAATCGTCCCTTTTCGCATGACTCCAGCCGGATGTCCAGAAATTCCTTGGGAAGGGCCGCTTCGGGGATATACTGGGCCCATTCCACGATGCAGATGCCTGCATCGGCGTCCAGCGCGTCCCAGACTTCGTCGGGAAGGGAGGCCGGGCAACGGTAGAGGTCGCAGTGCAGGACAGGCGGGCAGGTGGGATAATTGTTGCAGATGGTGAAGGACGGACTGGAGATCTCGGCCTGGTCGCCACCCGGCAGGGCCGCGACCAGGGAGCGCGTCAGGGTCGTTTTGCCGCTGCCCAGATCTCCTTGCAAAAGCAGGGCGCGCACCTGGGGGGCGTTTTGCATCATGCCGGCCAGCAAGGTGCCGAGGCGGGCGGTATCGTCCAGGGATTCGAGCACAAAGGTAAAGGCATCCATAGCGGGGGTATCCGGTTAAAGTGTCATGGCCTGGGGCAGGGCATCGGCCAGTTCGCCGGCCACATTGCCCCGGTGGGGATGGGTACGGGCCAGTATCCGGCCGGCAGCGGCATGCAGCGCCACTGCCAGGCAGGCGGCCTGATGGGCCGCCCGGGGGCTTTCCTGCAAGCGAGCCAGCAGGGCCGCGGTACAACCGGCAAGCACGTCGCCGGAACCGCCCATGGCCAGCTGGGGGACATCCAGGGGGCTGAGGCCTGTGGGGCAGTCCCGCTGGCCGACCAGCGTCCCTGCGCCTTTGAGGACGATAGCTGCGGGGACGGCTGCGCAAAGGGCCTTCAGGGCCGCCATCCTGTCCTGCTGGACAGCACTGCCCGGGCAGTGGAGCAGGGCGGCGGCCTCGCCGGGGTGCGGCGTCAGGATGTCTCCGGGGCCAAGGGCCGCCAGCAGAGCGGGATCCCCTGCCAGCAGCATCAGGGCATCGGCATCGAATACACAGGCCGGGCGTTCAGGTTCTTTCAGGAGGGCTGCCAGAAACGCATGGCTGTCTTGTCCTCGTCCCATGCCGGGGCCGATGACTAGGGCCCGGCACTGGTGGAGGCGTTGCCGCAGGTCGTCCGGGAGCTGGGAGGGCCAATCCCTGTTTCCGGGATCGCCCAGGGGCAGGGTCATGATCTCGGGCCAGCCCATGCGCACCTGATCTTCACCGGCGGCGGGCATGGCTGCCGTGACCAGGCCGGCACCGCTACGCAGCGCCCCCCGGGCGGCCAGATGTCCGGCACCGCACATGCCGGGGCGTCCTCCCATGACGAGGATATGCCCGTAGGTGTTCTTGTAGCTCGCGGCCGTCATGGCAGGCAGCAGGGTCAGGGCATGGCCGTCCAGAAGGCGGAAAGAGCAGGGGCCTTCTTCCCGGACTTTGGCAGGCATGGCGATGGGGCCCACATGGCATTCCCCGGTATACGGACGGGCCCACGGCAGCATCAGGCCGGGCTTGGCGGCGGCAAAGCTGACCGTCATGTCCGCTTTGACAGCCTCGGGACAGGGCAGGCCGCTGGTGGCATCCAGGCCCGACGGTACGTCCAGGGACAGGATCAGCGGCCGGGGAGAAAGTTCGTTCACGAAGGAGACCAGACGTCGGGCGTCGTCGCGCAGCTGGCCGGAAAACCCCGTGCCCAGCAGCCCGTCCACCAGGATGTCGGGATGGGGGAGGGGCGTCTCCGTCAGCGCGGCCACCGGAAGGAAGGGGACGCCACATGTCAGGGCCGTCCGAAGATGATATGCCGTTTCGTTCCGGTAATGCTCCAGCGGCCGGGTATGGAAAACATGCGGGCAGGCTCCGGCATCAAGCAGATAACGGGCAAGGCAGGCGGCATCGCCGCCATTGTTGCCGCTGCCCATGAGCAGCCAGACCTGCTTCCCCGCAAGCCGGGGGCACAGGGCGCTCAGCTGGCGGAACGCCGCGGCCGCGGCATTTTCCATCAGGATCTCCGGCAGGATGCCCAGTTCCACGGCCTGCTTGTCCCACTGCTGCATTTCGTGCGGCAGGGGCAGCGGCGGCAGTGCGGACCACCATTCCCCGTTCATCGTCAGGCCTCCAGTACGACAACCGCGGCTGCCGTGGTTCGTTCATGCGTGATGGATACATGGATATGGCGCACGCCCAGCTGCCGGGCACGCTCCAGGGCCGGGCCGGTAAAGCGCAACTCCGGTTTGCCCGTCGGCGTGGGCAGGATCTCGATGTGACGTGGGCCGATCCCCAGGCTGAAGCCGCAGCCCAGCGCCTTGACGGCGGCTTCCTTGGCAGCCCAGCGTCCGGCCACGAAGGCGGGACGCAGCTCCGGGCAGGCCTCCTGTTCGGCAGGTGCCAGGATCCTGGCTGCGAAACGTGCCCCATGGCGTTGCAGGGCCCGTTCCATACGCCCGATATCGGTCAGGTCCATCCCCAGTCCCACCAGCATGTCCGCCCCCGGAGTTGAAGCTCAGGAAAAAAAACGCTATACTGCGCACTCAATCGATTTGTTTTGACGTTATCACTGTCGGGCGTCAAGAGCGCCCCAAGGGAGAAAACATATGAAATTGTGTATCGTCGGCACCGGCTATGTGGGTCTGGTGAGTGCTGCCTGCTTCGCTGAAATGGGCAACTCCGTGACCTGCATCGATGTCAACAAGGATGTTGTGGCCCGCCTGAATGCCGGCTCCGTGCATATTTTCGAGCCCGGCCTGGAACCCATGGTGCGCCGCAGCCATGCCGATGGCCGCCTGAAGTTCACCACCAGCCTGGCGGAAGGTCTGGTTGGCGCTGATTGCGCCTTCATCTGCGTGGGTACCCCTCCCGGAGAAGACGGTTCCTGCGACCTGCACTACGTGGAGCAGGTGGCCCGCGAGATCGGTCGTACCATGGAAAACGACCTCATCGTGGTGGACAAGTCTACGGTGCCGGTGGGCACTGCCGACCGTGTGCGCGCCATCATCACCGAAGAACTGGCTGCCCGCGGCAAGAATTTCGACTTCGAGGTGGTCTCCAACCCCGAGTTCCTGAAGGAAGGCGACGCCATCTCCGACTTCATGAAGCCTGACCGCGTGGTCATCGGCACCTCGTCGGACAAGGCCGCCGCCACCATGCGCGAACTGTACGCGCCCTTTGCCCGTACCCGTGACAAACTGATCGTCATGGGCATCCGCAGCGCTGAAATGACCAAATACGCCGCCAACTGCATGCTGGCCACCAAGATCTCCTTCATCAACGAGATCGCCACCATCTGCGAGCGTGTGGGCGCCGACGTGCGCGACGTGCGTAACGGCATCGGTTCTGACAGCCGCATCGGCTACCAGTTCATCTATCCCGGCGTTGGGTACGGCGGCTCCTGCTTCCCCAAGGACGTGAAGGCCCTGATCCATACGGCCGAAGCCGCCGGTATGGAGCCCAAGCTGCTCAATGCCGTGGAAGCCGTGAACGCCCGCCAGAAGCTGCACATGGCCGAGCGCATCAAGGAATACTTTGCGCCGCAGGGTGGTGTGAAGGGCAAGACCCTGGCCCTGTGGGGCCTGGCTTTCAAAGCCAACACCGACGACATGCGTGAAGCCGCTGCCATCAACATCATCAACGCCCTGACCGAAGCCGGCATGAAGGTGCGGGCTTTCGACCCCGTGGCGGCCGATAACGCTCGCCGTATCTTCCAGGACAACCCCCTGGTGGAGATCGTGGACGATCAGTACGGCGTGTGCGATGGTGCCCAGGCGCTGCTGGTGGTGACGGAATGGAACCAGTTCCGCAATCCCGACTTCGATCGCATCAAGTCCCTGCTGACCGCGCCGCTGCTCTTTGACGGCCGTAACCTCTACTCGCCCGCCGCCATGGGCAGCCGTGGTTTCGCCTACTTCTGCATCGGCCGCCGTCCCGACTAGGCAACGAACCGACCCAAGACCAGAGGAGGGCCTGTCCTGTAAAGGGCAGGCCCTTTTTATATGTGCAGGGGCGGCTTGCGGAAAGCTGACTGCGTTGGAAGCCTGCAAAGGGTTGGGCGGGATGCCATGCTTATGGAGCGTCGAACAAACGGCAGGATCTTTGGCTGGTACGGGGAGGACGGTCTCTTTCTCTCTATGAGAAGTATCCCCTGAGGGCGAGCCATAAAAATCCCTGGCAGTTTCCTGCCGGGGATCTGTTTATGGGCTTTAGCCTGTTGAGCGCCTGACAGGCGCGAAACAAAAAAACACCCGCTATGCGGGTGGAGACAATACGTTATACACACAAAAACACCTTTCCGCTACGATGAAGTTGTTCAAGCCCA
>NZ_JABAFY010000006.1 GCF_012843875.1 Desulfovibrio piger | reverse complement strand
TTTTGTGAACAAAAAGCCCCCCCGCCCCCTCGCGCTCCCCCACCCCTTCAAAAAACTTTGCTCTGGTCCGTGCGCCGGTCCCCGTCGCCGTCTCACCGGCAAGGCCATCCTTCCCTCATCATCCAGCCGGCACACGGGATGCTTTGCACTGCCAGAGCCCTGGCCGGCCTGGAGAACATCAAGCGGGCAGCCCGTATCCGCTTGTTGTTCCTCATTCCGGCAAGTTTTTGAGCCGTTCCTCCCGCCCCTGAGTCCGGATCGGCCCCGCCCTGCCGGTACTTCAACGCCCTCTGCTGCTTTCCTGTCGCCACAGTCCGGAGTCTTTCCCATCACCTGCCCCTTGCCGGTTGTCATGACAGGACTCGTCGCACCCTCCGGCAATTTGCGAAAACGCCCTGCATTCCCGGAGGGGCACCCATCCATTCCCTTTTCCGGCACGTCCCGATGTCCCCACCTTCAGACAGCGGCGGGGCCTGTCGTCCACACCCGAACAAGTTTTTTCCGGGGGTGGGGCCTGGAGAAAGGGACAGTTTTGCCCCAAAACGCCCCTTCCCCCACGAGAAACCCGCTTCCAATCCCCCGGTCGACAATGCTATCCTGCGGCAGGAGTAAATTATGCGAAACACGTCCTTCAGCCCGCTGTGCGCGGCTTTTCTGCTGCTGATGCTGTTGAGCCCCCTTGCTGCCGGTGCGGCCCAGCCCCAAAAACCCGTATCATCGCCCCTGACCATCACGGTGCAGGAGGCGGAACCCGGCCAGATGCTGCTGTTGGGCAGCAGCCCTGAAGACAGCGACCTGCGCGTGGGGGCCCTGATCTGCCGGCCTCTGGCCGAACAGGCGGTGGACAGGAAAAAAACAGGAGGCGGCCTGCGCCTGGACGTGCCGCTGGAATGGCTGGATGGCTATGTGGCGGCCCGCAGCGGCAAGGAGGATCTCCCCTTCCAGCTCTGGCAACAGGGCGAGCAGTGGACTTCCAGCCTGCCCATACGACTGCACGACGCCTGCGCCGCGGCCCCCATGTCCCGCCTGACGGAACGCTGGCAGGCAGTGCGCGAAAAGCTGTCGCGGCAAAAGCTCTCCCAGCCCTGCCGCACCTTCCGCCGGCAGGGCGACAACTGGCTGCCGCTGGTCCTCTGGTGGGACGGCTATCAGGCCTTCAAGGAAGACCGCCCCTACCGTCCCCTGGAGCTGGGGAACATGGCCGCCCAAAGCGACGCCCTGCTGGAGTGGTGCGGCAAGCATCCCGGCAAGCCGCTGAAAAAGGCCCTGGAACAGCTTGCGGCCCCCAAGGCGGCCCCTGCGGCCCGCTGACCGGCATGATGTCCGGCCCTGCCCCTCGCGCGGCCGGGCGGCTCTTGATATCCGTACAGACCAACGCCCCACAGGAGTCTCATGCACAAGCTCTATCTCGTCATGGTGGGCCTGCCCGCACGCGGCAAGTCCCGTCTGGCCCGGCGCATCTGCGGCGGCCTGGCGGCTGACGGCTTCCGTTCAGCCATCTTCAACAACGGCGACGTCCGCCGCGAACTGCTGGGGGCGGAATCCACCCTGCCGGAGTTCTATTCCCCGGACAATGCCGAAGGTCGCAGGATCCGCGAGGAGATCTGCCGGCAAAACCTGATCCGGGCCAAAGAATGGCTGAACCGGGAAGGTGACGTAGCCATCCTGGATGCCACCAACGTCAGTCGCGCACGGCGGGCCTTTATCGAAAGGACCCTCACGGATCATCCCGTGCTTTTTCTGGAATGCGTCAATGAAGACCCCGTGCTGCTCAATGCCTGCATCCGCAACAAGACCCGCTTGCCGGAGTACGCGGGCTATACCGAGGACGAGGCCCTGGCGAGCTTTGTGGGCCGCATCGGCTATTACGAAGCCATCTACGAGCCTGTGGGCAAGGAACAGTACTGGCTGTGCGTGGATACCATGTCCAGCCGCATCCTGGCGGAACAGCCCTGCGAAGGCTCCCCCTACTATCCCGCCATCCGCGAGATCGTGGTCAGCTGGTGGGTGCAGAGCCTGTACCTGGCACGGCATGGTCAGACGGAATACAACGTGCAGGGCCGCATCGGTGGCGATCCGCCCCTGACGGCCAAAGGCCGGATGCAGGCCGAGGCCCTGGCCCTGCACCTGCGCGACCAGAAACTGGACTGGGTGTTCACCTCCACGCGCATGCGCTCGCACGAGACCGCGGCGCCCCTGCTGCGCGGACGGCACGAGACCCGCGTGATGGCCTTCAAGGAATTCGACGAGATCTGGGCCGGGGATTGCGAAGGCATGTGCTACAGCGAGATCCGCGAGACCATGCCCGAGATCACGGCAGGCCGTAACGCAGACAAATACCACTACGCCTACCCGCACGGCGAAAGCTACGCCATGCTGCGCGAACGTGTGCGGCGCGGCCTGCAGCGGGCCCTGTTCCTGGCCGGTGAACTGCCCGTGATGCTGGTGGGCCACCAAGCCATCAACCGGGTCATCCTCTCCCTGTTCCTGCGCCAGCGCGAGGAGGACATCCCCTACATCAACGTGCCGCAGAACCAGTACTACCACATTTCGCTCACGCCCCGCCGCAAGCTCATCGAACGCATCAGCTACTAGAGCGGGGAACGCACGCAAGGGCACGGCAAGATGCCCGAAAGAAAGCGGCGCGGACGAATCGTCCGCGCCGCTCGTTGTTCTTTCATATCTCCCCGCAGGGAACAGGGCTCGTGCCTGTCGCATGTGCTGGTTGCAGGGACGCTGCGGGAGAGACATGGGGGGAACAGCCCTGTGCATGGCGCGAAGCCGGAAGACCTTCCCGGCCCGGCTCCATACCGTCCCTGCACGGCATGGGCAGCGACAGCTGTCCCCAAGACCTCCTGGCAGGAGGACCTGGCCCCTAGCCCTCGGTGCTGCGGTACTCGTGGGCCGAGGCCACCACGCGCTTGAGCAGGGCCTGCAGGGTGTGCTTCTCGTCCTCCGTCAGCGGGCTGGTCACCGAGGCGTCCCAGCCCCGGATGATCTCCAGCACGTGCGGGTACACGTCCAGGGCCTTCTGCGTCGGGAAGACGGCGGCCGTGCGCTTGTCCTGCGGGTTGACCTCACGCCGGATGAAGCCGCGCTTCTCCAGATGGGCCAGGGCACGGGTGACGTTGCTCTTGTTGATGTGGATGATGTCCGGCAGCTTGTCCTGGGTCAGGCCGGGCTGGCGGCAGATGTTCAGGATGAAAAGATACTGGCTGCCGCTGAGACCGTACGAAGCAAGACGCTTGTTCAGGTACATGAGGTAATGCCGGTTGGCCAGCGCGATCCACTTATAGGTCAGTTCCACAACAGCTCCAGAAAAATGATGTAGGTCACATACGTCGTTTTTTCATAGTCAGCCTTGCAGCGCCTTGCAAGGGCAAAAGCGCTCCGTCCGCCGGACAGGTTTTCTGCTTGACAAGGGAAAGCACCCGGACGTATATCGTTGCACACGCAACGGTATGGCGATATTTCGCCCAGGAATCCCTATGCCCACCCAACACAGATCCCGGCCCCGGACACAGGACCGCAGCACCGTCAGCACCGGCGAAGCCCTGCGCTCCATTTTCAACCGCAACTTCAATGTGGTCGCCTGCATCAACCTGCTGGTCATGACGGCCTACTACTTGATGTTCGTCACCAGCACGGCCTACGCGCGGGCCACCTACGGCGCCAGCCTCAGCAGCGCCGGGCTCACCGCGGGCATCATGGTCATCGGCTGCCTCATCGGCCGTTTCCTGACCGGCAACCTGCTTTCCCTGTGCGGCTGCCGTGCCATCCTTTTTGCCGGGCTGCTGCTCTATTCGGCCAGCATCGCGGCCTTTTTCTGGGTCCCCAACCTGGCCCTGCTCTTCGTGCAACGCCTGTGCATGGGTATGGGCGTGGGCATCATGGGCACGGCCACCGGTACCATCGTGGCCTATGTGGTGCCCCACCAGCATCACGGACTGGGCATCAGCCTGTTCAGCATGAGCACGGCCTTCGCGCTGGCCCTGGGGCCCTTCCTGGGCATCCTCATCTCCCAGTATTTCAGCTACACCATCCTGGCACAGACCTGCCTGGGCATCGGCCTGACCTGCATCGCCATCTTCTTCGGCCTGCACGACCTGCCGGAGATGCGCCACCGCCACCGGCCCTTCCTTGAGCTCAACAGCTACATCGACCCGCGTGTGGTGCGTTTTTCGCTGGTGGCGCTCATCACCTGCCTGAGCTACGGCTGCATCCAGGCCTTCATGACCTCCTATGCGGCGGAACGCGGCCTGACCGGCGCGGCCAGCCTTTTTTTCCTGCTCTACGCCCTGGCCGCCCTGGTGACCCGGCCCCTGACCGGTCGCCTGTTCGACCTGCGCGGCGAGAACATCATCTTCTACCCGGCCCTGCTGCTGACGGCCCTTTCCCTGACCATGATGGCCCACGCCAGCAGCAGCTGGGTCCTGCTGGCCGCGGGGCTGATCCTGGGCATGGGCTTCGGCAACTTCCAGTCCGCCGGACAGGCGGTCTCGCTCTCGCTGGTGTCCAAGTCCCGCTTTGCCCAGGCCACCACGACCTTCTTCATCTTCTTCGACCTGGGCATCGGTCTGGGGCCCTACCTGTTCGGCTTCATGATCCCCGCCGCAGGCTATGACGGCATGTACCAGACCCTGGCCTTCGTGGTCCTCGGCGCGGTGCTGCTGTACTACGTCCTCCACGGCCGCCGCGTGGCAGCCGCATAGATATCTCCTTCCCCAGAGAGACGGCATTGTCATTCTCCCGGACGATGCCAAAACGCCGGGTCCCCCCCGGCGTTTCTGTTTTTTGGGCGACCACGTCGCCGCTGTGTCCTCTGCGGGCAAAGAAAGGATGCCGCCCCCTGTTGTGACGGCAGGGATGCGAGGCCGTCGAAAGGCCATGCGTCAGGCTGTTTGCCCTGTCCCGGCGCCCCCGGCCCGCACCCGGCGCAGATGCAGGAGCGGATACGGCTGCCCCGCCCCGTCCAGCGGGGAACGCCCCACCACCTCGAAGCCCCGGCGGGCATAAAATATCCGGGCCGCCGTGTTCTGTTCGTTGACGTCCAGCAGGATCTCGGGATGGCGGCTGCCGAAATCCTCCAGCAGGGCCGTACCGATGCCCCTGCCCCGCAGGCCCGGCTCCACGAAGAGCATCTCCACCCGTTGCTCCACGCTGCCCAGAAAGCCCGCCGGCAAGCGCCCCTGAAAGGGGCGGGGTACGGCTACCGTGCCCGTCGGGAAATGGCCTTCTCCTGCCCCCGGCGCATGGTCGCTCCCGTCGCCTTCAGCGGGCGCGACCTCCAGCCAGGCCAGACGTACGCGCTCCATGGCCGGAAGATAGGCGCCCGGCAAAGCAGCCCCGATGGCCCGCAGATAGTCCTCCGCCACGAAGCCGTGCGTGGCCCGCACGTTGCGCCACCACAGGCACAGCAGATACGGCCAGTCCGCAGGACCGGCATCGCTGAAGGTCAGTCGTTCCATCCTCTATTCCTTGCAGGGACAGCACCCGCAGGAGCCTCAGGCCCGTACGCCGCAGGTGCCCCCGGATGCGTCCGCAGGCAGTGCCCGACGGCAGGCAAGGCGCATCCGGCCGGGCTTCTGACCGGGACAGCAGCGCCATCGTCTCCGGGCTCCAAGGCGCGATACGGCTGCCCATCGCAAGGGAGCGTCCGCAAGCGCCTCAGACCGTCCCGGTTCCGTCAGTAATTCATCTTCCACTGGACACCGGCGCTGGTGTTGTCCTGCTCCGTGCGGATGCCCGCCTTGCTGTGCGGGGTCAGTTCCAGTTCCATGATGACGGCGATGCTGTCCGGCTCCAGGCCCTGTTCCACGCCGAGATAGATCTTCTCGCCGATGAACTTGCCCACTTCCAGGCTGCTTTCTTCATCACCGCTCTCCTTGTCCGTGGCGGAATTGACGCGCAGCACGTCCACGCCCAGCACCGCACGGCCCAGATCCAGAACGCCCAGGCCGCCGGAGCCGAACCCGGCCAGACGTGCCACGGCGGCGGCCAGACGCAGGCTTTCGAAACGGCCCAGTTCGCTGGAGCCGCGACCGAACATGACCCGCGAGATGATCTCTTCCTGCGGCAGGGACGGCGTGCTGGTCAGTTCCAGCTTCATGCGCCGCACGGAGCCGCTGACGCGCACATCGGCCGTGATATCCGGCACTTCGTAGCGCAGGGTCACGTCCAGCAGGGGGTTGGAGACCGCCCCGCCGTTGAAGGAGATGGTGCTGGGCCGCAGGGTGAAGATCTTGGAGAGCAGGTCGAACTGCCCCCGCACCGAGCGCACGCTGCCGATGACCAGCGGATCGTTGAGGGCCCCGCGCACGCGCAGACCGGCCTGCCATTCGCTCTCCAGCCCGTGGCCGTTGACCGCGATATGCCCGGGCGCCCGGACGCTCACGTCCAGGGAGCCGTGTCCTTCCTTCTTTTCCGTGACCGGTTCCGGGGCTTCGCTGGTGCCTTCCACGGACAGGGTGGTCACGCTGCTGCCGGTAAGGCGGTTGAGATTGACCAGGGCCTCGTCGATGGTGATGTCCGCCGCCACCTGGGGCGCCATGAGCGTGCCCTTGACCGAGGCCGTGCCCGACAGGGTCGCCTGGATGTCCGCGCGCCGCAGGGGGCGCAGACGCTTCATGGCGGCATCCAGATCGAGCCTGCCGCTTTCGGGATGCAGGCTGCCCGCGGCCGTCACCAGGCCGCCGCGCCCGTCGCTCATGGAGGCCTCCACACGCACGGGCTCCAGCTTCAGGCCCTTGCCGCTGCCCGCCGTCACCGAGGCCTTGATGTCCGTCAGCAGGATGCCCAGGGCCAGGTCCTCATACCGTCCGCCCGCGACCTCCAGCCGCCCCTTGGCCGTAGGCACGGCAAGGCTGCCGGCCAAGGCCAGATGCATGTCCAGGCGTCCGGTCACGCGGCGGTCGGCCACCGGCACCAGACGCCAGAGCGGGGCAAGGTCGCCCTGCCAGTCCAGACGCCCGGAAAGCGGGGCCGTCATGTCCGGCAAGGGCAGGCCGTTGGCGGAAAAATGCAGGGGCAGGCGGACTTCCAGACCGGCCTGCTCCGCTCCCAGGGCCTGCCGGGTGGAGGGAGGCAGTTCCAGCCGTGTGTCCAGACGTCCTTTGCCGTTGCTGCCGCCCAGCTTGCCCGTCAGGGCCAGATCCAGCGGCGGCAGAGAGCTTTGCGGGACTTCCAGTCGCCGCACGTCCAGCCGGAAGGTCCCGGCAGGGGCCGCGGGACTGCCGTGCAGGCGGCTCTGGAAAGCCAGCGCGGCCGAAGGCAGGCCCGGCACCACCGCCCGCCACGGGGCAAGATCCATGCTGTCCAGCGTCAGGCGCACATCCATGGCCGCGGGTTTCAGGCTGGCCGTGGCCCGTACCCGCCCCGCAGGCGCGATGCGGGCATCCAGACCGCGCAGGGAAAGACCGTCCTTGTCCAGCACCAGGGCCGTCCCTGCCTGCAGGCGCAGGCCCACGCCCTGCTTGAGATGCAGGTCACACACGGGGATCTCCAGCCTGTCGCCCTGCCAGCGGAGGCGCAGCTTGGCCCGAATGGCTCCGGCGCAGGCCAGTTCCGCTTCCAGCGGGGTCGCCAGTTCGCCCTTCAGGCCCACGAGCACCCGCTCCAGCCGCAGACCGGCCGCATGGAGCTGGCGCACGTCCAGACGCTGTTCCAGCTTTCCCCGGCCGAAAATATCGTCGATGCGCAGATGCTGGTGCAGCTCGCGCAGCAGCAGGCGCTCGCCTCCCCTGTCGTGCAGGCGGAGGAAGCCCACATCGGCATCCAGACTGAACCACTGTTGCCAGTCCTGGCTGCACAGGAAGGCCGGATCGGCCAGCCCGGCCACAGCCGCCAGCGGAAGTTCCTCGGCTTTGTCCGGGGCACACGGCAGACCGCCCGCACGCAGCATCAGACGGACAGGCCGGTCATCCTTCTTTTCCAGGCGCAGGCCCGGCGACCAGTAGTCCAGCACCCGGCCCAGCGCGGCCCAGTCTTCTATCTCGCCGTACAGCGAGGCCCACAAACGCGGCCTTGTCCCGGGATCGGGGAACAGCTGTGCCAGCAGCCGCGCAGGGACAAAATCGCTGCCCACGATGGCCGGGGCCGAAGGGACGGGGGCTGCGGCGGCATCCGCAGCAGAGGCAGGAACAGGGGCCGCCGGAAGGACCGCTGCGGGCTGTCCGGCCGTATCCACAGGAGCCGGGAGCGTCCCGGCCTCTCCCACCGCAGGGAGCGGGGCCTGCTTTTCCGCCGAAGCAGCAGGAACGGCAGGTATCTCCTGCGGGGCATCGGGCAGCAGGGCCAGCAGGGCCCCATCCAGACGGGCACCGGCGCCGTGCAGCTCCAGCTGCGGCAGGCCCAGCAGCCAGGCCGCGCCGTCATGCCCGGCCCGCAGGCGCAGTTTCGTGGAGATGTGGTCTTTTCCGGTGCGCACCTGCAGGGAGAGCGGCAGTTCCACCTTGCCTTTGGCAGCCAGCTGCGGCCACGGCAAAGCCTCTCCGCCTGCCAGCAGGGAGAGATCGTTGACGGCATGCCCGCCCAGATCCAGCGTGGCGCAGGCCAGTTCCAGACGGGGCTCGGGCGCACCGGGACTGCCCTTCACGCCGATGTCCAGACGCAGGGCGTCGCCCAGGGGTGCCAGCAGGGCCCGCGCTTGGGGCAGCAGGGCCGCCGCATCCGCAGCAGAAGACACGGCAAGCGAGCAATCCAGCGCCAGCGGCGAGGCCAGCACATCCGCAGCGGTCGCAAGCTCCAGCGTCCCCTGACCGCGCAGCCGCACGGCCCCGGCATCCGCCTGCAGGCTCTCCAGCGCCAGCACGGGACGCTCACCGGGCTGCAGGGCCAGTTCCACCCGCAGGGACGACGCCTGCCCGGGCGTCAAAAGCAGAGCCAGCGGCGCGGGCAGCCACTGTCCTGCCGCTTCCGTCAGGAGGGGGGCCGTATCCGTGTTTTTTTCCTGCGCAGGAACAAGACCGGCTTCTTGTGCCGGGGCCGCCGCCGGAGTCATCCCGGGCGCTGTCACACCGGATCCGGGAGCGGGCGCAGCGGCGGAAGGCGTCTCCTCAGTGGCCGGAGCAGCGGCTGCCGCTGCGGACGCCAGCTGCCACGAGGCCCGGAGACCGGCCCGGGCCGTGGTCCCGCTCAGGGAAAAATCAGCTTCGGCTGTCAGGCGCAGCGAGACCTCCAGCCCCTCACCGACGCGGAGGGCGCTTTCCACGGCGGCCACAGCCACGGACAGGAGCGGCGCCGGGAGGGCCCCGGGCGTCATCGCCTCTTGTGCAGGGGCAGACGCAGTGACGGCAGGGGCCGGAGGCGTCTGGCCATCCGCAGGCACACTCCCCGCTCCGGCCGAAGCAGCCGCGTCCTGAGCTGCCTGCCCGGAGGCATCCACCAGCGTGCCGGACGAACTGCCGTCCAGCACGGCCGAGCCCAGCCACAGGCCATCCAGCGCCACTTCACGCACATGCAGGGAAGGCAGCCAGCCCGGCAGGGAGGCCGTGATGTCCAGCGCGCTCCTCAGGGCCGTCTCCACTCCGGCCAGCGTCTCGGCCAGCGGCGGGGAGGGCTCGTCGGGGGAAGGAGGCAGCTGGGGCAGGCGATACAAAGAGGGGTGTTCCAGGCGCAGGTCGAGCGAGATGCCGGGCGGGAAGACGGACAGGCCCACGTCCACACGCGCCCGGGGCACATCCAGCCAGAGGCCCCCGGCATCACGCAGGCGCAGGGCGCATTCCATCTCCAGCGGCAGGGCCCCCTCCAGACGGATCAGCTCCAGGGAAAGGCCCTGTTCGGCCAGGGGCGGAGCCAGCAGGGCGTCGGCTTCCTGCCGCAGCCAGTCCTGTCCGCCGGGCGTACGCAGCCACCAGACCGCTCCGGCCCCGGCCAGCAAAATCAGGAGCACGAACAGCAGCAGGCACGGCAGGACACGGCGCCGGAAAAAGCTCCTGCGCACGGGCGCTGCCCCTTCCGAGGGAGCAGGGCCCGACGGACCGCCGTCAGGGACAACAGGGGGAGTTCCGGATTCGCTGGCCATCAGAAGCTCTGTCCTATGCTGATATAGAGTTGCAGGGGGGGATCACCGTCCACGGGATTGAGGGGCGTGGCCACGTCCAGACGCACCGGGCCGATGGGCGTGTAGTAGCGCAGGCCCAGGCCCGCGCCCCAGCGCATGTCGCCGAAGATCTGCGGCAGGGCGTCCTCGTAGACCATGCCGCCGTCCAGGAAGGGCACGATGCCGATCTCGTCGGTGATCTTGTAACGGGCCTCCAGATTGACGATCTGGTAGGAACGGCCGCCGCTGGGGTCGCCCTTGTCGTTGCGCGGGCCGATGGCCTGATAGGAATAGCCGCGCACCGAACCGGCACCACCGGCGTAATAGCGCAGCGTGCTGGGCAGGTTGTTCATCTCGGCCCCGGCCATGCTGCCGCCGCGCACACGGGCCGCCAGCACGAGCTTGTCGTCGATGACGCCCTTGTTCGGACCCTTGCGGAAGGGCGCGTAGTAGAACATGCCTTCCACTTCCGTGCCCAGGGCCGTGAAGAAGCCGTCGTAATAGCCGAAGATGGGTTTGGAATTGATCTCCAGCACCGAGCCGCGCTTGGGATTGATCTTGTTGTTGCGGCTGTCGCGCACGATACGCAGATGCGGGCCCACGAAACTGTAGGGCTCGTTGGTACGGTCGTTCTCGGTGAGGGTGCCGCTGTCGGAAGAGGCGCCCACCCCCACCCACCAGTAGGGGCTCAGGCGGCGCTCGATACCGGCGCCCACGCGCAGGCCGCGCCGGTCGTAAGCATCGGTGAATTCCTGCAACAGGGAGGCTTCGCCCACCAGCTTCTGGTCGCGATCCAGAAAGGCCGGTTTTTCGAAGGACGCCTTCAGCCCCTGCTTTTCGGGCGTGATGGGCAGGGAGACCACCAGCTTTTCCCCGTTGCCGAAGAAGTTGCGGTGTTCCCACTCCCCTTCCACGCCGATACCGGAATCGGTCTCATAGCGGGCAGCGGCGCTGACCGAGCGCGGCGGTCCTTCACGCACCACCAGCTGCACGGGCAGGACAACCATGCCATCCTTGCGCGGCGAGGGCACGTCCTTGATGTTGCGCTGGCGTACCATACTGAACAGGCCCAGGCCGCGGAGCTCGTCCACATAGTCCTGCACCCGGCTCTCGTTCCAGGGTTCCGTCCCGGCCTTCCAGGGGGCGCGTTCGCGGATGTAGGTCGTGCTGACGTCCTTGTTGCCCTCCACCACGATCTCGCCCAGCAGGGCCGGAGGACCGGTATCCACCACGATCTCGGCATTGAGGGTCCGGGCCGCGCGGTCGAGGAAATAGCGCTGGCTGCTCACCTGGGCCAGCGGATAGCCACGGCGGCGCAGGCGTTCGGGCAATTTTTCCACGGCTTCCAGCATCTGGTCGGCCGTGACGGGTTCACCGGGGGTGACCCCGCGCAGGGTATCGGGAAAACGCGGGGGCGGGGTCGCTTCGCGGGCCTCGTCGCCCCACAGGGCCCCCAGACCGCTGTACGGCGCCCGCCGCTTGCCGTGCTTGAGGGCCGCGGGCACCACGGGGACAGGCTCATAACGCACCGAGGCCCGGCCCAGCACATAGCGGGGGCCCGGCGTCAGATGCAGGCGCACCGTGACCGGTTTGGTCGTGCTGTCCATCTGGAAGGTCGCCGTACCGTCATAATAGCCCTGGGAATGCAGCAGCTTGACCGCCGTCTCCACATCGCCCCGGGCCCGGCGCTCCAGGGCCAGCAGGCTGTCCGGCGGGTCGGAGCGCAACTGCTCCAGCTGGCTCAGGTCGCGCATCTTGTCCGACAGGCCGCTGTTCCCCTTGGGGGCAGACGGCGCGGCTCCCGTCCCTTCACGGTGGGGGGCATCCGCCTGCGGGGCTGCCGGTCCGGCCTCGTCGCCCTCCTCCGGGCTGCCGCCTAGGGACACGCCCTCGGATTCCCCGTCAGGATCCATGGCCGCGGCGCGTTTCTCGTCCGCCGTGGCGCGGCGCTCCCCGTCCACTTCGATGGACAGCTTGTACGGGATTCGCTCGCCCTGAGCGGCGGGCATCTTGGTCCCGCCGTCATCACGTAGTTCTCCGGCGGCATCGCCGAACAACAGGCCGCAGCCCCCCAGCAAGAGGCAGGCCATGAGCAAAAAAGAAAAAAGGATATATGTTCGGCGCATAATAATCCCATAGCCGCAGAGAGACAGCTTGGCAAGACAAATCCCCTTTGTTACCATGAGCTTATTCAGTTCTTTTTTCAGGAGTCTCCCATGTCGTATGATCTCTGCCTCCATGTGGACGCCAATGATCCCGCTGTGCTGGCCTTTGCTTTCGTCAATGCCCGCAACTACATGAACGGCCTGCCCGGCAAGGAATTCGAGCTGGTGCTGGTGGCCAACGGCCCGGCCGTCAAACTGTTCGTGCCTGCCCAGGCCGAGCTGCAGAAGACCGCCGAGGAGCTCATGGCCCGCGGCCTCAAGCTGCGTCTGTGCAAGAACGCCCTGGATGCCAACAAGATGACCGCCGCCGACCTCTGGCCCGGTTGCGAAGTGGTGCCCGCCGGCCTGGTGGAGATCGTGGAGCTGCAGAACAAGGGCTTCGCCTACATCAGACCGTAATCCCGCCATTTTTCCCGCTGCCCGCAGATCTTTTCGGGCAGCGCACCTCCCCACGCTCAGAAAAATCCTGAAGAGCCTCTTCACGCTCCTGAGCATCGAACTGTTCCCGGCGTCGTTCTGATGTCCCGCTGGTCTGGTCGCCTGCCCATCATGTGCTCAGCGCCGGTAGCATCCGCCTGAAAAAGAAAAAAGGGCCGGCAGACATGCGAACATGTCCGCCGGCCCTTCCTCTATCCGGGATAAGGAGACCTAGGCCTTCTTCTTGGCCCCGGCCATCTGGTAGCGCTTCTGGGCGGAGAGTTCCACCTTGCGCAGGCGCAGGGACACGGGGGTCACTTCCACCAGTTCGTCCTCACGCACGAAGTGCAGGGCGTGTTCCAGGGTCATCTTCTTCACGGGGGTGAGGATGACGTTCTCGTCCTTGCCGGCGGCGCGCAGGTTGGTGAGCTTCTTTTCCTTGGTGGCGTTGACGTCGATGTCGTTGTCACGGTTGTGCTCGCCCACGATCATGCCCTCGTAGACCGGATCGCCGGGCTCCACGAACAGGGTGCCGCGGGGCTCCAGGTTGAACAGGGCGTAGGCCACGGCATTGCCGGGACGGTCGGCCACGATGGAACCGGAATAGCGGGTGGGGAAGTCGCCGCGCCATTCTTCGTAGCCTTCCAGATAGGAGTTCATGATGCCGGTGCCCTTGGTATCGGTGAGGAACTCGTCGCGGTAGCCGATGAGGCCGCGGGAAGGCACGGAGAACTCCAGACGCACGCGGCCGGTACCGTTGTTGGTGCAGTTGAGCATGCGGCCCTTGCGCTGGTTGATCTTGTCGGTGACCACGCCCATGAAGACCTCGTCGCAGTCCACATACAGGTGCTCGATGGGCTCCAGGGTCTTGCCGTTCTCGTCCTTCTTGAGGATGACCTCGGGACGGCCCACGGAAAGCTCGAAGCCTTCGCGGCGCATGGTCTCGATGAGGATGGCCATCTGGAACTCGCCGCGGCCCTTGACCAGGAAGGCGTCCTTGTCGGTGGTGTCTTCCACGCGCACGGCCACGTTGCGCAGGCATTCGCGGTTCAGGCGGTCGCGGATCATGCGGCTCTGCACCAGCTTGCCTTCGCGGCCGGCCAGGGGCGAGGTGTTGATGCCGAAGCGCATGGCCACGGTGGGCTCGTCCACGCGGATGCGCGGCAGGGCGCGGGGGTTCTCGCGGGTGCAGATGGTGTCGCCGATGGTCACGTCCTCGATGCCGGCCACCACCACGATGTCGCCGGGCTGGGCCTTGTCCACCTCGGCCAGCTGCAGGCCTTCATAGACCTGGATCTTGGAGGCGCGCAGGGGGCGGGCCTGACCGTCTTCACCGATGCAGGCCAGGCTCTCGTTGGCGTAGATGCTGCCGTGCATGATGCGGCCCACGGCCAGACGGCCCAGGTAATCGGAGTAGTCCAGGTCGGCCACCAGCATCTGGAAGGGCTGCTCGGGATCGTAGGAAGGACCGGGGATCTTTTCGAGGATGGTCTCGAACAGGGGGGTCAGGTCCTTCTGCTCGTCGTCGATGTTGCGCATGGCCACACCGGCGCGGCCGATGGCGTAGAGCACGGGGAATTCCAGCTGCTCGTCGCTGGCGTCCAGATCGATGAACAGGTCGTAGACCTCGTTGAGCACTTCATCGGGACGGGCGTCCTTGCGGTCGATCTTGTTGATGACCACGACCACGGGCAGACCGGCTTCCAGGGTCTTGCGCAGTACGAAACGGGTCTGGGGCAGCGGGCCTTCGGAGGCGTCCACCAGCAGGATGGCGCCGCTGGCCATGGAGAGCGAACGTTCCACTTCACCGCCAAAGTCGGCGTGACCGGGGGTGTCGATGATGTTGATCTTCACGCCGTTCCAGTGCACGGCGCAGTTCTTGGCCGCGATGGTGATGCCGCGTTCGCGTTCCAGATCCATGCTGTCCATGACGCGGTCATCGACCTGCTGGTCTGCTCGAAACACGCCGCTCTGACGGAAAAGGGCGTCCACCAGGGTCGTTTTGCCGTGGTCAACGTGGGCGATGATAGCCACGTTACGAAGTTTGTCATTCTGCTGCATAGTTCTGTCTCGCTCTGGTAAAAAAATCGCCCCGGAACGTTGCCGGGGCGCATGGTTTACGCGATTTTTACAACTTTGTCACCACCGCTTCCACAAGGCGGCCCAGGTCCTTCCCGGCCCGACCGGCCACGGCGATGACTTCTTCCAGCGGCGCGGGCCGCATGCAGTCGGGCAGGTTCTTGTTGGTGAGGCAGGAGATGCCCAGCACGCGCAGGCCCATATGGCGGGCGGCGATGACCTCCAGCACGGAGCTCATGCCCACGGCATCGGCGCCCCACTGGCGGAACATGCGGGTCTCGGCGGGGCTCTCCATCTGCGGGCCGCGCACGCCGATGTAGACGCCGCGCTCCAGCCGGATGCCCAGCTCGAGCGCGCACCGGCAGGCCAGGTCGCGCAGGCCGGCGTCGTAGATGGCGCTCATGTCGGGGAAGCGCTCGCCCCAGGCCTCATGGTTGGGCCCGCTCAGGGGAGAGACGCCGGTAAAGTTGATCTGGTCGCTGATGCACATGAGCCCGCCCGCATCGAACTGCGGGTCCAGGGCGCCCGCCGCGTTGGTAAGGATAAGCGTGTCCGCGCCCAGCCCGGCCATGACGCGCACGCCCATGCAGACCTTGTCCGGCCCGAAGCCTTCGTACAGATGGCAGCGGCCCTGCTGCACCAGCACGGTGCGGCCGCCCAGACGTCCCAGCACGAAGGCCCCGGCATGGGAGGCCACCGTGGACACCGGGAAGCCCGGCAGGTCGGCATAGGGCACGCTGACCGTGTCCTCCATGCGTTCCACGAGCCCCGAAAGACCGGTGCCCAGGATGATGGCCGCATCGGGCCGGGAGGGCAGCGCGGCCCCCAGACGCTGGCGCAGCGCCGCCACCGCAAGCTGGACTTCTTCCCAGTTTTGCATAGAATTGACCCCCTCAGATATTGAAGACCAAGCCGATATGCTGTAGTAGCTCTTGCTTTTCAGTCGCAAAAGCGAACCGCTTTATAGCGTGCTGACGCCCATTCCACAAGAGCGGCACAGCACCGCCCTCAGGAGACCGCCTTGGAGACCAGCCAGAAAGACTCTTTGCAACAACACAAGGTTCTCGTCGCCAACCGCGGCGAGATCGCCATACGCATCATGCGGGCCTGCCGCAAGCTGGGTGTGGCCTTTACCGCCATCTTTACCGCCGAAGACGCCGCTTCGGGCCATGTGCGCTACGCCCGCGAGAACGGCGGCGAACGCAGCCTGTTCCGTGTTTCTTCCTATCATGACGCCAACGAACTGATGTCCGTGGCCGACCAGGCCGGCTGCACGGCCGTGCATCCCGGTTACGGCTTCTTCGCCGAGGACTTCCGCTTTGCCCGTCGCGTGACCAAGCGCGACCGCAAGATGATCTTCATCGGCCCCTCGTGGAAGATCATCCGCGAGCTGGGCGACAAGATCAACACCAAACGTCTGGCCCGCAGCCTAGACGTGCCCACCGTTCCCGGTTCCGACCGCCCCATCTATGACGAGATGGAAGCCGAGCGCATCGCCCGCAGCGTGTTCGAGTTCCAGGTGCAGCAGGGCATCAAGCGCCCGCTGGTGCTGGTCAAGGCTTCGGCCGGCGGTGGCGGCATGGGCATCGAGGAAGTGTACGACATCGACAACTTCCGCTCCGTGTACCGCCGCATCCGCAACTACGCCCTGCGCCAGTTCAAGGACGAGGGCGTGCTCATCGAACAGCGCATCACGGACTTCAACCACCTGGAAGTCCAGATCGTGTCCGACCGCAGCGGCAAGAACCCCGTGCACTTCGGCACCCGCAACTGCTCCATCCAGTCCACCGGCCTGCAGAAGCGCGTGGAAGTGGCCCCCGGCTTCGTGCCCGCCCAGATGGACTACAGCTTCGATGCCGCCAAGGTGCTGCAGGACATCGTCCACTACTCCCTGACCATGGCCCGCAAGGTGGGCTATGACAACGTGGGCACCTGGGAATGGATCGTCACCCGCCAGGGCGAGCCCTTCCTCATGGAAGTGAACACCCGCATCCAGGTGGAGAACGGCGTCTCGGCCCGCATCTCCAGCATCCGCAACCACGAAGGCCCCGTGGACCTCATCGCCGAACAGATCCGCATCGGTCTGGGCGAGCCCCTGGGCTACACCCAGGACGACGTGACCTTCGACGGCGTGGGCATCGAATACCGCCTCATCGCCGAAGACCCCGAGCACGGCTTCACCCCCTGGGTGGGCCGTATCGAGCGCTTTGCCTGGAAGGAAGAGCCCTGGCTCACCATGCTGACCCACGTGCCCACCGACACGCCTTACGAGATCCCCACCGAATTCGACCCCAACCTGGCCCTAGCCATCATCTGGGGCAAGGATCTGGCCGAGGCCCGGGAACGCGGCGTCTCCTTCCTGGACAACCTGCACCTGGAAGGCCGGAACAACGCCGGTGAAGCGCTCAAGTCCAACGTGGACTTCCTGCGGGCCAACACCGCCCGCACCCTGCGCTTCTAGCTGACGGGCCGCCCCGGCGGTCCCCTTCCATCAACGTCAAACGGCGCAAGAGATTATGGACAACACTATCGAAAAACGCATCCAAAGCCTGAACGACAGGCTCTCGTATACGCGCGACATCTTCGCCGGCAAGCACGAGGACAGCATCCGCCTGCTGGACGAGAAGCTGACCGAGTTCACCAATCGTGTGCGCAACGGCGAGGTCGAGGATCCCCATACCGAGATCGTTTCCCTGGAAGACCTTTTCGTCTTTGTGGAAAAACGCCTGGAAAAGCTCATCACGCCCATGGACCGCGTGCGCATCGTGCGCCATCCCCAGCGCATCTGCCTGCGTGACATCCTGGAGAACGTCTACGACAACTTCACCGAAGTGGGCGGCCAGGACGAGCACAGCCTCGACCCCAGCATGCTCATCGCCCGTGCGGTCATCACCCGCCGCCGCGGCAAGAAGATGCACACCCAGTCCGTCATGGTCATCGGCCAGGAAAAGGGCCACGGCGCCGAGTTCCGCAACGGCGGCTCCGTGAAGCCCTGGGGCAATGCCAAGGCCCTGCAGTACATGCGCGTGGCCGAGACCGAAGGCATCCCCATCCACTGCTACATCTTCACGCCCGGTTCCTACCCCATCGAGGACTACCCCGGCGCGGCCCAGCAGATCGCCCGCAACATCTACACCATGGCCGGTCTGCGCGTGCCCGTCATCTCCATCATCTCCGAGGGCGGTTCCGGCGGCGCCGAGGCCATCGGCCTGGCCGACAAGCGCCTCATGCTCTCCCACGGCTACTACTCGGTCATCTCGCCCGAAGGCGGGGCCGCCATCGAAGGTCGCCTCAAGGCCGGCCAGCGCGCCGCGCCCGAGCTCATCGAGCATTGCGCCCAGAACCTGCACATCACCGCGCAGGACAACCTCTCCTTCGGCTACATCGACAGCGTGGTGCAGGAACCCGCCCTGGGCGCCCGCCCGCACCACTTCGACTTCTTCCGCTCCCTGCGGCAGGAAGTGCTGCGCGCCACCGACGAGGTGGTCATCACCAACACCAAGCCGCCCATGGTCCGCGGCCTGGCCCTGGCGCGCCTGCGCAACCCCGAAGCCAACCTGGACGAGATGTATGTGCGCTGGGGCATGTCCGGCGCGGCCAAGAACCGCATGCGCGAACGCCGCCAGCAGAAGTTCCTGCGCCTCTCCCGCGCGGCCGCCATCGACAACCGTCCCTTCCTGGCCAAGAACGCCGCCGCCCTGCGCGACTGGGTGACCAAGCCCTGGATGCACTTCAAGTACGACTTCGTGCGCCGTCACCAGCGCAAGCTGCACAACATCATGGAAGAGCTGAGCAGCGAATGGGATGTGTTCAAGGGCCGCATCTTCAGCCCCTGGAAGCGCATCGCCAGCCCGGCGGAAAAGAAGGCCACGGCCAAGGAACTGACCACCCTTTCCAACTGGGTGGACGACAACCGCGTGAGCAAGTGGAACTACCTGTCGCCGCGCTACAAGGTCGACCGTACCATCACCTGCCCCAACAGCGCCTCGTACGGCTGCCTCGACCTCTGGGGCCCCGATCTGTTCGCCGAGTTCGCGGGCGTGTGCAGCCATTGCGGCTACCACTTCCCCATGGAGCCCGAATGGTACGTGCAGAACGTCTTCGACAAGGGCTCGGTCTTTGAGTTCAACCGCGAGATCGAAGCCGGCAACCCGCTGAACTTCCCCAACTTCGAGGAACGCATCAAGGCCGCCCAGGAAAAGACCGGCTGCCGCAGCGGCTGCATGACCTTCGAGGCCCGCATCGACGGCACCAAGCTGGTGGTGGCCATGCTCATGGGCACCTTCCGCGGCGGTTCCTTCGGCGCGGCCGAAGGCTACAAGTTCGTGGAGGCCGCCGCCCGCGCCGCCAAGAAGCGCTATCCCTTCCTGGCCTATGTGCACGGCACCGCCGGCATCCGCATCCAGGAAGGCACCCACGGCGTCATCCAGATGCCCCGCTGCACCGTGGCCGTGCGCCGCTACATCGAGTCCGGCGGCCTGTACCTGGTGCTGTACGATACCAACTCCTTCGCCGGTCCCGTGGCCAGCTTCCTGGGTTGCGCTCCCTACCAGTTCGCGGTGCGCTCCTCCAACATCGGCTTTGCCGGCCCCGGCGTCATCAAGGAGACCACGGGCATGGACATCCCGCCCAAGTATCACCGCTCCTACCGGGCCCTGTCCCGCGGCCATATCCAGGGCATCTGGGACCGCCGCCAGATCCGTGCCAACCTCAAGCAGGCGCTGCTCACCATGGGCGGCCGCAACCTGTACTACCGTTAGCAAGCAGACGGCGGGGCGGACTTTCCGCCCCGCCTTTCGCCGCCCTTGACGGTGCGGCCCCACCCAAGACAAACGAAAAAGCGGGAAAACCACATGATCAACATTTCCGCATTGCTGGATGAGATAAAAGCCTCCCCCTACCGCGAGATCGTCATCTGTACGCCCCACACCGGCGTGGTAACTTTCGCCGACATCAAGGAAGGCGACGAGGTCCTCGGCCCCCAGGGCCAGTGGAAGGAAAAGCCCGGCACCCGCCTGGCCACCCTGGAACGCGAACGCAACCCCAAACCCATCTGCTCGCCTGAAAAGGGCATCATCAGCAAAATCCACAGCCAGCTCGAAGGCATGTTCGTGGAGGCCGGCACGCCCCTGATGGTCATCCGCCACATGCTCACCCGCAGCGAAGTGGAACACCAGATCCTCAAGAAGGCCCTGTACCTGTTCCGCGCGCCCGAGCGGGCCAAGTATTACTTCACCCCCGAGGTGGACAAGAAGATCCGCGCTGCGGACGCCCACTCCGTGGTGGTGCGCGACGGCATGGAGCTGCTCATCATGTCGCGCATGAAGCGTGAGGTGCCCCTGCACTACAGCGGCCCCACGGGCGTCATCTACGCCGTCTACTTCAGCTACAACGAGAACATGGATGCGGACGCCCCCCTCATCGGCGTCTGCCCCGAAGACCAGCTGCCCGTCATCCAGGACGTCATCATGCGCGTCCAGACCGAGTGGACGGAAAAGGGCTAGACCGTCATGGGCAAGGCACTGCAGATCCGCCAGAAAGCCGCCGACAGCCCCCAGGGGCTCACGGCCCGTCGCTGGCCCGCCCTGCTGGCCCTGGCCCGCAAGGCTGCCGGTCCCTATGGTGAGGACGTGGCGGCCTGGCTGGCCGTGCCCGAAGCACAGGCCGAGCCCTGCCTGCTGGAACTGGCGCAATGCCTGAGCCGCCTGACCATGCGCAACGTGGACGACCTGGCGCCCCTGACGCTGGACAGTCTGCGCCCCCTGTGCGACCTGACGCGTCACTGCGAGGACGCCCTGGGCAGCTGGCAGGCCGAAGACGCCGCCGCGGGCCTCCAGGCCCTGGCCGCCCTGCTGGACACGCTGGAGGCCACGCTCACGCAGTCCGCCATCCGGCCCCCGCTGACCACGCCCGTGGCCCGCATCGCCACCGTGGACGTCACCTGGAACTCCGGCCTGCTGGAAAAAAGCTGGCCCGGGCTCAGTCTCCTGGCGTTCGGCCATGCCGGTGTGGGCGGCGCCGGTGTCCGCGACCTGCTGGACCGTCTGGAACGGGGCATGGCCGAGGACCGCTGGCCCGAGCAGCAGGCCCCCTTCAAACAGGCTCTGGCCGATGCCCTTACGCAGCGCAGCAGCCTGGATGCGGCCCTGCGTGCCAATGCCCCCCGGGCCGCCCATCGCGCCAGCGAGGCCCTGGAAGACGCCCTGACCGAAATGGAAGACAGCCTGCTTGCCGCAGGCTCCGGCCCCAAACGCAAAAAACCGTCCTTCTTCCGGCGCCTTTTCGGCCTGCGCTGAGACGGTACAACGAACAACCGTTCGAGGAACAGAATCTATGCTGAACAAAGTCATGATCATCGGTCGCCTCGGCCGCGACCCCGAACTGCGCTACACCCAGAGCGGTTCCCCTGTGGCCACCCTCAATGTGGCCACCGACGAATCCTACATGGACCGTGACGGCAACAAGGTGGAACGTACCGAATGGCACCGTGTGTCCGTGTTCCAGCGTCAGGCCGAGAACTGCGCCAACTTCCTGACCAAGGGCAGCCTCGTCTACGTGGAAGGCAGCCTGCAGACCCGCAAGTGGCAGGACCAGAACGGCCAGGACCGCTATACCACCGAGATCAAGGCCCAGCGCGTCCAGTTCCTGGATCGCCGCAGCGATGGCCCCCGTGCCGACATGGGCGGCTATGAAGACGACTATGGTGCGCCTGCGCCCGCTCCCCGCGCTCCCCGCGGCGGCAACATGGGCGGCGGCCAGCGCCAGGCCCCGCGCCGTCCCGCGCCCCAGCAGCGCGACGACGATCTGGGTCCCGCCTTCCCCTCCGAAGCTTCCAACATGGACGAAGTGCCCTTCTAGGCACGGATGCCGCATCTGGAGCATATGGCAGGGCGTTCCTCACGGGGAGCGCCCTGCTTTTTTTGTGTCCGGCGACCGCCAGGCCCGGACAGCCCCTGTTCCCCCCTTTTTTTGCCGGGATCCCCTGCAGGCGGCCTTTCCGGAGCACGCGGGACAGGCGGGGCAGACGGCCATGGCAAAATATTAGTTATCTAATTGGAATAATTATCCATCAGCACGAACAGTCAAAAATCTTTCATAAAAAATATGCAGAAAATAATAACTTATCCATCTAATAGTAAAAATTCCTGTTGACTTCCGGCAATACTTGTGAAAAAAAGCTCCTGCTGCCACCGGCAAAACCCGTGATGCCGACCCGGCATCGCCCCCCAAGGAGGACGATATGAAGGAAAAACTGCTGGCTTCCACGGCCCTCGTGCTGCTGGCCTGTACCCCTGCCATGGCGCAGGGGCTGGACGATGTGAAGCACAAGTTCGCCAGTGTCTCTGGCATCGTGCAGGACAAGTGCATGGCCTGTCACTCCCGCGGCTATGACCTGCCGTTCTATGCCAAGGTCCCCGGCATCAGCGCCATCATCGAAAAAGACTACAGGGACGGCATCCGCGCCATGGATCTCAACCAGGAGCTGGTGCAGCGCAAGGATCGCCCCGTGGGCGAGACCGTGCTGGCCAAGATGGAATGGGTCATCCTCAATGACACCATGCCGCCCGCCAAGTTCGCCGTGGTGCACTGGGGCAGCCGCCTGTCCGACCAGGACAAGAAGGACATCCTGACCTGGGTGGCCCAGACCCGCAAGGCCCACTACGCCACGGACGCCGCTCCCGAGCATGCCAACGAGCCCATCCAGCCCATCCCCCACCGTCTGCCCATGGACGAGGCCAAGGTGGCCCTGGGCAAGACCCTGTTCAACGATGCCCGCCTCTCCGCCGACAGCACCGTGGCCTGCGCCACCTGCCATGCCATGGACAAGGCCGGCACGGACAACGCCCGCTTCTCCGAAGGCATCCGCAAGCAGCTGGGCGATGTGAACGCCCCCACCACCTTCAATGCCGTGTTCAACTTCGTGCAGTTCTGGGACGGCCGCGCTGCCGACCTGCAGGAACAGGCCGGTGGCCCGCCGCTGAACCCCATCGAGATGGGCAGCAAGGACTGGGACGAGATCGTGGCCCGTCTGGCCGCCGATGCCGAACTGACCGCCAAGTTCCGCGCCGTCTATCCTGACGGCTGGTCCGGCAAGAACATCACGAACGCCATCGCCGAATACGAAAAGACCCTCATCTCGCCCGACAGCCGCTTCGACCGCTGGCTGCGCGGCGACAAGAGCGCCCTGACCGCCGCCGAAGTGGAAGGCTACGAGCGCTTCAAGGCCTACCGCTGCGCCTCCTGCCACGTGGGCAAGAGCATGGGCGGCCAGTCCTACGAATATCTGGACCTCAAGAAGGACTACTTCGCCGACCGCGGCGGCAAGCCCCTGGGTTCCGACAAGGGCCGCTTCAACGCCAGCGGCAAGGAAGAGGACATGCACCGCTTCAAGGTGCCCAACCTGCGCAACGTGGAGCTGACCCATCCCTATCTGCACGACGGCACCGTGACCACTCTGGACGAAGCCGTGCGCATCATGGGCATCTACTGCTCCGGCCTGGACGTGCCCCAGAAGGACCGCGCCCTCATCGTGGGCTTCCTGCGCACCCTGACCGGCCAGCATGAAGGCCGTCCCGTGCAGGGCGAGGCCGTGGCCCGCTAAACTGACCTGACCGGATACGACCCGCAGCATCCCCGGCCCGGCACCTTGTGGTGCCGGGCCTTTTTTGCGTCCGGCGGGGCGGGACGGCGCCCGCCCCGTGTGCGGGCGCACGAGGCAGCAAGAATTTGTCCTTGTTTTCCGCACGGCTGGGAAAAGGATACAGCAGCAGGCCCGCAGGCCCCCTTTTCATGCTTTGGCGGCCATGCTATGTTCCTCCCAAACTCCGGCAGGAGCCCCGGCCATGATCGTGCCGGGATCTGCCAGCCGGGACGGTATGGGGCCCGAGTGCGCGTCAATTTTCACAATAAAATTTTTCTCGCACTCTTTGTGTTGTAAATCAATGTGATAGCCGTTTTCCGCTACGTCTTTTTCGTGTCGTTTCCGTGAAAAATTCGGAAAGGTGGTTGACTTTTTGTTAGATTATTCACAAGATGTAACTCACAAAGAGACGTTACGGATGCGCCACTTGCGCAACGGTATAGCAACAAATCAAATGGAGGATTTCTCAATGTCCAAACTGGTACCCCCTCATGGCGGCAAGGGCCTGGTGTGTTGTCTTCTGGAAGGCGCGGCGTTGGAAGAAGAACTGAAAAAGGCTGCCGGCCTGAAGCAGATTGAGATCTCCTCTCGCGCCAAGGGCGACCTGATCATGATGGGCATCGGTGGCTTCTCTCCCCTGAACGGCTTCATGAACAAGGCCGACTGGAAGAGCGTGTGCGAAAAGATGCTGCTGTCCGACGGTACCTTCTGGCCCGTGCCGGTGACCCTGGACGTGTCCGCTGACGACGCCAAGGCCCTGAAGGTCGGCGAAGAAGTCGCCCTGGTCCGCAAGGGTCAGGTGATGGCCACCATGAAGGTGGAAGACATCTACGAAATGACCGAAGCCGACAAGAAGTGGGAATGCGAACTGGTGTTCAAGGGCTGCGGTCCTGACTCCGAAAAGTTCTGGGAAGTGGCCCCCAATGACCATCCCGGCGTGAAGATGGTCCTGGGCCAGAAAGAATACAACATCGGCGGCCCCGTGAAAGTCCTGTCCCAGGGCGAATTCCCCGAAAAGTTCCCCGGCGTGTACATGACCCCCGCTCAGCTGCGTGCCAAGATGGACGAACGCGGCTGGAAGAACGTGGCCGCCCTGCAGCTGCGTAACCCCATGCA
Source organism: Desulfovibrio piger (assembly GCF_012843875.1). Lineage (GTDB taxonomy): Bacteria > Desulfobacterota > Desulfovibrionia > Desulfovibrionales > Desulfovibrionaceae > Desulfovibrio. Next base: position 71,032 of record NZ_JABAFY010000006.1, on the reverse strand, counting down.
CCGCTCTCACGAATACCTGGCCAAGCTGGGCGTGGAAGTGTGCGACGGCGTTGTGATCCACTCCCTGGTGGGCGCCCTGAAACCCGGTGACATCCCGGCCGAAGTCCGCGTGAAATGCATCGACACCCTGGTGCAGAAGTACTTCGTGCCCGAGCATGTGATCCAGGCCGGCTATCCTCTGGACATGCGTTACGCCGGTCCTCGTGAAGCCCTGCTGCACGCCACCTTCCGCCAGAACTACGGTATCAACCGTCAGCTGGTGGGCCGCGACCACGCCGGTGTGGGCGACTTCTACGGCATGTTCGAAGCCCAGGAAATCTTCGACAAGATCCCCACTCCCGCCGAAGAAGGCAAGCGCCTGCTCTGCGAACCCATGAAGATCGACTGGACCTTCTACTGCAAGAAGTGCGACGGCATGGCCTCCATGCGTACCTGCCCCCACAGCAAGGAAGACCGCGTCATCCTGTCCGGTACCAAGCTGCGTAAGATGCTGTCCGAAGGCGCTGAAGTGCCGGATCATTTCGGTCGTGAAGAAGTGCTCGCCATCCTGCGCGAATACTACTCCGGCCTGACCGAAAAGGTCGAAATCAAGATGCAGCGCGCTGCTTCCGGTTCCACCATGTAAGCATCGCCGGGTTTTCCCAGCGAAATCCTGATAGCGGGCGCCCCTTCGGGGGCGCCCCTTTTTTTGCCCTGCCTGCCCGCCTTTTCGTATTTCCGGCATCGTGCACGGAATCACAATGTTCCCTCATGCAACGGCCGTTCTTTATCAGGCAAGACTTGCGAGGAAGGCCGCCCGCACCATGATGCAGTTCTTTTTTTAGGAAAGCGTCATGACTGCAACTTGGCTCTCTTGCTCAGCAATGGAAAAAAATTTTTCTTTTTTCCTCTTTTCCTTACATAAGGATATCCTTGTCAGCTCTGTTTGTTTCCGAAACAAGACAGCCATTTTTTCCCTTTGCCCAGATCATGGCCATATTACACAACGCAACTCCCGGCAGGCATGACAAGATGCCTTTACCTGTCCGGGATTATGGAGTATACAGGGTGTGCGTCTGCATCTGCCGGACGTAGTTCCTTTACCAAGGAGAGCCATGAAACAGGACTACGGCATCTCCGGCGGCGCACTGGCGGCCGCCCTTCTGGGTATGCTCTTCTGCATCTGGACGGCATTGGGCAACGAAGTGGCCTTTTGCGTCACTGCGGGCTGCTCTCTGTACCAGGACCTTGTCATCGGCGGTCTCTCCATGTGGTGGATCGGCACGGCCGCTTTTGGCGTGCTGGCCTGCCTTGCGCTGCTGGGCGCTGTCCCGGCGGGGCACTTCCTGGCGGGACTGACCCTGCTGGGCGATATTTGTCTGCTGCTGCTCATGGCGCTGACCTCCCCCTGTGTCAGCTGCCTGGTAGTGGCCTGTTTTTTTGCCCTGACCTACTGGCTCTTCCGCCGTGCGCTGCACCGGGACGACAGACGCCCGCAGGAACGTTCGCTCCTGCTTTGCGCCTGGCTGGTGCTGTTCGTGGTCAATGCGGGCCAGGTAGTGCGCATGCAGGGCGAGGTCTGGAGCATCAGCGAGAACTCCGACCAGGCCACGGTGCGCATGTTCTTCTCGCCGTCCTGCTCGGCCTGCCGCGAAGGCATCGGCATCCTGTCGGGCAGCGTGGACGTTGCTTTCTGTCCGGTGGCGGAGAACGATGCCGATGTGGCCCGCGTGGAGCGCATGCTGCTCCTGCTGGAAGAAGGCAAGACCCTCAAGGAAGCCGTGGCCGCCTGCCAGAATGTGGAGGAGCCGGGCCCCTGGGCGTTCCTGCATCCGGGGCAGTGGGGCCTGCGCCTGCGCCTGCAGCGCAACCGGGCCCATATTTTCAATGCCGGTTCCCGTACGGTACCGTTTTTCGAGTATCACGGCCTGCCGGCCATGCTCAAAAAACAGGCCCAGCCTCCGGCCCCTGCCCGTGCACAGGAGCCGGTCATCGAATTTTCACCGGCCGGTGGCCAGACGTTCCCGGACGCCGTCCTGCCCCTAGAACCCCAGGTGGCCGGACAGTGCGGCGGCCCTGCGCCCTGCCCGTAGCCGCCGTCGCCGGACGATGAAAAACTTGACGAGAAAAGCCGGGCACTTTATAGGAATGCCCGTTTACCCTTTTGCCAAAGTACTGCCATGAACGTACAAAAAATTTTCCGTGAGCAGCGCGCTGTCATCGTCGAGGGGTGGATCAATGCGGTCTATTCGACCTATCCCCTTCAAACGACTGGCTTTTTGCGCACAAAGAACGATCCTTTCACCAATCCGGTGGGGGATATGACCAAGGAAGCCGCCGGCCTCATCTACGACGTGATCGCCGGCGAACATGTGACGCCGCAAAAGATCAAGCACGCCCTGGACCGCTTCGTGCGGCTGCGTGCCGTGCAGCAGTATACGCCCAGTCAGGGCCTGGGGGTCTTCTTCCTCATGAAGCCCCTGCTGCGCGAACACATCCTTCCCCTGTGCCGGGAGAAGGAAGATCTGGCGGAGTATCTGGACGCGGAATCTCGGCTGGACAGCGTCACGCTGCTGGCCTTCGATTTGTATTCGGCCGCGCGCGAGACCCTGGCGGAAACGCGCATCGCCGAAATACGCAATCAGCATGCCCAGCTGGTGCGCTGGGCGCAATCGGTGGATGGCAGCCCGGTTTCGGGCAAAAGCTAACACTCTTCGAAGCGAGGTAGGGAATGTTCGCATCATTGCTGGTGGTGGCGCTCATCGGGGCCATTGCCTGGGCAGGTTCGGCCATTGGTCTGTCGTACCTGTTCGGCGTGGTTTTGCCCTATGTGGCGGTAGTCACCTTCTTCCTGGGCGTCATCTGGCGCATGGTTTACTGGGCCAAATCGCCCGTGCCTTTCAGCATCCCCACGACCGGGGGTCAGGAAAAGTCGCTGGACTTCATCAAACATGAAAAGTGGGACTGCCCCAACACCAAGTTCGGTGTGGTCGTCCGCATGTTCCTGGAAGTCTGCTTCTTCCGTTCGCTGTTCCGCAACACCGCGGCCGACGTGCGTGAATTCGACCCTGTGACCAAGGGCCCCCGCACCATCTACTACTCCTCCAAGTGGTTGTGGTTCTTCGCCCTGCTGTTCCATTACTGCTTCCTGCTGGTCTTCATCCGCCACTTCCGTTTCTTCATGGATCCGGTGCCCGGCTGGCTGACCTTCATGGAAAGCATCGACGGCATCATGCAGATCGGCGCCCCCCGCTTCTTCTGGACCGGTGGCCTGCTGCTGGTGGCCGTGCTCTTCCTGCTGGCCCGTCGTCTGTTCAACCAGCGTCTGCGTTACATCTCCCTGATGAACGACTACTTCCCCCTGTTCCTCATCCTGGGCGTCGTTCTGAGCGGTATCTGCATGCGCTACTTCGATAAGACCGACATCGCCCAGGTCAAGGTCTTCATCATGGGTCTGGTGCACTTCTCGCCCGTGGCCCCCGACGGCATCAGCCCGCTCTTCTTCATGCATCTGGCCTTTGTCAGCGTGCTGCTGCTGTACTTCCCCTTCTCCAAGCTCATGCACATGCCTGGCGTGTTCTTCAGCCCCACGCGCAACCTTCCCACCAACACCCGCGAAGTGCGCCACGTGAACCCCTGGAACCCGCCCAAGCAGTACTTCACCTATGCCGAATATGAGGACGTTTACCGCGATGCCATGGCCGAAGCCGGCCTGCCGCTGGAAAAGCAGCCCTCTTCCAAGGCCGCCGAGTAAGGAGCTGACATCATGGCTAAATTACCTACGCCACAAGAACTCATCGCCAGCCGTCCCGAGTTTCCCTCGGACCCCTGGCTGGACATCAAGCCCCAGTTTGCGCCGGGCAGCTTCTGCTATCCGGCCAAGAAGGAAACCATGGAGCTGCTGCACATGCCCAATCCCCACGATTGGGATCCGGCGGCCGAAGACTGGAACCTGCCCGAAAACTGGGAACAGATCCTCTGTGACGCCTTCGAGGAACGCCTGCAGAAGCACCGCTCCCTCAAGCTGTTCATGGACATCTGTGTGCGCTGCGGCGCCTGCGCCGACAAGTGCCACTTCTTCCTGGGCACCAACGACCCCAAGAACATGCCCGTGCTGCGTGCCGAGCTGCTGCGCTCCCTGTACCGCCGCGACTACACCAAGCTGGGCAAGATCCTCGGCAAGCGCGCCGGCGCCCGCAGCTGGGACAAGGAAGTGGTGAAGGAACTCTTCTACTACGCCTACCAGTGCACCGAATGCCGCCGCTGCTCCCTGTTCTGCCCCTACGGCATCGACACCGCCGAGATCACGGCCATCGTGCGTGAACTGCTGCACGAAGTGGGCCTGGGCATCCACTGGATCATGGACCCGGTGAAAAACTGCTCCTTCACGGGCAACCACCTGGGCATCCAGCCCCACTCCTTCGTGGAAATCGTGGAAATGCTGGCCGATGACTGCGAAACCATCACCGGCATCCGTCCCAAGACCCCCTTCAACGAAAAGGGCCACGAGATCCTGTTCATCACGCCTTCCGGCGACGTGTTCGCGGACCCCGGCATCTACACCTTCATGGGCTACCTGATGCTGTTCCACGAACTGGATCTGGACTACACCTTCTCCACCTATGCCTCTGAAGGCGGCAACTTCGGTTCCTTCACCACCTTCAACATGGCCAAGAAGCTCAACGCCAAGATGTACGCCGAAGCCGAACGTCTGGGCGCCAAGTGGATCCTGGGTGGCGAATGCGGCCACATGTGGCGCGTCATCAACCAGTACATGGCCACCTACAACGGCCCGGCCCCGTCCTGCATGATGGATGTGCCCACCTCCCCCATCACCGGCACCAAGTTCACCAACGCGGCTGCCACCAAGATGGTGCACATCACCGAGTTCACGGCCGACCTGATCAAGCACAACAAGCTGAACCTGGATCCCAGCCGTAACGACCATATCATCACCACCTTCCACGACTCCTGTAACCCCGCTCGCGGTATGGGTCTGCTGGAAGAACCCCGTTACGTGCTCAAGGCCGTGTGCAACAACTTCGTGGAAATGCCCGAGAACACCATCCGTGAGCAGACCTTCTGCTGCGGTGCCGGTTCCGGTCTGAACACCGAAGAAATCATGGAACTGCGCATGCGTTCCGGTATGCCTCGTGGCAACGCCCTTCGCTATGTGCAGGAAAAGTACGGCGTCAACCACATGGCCTGCGTCTGCGCCATCGACCGCGCCACCCTGCCGCCCCTGGCCGACTACTGGGCCCCCGGCGTGACCGTGAGCGGCGTGCACGAACTGGTGGCCAATGCCCTGGTCATGAAGGGCGAATGCAAGCGCACCATGGACCTGCGTCAGGAAGACCTGCCCAATGTGACCGCCGAGGCCGAGGAGGAATAACAACATGTACAACGCCAAAGCTGTCATTCTCGGGATCCTCGTTTTCGCGGTCCTGTTCTCCACCCCCTTCTGGGCCAACTTCGGCGGTACCAAGGACTACAAGCGTCCTGCCATCGTCCTGCCCCAGAATGAAAAGGAATGCGTGGAACCCGTCGAGTTCATGCGCGCCGAGCACATGTACCTGCTCAACGAATGGCGCGATCAGGCCCTGCGCTATGAGAACCGCACCTATGTGTCGTCCACCGGCAAAAAGTGGACCATCAGCCTGCAGAACACCTGCCTGAAGTGCCACAGCAACTACGAAGAGTTCTGCGACAAGTGCCACGTGTCCAACAGCGTCGATCCTTACTGCTGGACCTGCCACATTCTTCCCAAGGGGAACAAGTAATGAACAAAAGCAGAAGATCCTTTCTGAAGGTGGCGGGCCTCTCGGTCTTTGCCCTGAGCAGCGGCCTGGCCACCATGGCCGGCTCTGCCCAGGCCGGTGCGCGCATCGGCTCCTATGAACCCAACGCCAAGGCCCTGAAGGCCAAGCGCTGGGCCATGGTCATCGACACCCGCGCCTTCAAGAACGCCAAGGAATACGCTCCCATCATCGAAGCCTGCCACAAGGCCCACAACGTGCCCACCATGGAAGGCCATCAGGACATCAAGTGGATGTGGCTCGAAAAGTTCGACCACGCCTTCCCCGACGACCTGAACGAACACCTGACCTCCCGTGTGAAGGATGCCAGCTATCCCCTGCTGTGCAACCACTGCACCAACCCGCCGTGCGTGCGCGTGTGCCCCACCCAGGCCACCTATCAGATGGAAGACGGCATCATCGCCATGGACTACCATCGCTGCATCGGCTGCCGTTTCTGCATGGCCGGCTGTCCCTTCGGCGCCCGCTCCTTCAACTTTGTGGATCCCCGCAAGTACCTGAGCGATCCCGTGCCGAACCCCGCCTACCCCACCCGCATGATCGGTGTGGTGGAAAAATGCACCTTCTGCGCCGAGCGCCTGGCCGTGGGCCAGATGCCCGCCTGCGTGGAAGCTGCCGGCGGCCGCATCCTCTTCGGCGATCTCAACGATCCCAAGTCCGATGTGTGCAAGGCCCTCGCCTCCAACTACAGCATTCGCCGCAAGCCCAATCTGGGCACCCAGCCCGGCGTTTACTACCTCATCTAGGGAGAACAGGCCATGCTTGAAAAATTGCTTACCGGTCCCAAGACCTACTACCTGTGGCTGCTCTTCCTGCTCGCAGTCATCGCCGGTTGCGGCCTGGTCTACCTGCAGCAGCTGCAGGAAGGCCTCTCCATCACCGGCATGAGCCGCGATGTCTCGTGGGGCCTCTACATCTCGCAGTTCACCTATCTTGTGGGTGTGGCCGCTTCCGCCGTCATGCTGGTGCTGCCCGCCTACTTCCACCACTACAAGAAGTTCAAGCGCATGATCATCTTCGGTGAATTCATGGCCATCTCGGCCGTGGTCATGTGCGCCCTCTTCATCGTGGTGGACCTGGGCCAGCCCCAGCGCATGATGAACGTGCTGCTGCATCCCACGCCCAATTCGGTCATGTTCTATGACATGATCGTGCTCATCGGCTACCTGACCCTCAACGCCGTCATCGGCTGGGTCACCCTGGAAGCCGAGCGCCATGACGTGGAACCGCCCAAGTGGATCAAGCCCCTGATCTACCTCTCGATCCTGTGGGCCTTCTCCATCCACACCGTGACCGCCTTCCTGTACGCCGGCATCCCCGGCCGCCATTACTGGCTGACCGCCATCATGGCCGCCCGCTTCCTGTCCTCGGCGTTCTGCTCCGGTCCCGCCATCCTGCTGCTGCTGATCTTCATCGTGCGCCGCCTCACCGGCTTCGATCCCGGCCGCGACGCCATCAAGACCCTGACGACCATCATCACCTATGCCATGTGCATCAACGTGTTCTTCTACCTGTTGGAAGTCTTCACCGCGTTCTACAGTGGCATCCCCGGTCATCAGCATCCTCTGGTCTTCCTGTTCGCTGGTCATGAAGGCCACGTTTCCTGGGTGACCAACTGGATGTGGGCCGCTGTGGTCATGGCCGCCGCTTCCCTGATCATCCTGATCCCGCCGCAGTGGCGTACCGGCCCCCTGCTGCCCCTGGCTCTGGTGCTGCTGGTTGCCGCTTCCTGGATCGACAAGGGCCTCGGCCTGCTCATCGGTGGTTTCACTCCCAACATGTTTGAGACCGTCACCGAATACGCCCCCACCGGCCGTGAGATCATCGTGGCCCTGGGCGTGTACGCCGTGGGCGCCCTGGTGCTCTCCCTGCTCTGGAAGATCGCCCTGGGCGTGAAGCGCGAAACCGGTCACTTCAGCGACTAGTTTCACGATCCCGCACTCCAAAGGCCCCGTGCTCGCACGGGGCCTTTTTTGTTGCCCGGGGCCTCCGCATGAGCGAGTCCGCCCCCCTTACCTGAAAGGACAGCACGGCACCCCGCCGGACGGCGGCATGCCTCTCACGGGTCTGCCCCTCCCCTGAACGCACGGCCTGATGCCGGGACTCATGCCTTCTCCCCGGCAGCTTGTGCGGGCATCCGGGCAAGGCTCTCCCCGCAGGCCAGGGCATCGTTTCCAGCCCCTTTTGCCACCGGGAGACATCGTGCCCGGAGCGCACTGTTGCTTGACTTTGCCCCCATTGCCGCCGATACTGAAATCAGCGGCCTGCAATGCGGTCAGGCCTTCACAACGCATGTATGCCGGGGATTTCCCTGGATGCGGCTTCGCCGCTTGAGGAGTTTTCATGGAAAAAGCGCTAAAAGACGCCATCACCATCTGCAAAACCCTGCTGCGCAACGGCTATGACGCCCATGTCATCAATGCGCCCGTGCAGGAACATCTTTTGAAACACAGCAAACAGCTGGCTGTGGACATCGCCTGTGAGCCCGACCTCGAGACGCTTCTCAAGCTCTTCCCCGAAGCCCGCGTCGAGCCGGACCAGCGTGCCATCGCCCAGATGGAAAAAGACGGCGTTCTTTTCCGTTTCTATGCCCTGGAAGTGGAGGATGCCAGCCATCCCGAGCTTTCCCTGCTGCGCATCACCCCCACCATGGCCAACATGATGGATCCCCAGGAGCGCCTGCAGCTGCGCATGACCGGCTTCGGCAGCCCGGCCCCCACCGGGGACGTCTATGACGGTTTCATGGACGTCAAGGGCGGCCTCATCCAGCTCACCGGCCTGCCGGACGAGACCCTGCGCCACAACTATCTGCTGGCCATCCGCGCCCTGCGCTTCGCCGCCAACTTCGACATCCCCATCGAGCCCAACACCTGGCTGGCCATCGTGCGTTCGTCCACCCGCGTGCTGGACTACGTGCCCGCCGCCGACATCATGGACGAATGGCGCAAAGTGGCCGCCGAATCCATGTACCGCTTCGTGAAGCTCATGTTCGACGCCCACATCCTCCAGGGCCTCATCCCCGAAGTGGCCGCCCTGGCCTGCATCCGCCAGCGCCGCAACGATGATGACGACACCGAGGAGACGGTCTTCGACCACACCCTGGAGTGCATGCGCCACTACCCCGAAGAAGGCTTCCACTACGACTGGCTGGGCACCATGGCCATGCTCTTCCACGATGTGGGCAAGCTCTTCACCGGCGAATACTTCGACGGCCAGTGGACCTTCTACCAGCACCACCGCGTGGGCGCCAAGGTCACCCGCAAGATCCTGCGCCGTCTGCACTTCAGCCCCGAAGACATCGACCTGCTCTGCCATCTGGTGCGCTACCACATGCGCTTCCACTTCATGCTCACGGACCGCGGCATCCGCCGTTTCAAGGCCCTGGACGAATACCCGCGCCTCATCGCCATGTCCCGTGCCGACATCCAGGCCCGCGACGGCAGCTACACCTACTTCAACCACAATATGAAGTATCTGGAGCGCGCCGAGACCCCCGAACAGATGCTGGAACCCCTGCTCAACGGTAACGAGATCATGAGCGAGACCAAGCTGGCCCCCGGCCCGCTGGTGGGCGTCATCCGCGATGCCCTGCTCCAGGCCCAGATCGCGGGCGAAGTCACGGATCGTGCCTCGGCCCTGCACTTCGTGTGCGAATACGCCCGCAAGTCCGTGGGCTAGACGCCTCCCGCACCCTGCGGCCCCCAAACGGGACCGCTCCGACATGACCATAAGGGAGAGGAAGCACGGCGCCATGCCGTCTCCCTCTCCCTCTCATATTCCCGCTCCGGCATTTTCCCGGCAGGCGGCCCTTGTGCCGGACACGGGGCCACACGCCGCCCCGCCGCCCTGCCTTTCCCTCCAACCCACGGTCGAGCCCTGCCGTGGCACCCCCGAAGACCATGATCAATCTCCTCGACTATACCCTGCCCGAACTCACCGACTGGATGCAGAACGAGCTGGGCGAGCCCAAGTTCCGGGCCGTCCAGGTCTGGCAATGGATCTGGCAGAAGATGGCCCGCGATTTCGACGCCATGACCAATGTCTCCAAAGCCTGCCGGGAACGCCTGGCCCAGTGTGCCGAAATCCGCTGGCCCGAGATCGTCACCGTGGAACAGAGCAGCGACGATACCACCAAGTTCCTGCTCCGCCTCCAGGACGGCGCCGAAGTGGAGACCGTGCTCATCCCCAGCGACTCCCGCGAAGGCGTGCGCCGCTGGACCCAGTGCCTGTCTTCGCAGGTGGGCTGCGCCATGGCCTGCACCTTCTGCAGCACCGGCACCATCGGCTTCGAGCGCAACATGACCATGGGCGAGATCCTGGGCCAGATCCTGGTGGCCCGCGAGCACCTGGGCGATACCCGCCCCGACTGGCCCGTGCTGCGCAACCTGGTCTTCATGGGCATGGGCGAGCCCCTGCTCAACCTCAAGAACGTCATGCGCGCCCTGGAGAGCCTCAACAACGACAAGGGCCTGAACTTCTCGCCCCGCCGCATCACGGTCTCCACCTGCGGCATCGAGAAGGGCCTGCGCGAACTGGGCGAGAGCGGCCTGGCCTATCTGGCCGTGTCCCTGCACGCTCCCACCCAGGAGCTGCGCGCCCGCATCATGCCCAAGGCCGCCCGCTGGCCCCTCGAGGACCTGCTCCAGGCCCTCAAGTCCTATCCGCTCAAGACCCGCGAGCGCATCACCTTCGAATATCTGCTGCTGGGCGGCGTCAACGACGGTCTGGAACAGGCCCGGCAGCTGGCCCGCGTGGTCAGCGACGTCAAGGGCAAGCTCAACCTCATCGTCTACAATCCCTCCGAGGGCGATCCCTACAAAGCCCCCTCGCCGGAACGCGTGCTGGCCTTCGAGCAGTACCTCTGGGACCGCAACATCACGGCCATCATCCGCAAGAGCAAGGGGCAGGACATCAAGGCGGCCTGTGGCCAGCTCAAGGCCGCCCGCCAGAACGAGGCCGGGGAACAGGCCTAGACGGGAATGCTTTCCGGGGGAAGGAGGCCCTTTGCCCGCGCTAACGTGCCTCCTTCCCCGTCCCCCATCCTCTCCAAACGCGCTTTTTCTAGAGCAGATGGGGAAAGCAGCTCGAAGACCGCCACAGGGTTAGGAGACCCTTTTTATCCCCTCCCAGCGCCCCTCTGGACGCTGAAAAACAAATGTCCGGCAAGAGAGACGTACAAACGAAAAAGACGCCCTCAGGGCGTCTTTTTTCGTTATCCGGAACGATGGGGGGCCATGCCGTGGAGCATGGCTGACAAGCTCAGGCGCGGGCCCGTCGCCCCGTGCCCCGGCGACGATCCCACCACAGCCCGCGGCGGGCCAGACGGACAAGGACCAGCAGGGCCCAGAGCAACGCACAGCCCAGGTGGCCATGCTTGATGAGGGTGTACACAGGGCCGTAGAAGGAAAAGTCCTGGAAGTTGTGCAGGATCAGGCCCAGACCGGAAAGCATGAGCAGGGCCAGCAAGACCAGGCGCAGCATGCCGAAGGGGGTCAGGCTGTAGCTGCGCGAGCCCCTGACCAGCCAGACGATGGCCGCGTAGCTGGTCAGGCAGAGCATGGCCGCTGCGGCCCAATAATGGGCCACTGTGCCCGAATAGGCTGCGGGCCGCAGCCAGGGCAGGGCCGCTTCGGCGTAGCGGTAGATCACGGGCAGATGCGCGAAGCCGCTGACCACCGCCCAGACCACGCTGATCCGCCACAGCAAACGGAAAAGGAAGCCGAACAGCGGACGGCGCTCAGTCCTCATCCTTGTCCCTCCAGTGGTCGCGCAACAGGCGCAGGCCGGCCAGTGCGGCCCCGGCCAGCGGCGCGGCCAGCACCGTGCCCACAAGATCGTTCTCGCGTTCCAGACTGGCCCCGGCCGGGCGCAGGCTGGGCCGTCCGGCGGAGATCAGCCCCTGCCGCAGCAATGAGGCTTCGATATCCCGGAAGGGGATGGACGAGACATAGATCAGGCAGGTGCCGCCATTCTCCTGCAGGCCGAAAAGATCGCCGTGCCGCTCCTCCGCCATGCGGCGGGCTAGGGCCGTCATCTCCGCATAGGGGCCGAAATGCTGCGCGCCGTGCGGGCAGGCTGCCACGCAAAGCGGGGGCTTGCCGTCGCTGATGATGTCTTCACAAAAATCGCATTTGAAGGTCTGGCCGTAGCCCAGGTAACCGGGAGCCAGATGCAGGTAGGGCCCCACCCCGGCCTGCAGGCGCGGGATGTGCCACGGGCAGACGGCGATGCACTGGCTGTCGCCGAAGCACAGGGACATCTCCGTATAGACGGCACCGGTGGGACGTTGCCGGGCGGCCCCCAGCGGGCACAGGCTGACGCAGGGCGGGTTGAGGCATTGCAGGCAGCGCCGCGGCATGAAGACCCGGCGCTCGCCCCGGGCCGTCTGTACGGTACAGGATTGCAGATACAGCCAGTTGTAGGGGGTCAGGCGATCCGTGACGTTGCGCCGTCCCCACCAGTCGGGTTTCCTGTCCCGGCCCCAGCGGGAAGCCGGGATGGGCGATACCGGCTGGGGGACCCGGGCGGCGGCCCGCTCATGGCAGGCCTGCACGCAGGCCCCGCAGCCCGTGCAGGCATCCACATCCACGACCACAGCAAGACAATCTTCCAGCCCGGCCGCCTGAGCCGGGGTCGCAGCTCCCCAGGCAGAGAGCATCCCCGCTCCCAGGCCGGCACCTGCCAGCGTTTTGAGAAAGCCGCGTCGTTCCATATGATCAGGCCTCCTGACGCTGCTCCTTCTCAAAAGCCGGCGGCGGGCGCCAGTACCAGAACAGCGCCAGCAGGGGCAGCAGGCCGGCCAGTTCCGCCACTTCGCGCGGCAGGGCCAGGATCATGCCCAGCGACCACCACAGGCCCACGGCCACGGCGATGGCGGCCAGCATCAGCAGCCACTGCCCCAGGCTCATGGGACGGGCCACCCACTGGAAATAGCCCACAGTGAGGATGGCCACCCAGACCTTGGTGGCGGTCAGGGAAAGCGCGGCCCCTTCCAGCGGCATGGGCTCGATGATGGTCAGGCAGCAGACGATGTTGACCACCAGACCGCTCAGATAGAAGAAGAGCAGCAGGGTATGCTTCCTCATGCCTATCATGGCATAGGCCGCCAGATTGTGCAGGAAGGCCGTGGCCAGGCAGGGCGTCAGCAGGCGCTGGGCCGTGGCGGCCATCTCGTAGCCCGGGCCGTAGATGGTGGGCAGGAAGCGGTCGCTCTCCACGCAGATCAGGAAGATCAGCGGCAGGGAGGCCGCCCAGAGCGAGCGGGCCGTCTGCCCCGCCAGCTGACGGAACGCGGCCCTGTCCTGCGCCCAGTAGCGGGCCAGCAAGGGGAAGATGACCTTGCCGAGCAGCGCGCTGGAGACCAGCACGGACAGGCCTTCCACGGTCTCCCAGGCCACGTTGTAGCCGCCCACGGCAGCGTCGCCGCCGTAGTTCTTGAGGAAGAACACATTGATCTTGTTGTAGAACATGGCGCAGGCGGCCATGATGGTGAAGATGAAGCCGCTCTTCATCTTCACGGCCAGGTCGCGCACATTGTCGTAGCCGAACCCCACGAAGGGATTGCGGCCCAGAGCACGGAAGGCGAAGCCCGTGCAGAGGACGGATTCGATGAGCTTGTAGAGGGCGATGAAGATCAGGGGCGCTCCGGCCACCACGCAGACGATGCCGTAGCCTATGCCCAGCAGGGCCGAAGGCACGCGGATGCGCATCTCCACGTCCTGCCGCCCGCGGGCCTGGCAGAGCGCGAAGAAAGAGTCCGTCACCCCGTCGAGACCGAAGCCCGTAGCGATGAACAGGACGATGAGCCGCAGCTCGAAGCTGTACCCCAGCCAGCCCGTCACGAACCAGGTGACGATCAGGGCCAGCATCATGAAACAGGTCTTGAGGCCCGTCACCTCGCCCAGCAGGGTACGGGGACGTTCTTCCCGACGGGCGAACGTGGACAGCAGAAAGTCGTTGAGCCCCACGTCCGAGACGGTCTTGACCAGATAGCCGCAGGAAAGGGCCACGGCGATCTGGCCCAGCATCTCGGGGCTGCGCCGTGCCAGCAGGATGGTGAAGATGGTCCAGGAAAGGTCCCTGGTCCATTGGGCCCCTAGGATGTATCCCAGCTGGCGCGGCAGGCTTTTCAGCTTCATGGGCTACTCGGCAGCGCCAAAGCGCACCAGTGCCTTGAAGCCGGGCTTGAGCTCAAGCTGGCTGTTGGGCACGGTCAGTTCCACCGTGTAGTACGAGGGCTGGGCCACGTCCATGTTGGTGGAGATCCACGAGATCTCCGTGATGGTGGCCGAGAACACCTTGTCGCCCAGCGAGGGGATCTCCACGCGGGCATGGCCGCCTTCCTTGATGCGGCCCAGGTCGCCTTCATAGACCGGCACCTGGATCAGTACCGGGTCCAGCTGGCCCACGGTCACGGGCGTGGCCTGGGCAGGCAGCAGCACATCGGGATTGAGGTTGGGCATGAGCTGCAGCACATAGCCGTCGATGGGGGAGGTCAGCACCAGCTGATCCGGCAGGGTCTCGCCCTCCCGGATGGGCTGGCCGTAATAGCCTTCCAGTTCCTTCAGGCGGGCCCGGAAGCTCTCTTCGTTCTTCTTGATGGAGATCTGGGTCAGCTCGATGCGGTGCTGCAGGGAGCGCACGCTCTCTTCCAGACGCCCCAGGGCCTGGCGCGAGCCCAGCCCGGAAGCGGCCAGCTGGCTGGCGCGATTGCGCTCGGCGCGGGCCTGCACCAGTTCGCGCTCCAGATCAAGGATCTGGCCGCGCAGGCTCTCGGTGGCGGCACCGGTGGTCACTTCGCGCTGCAGCACGCGTTCGGCCTCGTCCTGCAGATGATAACGCACCAGCGGATCCCCGGCCTTGATGGCATCCCCGGGACGGACCAGCACCTCGTCGATGACGGCATTGAAGGGCAGACGCACATCACGCGTCACGGTGGCCACCACCTTGCCGGTGGCGGTGGTCTCCACGGCCATGGCCGGGGCGGCCAGCAGCAGACAGGCCAGCAGGGCCCAGAAAACGGTCAGTCTTTTCATTATTTTTCAATCTCCGTGGCAGGAAGGCCCAGGAAGCGTTCCTGCAAGAGGTTGGCGACGTACATCCATTCCAGATTGGCCAGCTTGAGTTCCAGTTCGGCTTCGATCAGCTTGATGCGGCTCTGGACCATGGCCTCGTGGGCGGAACTCATGGCAGGCATGTCGCCCAGACCGGTCTCGAAGGAGATGCGGGCTTCCTTGTAGCGCATCTCGGCCGTTTCGAAATGGACTTTGGCCAGGCGGCGGTTGGTCTCGGCCAGGGCCACGCGCTGTTCGCACTGCAGCCAGGTGTTGGAGTAATCCGTGCGCTTGCGCGACAGCTCATGGAAGGCCTGGGCCTTCTTCATGCGGGCCGCCTGCACGCCGCGATAGCGGCGGTTCCAGTCGATGAGCGGGAAGTCGAAGGTCAGGCGCCAGAAGTAGTCTTCCTGGCCGTCAGCGGGCTGGTACTGGCCGGCGGGCGGGTTCTTGTCCACGCGGATGGTCATGTCGGGCACGTATTCGGCCCAGGCCAGCATGATGTTGTAATCACCCAGACGGATCTGGGAACGCAGCAGCAGATTATCTTCCGTGACCAGCCAGCGGTCTTCCCAGCGGTAATCCTTGCCGTTGAAACCGCGCAGGATGTCGTTGGCGCTCTTGCTGTCGATGTTCAGGCGCTGCTGCGGCTCCACACCGGCCAGGATCTTGAGGCTGGTGCGCTCCATGACCTCTTCCATGGTCATGCGCTCGCTGGTCAGCTCCACTTCGCGCTCGTGCTGCTGGGCCAGATTGAGGGCCACGCCCTGACGGCCGTCAGCGGACTCCAGCTGCTCCCAGTAACGGGTCGTTTCCCTGGCAAGGGGAGCGACTTCTTTCTGGATGCGCAAAATCTCGTTCTTGGCCTCCAGACGCAGATAGGCCTGGGCCACCTTGTAGATGGCCTCGCCCACGGCCTTGCGGTGCGTGGAGATGGCCAGGTTGACCATGATCTTCTGGGCCTGATGATTGAAATAGGACTCTACGGGGTTGGGGAAACGCGCGTAGAAGCCGATGCGGGGCACCACCTTGCCGTAATTGCTGGGCACGTCGTCACGGTCCGCATTGTAATAGGTCAGGGTATTGCCCACTTCCACGGTCATGCGGGGTTCGGGCAGATACTTCCAGACCGCATCGGTCAGGGCCAGGCGCTTGATCTCCAGTTCCACGGCGCTGTTGACCAGCAGCGGCGACTGCTGGATGGTCAGGAACACGCAATCCTCGAACGAGAATTTCTTGGCCGGGTCATAGAGGTTGGGGATCACGGCCTCGAGCTTGCCCTTGTTCTCCACCGGCACACCGGGCACGTCTTCCAGCCAGTGCTTGGCGGGCAGTTCCGGGGCATCCGACCCGGCCTTCTGCGAAGCACATCCCGAAAGCGCCATCCCGGCGCACAAGGCCGCCACAGCCAGTCCCCGTTTCCAGCGAACCCTTCTTTTCGTCATGGTCATTCCCTTGCGACAAATATTAGGCACCGGCGCCTTCCTGCGGCCGGACATCCTTTTCAAATTCCATCTGGTGCAATGTCAGCAGCACCCGGCCGTCCGCATCCACGACCTGGGCGTCATAGCGCTGCAGACGTTCATCGTCCCAGCCGCGGCGCAACTGGATGCGCCAGGGCATCCGGGCACCGCACAGCAGCCCAGTGTCCGCGAAACGGATGAAGCCGATGCCGCTCAGACGCCAGCCCTGCGGCCAGAGCAGACGTCCTCCGGCAAGCTCCGCCCGGGGGACGGTCTCTTCCATGATACGGCAGGCTGCCTGCAAAATGGCGTCCACAGCGGACAGCAAGCTACAATAGCCGGATTTGCCAGCCGGGGCAATGCCTTGCGCCATGCCGTCGAAGCGGCCCTGCCACAGGTCATCGCCCGCCGGAGCCAGCTCTTCCAGCAGTCGCCAGCCTTCCGCCATACCGCAGCCCGCGTAGAAGTCTTCCAGAGGCAGATCAGGGCCGGTAACGGCCATCTCGCCGTCCCACAGGGGCGGCAGGCTCCCCGCGGCAGCGGCCAGGAAGACCATGCCCCGTGCCAGAGGCGAAAAATGGTTGATGCGCCGCAGGTTCGGGGCCAGATCCCGGCTTTGCAGGCGCACATGGCACATGCGCGTCATCACGCCGTCCTGCAGCAGCCAGGACTGGGAACGGGCCGTGATGCGGCACTCCCGGGTCACGGCCTCGGGCAGGGGCAGGGGCGCGGCAAAGCGCAGGTCGGAGAACCCGGTGGGTTCCAGCCACGGCAGCTGCAAACGACCGCTCTCCAGCATGGTCTGAAGCAGTTCGCTCAGGGGCAGCCAGGGCTGGCCGTCCTGCGGCAGGGCACCATGCCCGGCAAGACGCGGATCGGCATAGCGGGAGAACTGCGCGCAGGCGAGCATCTGGCGGGAAGAAGCCCGGGCGGCTTCTGGCCAGGGCATGGCCTCGTGCGCCACAGCGGCGGAAAACACACGGGGGAAGAGCTCGGGCCGCTCCAGCCACTGCCAGTCACGGACGGGGGCATCGGCCGGGGCGCGCCGCCAGAGCACCCTGTCGGACGTCCCGTGCGTCAGGGCACGGGCCAGCAGGTCGCCCAGTTCGCGGGGGATGGGAGGCCGTCCGCCGTCGTCCACGCAGACCACCCGCCAGGGCAGGTCCAGCTCACGGGCGGCCGCTTCACCGGCTTCCTGCCAGGGGGCCGCATGGGCCGCATCACCGGCATGCAGCCAGCGCAGGGCATAGACATAGCGCACACCGCAGGCTTTGGCCGAGCGGCACAGCGCTTCCATCTCGTCAGCGGCCAGCGCCCTGTCCGCGGGCGCGCACAGCAGGATGCCGTCCAGGCGCCCGCAGGCACGATGCACGGTCTCGGGCAGGGCCGTGAGGGCCGTCAGCGCGGGCAGGCCGTACAGGTGGCCGCCCAGTTGCTCCAGCGACAGACAATCTTCCAGCGCGGCATCAGGCAGGGCAAAGGTCATGCCCAGGGGGGCCAGCGCCCCCAGCAGCTCGGCCAGAGGCAATGCCTGGGCATCGGGCCCCCAGACAGCCAGCACGTCACCGGCGTGGGCACCCATGCCCCGGGCGGCCGGATCGAGGACCAGAGGCAACGGCCGGCCGTCTTCGTCGCAGCAGCCCAGATCGAAGCAGCACAGGGGCGGCAGATCTTCACCGGAGCCGTGCTGCGGCGCGCTCAGGGGAGCGACCTCTCCGGGCTTCCTCTCCGCCGGGGCAAGGCTGGCCAGCACGCGCAGCAGGTCGCCCACGGTGGCCACGTGCAGCAGGGCCTCGAAATCCACGCTGATGCCCAGCTCTTCCTCCACTTCCTGCACGATGAGCGGGAAGCGGCTGGACCGCAGGGCCAGGTCATAGCGCAGATCCATCTCCGGCTTCAGGGAATCCGCGTCACGACCGCAGGCAGCGGCCAGGATCTCCAGTACCTTGCGGGCGGCCTCGGGCAGCTCGTCCCTGGCCGGAGCAGCCGCGCGCGCCGCCGGGGCGGCAGGGGCCTCCGCAGAGGCGGCCGGAGCGGGGGCCGCATCCAGCCAGCGCTGCCGGTGCCGCGCCACGCCGTCATGCGTCAGATGGCCAAGGGCATAGAGGCGCGCGCAGGTCTGGCGCATGCCTTCGGCTTCCTTGCCTTTGCGGCCGGCAGCCAGGCACAGGGCCTGCGGCTCGATGTCGTTCACCAGACCGCACAGGGTATCCTGCGGACCCACTTCCACGAAATGCCGGATGCCGTCGCGCTGCCACATGGCCTGCACGCATTCCACCCAGCGCACGGAATTCTCGTCCAGGTCGCCGATGTGCTCGCAGATGCCGGGCTGGTCGTCGGGATAGGGGCGCGTGGTGA
Source organism: Desulfovibrio piger (assembly GCF_012843875.1). Taxonomy (GTDB): domain Bacteria; phylum Desulfobacterota; class Desulfovibrionia; order Desulfovibrionales; family Desulfovibrionaceae; genus Desulfovibrio. Next base: position 52,363 of record NZ_JABAFY010000006.1, on the reverse strand, counting down.
TGCAGCTGAGCATGGGGATCTGCGGCGCCTGCATGGCCAAGGCATTGAGGCGGCGCAGGGACATATCGCGCAGCACGCGCATGCTGGGGTGATGGAAAGCCAGGCTCACGTTGAGCATGATGGCCGGGATGCGGCGTTTGCGCAGGCTCTTGCGGGCCTCCAGCAGCACGTCGCGGGGGCCGCTGATGATGAACTGGCGCGGGGAGTTGTAATTGGAGACGTAGAGCTGGGGCCAGGTCTTGCGGGCCTCTTCGATGACCGAGGCCTCGGCGGGCACGGCCATCATGCCGGTCTCGCGGGTGGCGCGGGCCTCCAGTTCGGCCATGTGGGTGGAACGGGTGTCCAGGATGTACCAGGCCACTTCCGGTTCGTAGACGCCGGCCAGGCACAGGGCGATGAGCTCGCCCAGGCTGTGCCCGCAAATGAGGGAAGGCCGCAGTCCCAGCGAGGCCAGGTGGCTCCACTGGGCGTATTCCAGCAAAAAGAGGTAGGGCTGCTGCCAGCGGGTCAGGCCGATCTTTTCCACATCGGTCTCGTCCAGCAGGGCCAGCACGTCCCAGTCGGCGGCGCGGGCGATGCGGTCCATGGCGGCCCGGGCCGCCGGGAAGTGGTCGTAGAGCTCGCGGCCCATGCCGGGCCAGACGGCCCCCTGCCCGCAGCACATGACGGCCAGCGGCGGCACGTCGCCCTGCGGATGCAGCCAGATGCCCCGCTGTCCCATGGCTTCGAGGGCCGCGGCATCGGGACGGGCCCCGAGGGCCAGCAGTTCCTGACGCCAGGCGGGCACCACGGAGCCTGCGTGCCAGATGGCCCCGCCGTGCGGCAGGTCGGCGAAGCGCACGCCGTCACAGGCGATCTCCCCTTCTCCGGGCTCACAGGACGATGCGGGCATGTCGGGCATGCTCACCACGGCAGCCTCCGGCGCAGGAGCCGCCACGTCATCCTTGCGGGCAAGCAGCATGCCTTCCCAGGGGCCTTCGGGGCGGGGCTGGAGGAGCAGGACAGGACGGTCTCCACCGGCCAGCCGGGCCAGATCGCCGGGACCGGGGACAGCCGGAAGGGCCTCGGGCTCAAGACCGGGCCAAAGCCCGACAGCCAGAGGACGGAGCATGTCGAGCGCGGCGGCCGTGGCCTGCCCGCTGCCGGCGGGACTGAGGACGAGACGGGGGGCCTTGCCCCGGAGCTGGGGCAGGCGGGAAGCTTCTTCGAGGAGCAGGCGGCAGGACTCGCCGCTGTCGGCGCCCTCGCGCCCGGCAAGGGGCCAAAGTTCGAGAGCCGCAGACGCTCCGCAAGATTCGGGTCGTTGCATCGTAAGGATACCGGGAATACCGCCACCGGCGGGTAAGGGACCCGGAGGGGTCCGGTATGTACAGCCCGCTGCCCAAGGGAGCCGCGGCCATTCTATCACAATGTTAAAAGCAAATTTTAGGCCATCTCAGGCCGCTTGTCCAGCCCGCGCCAACCGCGAGGCTTTCTCGCTTGCCTTGGTGGAACTCTTGGGATATGGTTAGCCGTTAAAAACAATTTTTACGGGCAGTTTGCCCGGAACGTTTACTGTACGTCACCTGTAACGTACGGTTTTTATACTATATCTGAGAGGATCCGGAATGAAAGAAAACCACTCCAGCCAGAACGCCCAGGAGAGCGGCACCAGCAGTTTCACACGGTTGCGCTCCAAACTGTCGTTTGAGCGCATGGTGGAAATGGGTGCCAAGATGGGCATGGAAAACCCGCTCTTCCTGTGCCACGAGCGGGCGGCTAAGGCCACCACGGTGATCAATGGCAAGGAGTACATCAACTTCTCCACCTACGACTATCTGGACCTCAATACCCATCCCGAGATCACCGAAGCCGTCACCGGAGCCGCCAAGGTCTTCGGCAGCTCCGCCGGCGCCAGCCGCCTGGTGGGCGGCGAACGTCCGCCCCATCGCCAGCTCGAGCGCGCCCTGGCCGACTTCTACGGTGTCGAGGACTGCATCGCCTATGTGAGCGGCCACGCCACCAACGTCTCCACCCTGGGTTTCCTTTTCGGTCACCGCGACGCCATCTTCTATGACGGTCTCGCCCACAACTCCCTGATGCAGGGCGCCCGCCTTTCCGGCGCCGACCGCTACTCCTACGAGCACAACGACTGCGATGCCCTGGAGAAGATGCTCAAGGAGCACCGCGGCAAGCACAAGCGCGCCTGCATCGTCACCGAAGGCCTGTTCAGCATGGACGGCAACATCCCCGACCTGCCGCGCATCATCGAGCTGAAGAAGAAGTACGACTGCATGCTGCTGGTGGACGAGGCCCACTCCTTTGGTGTGCTGGGCGCCACCGGCCGCGGCGTGCACGAATACTTCGGCATCGACGCCAACGAAGTGGACATGTGGATGAGCACCCTCAGCAAGGCCATGTGCGGTTGCGGCGGTTTCATCGCCGGTCGCAAGGAGCTGGTGGAATACCTCAAGTACGGTTCCCCGGGCTTCGTCTTCAGCGTGGGCATGCCTCCCATCGTGGCCGCTGCCTGCCACAAGGCCCTGGAACTCATGCAGCGTGAGCCCGAGCGCGTGCACAAGCTGCAGAAGATCTCCCAGTTCTTCCTCAACTACGCCCAGGAAAAGGGCCTGGATACCGGCGCCGCCCAGGGCTACGCCATCGTGCCCATCATGGTGGGCGACTCCATGGTCAGCGGCTTCCTGGCCACCCGCCTCTTTGCCCGCGGCATCTATGTGATGCCCATCACCTTCCCCGCCGTAAAGGAAGGCGCCGCCCGCCTGCGCTTCTTCCTTTCCGCCTCCCACACGGAAGAACAGATCCGCAAGACCATCGACACCGTGGTCGAAGAGATCCCCGTGGCCCGGGAGATCGTGGAGAAATTCCGCCGCGAGCACCAGGACGAACAGAACGCCTAGTCTGTCGCACAGCACGAGGCCGGGCACCCTGCCCGGCCTTTTTTTTCTTCCCCAACATCCTGCCCATCCGAGGTCCCTATGCTGTCCCCCCGTATGGCCTATGTGCTGCTCTGGTTCCCCCTCTCCTCCGAGACCTTCGTCTTCCGTGAGATCCAGCAGCTGGTCCAGCGCGGCATGGATATCCGCGTCTACACCATGTACGGTGAGAAGCTGCGCGGTTGCAGCGACGAGATGAAGAATTACGCCGGGCCCATCAAACGCTTCGGCTCCGTGGCGACCCTGCGCCTGCTCAAGGCCTTCTGGCGTGCCTGGAAACGCGACCGCGAGACCGTCAAGACCCTGATGCGCCGCGGCCTGTTCCGCAAGATGCGCAATCTGGAAGCCTATGCCGAGAACCTCTGGTGTTTCCTGGCCGGTTTCCTGCTGGCCGAAGAGGCCCAGCGCGACGGCATCGAGCTTTTGCACTCCTCCTGGGGCAACGGGCCCGCCACCGCCGTCTGGGTGGCCTCGCGCCTGTCGGGCATCCCCTTCGCCTTCACCGGCCGCGCGGGCGACATCTACCCGCAGGACGGCATCCTGGCCGAAAAATCGCGCGACGCCATCTTCATCCGCACCAACAACATGGCCAACAAGCCCTGGCTCCAGAGCTTCTGCCCCGCCGGACAGAAGGACAAGGTGCACGTCATCTACAACGGCCTGACCCTGGGCCGCCGCGTGGATTGCCGCGCTCCCTTCCAGAAGCCCTACCGCCTGCTGGCCATCGGCCGCTTTGCCCGCACCAAGGGTTTCCCCGAGCTGCTCACGGCCATGGCCCGTCTGCGTGACGACGGCTTCCCCGTGCGTCTGACCCTGGTGGGCGACGGCAACTGGAAGCGCAAGCTGGTGGACATGCGCAAGCGCCTGCATCTGGAAGATCTGGTGGACATGCCGGGCTTCGTGCCCAATGACCGCATCCGTACCTTCATGGAAGAGCACGACATGCTGGTGGTGCCCAGCGTGGTGCACACCAACGGCGACCGCGACGGCATCCCCAACGTCATCATGGAGGCCCTTTCCTGCGGCATGCCCGTGGTGGCCACCGATGTCTGCGGCGTGGGCGAGGTCATCCGCAACGGCGAGACCGGCTACCTCATCCCCCAGCGCGATCCCGCCGCCCTGGCCGATGCCATCCGCCGCATGCTCTCCGACCGCGAGGCGGCCCTGCGCATGGCCCGGACCGGGCGCGAGCTCGTCTTCCGCATGTTCGATACCGAGACCAATATCGCGGCCCTCCAGGATCTCTACTGCCGGCAGTACACGCAGTGGCGCACCACCCACGGCCCCAACGTTTAGGGAGGGATCACCGGGGAAGGGGCCCTTCCGCCAGTACGGAAGTTGGCCCTTCCCCGGCCCTCTTTTCCGGGGCACTTTCGGAAAGATGCCCTGCCGTGGTCAGCCGCGGCGCTCCCTCCGGCAGCGCCCCTGCCGGGAACGCAAACAATCCCCCTTTCCCCGCTCCGCGACGGTCTTCCGCCGGAGCCCCTTCCCCGACACCTGCAACCGGCGGCCGGCGGCCTGAACCTCCGGTACGCCCTGTGGATATGCCATGTGCGGAATAGCCGGTATCTGCCGTCTTGACGGCCAGCCCCTGAACGAGGACGCCCGGGCCCATGTCCGGGCCATGACCGACGTCATCACCTACCGCGGCCCCGACGGCAGCGGCATCTGGCAGGAAGGGCCCGTCAGCCTGGGGCACCGCCGCCTGTCCATCATCGACCTTTCCGGCGGCAGCCAGCCCATGCAGGACGTGGACGGCGAGCTCTGCATCGTCTTCAACGGCGAGATCTACAACTTTGCCGAACTCCGGCAGGAACTGCTGCAGGCGGGTGCCCGCTTCCACAGCAGCCACTCCGATACGGAGGTCATCCTCCAGGCCTACCGCGTCTGGGGCACGGACTGCCTCCAGCGCTTCGACGGCATGTTCGCCTTCGCCCTCTGGGATGCTCCCCGCCGCCGCCTGTTCTGCGCCCGTGACCGCTTCGGCAAAAAGCCCTTCTTCTACACCCTGCAGCAGGGCAGCCTGTTCTTCGGCTCGGAGCTCAACTGCCTGGCCGCCGTGCCGGGGCTGGAGCTCACTCTCGATCCGCAGGCCGTCATGCGCTACCTGGCCTACGAATACGTGCCCACCCCGGACACCATGTACCGCGAGGCCAAGAGCCTGCCGCCCTCGCACTGGCTGCTGGTGGAGGACGGGCGCCTGAGCATCCGCCGTTACTGGGACCTGCCCCCGGCCGATGAGGACGACCGTCGCTCCGAGGCCGACATCTGCGCCGACGTGCACGAGCTGCTCACCCGCGCCGTGGGCCGCCGCATGGTCAGCGACGTGCCCCTGGGGGTCTTCCTCTCCGGCGGCATCGACTCGTCCATCGTGGCCGGTCTCATGGCCCGCCAGTCTTCCACGCCCATCAAGACCTTTTCCATCGGCTTCACCGAGGCCAGCTACGACGAGAGCCGCTACGCCCGCGTGGTGGCCCAGCGCTGGAACACCGACCATCACGAGCGCGTGCTCTCGGCCGAGGACTGCGCCGAGCATCTGCCCAACATCATCAGCCGCATGGACGTACCCATGGCCGACGCCTCGGTGGCGCCCACCTGGCTGCTTTCGGGCGTGACCCGCGAAAAAGTCACCGTGGCCCTGGGCGGCGACGGTGCCGACGAGCTCTGGGCCGGGTACGAGCACTACATCGCCTTCAAGATCGCCGAATGGTACAACGCCATCCCCGGCATCCTGCGCCGCGGCGTCATCGAGCCCCTGACCCGACTCCTGCCCGCTTCGGCCGGATACATCAATCCCCGTCTGGCGGTGGAGACCTTTTTGCGCGGCGCCCACGCCCCGGCCTGGGAACGGGTGCAGACCCTGCTCACCTCCTTCACGCCCGAGATGCAGGCCGAGCTGCTGGCCCGGCCCGACCACGACTTCCTGCGCCGCGAGAACCTCTTCGCGCCCACGCGGGAGCAGTTCGAGCACTGGCCCGCCGGTCCCTCGCCCCTGGCACGGGCCTTCCACGTCTATGCCCGCCAGTTCATGCTGGACGACATCCTGGTCAAGGTGGACCGCTGCTCCATGCTCCACTCGCTGGAAGTGCGCGCGCCCTTCCTGGACAAGGATTTTGCCGAATATGTGGCCCGCCTGCCCATCCGGCACAAGCTGCACGGTTTCCAGCGCAAATACCTGCTCAAGAAGGCCTTCACCGACGTGCTGCCGCCCGAGATCCTGCACCGCAACAAGCGCGGCTTCCAGATCCCCGTGGCGGCCTGGCTGCGCGGGCGCATGCGTCCGCTCATGGAAGAGCTTTTCGCTCCCGAGCGCCTGCGTGCCCAGGGCCTGTTCCGGCCCGAGGCCGTGCGCTCCCTGGTGGACGCCCACTGCTCCGGCAAGGCCGACCTGCGCAAGCCGCTCTGGACGCTGCTCGTGCTCCAGCTCTGGCTGCGCGCCCGGGGGATGTAACGGATAAAAAAAGAGGCCCGGTACGGCTGGCAGCCTTCCGGGATGGAGGGGGGGGGGGGGGGGGGGGGGGGGGGGGGGGGGGGGGGGGGGGGGGGGGGCGGGGGAACTTTTCCTGGCGGAAAAAAGTTCCCCCGCCCCCTCGCGCTCCCCCACCCCTTCAAAAACCGCTCATACGGATTGGGAAAAGAGACAAGAGCATCCTGCAGGTCTGGGGAGGACGCCTCCCCATGGATCAGGTGTCCTTCAGACAGACAACTAACGACAGGGGCAGGCCGAGGCCCGCCCCTGGATAAGGTTTGAAAAGAAGGGATGCGTGGAGAAGACCGCCTGTCCGTGCTGACGCCTTATGCCTTCACATAGCTGCTGAGGCCCCGGTGGATCTCCCTGGCCTCGTCCGTGAACAGGGCATCGAGACCGGCCACGCCCTTGGTCTTGAAGCCCGCCAGACCGGTGTTCAGACGCTGCATCTCCAGATTGCCGCCGTTGAGGGCCACCTGCTGGAAGATCTGCTGGTCCATGGAGCTGCGCGGGGCATTGAAGGGCGGCAGCAGGCCGCCGTTCTCGTGCATCTGCAGGGCCAGGGTCTTGCAGGCCACGTCCATCTGCCCGGTGCGGTCCTTGCCGCTCTTGCAGTTGAACAGCGGCATCATGCCCATGATGTGCCCCAGCATAGCCAGACGCGCAGGCAGGCGATAGGGGTCGGCCCCGCTCATCCTGTAGCCTCCGGCGGCCCAGAGGGCGTGGATCTCGTAGCGCAGGGCCTGTATGTTCTGCCTGTCCCTGGCGGAGATGTCCGACCGCGCAAGATAGGTCTCCACCATCCCGCCGAGCATGTCGTCCCCGAAAAGCTGGGCCATGGCTTCCCTGTTGTACCGGTCGGACGTGCCCCAGCCGCCGATCAGGCCCTGGAGCCCGCCCTGCGCACCGGTGTTCACGCCGAAATTGAAGGTGAGCACCTGCGGCCTGACCTTGACCGCCCTTTCCTGCCCGTCAGGCAGGACCACGTTCACCGTGCAGGTGCCGTCAGGCCCGCAGGCATCCTTCCACGAAGCGCATTGCTCGGCCAGATAGGTCTTTTCCGACGTGCCGAAGATCTCGCGCGGCACATCGGGCGTGACCAGACTGGTGGAAAGCAAAGGCAGGTCGATGACGGCATCGGGGTTCACCGCCAGCCTGCGCTGGACGTCCGCCAGCTTCGGGGAGCTTTGCAGGGCCGCCGTGAAGATCTCCGTGGCGCGGGTGGCGTTGGCCGCCCTTCTGGCCGCGGGATTCTTGATGGAATAGGCGCTGTTGATACCGTGCCGGAGGCCCCGGAACAAAGTGTTGCCGCCCACGGCGATCTCCGTGCGGGCCAGGTTCAGGGCATGGTTGGGCTGGCCCCTGTCCTCGCAGGAGACGCCATTGATGCCGTGCCGGGCCATGCTCCGGCCGATGGGGCCGGGCTGTGCGCCCGCACCGATATGGCAGGCGGGCGTGATGGTGGACGTGGCCGTCACTCCAGCGCCCCCGCGTCCCAGATATTGCAGATCGCGCCGGATGACGCCCCAGCCCTGTTCGTTGAGCACCTGGATATGGGCCTCCTTGATCTCCCTGGCCAGCTTCCCCGCCGACAGGCCGGGCAGCAGCCGGTGCAGTTCCTTGCCCAGCTCTCCGGGGAGCTCATTGAAGGACTTCATCACCGCATCGGGGACGCGTTCCCCGTCGGCCAGGCCACGCAGCTCGGGCGGATCGGTCATCTTGTCCTGCATGGCCGCCATCAGCCTGCTGAGATCCCGGGCCCGTTCCGCAAGGCGCATGCCCTTGTCCGAAGCGGGATCCAGGGTCCCCAGCTCCACACCCGTCCGGCGCACATGCTCCCCTATGACCCGTTCGTAGGCGGCATAGGTCTGCTGAAAGGCAAGACGCACGTTCCCGGCCGTGAAGGGGCTCTGCTCCTTCTGGGCGGCCATGATGTCCCGCTTGGTATCCAGCTGTGCCTTGAGCCCTTCCAGACAATGGAGCACCCCGGCCACGCCCTCCGCGCCTGCGGGCAGCCCCGCCTGGAAGGTGTCCAGATCCCTGCGCATGGCGTCCACCGCCCAGGAGACCGCGGCAAGCTCCCGCTCGCCCTCGGCAACGGACTGCTGCCCCCAGAAATCGTTCCCCACCAGACGCACGCCCTGGCTCACCAGGCTGACGAAATAGTCGGGATCCACACCGGCCCGGCCCAGCTCCGCCATAAGCTCCGGCCGGAGGGCCCGTCGCCCCGTGGCCACCATGCCGCGCCCCAGGCAGGCCAGGTTGCGCTCCGCCGCTGCATCCAGGAGCCTGGACAGGTTACCGCCGGTGAAGGCCTTGCCCTCCAGGGACTTCTTGCCGATGTACTGGTTGAACAAACGTGTGCCCTCGGCCTTGCCGCAGTAGGCGCAGACGCTGTCGCGCACGCGCTCGGCCGCGGCCCTGTTCCCGGCCTTTTCCTGGCTGCGTTGCGACAACTGCCAGAAACGGGCCTTGGCGGTCGTCGTCTGGAGCTTGTCCGTGCTCTGGTCGAGGCGGACGAAACTGCCCTGGGCCTGACTCAGGTGGCGCAGGCCGGCTATGGAATCGATAGGCATGGCTCCCCTCCTAGACCTTCACATAAAAGGGCTGCTCGCTCTCCATCACGGTGTCGCCCAGGGTCGCGCAGCGCTGCGTCCAGAAGTCCAGCGACAGGGCGAAGGATTGCAGGAAGGCATCCAGTTTGTCCGCCGTGGCCTGTTCGGGCAGCCACATCTGCTGCAACAGCACGGTGTCGCTCTCCGGGGCCAGGGTGATGGTGGCGCCCTGGGTATCCTGCCACATGAGGTTGGCGGTGAGCAGGGCCCGCAGTTCCCGCAGGGCCACTTCCTCATCCTCGGAAAGCGTACCTATGCTGCCGAAGGCGATGAACGTGCCCTGCCCTTCATCGAAACGCAGATGCACCACATGGTCGTCGGCCGAAGCCAGGGCGCAGTAATTGGCGTCATCGAGCTGCAAAGGCTCGATCTCCTGCTGGCGGGAAAATTCTTCCAGAAGCGTGTTGGCGGTCTCGCGGCTTATCATGATGCCTCCTTCCGTGCAGAGGTCTAAAGAAGTTCAGGGGATATTTTCGGCCTGTTCCTGATGTTGGCGGTACTGCCGACAGCGTTGGCAACGGACAGGCTATACCAATGAATCAGCAAAAAGAGTGCCAGAGAGCAACCGCGGCATGGCAGCGGGGCAGACCCGCGCACCATACGCCTCCGGGCAGAGCGCCTTGCCCTGCCGGAGGGGAAGCAAAAGTCCATGCCCTCCCCGGCCGAGATGAGGGGAAGCCATATGCCATTATCCCCCAGGGGCTTGGACTTTTCAATCTGTCCGCCTCCCGGCGGCCCTGGCGAAACCGGAGCGCATGGTCCGGCAAGACGCCCCGGCGGACAGCCGTACCGGCGACGGCCCGGCGATCTGGCCCATCCCGGCCGGAGGGTCGTGCTGCGGGGCCAGCGTCCGCCGGCAGGGACAAAAAAAGCGAAGCCCCGGCAGCGGGGCTCCGCATCATACAACAAGGAAGGGAGAGAGGTATCAGAGGTTGGCGTTGAAAAACGCCTCGATCCTGTCGAAGGGGATGATGTCCACCCGGTCGTACAGGTCCGTATGCGAGGCCCGGGGCACGATCATCAGTTCCTTGTTGTTACCGCTGAGCTTCTTGAAGGCATCCTCGCTGAAGTAGCGGGAATGGGCCTTTTCCCCGTGGACCAGCAGGACCGCGCTGCGGATCTCGCCCGCATAGGCCAGCAACGGCATGTTCAGGAAGGACAGGGCCGAGGTGGCGTTCCAGGCACCATTGGAGTTGATGGAACGGGGATGGAAGCCGCGCCTGGTCTTGTAATAGCCGAAGTAATCCTTGACGAACTGCGGCTCGTCGCCCGTCAGGGCCTCGGGCAGGCCTGCGGCGGACGGTGCGATGCTGCCGGAACGTGCGTCCCGGGTGCGCTGTGCGTTCAACTGCTGGCGCAGCGCGTAGCGGGCCTCGGCATCCATGGCGTCAAAATAGCCGTTGGCCGTGACGCGGCTCATGTCGTACATGGTGACGGCCACGGTGGCCTTGATGCGGGTATCCATGGCGGCGGCGTTCAGGCCCATGCCGCCAAAACCGCAGATGCCGATGATGCCGATGCGCTCCGCATCCACCGCGTCCAGCGTGGTGAGGAAGTCCACCGCGGCGCTGAAGTCTTCGGTATTGATGTCCGGCGAGGCCACATGACGCGGCTCGCCGCTGCTCTCGCCCGTATAGGAGGGGTCGAAGGCCAGCGTCAGGAAGCCGCGTTCGGCCATGGTCTGGGCATAGAGCCCGGACGCCTGTTCCTTCACCGCGCCAAAGGGGCCGCTCACGGCCAGGGCCGCCAGCTTGCCCCTGGCATCCCGGGGCACGTACAGATCGCCCGCCAGGACAGTGCCGTAACGGGTGCGGAAGGTCACCTTGCGGTGTTCCACTTTGTCGCTCCTGGGAAAGACCTTGTCCCATTCCTGTACCAGTTCCATAGCCTTACCATCCTTGGAAGAAGCCGTGCCAGAGGGGGCCTTGTCCGCTGCGGCCGCAGATCCGGCAAACAGCATCGTGCCTGCCAGGATCGTCGCCGCCAGTGTTTTGCACATGCTCATCATGTCGCTCCGGCTTGAAGTTGTCCGGCAGGAACGTGCCTGCAGGCGTTCTTTTCTGTGTAGCCGCAGCTTCTATCCATGACAAATACCTATATCGAATGCTTCACCATAGAAATAATGCATGGATAAGCCGACATATGTCCCGCCTGGGCACACCGCTCCGGCACGGAAGGCCCCAGCAGTGCATTGCAAGAAAGGGAAGCCCATCAAACGTGCACCTCGTGGCGTTCGCGCCGCGCCACTTGATTTTTTCAAGAAAACGGCACGCATTTCTTGGCCCGGCTTCTGGCCCGGCCCCGGCGCCCCTGATACCTTTCCCTCCGGATACCGGGACTCCGCAACAACATCCCAGAGAGGTGACCCAGATGAAGATACAGCAGATCCGCAACGCCATGGTCCGCATCCGCTACGCCGGCAAGACCTTCCTCACCGACCCCTGGCTGGCGCCCAGGGGCAGCATGGGGACGTTCCGCGACTATCCCATGTTCCGCTGCCGCCCCGAACGGCTGGACCTGCCCCTGCCCCTGTGCGACCTGCCCATGCCGGTGGCCGACATCCTGGCCGGTGTGGATGCCTATATCGTGACCCATGTGCATCCCGACCATATCGACATGGCCGCCGACGGCAGCGTGGGCGCGCCGCTGGACAAGACGGTGCCCGTGTTCGTGCAGAGCGAAGAGGATGCCGCCGTGCTCCGGCGCTCCGGCTTCGCCCGGGTGGAAGTGCTGGGAGAGGAGACCGTCTTTGCGGGCATCCGCCTCAGCAAGACGCCCGGACGCCACGGCACCATCATCCCCTGCGGGCCATCCTGCGGCGTGGTCTTCCGGCATCCTGACGAAAAGACGCTCTATGTGGCCGGTGACACCATCTGGTTCGACGGTGTGGCCGAAAGCCTGCGCCGTTACCGGCCCGATGTGGTCATGGTCAATGCCTGCGCGGCCGAACTGCTGGACGAGGGCCGCCTGATCATGGACGACGCGGACGTGGCCGCCCTGCACGCCGCCCGCCCGGAAGCGCGGATCATCGTCAGCCATATGGACACCGTGCCCCATGCGGCCCTGACCCGGCAGGACATGGACCAGGCCCTGCGCCGTCGCGGCATCCGGGAGGCCGTCTTCATGCCCGACGACGGCCAGAGCGCCGATTTTTAACGGCAGGAAAACTCCGCACGGCCCGCAGACGGACGGGCTGACGCATAGCGTGGCAGGCAGGAGGGATCCGTCCCGCCACGGTGCCTGCGCTCCGGCAGGGCCACGGCTCCGCCCGGCGCCCCTGCCCTGTGCCCTCCCCGAATCAGGTCCCCGCCGGTCCCCAGGCAGAACGCCTTCCTTCCTCTTCCCCCTCCGGCGGGGGCCTTCATTCCGCCAGATCTTCCGCTTCCCGAAGGACCACATGCAGCTCGTAGCTGCCCAGCGGTTCCACCTCGGCCAGGAAGGCGTCCAGGGCCTCCATGTCCAGAAAATACATGTCGAGGAAATAGAGGTTGTCGCCTGTGGTGCGGTAACAGTGGATGGTGCGTCTGCCTTCCTTGCGGCAGCAGGCCTTCAGGGCCTCCACAGGGCCGTGCCTGAGCTGCACCCTGATGACGGCATGGACCTTGTAGCCGAAGACCGGGCAATTGACGTTGATGGTGTAGCGCTGAAGGATGCCCATGTCCTCCAGCCGTTCCACCCTGTTCCTGACGGCCTGCCCGGTAAGGAAGACCCGCGCCCCCAGTTCCTTCATGGTGATGCGCGCGTTCTTCCTGAGTTCTTCGACGATCCTCACATCCGTTGCATCTATCTTGGTCTTCATACGGCCTCCGCTCTGCCCCGCCATCTTCCCGGATAAGCAGGCCAAAAGCAAATCTTCCATCCTCCTGACGGCAAGGCGGCATCTTTGCCCTCCGCTTTTCCTGCCCGTCTTCCGCCCCTTCTGCAGCACAGCCCGCTTTCGTTGCCACATGACGGCAGGCGGCCTCCCCGGCCGCGAAGGCGACCCGTTACCCGCCTATCCCGGCAGAGGGCACGAAAAAAGCCCGGCGGACAGGGCATGCCTGTCTGCCGGGCTCGATGAGGCGGACGGATCGTCGCTGCTAGTAAGCGTGCTCGTCCTTCAGGTCTTCAGCGCTCAGGCTGTGGGAGAACAGGCGGTAGACCCAGAACTGGTACAGCAGTACGATGGGCACCATGACCAGAGCCACGCCCAGCATGATCTTAAGGGTCAGCTCGGACGAGGAGGCATTGAAGGCCGTCAGGGTGGCGGTGGGATCGATGGACGAGATGAGCATGCGCGGGAACATGCCCATGACGCCGAAGAAGGTCACACCGACGATGTACACGGCGCTGCACATCCAGGCCTTCCACAGCTGGCCGCGGCGCAGCATGCAGCGCACGCCCAGCAGACCGGCCAAGGCCACCACGGGCAGCAGGAGCAGCAGCGGATTGCTCCAGTAGTTGCTGAACAGGTCGGTGTTGAAGAAGGTCAGCACCAGGAAGGCCACCAGCAGGATGAGCATCACGGGCCAGAGCAGGTTGGCGCTGGCCACGGCGCGGGTCTGCAGTTCGCCCTGGCTCTTGATGGCCAGCCACAGGGAACCGTGCAGCATGAACATCACCAGGAAGAAAATGGCGCCGGCGATGCCGTAGCCGTTGACCAGGCCCATGAGCGTGCCGTGGAACACGCCTTCACCGTCGATGGGGATGCCCATGAACAGGTTGGCGAAGGTCACGCCCAGCAGCAGGGAGGGCACCAGGTTGGACAGGAAGTGGACCAGATCCCAGAAGCCGCGCCACACGCCGCTTTCCACCTTGCCGCGGAACTCGAAGGACACGGCGCGGAAGATCAGGGCGAACAGCAGGATCAGCAGGGGAGCGTACAGGGCGCTGAACATCACGGCATAGACCTTGGGGAAGGCCGCGAAGGTCACGCCACCGGCGGAGATCAGCCACACTTCGTTGCCGTCCCAGAAGGGACCGGCAGCGTTGTACATGATGCGGCGTTCTTCCTCATTGCTGCCGATGAAGGGCAGCAGGCTGCCCAGGCCCAGGTCGAAGCCGTCCAGGACGAAATACACGGCCCAGAGCAGCGCCCACAGGATGAACCAGATTACTTGCAAGGTTTCCAGCATGACTTAGTCCTCCTGCCCCTGCGGGCCCTTGATGGCGTACTTGCGCAGCAGGAAAATGTCCAGAAGGCCCAGCACGCTGTAAACGATGATGAAGGCCAGCAGCGACGTGGACACATGCTCGGCGGGCACCGGCGACACGGCGTCGCTGGTGCGCATCAGACCGTAGACGATCCAGGGCTGACGGCCCATTTCCGCCACCAGCCAGCCCATGGCGATGCTGATGTAGGGCAGCGGGATGCACCACACCAGGGCACGCATGAGCGTGGGGTTGATGGTCTCGCGGTTACGCTGCAGCGTGGCCCAGGCGGCCAAGGCCAGGAAGATGACACCAAAGAAGATCATGGCGCGGAAGCCCCAGAACACGGGCGTGACCGGCGGACGGTCTTCCTTGGGGAAGTCCTTGAGGCCCTTCACTTCGGCATCGGCGTCGCCGTAGGAGATCCAGCTCAGCAGGCCGGGGATGCCGATGGCTTCCACGGAGTTGGTCTCGTTGGCTTCGTCCGGCACCACGGCCAGATAGAAGGGAGCGTTCTTGGTGGTCTCCCAGTGGGATTCCATGGCGGCCAGCTTGGCGGGCTGCAGTTCGGACACCACCTTGCCCTGGATGTCGCCGCTCAGGGCGAGAGCCAGCACCAGCACCAGACAAATGGGAGCGGTCATGCGGAAGGAGCGGCGGAAGAATTCCACGTTGCTCTTGCGCAGCAGGTGCCAGGAAGACACGCCCAGCACGAAGAAGCAGGACAGCGTCCAGGCGGAGAGCAGGGTGTGGGCGTACATGCCCCAGGCGTAGGGGTTGGTGACCACGGCCATGAAGTCGGCCAGTTCGGCGCGGCCGTTCTGGATCACATAGCCCAGCGGGTTCTGCATGAAGCCGTTGGCCAGGATGATCCACAGGGCGGACAGGTTGCCGGCCAGCACCACCAGCCAGATGGCCAGCAGATGGGTCTTCTTGCCCACGCGATGCCAGCCGAAATGCCAGACAGCCAGGAACGTGGACTCCAGGAAGAAGGCCACAGTGGCTTCGATGGCCAGCAGGGAGCCGAAGATGTCGCCCACGTATTCCGAATACCGGGCCCAGTTGGTCCCGAACTGGAATTCCAGGGTGATGCCCGTCACCACGCCCAGGGTGAAGTTGATGATGAAAAGTTTGCCCCAGAACTTGGCATGCTTGCGCCAGACCTCATCCCCGGTGCGCACATAGCGGGTCTCCATCAGCGCGATGAGCAGGGACAGGCCCAGCGTCAGCGGCACGAAGATGAAGTGGAAAAAGACGGCCACGGCGAACTGTAGCCGCGAAAGCAGAATGACATCATCCATAGATCGTCCTCCTTATGGAGCGACCTGCATACCGTTATCCTTAGCGAAAAGCAAGACAAAGTTTAGGCCCTGCAAGGCCTTGACGGCTGATTGGGAAAGATTACTTATTCCCCAGCAAGTATCCATGGAGGTTGTCATCATGCCGGAAAATACGGCTCAATCCTGTGAATTTCGCGCCGAAGTGCGCAAAGTGCTGAGCATTCTCACCAATTCTCTGTATACCAATCGCGAGATCTTTCTCCGCGAGCTCATCTCCAACGCTTCCGACGCCCTGGACAAACTGCGCTTCCGCAGCAACCGGGGCGAGACCCCGCGCCATGACGACCTGCCGCTGGAGATCCGCATCAGCCTCGACAAGGACGCCAAGACCCTGACCATCGAGGACACCGGCCTGGGCATGACCGCCGCCGAACTGGCCGAGAACCTGGGTACCATCGCCAAATCCGGCACCGAGGCCTTCCGCGCCCAGCTGGCTGCCGAAGAAGCCAAGGCCGACGGCGAAAAAGCCGATGCCGCCAACATCATCGGCCGCTTCGGCGTGGGCTTCTATTCCGTGTTCATGGTGGCCGAAAAGGTGGACGTGACCTCGCGCCCGGCCTTCGGCGATGACGACAGCGCCGCCACCTGGACCAGCGACGGCCTGGGCACCTACACCGTGGCCCCCGCCGGTGACGACGCCCCGCAGCGCGGCACGCGCATCGTGGCCCACCTCAAGGAAGACGCCGCGGAGTTCCTCGAAAAGTTCCGCGTGGAATCCGTCATCCGCAAGCATTCGGCCTTCGTGCCCTTCCCCGTGCTGGTGGACGGCGAGCAGGTCAACACCCAGCCCGCCCTGTGGCGCGAGCCCAAGTCCTCCGTCACCAAGGAACAGTACGATGCCTTCTACCAGGCCCTGACCTATGACAGCAAGGCGCCGCTGGACGTGCTGCACATCTCCGTGGACGCGCCCGTGCAGTTCAACGCCCTGCTCTATATTCCCGACGTGCGTCAGGACCTCTTCGGCCTCGACCGAGATTTCTGGGGCCTGGATCTCTACGCCAGCCGCGTGCTCATCCAGCACCGCAACAAGGAACTGATCCCCGACTGGCTGGCCTTCCTCAAGGGCGTGGTGGACACCGAGGACCTGCCCCTCAACATCTCCCGCGAGACCCTTCAGGAAAACGTGGTCCTGCGCAAGATCAACCAGACCATCATCAAGCAGACCCTGAGCCACCTGGAAAAGCTGGCCGACAAGGATGCCGGGAAGTACGCCGCTTTCTGGCGCCTGCACGGCCGCATCTTCAAGCTCTCCTACCAGGACTTCGCCAACCGCGAACGCATCGCCGGTCTGCTGCGCTTCAACACCTCGGCCCTGGACGATGGCGAGGCCCTGTCCAGCCTGGACGAATACATGTCCCGCGCTCCCGAAGGCCAGAAGACCTTCTGGTACGTCTCCGCGCCCAACCGTGAGGCCGCCCGCCTGAGCCCGCACCTGGAACGCTTCACCCGCAAGGGCATCGAAGTGCTCTTCCTCTACGAGCCCGTGGACGAGTTCGTCATGGAAGGCATGGGCAAGTACAAGGACTGGGAATTCAAGGCCATCGAGAACGCCGCCGATGACGCCCTGGACGCCTTCGCCGACAAGGCCGACAGCGAAAAGCCCGCCGCCGCGCCCCTTTCCGACGACGACAACGCCAGCTTCGACAAGCTGCTGGAACGCATCAAGGAGATCCTGGGCGAACGCGTGGCCGACGTGCGCGTCTCCCACCGCCTGGCCGACAGCCCGGCCGTGCTGGTCTCGCCCGACGGCATGACCTCGTCCATGGAAAAACTCATGCGCGCCATGCAAAAGGACGACTCCCTGCCCGTCAAGGTGCTGGAAGTCAACCGCGACCACGTGCTGCTGCGCAGCCTGCTCAAGATGTTCAAGGCCGATCCCCAGGACAAGACCCTGGCCGGCATGGTGGAGAACCTCTTCGACGCCTGCATGCTCCAGGAAGGCTACCTGCGCGATGCCCAGATGCTGGCCGGCCGCAGCAGCCATCTGCTGGAACAGGCCGCGGCCTGGTACGTGGAAGTGAAAAAGCTGTAACCCGCCGACGACACACCCCGCCCGCCGGCAGGACACCGGCGGACGTTCCTCCTCGCAGGATGTCCGGCCCCGCTCAGGGGCCGGGCATCCCCCCGTACCGGGGATCGCCGCAGGCCTTGCGCCTGCGGCGATTTTGCTGTCATCCCCCTGCTCCGGCCGCCGCATCCATAAAAAGGGGACTCGCCCTGCCCTGCGGCTGCCGCACTTCGTCGGCGATTCGTCGCCGTCCCGTCTTCCTGCCGTAAAGTTGGGGCATCAGGACTTGACAAGCGCGTCCGTGCATTGTATGTGTTGCCGCTCTACGGCATTCATGCGCTGCCTGTCCGTCTTGGGCAGGCAGTGAAACTTTGGAGGAAACTATGCCTACTATCAACCAGCTCATCCGCATCGAGCGGACTGCGGTGGTGAAGCGCAAGAAGACCCCGGCCCTGCAGGCTTGCCCCCAGCGCCGCGGCGTGTGCACCCGTGTGTACACCACCACCCCCAAGAAGCCTAACTCCGCTCTGCGTAAGGTCGCCCGTGTGCGCCTGACCAACGGCATCGAAGTGACGGCCTACATCCCCGGCGAAGGCCACAACCTGCAGGAACACTCCGTGGTGCTCATCCGCGGCGGTCGTGTGAAAGACTTGCCCGGTGTCCGTTACCACATCGTGCGCGGCACCCTGGATACCTCCGGTGTGGCCGACCGTCGCAAGAGCCGTTCCAAGTACGGCGCCAAGCGTCCCAAATAGGTTATTTTTTGCTAACTCCGGCGTACGTCATGCAACGCACCCAGGCTGCCCTCTCACGGCGCGCCGGGGCGCTGCGGGGCTGGTGACGCCGAAACACAGAGATTCTCAAGGAGAATATCATGCCCCGTAAAGGTCCTGTCCCGAAGAGGGAAGTGCTGCCCGATCCGCTGTACAACAGCCGTCTGGTCACCAAGTTCGTGAACCGTCTCATGTACGACGGCAAGAAGGGCGCTGCTGAAAAGATTTTCTACAGCTCGCTGGAAACCCTGGGCGAAAAGACCGGTGAAGAACCCATGCGCGCCTTTGAAAAGGCCCTGGACAACGTCAAGCCCCATCTGGAAGTCAAGGCCCGCCGCGTGGGCGGTGCCACCTACCAGGTGCCCATGGAAGTCCGTCCCGAACGTCAGATTTCCCTGTCCATCCGCTGGCTGATCAACTATGCCCGTTCGCGCGGCGAAAAGGGCATGACCTCCAAGCTTTCCGCTGAACTGCTGGACGCCTACAACGGTCGCGGCGGCGCGGTGAAAAAGCGCGAAGATACCCACCGTATGGCCGAAGCCAACAAGGCTTTCGCCCACTACCGCTGGTAAGCTCGATTCCGAGTGACTGCTGCCGCGCCCGCAAGGGCGCGGCGCTTTTCCCCCCGCCCCACTGCCCCTTTTCTGGAGGATAACGTGTCCCGCACCACCCCCGTAGACAAACAGCGCAATATCGGCATCATGGCCCATATTGACGCCGGCAAAACCACCACCACCGAACGCATCCTTTTCTACACCGGTGTTTCCCACAAGATCGGCGAAACCCACGACGGTGAGTCCACCATGGACTGGATGGAACAGGAACAGGAGCGCGGCATCACCATCACCTCCGCCGCCACCACCTGCTTCTGGAAGGACTGCCGCATCAACATCATCGACACCCCCGGCCACGTGGACTTCACCATCGAAGTGGAACGTTCCCTGCGCGTGCTGGACGGTGCCGTGTGCGTGTTCGACGCCGTGGCCGGCGTTGAGCCCCAGTCCGAAACCGTGTGGCGTCAGGCCGACCGCTACCACGTGCCCCGCATCTGCTTCGTGAACAAGATGGACCGCATCGGTGCCAACTTCTTCCGCTGCGTGGGCATGATCCACGAACGCCTGGGCGCCAAGGCCGTGCCTCTGCAGCTGCCCATCGGCGCTGAAGACAAGTTCGAAGGCGTCGTGGACCTCATCGAAGGCAAGGCCCACCGCTTCGACAAGTCCTCCAAGGGCGCCCAGTTCACCGAAGAAGACGTGCCCGCCGAACTGAAGGACCTGTACGAAGAAAAGCGCCACGAACTCATCGAAGCCGTGGCCGAAGAAGATGAAGCCCTGCTGGAAAAGTACCTGGGCGGCGAAGATCTGACCCGCGAAGAGATCATTT
The DNA here is from genome assembly GCF_012843875.1 of Desulfovibrio piger. Classification (GTDB taxonomy): domain Bacteria; phylum Desulfobacterota; class Desulfovibrionia; order Desulfovibrionales; family Desulfovibrionaceae; genus Desulfovibrio. The sequence goes on along the minus strand of NZ_JABAFY010000006.1, from coordinate 32,712 downwards.
CCTGCATCCGCAAGGCCACCATCGCCCGCAACATCGTGCCCGTGCTCTGCGGTTCCGCTTTCCGCAACATGGGCGTGCAGCCCCTGCTGGACGCCGTGGTGGACTACCTGCCCTCCCCCGTGGACATCGCCGTCATGACCGGCCATGAGCCCGGCAACGAAGAACACCTGATCGAATGCCCCTGCGACGACAAGGAACCCCTTGCCGGCCTGGTGTTCAAGCTGTTCTCCGACCCCTTCATCGGTCACCTGTCCTTCTTCCGCATCTACTCCGGCTGCCTGGAATCCGGTACCAGCGTGTACAACGCCAACACCGGCAAGAAGGAACGCATCGGCCGTATCCTGAAGATGCACGCCAACAAGCGTGAAGACATCAAGTGGGCCGGCGCCGGTGACATCGTGGCTCTGGTGGGCCTGAAGAACGCCTCCACCGGTGACACCCTGTGCGACGAAAAGCGCCCGGTGATCCTGGAATCCCTGAACATCCCCGAGCCCGTCATCGAAGTGGCCATCGAGCCCAAGACCAAGGCCGACCGTGATGCTCTGTCCGCCGCTCTGAACAAGCTGGCCAAGGAAGACCCCTCCTTCCGCGTCAAGGGCGACGAAGAAACCAACCAGACCCTGATCGCCGGCATGGGCGAACTGCATCTGGAAATCATCGTTGACCGCCTGACCCGCGAATTCAACGTCAACGCCAACGTGGGCAAGCCCCAGGTGGCCTACCGCGAAACCATCTCCAAGCCTGCCAAGACCGACATGAAGCATGCCAAGCAGTCTGGTGGTCGCGGTCAGTACGGTCACTGCGTGATCGAGGTGGAACCCAACCCGGGCAAGGGTTACGAGTTCATCAACTCCATCACCGGCGGCGTGATCCCCAAGGAATACATCCCCGCCATCGACAAGGGTATCCAGGATGCCATGAAGTCCGGCGTGCTGGCCGGCTTCCCCTGCGTGGACCTGAAGGTCAACCTGGTCTTCGGTAGCTACCACGAAGTGGACTCCTCCGAACAGGCCTTCTACGTGGCCGGTTCCATGGCCATCAAGGACGCCATGCAGAAGGCCGGCCCGGTCCTGCTGGAACCCATCATGGACGTGGAAGTGGTCACCCCCGAAGAATACCTCGGCGACGTGATGGGCGACCTCAACGGCCGCCGTGGTCGCGTGCAGAGCATGGAAGCTCGCGCCGGCGGTGCCCAGAGCGTGCGTGCCCAGGTGCCCCTGGCCTCCATGTTCGGTTACGCCACCGACCTGCGCTCCCGTACCCAGGGCCGCGCTACCTTCACCATGCAGTTCGATCACTACGAGCGTGTGCCCCAGGCTATCGCCGACGAGATCCAGAAGAGCAAAAACTAGCGTTCTGAACGTCCGTTCCCACAAAGACCGGACAGCGCTGGTTGCTTGATATGACGGCGGGGATTTTGCAAGGCAAGATCCCCGCCTTTTTTTCATCGTTTTCCTCCCGGAAGCCCATGACCGGAAAGGATGTTCCCATGAGCGATACGCGCAACGACCTGCCCCTCGGCTTCTCCGCCGGGGCCGCTGCCGCCGGTTTCAAAAAAGCCGGCCGCGACGACCTGGGGCTGATTGTTTCCGACCGTCCCGCCGTACTGGCGGGCCTGTTCACCACCAATGCCTTCAAGGCCGCCCCTGTGCAGGTCTGCCAGCAGACCCTGCGCGAGTACGGCACCTGCCGCGCCGTGCTGGCCAACTCCGGCCAGGCCAATGCCTGCACCGGCGACGAAGGCCTGGAGAATTGCCTCGAGACCCGACGCATGGTCGCCGCCCTCACCGGGCTGGCCCCGCATGAGATCATGCCCATGTCCACCGGCGTCATCGGCGACCAGCTCAAGATGGACCGCTGGCGCGAGGCTGTGCCCTCCCTGGTGGAAAGCCTGGGCAGCCGCGATGCCGAAGGCTTTACCCGCGCGTTCATGACCACCGACGCCTTTCCCAAGTTCGCCAGCATCACGGTGCCCCTGTCCGGCGGCACCGTGCGCCTTACCGGCATGGCCAAGGGCGCTGGCATGATCTGCCCCAACATGGCCACCATGCTGGCCGTCATGCTCACCGACGCCGATGTGGACCGCGAGACCTGGCAGGCCATGTTCGCCCGCGCCGTGGACAAGACCTTCAACCGCGTCAGCGTGGACGGCGACACCTCCACCAACGATACCATCCTCGGCCTGGCCAACGGCGCTTCCGGCATCCGTGCCGAAGGTGAGGACGCCGCCCTGCTGGAAAAGGGCCTTACCGACATCCTGGGCCAGATCTCCTACATGCTGGTCAAGGACGGCGAAGGCGCCAGCAAGGTCATGCACATCACCGTGAGCGGCGCCGCCTCCGATGAGGACGCCTGCCGCATCGCCCGCACCGTGGGCCATTCCCAGCTGGTCAAGACAGCCATCTACGGCCAGGACGCCAACTGGGGCCGCATCGTGGCCGCTGTGGGCCGCAGCGGGGCCCAGGTGGACCCCAGCCGCGTGCGCCTGGTGCTCTGCGGCATCGAGCGTTTCCGCGACGGCCAGCCCGTCAACGGCGACAAGGAAGCCGAGCTTTCCGAGCTGCTCAAGGCCACCGACATCCCGGTGGAGATCCATATGGGTCTGGGCGACGGCTGCTACGATCTGCGCGCCTCCGACCTCGGCCACGAATACGTCAGCCTCAACGCCGATTACCGCTCGTAAGCGAGAGAGTTTTTTTATGAGGGGGGAAGGAGGCCCTTTGCCGGCGCCAAAAGGGCCTCCTTCCCCCCTCAAACTCCCCCCTTCCTCCCCAAACGCGCTTTATCAGGGAGAGGCGGAGAAACACGGCATCGCCGTGCTTCCCCGCCTCTCCTTTTTCTGTCGCAGGGACATCTATTTCTCCGGCCATTTCTGCTGCCCTTCCCCAGCTTCATTTCCCCACCTCTTGCCACTTTGCTGACGCATGCTTATCTACAGTGAGCGAATCCCTACCTCGCACATCAAGGAGATACCATGACCAGCCAGATCAAGACCGTGCTGCTTCTCGCCCTGCTTTCCGCCATCATCATCGGCCTGGGCGGCATCATGGGCGGCCGCACCGGCATCATCATCGCCTTTGTGATCGCCATGATCATGAACGTGGGTTCCTACTGGTATTCGGACAAGATCGTGCTCTCCATGTACCAGGCCCGCGAGCTGTCCGAAGACGAAGCCCCCATGTTGCACCGCATGGTGGCCGAGCTTTCCGTCAATGCCGGCATCCCCAAGCCCCGCGTCTGTGTCATCCCCGAAGACGCGCCCAACGCCTTCGCCACCGGCCGCGACCCCGAGCACGGTGTGGTGGCCGTCACCGACGGCATCATGCGCATCCTCAGCCCCGAAGAGCTGCGCGGCGTCATCGCCCACGAGATCGGCCACATCGCCAATCGTGACATCCTGATCCAGACCATCGCCGGTGTGCTGGCCTCGGTCATCGTCAGCATCGCCAACTTCATGCAGTTCGCCGCCATCTTCGGCGGCAGCAGCAATGACGAGGAAGGCGGCACCAACCCCATCGCCGCGTTCCTGCTGGCCATCCTGGCCCCCATCGCCGCCAGCATCATCCAGATGGCCATCTCCCGCTCGCGTGAGTACCTGGCCGACGAGACCGGCGCCCGCATCTGCGGCCAGCCCCTGGCCCTGGCCGGTGCCCTGCACAAGCTGGGCGTGGCCAGCGGACAGATCCCCATGCAGAACGGCAACCCCAGCACCGAGCAGATGTTCATCGTCTCGCCGCTGTTCGGCTTCGGCGGCGGCAGCATGGCCAACCTGTTCAGCACGCACCCGCCGCTGGAAGAACGCATCGCCCGCCTGCAGGAGATGAGCCGTCAGGCCCGCTAACGGCCATCCCCGCCCCTCCGGCATACGAACCTTTTGACAAAAAAGCGGGCTTGGTGTGTAGTCAGCAATGACGCCACCTGCCCGCTTTTGTCGTGCCCGGGGGCGAATCTGATGCCGGTACGCCCGGCAGGAGAATGACATGAAACGTTTCCCCGTGATCCTTGCCCCCGCCCTGCTTGGGTCTCTTCTGATGCTGGGCGGCTGTGCCACCACAGGCCCCAATACGGCCCCCCTGCCGCCCGATCGTGACTGCCAGGACGTCTACACCGTGGCTCCCGGCAATTACATCATCGACATCGCGGGCGGCTCCATGGTCGTCCTCGACCCGGCCGTGCAGGACTTCCCCCTGTTCTGCTCGCCCGAAGAAGCCCGTGCCGGCCTGAAGACCGCCATGGACAACGGCGCCCTGCCTGCCGGGGACTGGCGCATCTACCGCCTCAACGGCACCCTGCAGGAGATCGGCCAGCAGCCCGAACCCGGCCATTACAGCCTGGCCCGCATGGCCCGTCTGGTGGACTGGGTGAGCAAGGCCGAAACGGAAGACCCGGACAAGAAATAGCCTGTCCCCGTACCGGGGCGGCCCTGCCCAAGATCCCATGCCGTCACAGGCCTGGCGGACTTCCTTTGTGCCTCAAATGCAAACAGCCAAAGCGCTCCATCCTTGAAGGACGGAGCGCTTTTTTATGACCAGCACGGGCGGCATCGAACACCGGCCCCCCTTCCCCAGTCCATCCCGCCTCCCCTCCCCCCCTTCCTGACGCCCTACGCCCTTCCTGACGCCAGAAGCGGCGAGAGCGCCCTCCCCTCAGGGAAAGGCGCTCTCGCTGCTTCACAGGGCCACTCAGGCCCATGATAAAAGTTTTTGGAAGGATGTGGGGGGAGCGTGAGGGGGGAGAAGGAGAACCTTTTTCCAAAAAGGTTTCCTTCTCCCCCCTCACAAAACATTCTTATTGCGGCAGCGGGCAGGGCGTCAGGAAGAACGCACGCTCCTCCTGTACCAGCGAGACGATCTCGCGCAGGCCTTCCAGCGTAGGCTGCCCCTTGTTGGCGGTCAGCAGGCCTTGCAGCTTCTTGACCAGAGCCGCGCGGGCCTCGCAGTCTTCCAGGCCCAGCAAGCCCTTCTTGCCAAGGATCTCCAGGGCCTTGCCGTGCCGGGTGGCCAGACCGGTATGCACCTGATAGAGCGGCTCCAGCGTGTCGCTTTCCGCAGCGGCCAGCACCATGACCGAGGCCATGTACAGGCGCTCCAGATAAAGGCCGTACAGATGCGCCCCCAGCAGGCGCAGCAGCTGGTCGTCCTGACGGGCGGCCTCCAGCAGGCGGGAAAGCTCCTGCTGGCGGAAGCGCGCCAGAATGTTCGCGGACTCCTGACTGTGCGGGGCCTTGCGGATGCGGGCCATGTCCTTGCTGTTCAGCGTGGGCAGGGGCTTGCCCACCAGCTGCTGGAGCAGCTCGTTCTTCTTGGCCGCGTCGGACACATCGCCGAAATAGAAGGCATACATCCTGTCAGCGGCCAGCATGCCGCTGAGCACGGCCAGCTGGTCCTGGCTGCCGTCCACGGGGCACATCTCGCCCGTGATGGTCAGGTCGGGCTGATAGATGAAACCGGCCTTCTTGAGCAGGCCGATATCCTGGATGCTGTTCACGATGGCATCACTGTCCAGCAGGGGGGCCAGCCCGTCCACCACATGGGCACGGGCCGGCAGAGCGGACAGGCAGAACACCAGCAGGAGCAGCAGGCAAAACAGCGGCGCGGCCGCCGGCCTCCGGCCCGAAAGACCGGAGGCGACGACCGCGCCGGGCACGACGCCCACCGCTCCGCGCCCGGAAGCGCAGAGCATGGGGGGCGTGGCAACGGCGGACATCTTCATGACGTTGTTCCTTATTCCTCGTTGAGGGCTTCGCTGAAGCGCTGGCGCAGGGCCTGCATCTTGGCCTTGGCATCCAGCAGCTGTTCGGCACGGGCGCGTTCGCGTTCCACAACCTGGGCGGGAGCGCGGCTCACGAAACTTTCGTTGTGCAGCTTGCTCTGCACGCCCACCAGATCCTTTTCCAGTTTGGCCATCTCCTTGTCCAGACGGGCCAGTTCGCCGGCCAGGTCCACGGCGCCCTTGAGGGGCACGATGACCTGGCAGCCGCCCACCACGGAGGAGGCGGAAGCCTTGGGAGCGTGCAGGTCGGCACCGATCTGCAGGTCTTCCAGGCGGGCCAGGGTGGTCATCATCTGGCGGCAGCTTTCCAGCAGGGCGGCCTGGGCCTCGTCCACAGGATGCAGCATCAGGCTCACCTTGTGGCTGGGGCTGATGTTCAGCTCGGCCTTGATGGTGCGCACGGCCACGATGATGCCCTGCACCAGTTCCATGCGGGCGGCCTCGGCTTCATGCAGGCAGCCGGGACGGGCGGCGGGATAGAGCTCCAGGGCGATGTCCGTGGGCTGCTCGCCGGCGGGCACGGGCAGGGCGTTCCAGATCTCGGCCGTGACGAAGGGGATGATGGGATGCAGCAGGAGCAGCAGCTCGCGCAGCACCACCCACAGCACATACTGGGCCACGGGCTTGCGGGCCTCGTCCTGCATGTCGGGCTTGATGAGTTCCAGATACCAGTCGCAGAACTCGTTCCACAGGAACTTGTAGCCCAGCTGGGCGGCGTCGTTGAAGCGGTACTCTTCCAGCGCCTTGTCCATGTCCTGCTTGACCTGCTCCAGACGGTGCAGGATCCACTGGTGGTGCAGGCCTTCCACGCTTTCCAGGGCCACCGGGGCGGGCGCGGTCTCGGGCAGGTTCATGAGGGCGAAGCGGGCGGCGTTCCACAGCTTGTTGACGAAGTGGCGGTAGCCTTCGATGCGGGCTTCGGACAGGCGGATGTCGCGGCCCATGGCGGCAAAGGCCGTCAGGGTGAAGCGCAGGGAGTCGCAGCCGTACTTGTCGATCATCTCCAGCGGGTCGATGACGTTGCCCGTGGACTTGGACATCTTGCGGCCGGTCTCGTCACGCACCAGGGCGTGCAGGTACACGTCGTGGAAGGGCACCTGGCCCATGAAGTGCTGGCCCATCATCATCATGCGGGCCACCCAGAAGAAGATGATGTCGAAACCGGTCACCAGCACGCTGGTGGGGTACCAGGTGGCCAGATCCTTGGTCTGCTCGGGCCAGCCCATGGTGGAGAAGGGCCACAGGGCCGAGGAGAACCAGGTATCCAGCACGTCCTCGTCCTGCTTCAGGTCAGTGCAGCCGCACTTGGGGCAGGAGCTGGGGTCGTGCTCGGCCACGATGAGCTCGCCGCACTGCGCGCAGGTCCAGGCGGGGATGCGATGGCCCCACCAGATCTGGCGACTGATGCACCAGTCGCGGATGTTGTCCAGCCAGTGATAGTAGGTCTTGGCCCAGGATTCCGGCAGGATGCGGGTCAGTTCGGGCACGGCCTTGCGGGCGGCGGGAGCCATCTTGGTGGTGGCCACGAACCACTGCGTGGACACATGCGGTTCCACCACGGTGTGGCAGCGGTAGCAGTGGCCCACGGAGTTGTCCAGGTCTTCCACGGCCAGCAGGTCGCCGGCGGCTTCGATGTCGGCCACGATCTTCGTGCGGCAGTCTTCCTTCTTCAGACCGGCGTAGGGGCCGGACTCGGCCTTCATGATGCCGTCTTCGTCGATGACCTGCAGGAATTCCAGATCGTGCTTCTTGCCCAGGGCCCAGTCGTTGTGGTCGTGGCAGGGGGTCACCTTGAGGGCGCCGGTACCGAACTCGCGATCCACGTAGCTGTCGGCGATGATGGGGATCTCGCGGCCCAGCACGGGCACGATGGCCGTCTTGCCCACCAGATGCTGGTAGCGCTCGTCCTCGGGATGCACGCAGATGGCGGTGTCGCCGGGGATGGTCTCGGGACGGGTGGTGGCGATGGTGATGCTGCCGGAGCCGTCGGCCAGGTGGTAACGGATCTTCCACAGCTTGCCCTTGTGGGCCTCGTGTTCCACTTCGTCATCGGCCAGGGCCGTATGGCAGCGCGAGCACCAGTTGATGATGTAGTCGCCCTTGTAGATCAGGCCTTCGTTGTAGAGCTGCACGAAGACCTTGCGCACGGCGGCGGACAGGCCTTCGTCCATGGTGAAGCGCAGGCGCGTCCAGTCCACGGAAGCGCCCAGGGCGCGGATCTGGTTGAGGATGCGGTGACCGTAGTCTTCGCGCCACTGCCACACGCGCTCGATGAAGGCTTCGCGGCCCAGGTCCTGACGGGTCTTGCCTTCCTTGGCCAGAGCGCGCTCCACCACGTTCTGGGTGGCGATGCCGGCGTGGTCGGTGCCGGGCACCCACAGCACGTTCTTGCCCTTCTGGCGGGCATGACGGCACAGCACGTCGATGAGGGTCTGGTTCAGGGCATGCCCGATGTGCAGGGCGCCGGTAACGTTCGGCGGCGGGATCACGATGGAAAAGGGTTCGCCCTGGGCATCCGGGTCGGGTGTGAAGGTCCTGTTGTCCTGCCAGTGGTCGCGCCAGCGCGCTTCCACGTCATGGGGCTCGTAGCCCTTGGGGAGGGTATCCGCCATCTTGCTTTCTCCATGAAAGGCGGCCATAGTACGCTGTTATGTGTGCCGCCAACCCTGTATGTATTCTTTGGGACGCGTCCCATATCTGGGGCCTTATGGTCTGGCGCGCCCTGTGCGCGCTGGGACTGCCCTGTCGTCTGGTCAAGGGACAAGACATAGCCAATGGCGCGCTTTTTCGCAAGCCATGCCCGCAGGGCACGCCCGGCAAGGAAAGGGGAGCGGCCCCGCTCCTGCTGGTCCCCGGCGGCAACGCCCGGCTCAAGGCGCGGGCCCTGGGCGAGAAGGGGCGGCAGGCCGTGCGCGACTATCTGGCCGAAGGCGGCCGTTACCTGGGCTTTTGCGGCGGCGCCGGACTGGCCCTGAGCCAGCACCGCAGCCAGGACGGGCTGGGGCTCTGCCCCTGGGGCCGCGCGCCCTATCCCGAGCGTCTGCACCATCTCATCTCCGGCCATGCCCACATGCGGGTGCGCTCCTGCATGGCACGCGACCTGCCCGCCGTGCGGCCGGATTTTCCCAAAGCCTTCCCGGACGGGGCTGCTCCCGATCCGCTGCGCCCGCCGCTGGGCGACGAGGCGTGCGCCCTGGTGCCGCCGCACTGGCGCGGCTGCGCCCACGGCCATGACGACGACTGCCGCCATTGCGGCAACTGCCGCCCGCCCCGGGATGATGGCCACGTGCCGTCCCTGCCCGTCTGGTGGCCCGGCCGCTTCGCCCCGGAAGCCGACGAACGGGTCAGCATCCTGGCCTCCTACCGTCAGCCGGATACGGACTTCTGGCTGGCCGACCTGCCCCTGAGCCGCATCCCGGCCCCTGTCTTCGAAGCCTGGAAGGACCTGTACGGGGTCAACGTCTCGGCGGACTTCCTCGACGGCCAGCCCCTGATGGTGGCGGGCAATTACGGCCAAGGCCGCTACGTCCTCAGCTATTCCCATCTGGAGACCCCGGACAGCCCCGATGCCAATGCCTGGCTGGCCCATCTGCTGCGCGTGCTGGCCGGTCTTGCGCCGCAGCGCGAGCTGGTGCCCGCCTGGGACCTGCACCGCAAGGCCGCGTTCCGCTGGCCCGACACGCCGCAGACGGCCCCCCTGCGCACCCTGCTGCACGGCATGCGCGAGCTGCTGGATCTGGGCGTGGAGCACAACCTCTTTTTCGAGCGCACCCCCTGGCTCTGGGGCTGGCGCCCCGGCTTGCCCGGCGCGGTCTGCAACAACCTGTATTCGTCCCTGCGCGTGCTCTGCGGCCTGCGTCCCGGCCAGGACACCCTGGCCGCCTGGGACGGCATGCGCGCCCGCTTCGCGGCCCTCACGGACATCTTCCTGCCCGGCGCCGAGGGCTATCTGCTGGCCTGCCGCCTGCGCGAGACCCTCTCCCCCACCATGCCCGACGCCGTGGACCGGCGCGGCCTCACCAACCAGCGCGAGGCCCTGTTCGGGCATCCCATGACCGGGGGCGGCATCGTGGGCGAACTGCTGGAGATGACCGACGAGCTGCTCTACCGCGGCCAGCAGGAAGATGCCTGCGCCGCGCTGGACGACTGAGCCGGCCAGGGGCCTCCTTGTCCGCACCATCAGCGGACGTGCTCTCTGCCGTGCAGACGGCGATCTCACATCTTCGCTTCCTGATCCTCTTCCCTACAGACAGCCCGCCCCCTGCAGCAGAAAGATGAACAGCATCAGGCTGACCATGCTGGCGGCATTGCTCAGTACGGCGGTCAGGGCCGCCTCTTCGGGCACGGCGCTGTAGACCTCGGCCAGCACCGAGGCCACCAGGGCCGTGCCGGTGGCGGACATGAGCACGCCCACGCCCAGCCAGAGCGACGGCAGGCCCGCCAGATGCATGATGCCCCAGCAAATCAGGGGATGGATGCCCAGCTTGCACAGCAGGAGCCAGGCCTGCCGGATAACCGTATGCCCGCCGTTGCGGCGCAGGGCCAGCACCAGCTTCTGGCGCAGGTCGAAGCCCAGGGCCAGCAGCATGCAGGGCGCGGCCGTACTGCCGATGAGCGCCGCGGCGTGATCCAGCGGCTGCCACAGCCCCAGCCCCGAGCAGGCCAGGGCAAGGCCCGCCAGCGTGGCCAGCAGCAGGGGGTTGCCCAGCAGGAACAAACGCAGCAGCTTCCAGATGCGGCCCCGGCCGTCGCCCCAGGCCGCGGAACCTGCCAGACAGTCCATGCGGATCTGGGCCATGATGACCACCACATTGGGCGTCAGGGCCGCCAGCCCGGCCACCACCATGGCTTCGTGATTGCCCGGCAGCAGGCCGGCCACGATGGGCAGGCCCACGAAGGCCGTGTTGCTGGCGCTGCAGGCCAGGCCGGAGATGATGGCCGGGCCCGTCCCCCGCCGGGAAAAAAGCCTGTCCACGGCGTAGCCCAGCAGATAGCACAGCATCTGCGCCCCGATGACGCCCAGCCAGAAACCGCCGTGGGCCAGATCCAGACGGCTCGCACCGGACAGGATATGCAGCATGAGCACGGGCAGGGCCAGCTTGAGCACATAAAGGCCCATGGCCGCGCCGGTATTCTCCGGCAGCACGTCGGTCATGTGGACCGCAGCCCCCACGGCTATGAGCAGAAAGACGGGAAGAACAGCGTAGAATGCTTCCATACGACACCTCCATGCGGACCGTAGTGTGGCTCTCCCGGAGGATGTCGCTTGCGGTGAGGGGAAAGATGCGCCTCTTTCCTCCGCTTGTCCAGAAAATTGTTTGTTTAACCAAACAATATATAACCTATTGAAAAAGCCCGGTATCGACCGGGCTTCGATAGAATTTTATCCAGCAGTGTGGAGCGCTTTGCAGGACAAGGCCCCGCAGGGCGCACGTCGGCGGGCGCCCCTCTGCCGCCCCTGCATCCCCAGTCAGGACACCGGCACGGCAGGAAGGCCGTCCAGGCGCATCAGATATGGCCCAGCAGACGCATCACCCAGATGAAGAAACTCAGCGAGAACAGGCTCAGGCCATTGGAGACCAGGGCCGTCAGGGTCGCCTCCTCAGGACCGGCATGGTGCACGTCCGCCAGCACGGGGACCACCAGGGCGGAGCCGGAAGCGGCCATGATGACCGAAACGGCCAGCCACAGGCCTTCCACGCCCAGCGCGGCCAGGATGCCCCAGCAGACCAGGGGCTGCACCACCAGCTTGCAGATCTGCAGGGCCGTCTGGCGCAGCAGCGCATGGCCGCCCGCGTGCCGCAGGACCACGGCCAGCCGCTCCCGCAGGGTCAGGCCCAGGGTCACGAGCATACAGGGGGCGGCCGTATGGCCCACCAGCTCGGCGGCCCTGTTCAGCGGATCCCACAGGCCCAGCCCCAGGGCCGAGACCAGCACGCCGCCCGCCATGCCCCAGAACACGGCATTGTACAGCAGCGAATAGCGCAGCACATGCAAGAGCACGGCCTTGCGCCCCTGCGGCATGGAGCGGGAAGGATCATGCGCGGCCAGCTGCACCTGCCCCACCACGAACAGAAGATTGGGCGTGATGGTGAACAGCCCGGCCACGAACAGGGCCTCGGCATTGCCCGGCAGGGCACTGGTGATGACGGGGATGCCCACGAAGGCGGCATTGCAGAAACAGCCGCCCAGGGCCGTCACGGTCGCCGCCGCGCTGTCGTGGCGGGCCAGGATGCGGTCGGCCGCGTAACAGACCCCGTAGATGAGGAACTGCGCGGCGATGACGCCCAGCCAGAACTGCGGATGCGCAAAACTCTCCAGGGGCGCGGTGGCCATGATCTGGAACAGCAGCAGCGGCAGGGCCACGTTGAGGACATAGAGGCTCAGGGTCTGGTTGGCGTTCTCGGGCAGGGCCCGGAAAAGATCCAGGCAGACGCCCAGACCGATGAGCAGGAACACAGGAACAACGGCGGAAAATGCTTCGATCATGCCCTTGCTTATGCTTCTCCCGGGCGGATGTCCAGAAGCGCAGGCTACAAAACCGGGCACCATAAAAAAGCCCGGGACAGCACGGGGGAGCCTGCCGGACAGCGGCCTTGCCGCCATCCGGGACAGGCCCTGCATCCGTACTGCCGGGCCATTTCTCAGCGTATGGGGAGGACAGGCGCCGGGCCTGTCCTAGGCCTGGCTGCCATGCGCATGGCAGCCACAGGCGGCATCCAGGGCCCCGCACTGGCGGCAGTGGGCCACCAGGGGCTCGAAGGTCTCGCTGTCCGGGAAATAGGCCAGCAGGGAGCCCTGCGACATGTCGAAATACCAGGCGTGCAGCGACAGCTTGTGGGCGGCCACCCGTTCCTGGATCCAGGGATAGGAGAGCAGATTGTCGATGGAGACCAGGATGGCGGCCTCTTCGCAGTGGCGCTGCCGGTCAGCCGGGCTCTCGTCGCGCACGTCCTCGCGCATCCGTTCCAGGGCGGGCGCGGCCATGGAGACCCAGTTGGCCACGAAGCTCTCGTCATGCAGCGATTCGGGGTTCAGCAGGGCCTGGATGCCGCCGCAGCCGGAGTGCCCCAGCACGATGATATGCTCCACCTTGAGGTGGTGCACCCCGTATTCCAGCACGGCCAGCACGGCATCGCGACGCAGGGCGTCGTCGGCATGGGGCACCAGGTTGGCCACGTTGCGCACCACGAAGATGTCGCCCGGGTCGCAGCCCATGAGCAGGGCCGGGTCGGCACGGGAATCGCTGCAGGCGATGACGATGGCCTTGGGATGCTGCCCCTTGTTCAGGGACGTGTAGTAGTCGTTCTCCGCATCGAAGTAGAAGCGGCGGAAGTTCCTGAAACCGTCGATGAATTTTTCAAAGTCTTTCATTGTTCCCTCAAAAATACCTCCCGCCGTGCGACACCTGGATGCCGCCGGACGGAAGAGACAAAAAGAGCCCCGGAAGGACCGGGGCTCTTGGATAGCATCGAAGACTGGGGCTACTTGGCCTTGGCTTCGGCCGGAGCGGCCTTTTCGGCAGCGGGCTTTTCGGCGGCGGGAGCGGGCTTTTCAGCGGGCTTCTCCGCGGCCTTGGTGTCCTGGGCGGCCTTGGCGGGCGCTTCGGCGGCGGGAGCTTCGGCCGCGGCGGGAGCTTCGGGCTGGGGGTTGCTCACGGACACGAAGTTGACCTTCTGCTTGTTCATTTCGTCCAGCAGGGCATTGGTCACGTCCAGGGCGGGATCATAGGCCACGGCCACGTCCGTGCCCAGCACCACGCTCAGGCCGTTGGCCTTGCGGTAGTTGTTCACCAGACGCTGGGTCAGGTCCAGCAGCTGGCTGACCACATTCTGCTGTTCGGCGTTGATGCGCTGCTGGCCACCCATGTAGATGGCCTGCAGTTCACGCTGCAGGGCTTCGTTCTCGGGGTCTTTGCCCAGACGGGCCTGCACGTCGTCGATCTGCTGCTGGATCTCTTTCTGCATGCCTTCCAGGAAGCGGCTGGCTTCCTTGCCGGGCTCGCTGTCACGCAGCAGGCGGTTCATATCGACCACGCCGACCTTGACGGCGGGTTCCTGGGTCTGCTGGCAGCCGCTGACGGCGAGGCAGAGGACGAGCAGGGAAAGGACGAGGAAACGAATACGCATGGGGAGTTCTCCTTGGATCATCCGCAAGATGTGCGGTTTCAGTCTGAATGGCCTGCTTGTACGATGTTTTGTTCCGGGACTCAACTCTTTTCCGCCGCCCCGCTCCGGCGTACGGCCGGGACGGGACCTCGTGCAAGACGGCACGCGCATTGACAAAGGTTGCGATATTGTTATTCTGAACGTTGTCCTTATTTCATAAGATCTTCAGGGCGGACCTGCCACCAAGCGAGAATTTTCGTGTCATACCACTCCCTGCGCACCCCGCGCGAAGCCATCACCGAGATCGTCAGACACGCGCCGCCCGAAGTGCGTCCTGCCATCATCGCCCTTATCCGGGCCGCCTACCGCTCCCTGAAGCGCGGCTACCAGCCCGATGTGCGGGCCGTGCCCCTGCGCAGCTGGCGCTCGCTGCTCCAGCTGCTCTCCTCCGTCGCCGCCATGCAGAGCGAGACGGAGACCCTGCTGCGTGTCTCCAACGACCTGCTCTCCATGGCCGACCATATGGCGCCCCCCGGAGAAGTGCTGCGCCAGAGCGCCGAGATCCTGGTCCATGCCCTGCATGCCGACCTCTATGTCTGCCGTCTGCGCAACCCCCAGGGCGAGTGGGTGGTGCAGGCCGCCGCGCGCCGTGACGGCGGCGGCATCCCCATGGTGGTCCCCGCCCTGGAAGAAGGCATCCGCAACCACCCGGTCATGCGCACGGTCAAGGAAGGCTCGGCCCGGCATGTGGTGTCCAACAACCTGCGGGGCATCGAACGCGGCGGCGAGTCCTTCGACTGCGTGGTCTACAAGGCGGGCTACCGTTCCCGTCTGGCCTTCGTGCTGCGCGAACGCAACGACCGGCCGCCCTTCGGCCTGGTGCTGCTCTACACCCAGCGGGAATACGGCTTCGAGATGTACGACGCCCACTTCCTGTCCAAATGCGCCCGCATCGTGTCCCTGACCACGGGCCGCCGCCTGGCCGTGGCCCGCGACACGCTGGAAAAGGCCGCCGGCGCCATGGCCCACTACGGCAACAATGCCCTGAACATCATGCGCAACCAGGCCGAATACTGCGGCGAGCTGGTGGAAGACATCGACAACAACCTTTCCCGTGCCCTGCGCCTTTCCCGCGAACTGCGCGCGGAGTTCCACGAGGATTCACGCGGCCAGCGCCTGGCCCTGGAACTGGAAAAGATCCTGGCCCGCGCCGACCTGACGGAACTGGCCGGGCATCTGGGCGGCGTGCTGGAAGGCACCCGCCGCATGACCCGCATCATCGGCTCCCTGAAAAAATCCGCGGAGCGTCCTTCCCTCATGCGCTACGCACTGGGGCAGGACGTCCTCAAGCTGGAAGACGACTCCCACGACTAGGCCGGGGCAGGCCGATCCCCCGTAACGCCGCCGTCCCCTGCCAGGACGGCGGAACCGTACGCCACACGGCGCACGCCGTCGGGATACCCTGCCCCTTTCCTGTCACGATGCCGCCCGCCCTGCGGGGACATGCGCCGTTTTTTTCCGGCGCCCTGTCCTGCCGGGCGTCGCCCTTCCGGGCCCGTCACCTTCCATACCTCGGAGCGCCGCCATGAATGCCGCCCGCCTCTTCCCCTTCCTGAACGAACTGCGTCACTACAGCCTGCGCGACTTCCGCGCCGACTTCGTCGCCGCGCTCACCGTCACCCCCATGGCCGTCCCCCAGGCCATGGCCTATGCCCTCATCGCCGGGGTGCACCCGCAATACGGCATCTATGCCTGCATGCTGCCGGTCATCGTGGCCGCCCTCTGGGGGTCGGCCCGCTATCTGGCCGCCGGCCCCACCAACGCCATCTCCATGGTGCTGTTCACCACCATGAGCACGGTCAGCATCGGCGGCATCACCGTGGCCAGTCTGCCCGAAGAGGCCCGCATGCCCTACATCTTCGGCATCGCCCTGCTCTGCGGCCTCATCCAGGTGGGCATGGGCCTTGCCCGTCTGGGCGAGCTGGCCAATTTCATCTCCCATTCGGTCATGGTGGCCTTCTCCGCCGGTGCGGCCCTGCTCATCGCGTCGGGCCAGCTCAAGACCGCGCTGGGCCTGCCCTCCTCCCAGGCACAGGGATTCTTCCCCCAGATCGATCACGTCATCCACAACTTCACTCATCTCAACATCTGGTGCCTGCTGGTCTCCGGGGGCACCATCCTGCTGATCCTGCTTTTCAAGCGCATCTCGCGCCGCTTCCCGGCCACCCTGGCGGCCCTGGTCATCATCTCCGCCGTCTCGGCCCTGCTGGGTCTCCACGAGCAGGGCGTGCGCCTGGTGGGCGCCATCCCCAGCGTGGTCCCGCCCCTTTCCCTGCCCCCGGCCTTCGACATGGCCTCCATCCGCGACCTGTTCATGCCCGCGCTGGCCATCGCCCTGCTGGGCGCCGTGGAATCCCTGGCCATCGGCAAGCAGCTGGCGGGCATCCGCGGCGACCGCTTCGACGGCAGCCAGGAACTCATCGGTCAGGGCCTCGGCAACATCGCCGCGGGCCTCACCTCCGGCATCCCCGGTTGCGGCTCCTTCACCCGCAGCGCCCTGGTGGTCACCAGCGGCGGGCGCAGCCGCATGGGCACGGTCTTTTCGGGCCTGCTGGCCCTGCCCATGCTCTTCGTTATGGCGCCGCTGGTCAGCTGGCTGCCCATGCCTGCCCTGGCGGGCGTGCTGCTGCTCATCTCGGTGAACATGATCGACATCCCGGCCATCCGCCTTTGCCTGCGGGCCACGCGCATCGACCGCTGGGTGCTGCTCATCACCTTCGCGTCCACCCTGCTCCTCGATCTGGAGCGGGCCGTGTTCATCGGCGTGCTGCTCTCCCTGACCCTCTTCATCTACAAGGCGGCCCATCCCCGGGTACGCCGCCTGCGGGCCACGGACCCGCTCATGCGCTATGCCCCGGACAACATGCCCGAAGGCCTGGTGGTCTACGTCATCGAAGGCACGCTCTTCTTCGGCGCCATCCATGAGCTGGAGCGCCAGCTCTACGAAGAGGACGACACGCCGCCCCGTCTGGTGGTCCTGCACCTGACCCGCGTGTTCTGGCTGGATGCCTCCGGCGCCCATGCCCTTGAGCAGTTCCTCGAACGCTGCTATGCCCGCAGTGTGCCGGTGGTCCTGGTGGTGGGCAGCCGCAACGTGCGCGACATCCTCGGCCGCACGGGCGTCATCGACTGCCTGAGCGACGGCTTTGTGGCCGATACCCTGGGCGACGGCCTGCGCATCGGCGTGGACATGCTGAACAGGCATATCTGCTGCCACACCGGCTGCCCCGAGGAATCCTGTCCCGGTCCCGCCTGCCCCACGGCCGCTGCCCCCCGCAGCGTGGACCAGCTGGCGCAGCAGCGCCTGCAACAGATGCAACCCGAAGACCCTGCGTCCCGCACTACGGAACATTGATGATGCACAAAGCGTTTTTCCTGCCGGAATCCCCGGCCACCCCCGACAGCCTGCCCTTCGACCGGGAGCACCCCTGGCTGGCGCCCCTGGCCGGCTACAGCGACCTGCCCTTCCGCCTGCTCTGCCGCCAGTACGGCGCGGCGGTCTGCGTGACCGAGATGGTCAGCGCCAAGGGCCTTGTCTACCGCAGCCCCGGCACCGGCGAGCTGTTGCAGAGCCTGCCCGAGGACCAGCCGCTGGTGGTCCAGCTTTTCGGCGCCGAGGCCTCCTTCCTGCAACGGGCCGTGGAGATGCTCCGCGACGTGGGCTACGGCTGGTTCGACCTCAACATGGGCTGCTCGGTGGCCAAGGTCCTCAAACAGGGGGCCGGGGCCGCCATGCTGGGCGATGTGCCCAATGCCCTCGAAGTGGCCCGCGCCATGCTCCAGGCCGCCGGTCCCGGACGGGTGGGCTTCAAGATCCGTCTGGGCCTGGACAGCCAAAGGCATGTCTGGCGCGACCTTTCCCTGCGCCTCCAGGATCTGGGCGCGGGCTGGATCACCCTGCATCCGCGTACGGCGCGCCAGGGCTTCGGCGGCGAGGCCGCCCACGAGGTGCTGGCCGAGCTCAAGCAAGCCCTGGACATCCCCCTCATCGCCAGCGGCGACCTGTTCAGCGCCCGGGACGGCCTGCGCGTGCTGGAGCAGACCGGCGTGGATACGGTCATGTACGCCCGGGGCGCCATGCACGGCCCGGCCATCTTCGACGACCACCTCCGCCTTTGCCGGGGCGAGGAGCCCCAGCCCCCCTCACCGGCCGCCCTGCGGGCCATGGTCCTGCGCCACATGGAACTGGCCCAGGAGCTCTGTCCCGGTCGCGCCGCCCTCTGGAAGATGCGCAGCGTGGTGCCCCGCTACGTGCGCAGCCTGCCCGGCGTCAAGGCCCTGCGCCTCGAGCTCTGCCGCTGCACGTCCTGGGAAGGTCTGCACGAGCTGATGGACCGCTTTTTGCCGGAATAAACGGCAAGATCTGTTGAGGGGGAAGGGGACTTTTTCCAGCGGAAAAAAGTCCCCTTCCCCCTCAAACTCCCCCATCCTTCAAAAACCGCTCACGGCGTCCCGTGCTCCGCACAGGACGCTCGACGGGGAGTTCCGGTCTTCTCTCCCCCGCGCTTTCCTTTGCCTTCCTGGACAGCCTTCTTCATCTCCTCTCCAGCCGGGGAGCCATCCGCCGCCTGCCGGACGGGATTTCCCCTGCCTGCCCCGTCCCCCACAGGCAGGCGTCTTGTATCCCCCGTGCAATCACAGACGCACCTGCTCACAGGCTCTGCCCCTTTCCCGTATATCGAGCGTGTCGATAGGACGGTGTGCGCCGAAGGTGCCGTGCCGCCGCACAGGCGGACCCGCCCGGATGCCAGACAGCATCCGCCATCCGGCGGCGATTCCCGCACAGTGCGAGCGCCCCTTCCCCTTGACAGGGCCTCCCTCTCACGGAACACTGCCGCAAAGAATCTTTTCCGGGAGAGAACTATGGACGTCATCCGCGCCAAGACCGCCGGTTTCTGCATGGGGGTCGGCCTG
Organism: Desulfovibrio piger; assembly: GCF_012843875.1. Lineage (GTDB taxonomy): Bacteria > Desulfobacterota > Desulfovibrionia > Desulfovibrionales > Desulfovibrionaceae > Desulfovibrio. The sequence goes on along the minus strand of NZ_JABAFY010000006.1, from coordinate 13,858 downwards.
GCCCTGCAAAAACTGGATACCGCTCTGGAACAGCCCTGCGAAGGCCGCACCTGCACTCTGGGCCCCATCATCCACAACCCGCAGGTCCTGGCCGACTATGGGGCCCTGGGGGTCTTCTGCGCCCAGGATCCTTCCCAGCTCAACGCCACGGACAGGGTCCTCATCCGCGCCCACGGCATCACCCGTCAGGTGGAGGAGGCCGTCCGCGCCACCGGCGCCGACGTGGTGGACGCCACCTGCCCCAAGGTCAAGCGCGCCCAGCTGGCCATCGAACGTGCCACCCGCGACGGCGAGGAGCTGCTGCTTTTCGGTGAGGCCGACCATCCCGAAGTGCGCGGCCTTGTCTCCTATGCCCACGGACCGGCCCATGTGTTCGGCAGCCGTGACGAACTGGCCGCCCTGCATGTGGACCCGGAACGTTCCTATGTGCTGGCCTCCCAGACCACCCAGGACCGTTCCGTCTTCGAACAGCTGGAAAAGGAACTGCGCGACCGCCTGCCCCGGCTCAAGGTGCTGGCCACCATTTGTGATGCCACCCGCGAACGCCAGGAAGAGGCCCGCAGCATCGCTGCCCAGGTGGATGCCATGGTGGTAGTGGGCGGCCGCCAGAGCGGCAACACCCGCCGTCTGGCCGATCTGGCGGCCCAGAGCGGCATCAGCACCTATCATATCGAACAGGCCGAAGAACTGCGGGCCGAAGACTTTGCCGGCAAGGGGCGTGTGGGCCTTACCGCCGGGGCTTCCACGCCCCGCAAGCTCATCGACGCCACCCAGCAATGGCTGGAGCAGTTGCCGGATTAACGGGACTTCCGCGGGGCACCGCTGTGTGCCCCGCAGACCGTGCAGCCTTGTGAACAAAAGGCTTTGCCGTACGGAACGGACGGCAAAAAAACTTTTCTTCCGTCCCCGGCCCTTGCGGAGCTGCCCTTCCTGCCCCCGCCAAGGCCCTTCGGACATTCCCCTTATTTTTTTCTTGTATTTGTTTGCCGGCGGCACTCGTTCTCCGGTAAACAGGGCATAGCCCGGACGCTGTTCATAATGATCTGTATTTGATGATTATTTTTGAACAAAATCGTACCATGGCTCTAATTGTGATATTTTTCACCAGAGCGTTGGAGGCCTGAAACTTCTTCGGTCGTCCGCCGCAGCCGTTTGCAAAGCCCCGCTCTCTGGCGTACACTGAAAACCAGTTCCGTACACGGGACAGTCCCCCTCACCGGGCCGCCGCAAGGCGTTTCCGGCGGGGCTCCTGTGTTTTTTCTGGGGGTAGAATGGCTCTGATCCTGGGTACCGCCGGTCACATCGACCACGGCAAGACATCTCTGGTCCGCGCGCTGACGGGCATCGACTGTGACCGTCTGGAAGAAGAGAAGCGGCGCGGCATCACCATCGAACTGGGCTTCGCCTGGGTCCCCATGCCGGGTGGCGAGCGTCTGGGCATCGTGGACGTGCCCGGCCATGAACGCTTCGTCAAAAACATGGTGGCCGGTGCCGCCGGTGTGGACTTCGTCATGCTGGTCATCGCCGCCGACGAAGGCGTCATGCCCCAGACCCGCGAACATCTGGAGATCTGCTCCCTGCTGGGCATCCGGCACGGTTTCGTGGCCCTGACCAAGGTGGACATGGTGGACGCGGACTGGCTGGAACTGGTCCAGGAAGACGTGCGCACCTTCCTGCAGGGCACTTTTCTGGAAGGCGCCCCCATCTTCCCCGTCTCGTCCAGCACGGGCCAGGGCATCCCGGCCCTGCGCGAACATATCCTGGCCTGCGCCAGCAGCCTGCCGCCCCGGCACGGCTCCGACATCTTCCGCCTGCCGGTGGACCGCGTGTTCACCCTCAAGGGGCACGGCACGGTCATCACGGGCACGGTCATTTCCGGCGCGGTCAGCGAAGGGGACGAACTCTGCTTCATGCCCGGCGCCCTGCCCACCCGCGCCCGCAGCCTGCAGCGCCACGGCAGCAGCGTGGAGATGGTCCGCGCCGGCGAGCGCTGCGCCGTCAACGTGCAGGGCCTGGAAGTGACGGACATCCATCGCGGCAACACCCTCTGCCGTCCCGACACCCTTTTCCCCTCCCGCCGCTGGCTGGTGCGTCTGCAGTGCCTCAAGTCCGCGCCGCGGCCCCTGCGCCAGCGTACCGAGGTCCACTTCCACCACGCCACGCAGGAATGCGCGGCCCGGGTGGTCTTCTTCGACCGTGACCGCCTGGCCCCCGGCGATTCCTGCCTGGCCGAACTGCGCTTCTCCAGCGATATGGTGGGCGTGTTCGGCGACCATTGCGTGCTGCGCGCCTACTCGCCCCTGCGCACCGTGGCCGGCGGCACCATCGTCAGCCCCCTGCCGCCCCTGCTGCGCCGCAAGGACCCGGATTTCCAGAACAAGCTCGACCTGCTGGCCCGTCTGCCCGAACTGGCCGCACCCGAATACATCACGGCCCACTCCGGCCTCGACCTCACCAGGGCGGCCCTGAGCCTCAGCGGCAGCGCGGGCGCCAGCCACAGCCAGCTGCAGGCCCTCACCGGCCAGAGCGCCGCGGCCCTGCAGAAGCAGCTGGTCCAGCTGTCTTCCCAGGGCGAGGCCATCTGCTGGCACAAGGAAGGCCGCATGTGGATCGCCAGCCTGCATTTCGAGGCCCTGATCCGCGCCTGCCTGGACAGGGCCGCCGCCCTGCACGCCAAGAACCCGCTCAAGCCCTCGCTGCCCAGCGGCGCCCTGTGCGCCGGCTGGAGCGACAAGCTGCCCCAGCGTCTGGTGGCGCGCGTGCTGGAAGCGGCCCAGAAAAAGGGCCTGCTGGTGGCCGAAGGCGACGGCCTGCGCCTGGCCAGCCACAAGATCACGCTGGCTTCCGACCAGGAGGGCCTGAGCCGCAAGCTGCTGGAGGCCCACACCAGCGCGGGCCTGACCCCGCCCAACCTCAAGGACGTGCTCGAGGAGCTGGGCGTGAGCAGCAAGGAGGCGGCGCCCGTCCTGCGCCTGCTGTGCGAACAGAAGAAGCTGGTGCGCGTCAAGGACGGCCTCTACTACGGCAACGAGGCCGTGGAAGAGATCCTGGACAAGGTGCGCCTGTGGTTCAGCGACCATGAGGATCTGGACGTGGGCGGCCTCAAGGAGATCCTGGGCCTTTCGCGCAAGTACCTCATCGCCCTGCTGGAGTTCATGGACAGGGAAAAGATCACCGTCCGGGTGGGAGACGCCCGGCAGTATCGGGGCCGCTAGGGACAGGTATCCTGTCCCCGTCTGGTGACCGCAGGGTCGCCGCCCGAGGCCCGACCAACAACAGCGTCATGCTCCGGCGACCGCGCCCGCGGCCGCCCGTGTCCGGGCGAGAGACCTCGTCCCCGGACGGCACAAAGTTTGAGACGCCCGGCGTTTCAAACGCCAAATGCTCTACAAGGAGAGTCTATCATGGCACAGAAAATCCTGGTTATCGGCGGCGTTGCCCTGGGTCCCAAGGCTGCCTGCCGCTGCAAGCGCCTGATGCCCGACGCCGAGATCACCCTGGTGGATGAAAACCTCTTCATCTCCTACGGCGGCTGCGGCATCCCCTATTATGTGTCCGGCGAGGTCAACAACCTCGACGACCTGCGCGCCACGCCCTACCACACCGTGCGTGACCCCGAATTCTTCCGTACCATGAAAGGCATCACCGTGCGCAACCAGACCCGCGCCATGGCCATCGACCGCGCCGCCAAGACCCTGCTGGTGCGCAACGTGGTCACCGGCGAGGAAGAAAAGCTGCCCTACGACAAGCTGGTGCTGGCCACCGGTGCCACCCCGCGCATGCCTCCGGTGGAAGGTCACGACCTGAAGAACGTCCTGACCCTCACCCGTCTGGAAGCCGCCGACGTCATCCGCAAAGCCTGCGAACACGGCCAGGTCAACGAGGCCGTCATCGTGGGCGGCGGTTTCATCGGTCTGGAAGCTGCCGTGGCCCTGTCCGACATGTGGGGCGTTAAGGTCAGCGTGGTGGAAATGATGGACCAGATGCTGCCCGGCGTGCTCTCCCACAACATGGGCAAGATGGCCGCCCACGACTGCGAGGCCCACGGCCTGTCCGTCTACACCTCTGAAAAGGTCGTCAAGCTGGAAGGCAAGGACGGCGCCGTGTGCAAGGTCATCACCGACAAGCGCGAACTGCCCGCCCAGCTGGTGATCTTTGCCGCCGGTTTCCTGCCCAACGGCCAGCTGGCCAAGGACGCCGGTCTGGAAGTGGCCCCCTTCGGCGCCATCGTGGTCAATGAAAAGATGCAGACCAGCGACCCCGACATCTATGCCGGCGGCGACTGCGTGGCCATCAAGAACCTCATCACCGGCAAGCTGGGCTACCTGCCCCTGGGCAGCATGGCTAACCGCCAGGGCCGCGTCATCGGCACCAACCTGGCCGGCGGCGATGCCAGCTTCCCCGGCTTCGTGGGCACCTGGGCCGTGAAACTGTTCGACATGTCCTTCTGCGGCGCCGGCCTCACTGTGGAACGCGCCCGCAAGGAAGGCTATGACGCCATCTCCGTGGCCGTGGAACAGCTGGACCGCGCCCACTTCTATCCCGAAAAGAACATGATGAGCCTGGAACTGGTGGTGGACAAGAGGGACCGCCGCGTGCTGGGCATCCAGGGCGCCTGCACCGCCGGTGACGCCCTCAAGGCCCGCATCGACGCCGTGGCCGCCGTGCTGCAGTATGGCAAGCCCACCGTGGAAGACATCTCCAACCTGGAGATCTCCTACGCGCCGCCTTTCGCCTCCGCCATGGACGTGGTCAACGTGGTGGCCAACGTGGCCGACAACGTGCTGGCTGGCCGTGTGAAGCCCATCACCTCCGAAGAGTTCATGGCGCTGTGGGAAAAGCGCGCCGAGAACAACATCTTCTTCATCGACGCCCGTCCCGCCAAGGCCGGTCAGGCCGTGCAGGCCGTCCATCCCGAATGGCACTCCATCTCTCTGGAAGAGATGCCCAGCCGGGTCAACGAAGTGCCCAAGGACCGTCCTGTGGCCATCATCTGCAACACCGGTCTGCGCGCCTATGACAGCGTGCTGATCCTGGCCCGCAACGGCATCACCGACGTGGTCAACGCCGCCGGCGGCATGCAGGCCGTGCTCAAGACCGGCGGCAAGATCTAGCTGTTTGTCCTTGTGACCTGTTCAAGGGGCGCCCGTCAGGGGGCCCCTTTTTTCATGGCCTGCCGGCGGGCCCCTGTCCGGCACGGCGGCAGTCGCCCCGGGCACCCGGCCGACCGCCCCTGAAGGCCGGGGAACGGCCTCTTCGCCCGCCTCCCTTCCCTGCGCTTTCCCGGTCAGCAGCCTGCCGCAGCAAGGTGCCATGACCGGCAGGGCACCGCCCCTTCCCAAGCCCTGCCGGGAGGACCTCCAAAGCCTTTCGCAGCGCCGTTTTGCGGGCTATGATCACATGACATATTTCATGGTATTTTCCGTTATTGCCTTTTGTCGCCCTTTTTAGTAGGCAGCCTGAAGAGAGACAAAGGCGCCGGTCACGCGTCCTGCGGAGCCGCAGCGGCTCAATATCTTTCTAACTCCTTTGTTTCTCTTGCAAAAATGCTTGTGCATTTTTTTTCACAGCCTGCCCACATTAGACTGTTCAAACAAACAATTTTGTGGTAGGGCTCATCCATTGCGAACAGGCACGGTCCCGGCCGTTTTTTCGGGCTTCTTCCGCCCGGGCCGCTCCGGCCTCATGCCACGGCATGATGCGATGGATCCTCTCTGTTTGCACAAGACCACCGCTTGCCGGTGTGTCCATTCCGGAAAAACATGCGCGCCAAGATAGACGCGCAAGGAGGAACAGATGGCGAAAATGAAAACCATGGACGGCAATAACGCCACCGCGTATATTGCCTACGCTCTGTCGGACACGGCTGCCATTTACCCCATTACCCCTTCGTCCGTCATGGGCGAAGTCATGGACGAAATGGCTGCCAAGGGTTGCAAAAACCTGATGGGCCAGACCGTGACCGTGCGTGAAATGCAGTCCGAAGCCGGTGCCGCCGGTGCCGTGCACGGTATGCTGGCTGCCGGTTCTCTGACCAGCACCTACACCGCTTCCCAGGGCCTGCTGCTCATGATCCCCAACATGTACAAGATCGCCGGCGAACTGCTGCCCGGCGTCTTCCATGTTTCGGCCCGTGCCCTGGCTTCCCACGCTCTGTCCATCTTCGGTGACCATCAGGACGTCATGGCCTGCCGCCAGACCGGTTTTGCCTTCCTCTGCTCCTCTTCGGTGCAGGAATGCATGGACATGGCCCTGGTCGCCCACCTGTCCGCCCTTGACGCCAGCGTGCCCTTCTGCCACTTCTTCGACGGTTTCCGTACCTCTCACGAAGTGCAGAAGATCGAGACCATCGATTACGAAGACATCCGCAAGCTGGTTCCCTGGGACAAGGTCGAAGAGTTCCGCGCCAATGCCATGAACCCGGAACATCCCCATATCCGCGGCACCGCCCAGAACCCCGACATCTTCTTCCAGAACCGCGAAGCCAGCAACCTGTACTATGACGCCGTGCCCGGCATCGTGCTGGAAAACATGAAGAAAGTGGCCGCCATCACCGGCCGCAAGCATCGCCTGTTCGACTACGTGGGCCATCCCGAAGCCGACCGCGTGATCATCAGCATGGGCTCCTCCTGTGAAGTCATCCAGGAAACCGTCAACTACCTGAACGAACGCGGCCAGCGCGTGGGTCTGGTGAAAGTGCATCTGTTCCGTCCCTTCTCGGCCGAACACCTGCTGCAGGCCATCCCCGCCACCGCCACCACCATCACCGTCCTCGACCGCACCAAGGAACCCGGTTCCCTGGGCGAGCCCCTGTACCAGGACGTGTGCACTGCCTTCATGGAAAAGGGCGAAGCTCCCACCATCGTGGGCGGCCGTTACGGTCTGGGCTCCAAGGACTTCACCCCCGGCATGGCCAAGGCCGTGTTCGACAACATGCTGGGCCTGGCTCCCAAGAACCACTTCACCGTGGGCATCCACGACGACGTGACCAACCTGAGCCTCGACGTTGAAGAAGAGATCGACACCGTGCCCGCCGGCACCGTGCAGTGCAAGTTCTTCGGTCTGGGCGCCGACGGTACCGTGGGTGCCAACAAGCAGGCCGTCAAGATCATCGGTGACAACACCGACATGTACGCTCAGGCCTACTTCGCTTACGACTCCAAGAAGTCCGGTGGCTTCACCGTGTCCCACCTGCGCTTCGGCAAGAGCCCCATCCAGTCTTCCTACCTCATCACCCAGGCGGACTACATCGCCTGCCACAAGGCCGCCTATGTCACCCAGTACGACATCCTGGACGGCATCAAGGACGGCGGTACCTTCGTGCTGAACTCCAACTGGTCGCTGGAAGACATGGAAAAGCACCTGCCTGCTTCCATGAAGCGCACCATCGCCCGCAAGCACCTGAAGTTCTTCAACGTTGACGCCGTTGCCGTGGCCCAGGAAGTGGGTCTGGGCGGCCGCATCAACATGATCATGCAGACCGCTTTCTTCAAGCTGGCCAACGTGATCGACTTCGACAAGGCCGTGGCCCTGCTGAAGGAATCCATCAAGAAGACCTACGGCATGAAGGGCGACAAGATCGTCAACATGAACATCGCCGCCGTGGACAAGGGCATGGACGCCCTGGTCGAGATCAAGTACCCCGAATCCTGGGCTGACGCCACCGAAGGTGCCGAAGTCTGCCATTGCGGCGACGACGACTACATCGCCGGTGTGGTGCGTCCCATCCTGGCCCAGCGCGGCGACAAGCTGCCCGTGTCCGCCATGGAACCCGCCGGCATCATGCCTCTGGGCACCGCTGCCTGTGAAAAGCGCGGTGTGGCCATCAACGTGCCCGAATGGGTGGCCGACAACTGCATCCAGTGCTGCCAGTGCTCCTTCGTGTGCCCCCACGCCGCCATCCGCCCCGTGGTCGCCAATGACGAAGAACTGGCCGGCGCTCCCGAAAGCTTCGTGACCGTGCCTGCCAAGGGCAAGGAACTGACCGGCATGAAGTTCCGCATGCAGGTGTACGCCGAAGACTGCCTGGGCTGCGGCTCCTGCGTGGAAGTCTGCCCCACCAAGACTGAAAAGCGCGCCCTGACCATGAAGCCCCTGGATACCCAGATCGACGCCCAGGTGGCCAACCTGGCCTTCGCCGAAGCCAACGTCTCCATCAAGGACGACCTGATGGCTCGCGACACCGTCAAGGGTTCCCAGCTGCAGCAGCCCCTGCATGAGTTCTCCGGCGCCTGCGCCGGCTGCGGTGAAACCCCCTACGTCAAGGTGCTCACCCAGCTGTTCGGCGAACGCATGCTGATCGCCAACGCCACCGGTTGCTCCTCCATCTGGGGTGCTTCTTCCCCCACCACGCCCTACACCACCAACAAGGACGGCTTCGGTCCCGCCTGGGGCAACAGCCTCTTTGAAGACGCCGCCGAATTCGGCTGCGGTATCGGTCTGGGCTACAAGCAGCGCCGCGGCGCCCTGGCCCTGGCTGTCAAGGAAGCCCTGGCCACCGAAGGCATCGACGACGAACTGAAGGCCTCCCTGCAGGGCTGGCTGGACAACATGGAAGACGCCGAAGGCTCCCGCAAGTTCGGCGAAGAGATCCTGGACAACCTGGACAGCCTGTCCGAAGCCAACCACGCTCTGGCCCACAAGCTGTGGGATATGGGCGACCTCTTCACCAAGAAGAGCGTGTGGATCTTCGGTGGTGACGGCTGGGCCTACGACATCGGTTACGGCGGTCTGGACCACGTTCTGGCTTCCGGCGACGACATCAACGTCCTGGTGATGGATACCGAAGTGTACTCCAACACCGGCGGTCAGGCCTCCAAGTCCACTCCTCTGGGCGCCATCGCTCAGTTCGCCGCTGCCGGCAAGCGCATCGGCAAGAAGGACCTGGGCCGCATGGCCATGAGCTACGGCTATGTGTACGTGGCCTCCATCGCCATGGGCGCCGACAAGCAGCAGGTGCTCAAGGCCTTCCGCGAAGCCGAAGCCTACAAGGGCCCCTCGCTGATCATCGCCTACGCTCCCTGCATCAACCAGGGTATCCGCAAGGGCATGGGCAAGAGCCAGGAAGAAGAAAAGCTGGCCGTGCAGACCGGCTACTGGCCCCTGTACCGCTTCAACCCCGAACTGGCCAAGGAAGGCAAGAATCCCTTCCAGCTGGACTACACCAAGGATCCCAACGGCGAACTGCAGGCCTTCCTGGCCGGCGAAACCCGTTTCGCCGCTCTGGACAAGAAGGATCCCGAAGTGTCCAAGCAGCTCAAGGCTGAACTGGACAAGGCCTACAACGAGCGTCACGCTCTGTACAAGCAGCTGGCCAGCCTGCCTCATCCCGGCAGCGAAAACTAAGCCGGCATACGCTGAATAAATGAAGGGGCGCGGCCGCAACGGCCGCGCCCCCATTATCTGGAGCGTGGGTCGAGCCCCAGCGTCCTCCGGCCCGCCGGCAAGGACGCGCCCATGCCGGGACGGCAGACCCGCATGGCGCAACATCATCTTTCCGCCCGCAAGGGCAGCGGCCCTCGGGCCGCGGCGCGCAGCGCGCCATCAGCCAACCCGCGCTCGGGAAGTTTCCGGCTCGCGAAACTTCAAACATAACGGCATCGATTCACCGGGGCCAGCGCCCCGTCCTGGAGGAAACCATGCATCGCGCCCTATACCTTACCGCCACGGGCCCGCGCACCGGCAAGCGCGCCATCGCCCTGGGCACCATGTCCATCCTGAGCCGCAACATGCAGGATGTGGCCATTTTCCGCCCCATCATCAATGAACCCCAGCTGGATGACCGCGCCCCGGACATCAACCTGCTGCTGGAACACTTCAAGCTCAAGCAGGACTACTGCGACACCTTCGCCTACACCTACCAGGAAGTGCGCACCATCATCAATCAGGGCGACCGCAACCTGGTCATCGAGAACATCATCCAGAAGTTCAAGGAACTGCAGAGCCGCCACGATTTCGTGCTCTGCGTGGGCACCGAATTCCTGGGCAAGGACCCGGTCTTCGAATTCGAACTGAACGCCGAGATCGCCTCCAACCTGGGCTGCCCCGTGATGCTCATCACCAGCGGTGAAGGCAAGAACGCCGAAGAAGTGCGCGACTCCCTGCTGGTGACCCGCGACTCCATGGCCCCCTACTCCTTGGACGTCATCGCCACCATCGTCAACCGCTCCAGCCTGACCCGCGCCGAAGCCGACGGCCTGAGCGACATCTTTGCCGCTGATGACAAGCCCGGCCTGGTCTACGCCATCCCGGACGAGCCCGCCCTGGGCCGCGCCACCATGCGCGACCTGCAGAAGGGCCTGAACGCCGAAGTGCTCTCCGGTGAGGCCCATCTCGACGCCCTGGTGGGCGACTACCTCATCGCCGCCATGCACGTGGACAACTTCCTGGGCTACCTGGCCAAGGACCAGCTCATCGTGACCCCCGGCGACCGCACCGACATCCTGCTGGCCTCCATCGCCTCCCGCCTGTCCTCCAGCAAGCCCGACATCGCCGGCGTGCTGCTGACCGGCGGCATCCGTCCCAGCGCCGAAGTGAGCAGCCTCATCGAAGGCTGGACCGGTGCCCCCCTGCCCGTGCTGCTGACCGAACAGCACACCTCCAAGGCCTTCATGTCCCTGCAGGAGATCTACGGCCTCATCGAGCCCACCGATACCCGCAAGATCAACACCGTGCTGGGCCTGTATGACCACTACGTCAACGGCAAGGAGATCAGCGCCCGCCTGAACATGACCAAACCCGGCCGCATGACGCCCATGATGTTCGAACTGAACCTCATCGAGCGCGCCAAGGCCAACAAGATGCGCATCGTCCTGGCCGAAGGCGAGGAACCCCGCATCCTGCAGGCCACCGACATCCTGCTGCGCCGCGAAGTAGCTGACATCATCCTGCTGGGCAATGAAGACAAGATCAACAAGCTGGCCCGCGAACTGCACCTCGACATCAGCAAGGCCACCATCATCGATCCCGTCACCTCGCCCAAGTTCGAAGACTACGCCGCCACCTATGCCGAACTGCGCAAGGCCAAGGGCGTGACCATCGAACGCGCCCGCGACGTCATGAGCGACGCTACCTACTACGCCACCATGATGGTCAAGAAGGACGACGCCGACGGCATGGTCTCCGGTGCCGTGAACACCACCGCCCACACCATCCGTCCCGCCTTCGAATTCATCAAGACCAAGCCCGGCTACTCCGTGGTCTCCTCGGTCTTCCTGATGTGCCTCAAGGACCGCGTGCTGGTCTTCGGTGACTGCGCCGTCAACCCCAACCCCACCTCCCAGCAGCTGGCCGAGATCGCCGTGGCCTCCGCCGATACCGCCAAGGTCTTCGGCATCGATCCCCGCGTGGCCATGCTCTCCTACTCCACCGGTACGTCCGGCAAGGGTGCCGACGTGGATGTGGTGGTGGAAGCCACGGCCCTGGCCAAGGAAAAGGCTCCCGAGCTCTCCCTGGAAGGCCCCCTGCAGTACGACGCCGCCATCGATCCCACCGTGGCCAAGACCAAGCTGCCCAACAGCAAGGTGGCCGGCAAGGCGACCGTCTTCATCTTCCCCGACCTCAACACCGGCAACAACACCTACAAGGCTGTGCAGCGTGCCGCTGAGGCCGTGGCCATCGGTCCTGTCCTGCAGGGCCTCAACAAGCCCGTCAACGACCTGTCCCGCGGCTGCACCGTGCCCGATATCGTGAATACCGTGGCCATCACCGCCATCCAGGCCGCTGCCGAAAAGCAGAAGTAGTACGGACACGCGCCGGCCTCGCCCGGCATCCTGTCCGCAACCACCATATCAGGGACGGAGCCCAGGCTCCGTCCCTCCATTCCCCCCTGACGAGGATCCTCATGAAAGTACTGGTTATCAACGCTGGCTCTTCCTCCTGCAAATATCAGCTGCTGGAAATGGACACCGAGACCGTCCTGGCTTCCGGTCTGGCCGAACGCATCGGCCAGGGCATGGGCAAGCTGACCCACAAGATCGCTCCTGACAGCGACCACGAAGAAAAGATCGTGCGCGAAAGCGCCTTCCCCACCCACGTGGAAGCCATGGAACTGGTCATCTCCCTGCTGACCGACCCTGAAAAGGGCGTCATCAAGGACAAGAGCGAGATCTACGCCATCGGCCACCGCGTGCTGCACGGCGGCGAATCCATCACCGAGACCGTGAAGGTGGACGAAAACGTGAAGCAGATCATCCGTGACTGCTTCCCCCTGGGCCCCCTGCACAACCCCGCCAACCTCATGGGCATCGAAGTGGCCGAAAAGCTCTTCCCCGGCGTGCCCAACGTGGCCGTGTTCGACACCGAATTCGGCATGGCCATGCCGCAGGAAGCCTACATGTACGGCCTGCCCTACGAGATCTACGAAGAGATGCACATCCGCCGCTACGGCTTCCACGGCACCTCTCACAAGTACATCGCCAAGAAGACCGCCGAATACCTGGGCAAGCCCCAGTCCGAGCTGCGCTCCATCACCATGCACCTCGGCAACGGCTCTTCCATGAGCTGTGTGAAAGACGGCAAGTGCTTTGACACCAGCATGGGCCTCACCCCTCTGGAAGGCCTCATCATGGGCACCCGCTGCGGTTCCATCGACCCGGCCATCGTCCCCTTCATCATGGAAAAGAAGGGCCTGACCCCCGAGGAAATGGACACCCTGATGAACAAGAAGTCCGGCCTGCTGGGCCTGTGCGGCTTCACCGACATGCGTGACGTGCACAAGGAGATCGAGAACGGCAACAAGAAGGCCGAACTGGCCCTCAACATGCTGGTCCGCAGCATCAAGAAGACCCTGGGCGCCTACTTCTTCCTGCTGGGCGGCAAGGTCGATGCCCTGGTCTTCACCGCCGGTATCGGTGAAAACGACGACATCGTCCGCGCCAAGGTCTGCGAAGGCCTGGAAGAACTGGGCGTGCGCCTGAACCTGGAAGAAAACGGCACTCGCAAGCCCGGTGCCCGCACCATCTCCACCCCCGACAGCAAGATCAAGGTCCTCATCATCCCCACCAACGAGGAACTGCAGATCGCCCAGGCCACCATGGAAGTGCTGGCCTAAGGCACGAATATGTTGAGGAGGAAGGGCCCCTTTTGCCTGCGGTAACAAGCGGGCCTCTCCTCAAACTCCCCTCCCCAGACGCTCTTGGAAAGGCGCCTACGCACCTTCCTCCGTTCAAAGCAGAGCAGCATGGGACGGGGCGCGGCAACAAAGGCCGCATTCGGAGCTGTGCCCGCCGCACCGGTGCCTCGCTTCCCGGCGTCAACGACAGCTCCCACGATACGAAACGGGCCGTCTCTTCAGGAGACGGCCCGTTTTTGTTTTATTGATGATCTGCCGGGCTGGCTGGCTTAAGGGGGAGGGCCCCTTTTTCCTGCGGTAAAAAGCGGGCCCTCCCCCTCAAACTCCCCCTCCCCCCAAAAAACGCTCATGGGAAGGCGCGCTCCACGCGCCTTCCTTCGTTCAGGACAAAAAAACGCAAGGCGGGGAAGCGACAACAGAAATGCCGCCCGAAGGGTGTCCGCCATACCGTCCCCGCCAGCAGCCTGCCGGCGGGGACAGCGTGCCATATCATGCTGTGCATCCCGGAGACCGGCAGCCGCCACAGGTCCCGCTCGATGCTCCGGGACAACGATTTTTAAAGAGAGGAAGAGAACCTGGGAGGAGGGATTTGGAGTGCGGGGAAAAACCTCCGCCTGCCCGGCAGGCCTGTGCTTCCTTTTCCCCTCCCGGCAGAGGCAGGCCCTGATAAAGTTTTTTGGCGTGGAGGGGGAGGCCGCACCTTTTGTCCGGCAGATTGTAAATTGAAACGCAACACGGGGCTTGCGTAAAACAGGAAGACCCACAACAGTCAAGGTTGGAAAAAAA